>NZ_JABAIA010000001.1:0-712568 GCF_012641275.1 Chitinophaga varians | reverse complement strand
AATTCGTAATTCGTAATTCGTAATTCCTAACTCGTAATTCGTAATTCGTAATTTTAAAATATGTTTGACTTTATTACCAAACGCTCTTTCGGAATTAACCTGTTGATTGTAATAGCGTTCTTTTTTGGACTGGCACTGCTGTTCTTCTCCCTGTTGGGCGTTATTACCCGGCATAATGAAGAACTGACCGTTCCGGACGTGCGGGGGAAAAGTGTGAAAGAAGCCATTGCCCTCCTGGAAAAGGCAGGATTTGAAGCCGATGTAAGAGACTCCATCTACATAGACAGTATCCCTCCTTTGTCTGTATGGGTACAAACTCCCGATAAAGGCGCGCGGGTAAAAGTCGGCAGAACGATTTACCTGACAGTCAACAAGGTAGTGGCCCCCATGGTGAAAATGCCTGACCTGGAAGGACTGACCTTCCGCAGCGCTGAAATGGTGCTGAAAAGCGTGCGCCTCAATGTGGGAGATACCATCTATAAACCGGACTTCGCCACTAATACCATCCTGCAGCAGCTGCTCAATGGTAAACGTGTTAAACCCGGCACCCCTGTAGCAGAAGGCAGCAATATTACGCTGATCATCAGCAGCGGTACCGGCAGCATTGAAAATCCGGTGCCCGATTTTGTAGGCCTCACCTTTACGGAAGCCCGTGAAATGCTGAACGCCAACAATCTGAGCGCAGGTACCATTATTATCGATCCGGGCGTAACGGATACGGCCAACGCCTTTATCATCAAGCAGGTGCCTACCCGCAGAAATGAAATCGGGGACTTCAACATGGTAAGGGCCGGTGAAAGCATTGACTTGTGGCTGTCTGCCACCAAACCGGTGAAAGACTCCACACAGGCTCCGGTACAACAATAACAAACATCAAAACCACCATTTTTAAACCGAACTTAAACTTAATATCATGCAGAATATCACAAAAGAAGAACTGAAACAGCGCATGGACAACGGTGAACAACTGAACATCCTCGATGTTCGTGAACCGCACGAACGCGCTGAATTTAACATCGGTGGCTTTCATATTCCGCTGGGCCTCGTGCAGGCAATGCAGGTGGATGAAATTGAGCACCTGAAAGATGAAGAAGTGATTGTTTACTGCCGCAGCGGCAACCGTAGCGGCCAGGCATGTATGCTGCTCGAAACCATGGGCTTCACCAATGTGAAGAACCTGACCGGCGGTATGCTTAACTGGCAGGCGTAACAATAAAGATCATACAAAGCGCGAAGCTTAGCAGGGGTAATGTATTTTACCAGTCCCTGCTAAGCTTCGCGCTTTATACTTATATCTTTTTTATTCTCCGCTTACAATAGCCGTGGCTTCTATCTCCACCAGGTAGCGGGGATCTATCAGCCTGCTTACCTCCACCATGGTGGTGGCGGGTTTGATGGCTTTGAAAAATTCACCATGTGCCCGGCCATACTCTTCCCAGCGGGAAATGTCCGTTACAAACATGCGCGTTCTGACTACATCGTGCAGCGTGGCGCCCGCAGACACCAGGACGGATTCTATTTTAGCCAGTACAAAACGGGTTTGTTCATAGGCATCACCTTCCGCTACTACTTTATCATTGTCTACCGCTACTGTTCCTGACACTTCGATGGTATTGCCTATCCGTACCGCGCGGGAATATCCCACTTTGTTTTCCCATTGCGCGCCGGAGGAATAATGGGTACGTTTCATAAAATTATATTTTGAAGAAGGGTAAGAAGACAGTTCAAAAGTACGCTTTAAAGGGCATTGGCGCACGTATTTTGTATGCTGCCGTTGCTGCTGTGCAGCCTCCCTACACCCCGTTATTGGCGGCTGATTGCTGTGGCGGCAGGTTTCGGAACTTGACTACCCTGCCCAGCAGATCGAACCAGAAAGGTGCGCCCAATGAAATAGCCAGGGCGGTAATGCACCATCCTGCCAGTACCATCCAGCCGTTTTTCTGGTAGGGATGTGTGAAGCCGCAACGGAGCTCCTTTTTGCCGCCGGTGGTGTCAGTCACGCAATCGCGGCTGATGCCCAGCACATTTTTAGCGTCGCCGGCGTCCTGGCGAAGGATAGCGTAAACGCCAATAAGCGCGGTATCTTTTAACATCATGCTGACAGACGTGTCCTGTCTGAAATAACTGCTGTCGCGATGGAAGATGTTTTTTCGTGTAAGCGTGTCCGTAACTGCCGCATAGGAGGGCTCGCGACTGGCCGCCAGGCGTACCATCTGCTCCCGCACATTTTTATCTTTCATCAGAATACGGGCGATAGCGATGCTATCAACATTAAACACCGCAGCAATGCCCAGTCCCAGTATCAGCAGCCACACCTGTGTTTGGCGGCGGTACCAGCCACTGGCGCGGGTCATGGTTTCATTGAACCAGGTCTCCATATTGGCCCGGAACCGGTCCACATCGTAATGAGCATCTTCAAAAAGATTCCGCAGATGGGCAATGGTATCGGGCGCCAGCTGCAGCGTATTATAAGTCAGGCTGTGGCGGATAGCAGCCGTCTCTGACTGGTTTTCCTCCAGTGTTCCGCGCAGCAGGTGGACCATCGTCTGTGAAAATATCTGCGGGCTGATATAGGCAGGCCTGGCAGAGGCGCTGTTTTCTCCCAGGTAGCGGATGGAAGGCGACTGGTAGAACTTCTTCAAAAAAGGACTGTGCTGAAAAGGCGCGAAAAAATAGACCACGCTCCAGCCCAGCTCGTAAAACCAGTTGAAGAAAGTGAAGCGGCCAAAAGCGCCCAGGTCTCCGCTGCGGTCATCATCCTCCAGCAGGCGGCGCAGTGCTTTGGTCAAGACCCGCGCCCGGGCGTTGAACAACCGGGCGGCCATCTCCTGTATAATGGAGGCTAACAAACTGTAGAGCAGATAAATGAATATCAGCCCCAGTGCCACATCTATGGCAAGATTACTAAACATAGGATACTTGATTAGTTGACATATTGATATAAAGTTAAATATTTATACTAAAGGTAGCATGGAGCGACGCAGTGTATTTGTGTGCTGGCTTTTTTTGTAAATCACACGTTTGTGTGATGGCGAAAATTTGATTTTTTATGCTACTTCGCGGTGTTCAAAGAATGTATGTTAACCTTGTCCACCCAAATACTCAATATTCTGTCAAATCATTTATCTATGAAATATTTCAAATTGGTAGGCTACTGGCTTATTATCTGTTGTTTTATCTGCCCGGCAGTATCGTCGGCACAAACAGAGGTTCCCTGGAAGTTCATCGGCTCAACACAAGATGAGTCCAGCGCTTATAACCTTTACTATTATAAAATTGCCCAGGTGAATTCACCCGATCATGGATATGCTTCTATGATTGAGGTGTCTATTCAGGGAGATGCGAATTACTTTGAACCGCAGGGAACCTTCCTGATCCGTGTTGATAAATGGGTCCATACGCCGGACAGATTTGATGGAATGGAAATCCGGTGTACTTCTGGTAATCCAATTGCGGCCACGTTTTATGTGTTTAGTAATGCTCTTTGGGTGAAATCAAATTATAAATGGGGTGGCGTTTATGTAAGAGCGACCCATTTTGTACATAGCCCATTAACAGATGGTAACTATGGACAAACAACCGTAGAACCAACTGGCTTTCTGGCAAAAACGGGCGACTACGGCCTGAAGTGTGATTTTGATGGGAATCGTTTCTTTAGGTTGCCCTTTACTGATATAAGCGGGTTTACCTACAGCCCTAATGGTGTTAGCATCGGTAATCCTATGAGACAGAGCCTGGTAAACATTAACGGAACAGGGAGATTGAATGACGACTATGTTTATATTACAAGGGATTCTGTTTCGGCCAATACAGATTTTTATTCCAACTATTTAAGCTCGACAGATGTTCAAAAGGGCACCTTTTCCTATGGTGTACGGCCAACCAGCAAAGCATGGCAGATTTATGAAAAAGGGTACAACGCCAATTGGACAAATCTGCTTCATATTGGCGCCAACGGCAATGTAGGTATCGGTACCAACAATCCTCAGACTAAATTAGCTGTTAAAGGCACTGTCCTTGCCCAAAGGGTAAAGGTAAGCGTTGCCGCTGCTGAATGGCCTGACTTCGTCTTCAGCAAAAACTATACGCTGCCCTCTTTGCAGGAAGTGGAGAACTATATCAGTCAGCACCAGCATCTGCCCGATATGCCAGCTGCTGCGGACGTGGCGAAAGACGGCCATGATCTGGGCGAAATGAACCGGAAGCTGTTGCAAAAAGTGGAAGAGCTCACGCTGTATATCATCGACCTGCAAAAAAGAATTGCTACGCTGGAACAGCGGTCTAACTAAATAACATCTTATCAAAAACCAGTAAAAACCATAAACCAAACAAAACCATGGGAGTTAATTATCTCGTATTAGGATTTACCAGTCTGTATCTGGGCGGCACCTTTCTGTACTACAAATACGCAAAAAAAAAAGGCATCGCGTTCAGGTATAAGCCTTTTTACCTGTTGGCCGTAGCGATTCTCTTTGTGCTGTCACTGTATGGCATTATTGTAGGAAAACAGTTTTTCTAAGCCCAACCGTTTTTCAATGAACTGACAACTGCCTGTTTTACACAGGCAGTTGTATATAAGCTTACAGATAATCATGGGTGGAAAATCCATTTACCCGTTTCTTTGGGTATTGCTGATTACAATCCTGCTTTTCTTATGGATGTTTGGAAAGAAAAAAAGTAAGGACGAAACCAGAAAAAAACAGCAACCAAAAAAGAATACACAAAAATTTCACAGGCGTACAAAACACCGCAAGAATGACGGTAGATATTGAAATAAACAGTGCAAAAGATATCGATTTGCTGAAAGACCGGCACCCGGACGACATTGACAGATTAAACCTGTTTATCTATACCAGTATTTCCCTGAAGTTTATACAAAAACTTAAAAATCTGAAAGGGCTTTTGATTTCGGGAAGCGTTAAGGATTTATCGCCCATATCCCACTGTAAATCACTGAAGGAACTGTCGATTAGTTGCAAAGGTGCTGTCAATTCGCTGGATTTTCTGCCTGAATTATCGCTGGAATCGCTGAAATTAGAGGGTTTTACCTCCAAAAATAGAAATCTGGTCATACCTGATTTACCATCATTAAAAAATATAGAGATAGCAGCTGTCTCCGCTATCAATGACCTGACTTTTTTAGCTGATTTTTCGGCCATTGAGAGAATATCCTTATTTGATCTGAATGTCCAAAAACTGTTTGGATTTTCAACATTAAAGCTGCTGAAAGAGTTGAGATTGGTCAATATGTTTCATTTGAAAGACCTTTCTGAACTGGCAACGATCAATAGTATTGACAGGATTTACATTCATGAATTTTATGTCAACAAGAAAATTAGGAATGATAAAAAAGCCGCATTGCTTAAGATTATGCCGGATTTAAAGCAAGTGGGCAATATTGAACTGAATATCAATAATGAAAAGTTCAGTAAAGAGGCGTTGTTACAGGAGTTGAGTAAGTAAAAAACCTCCTCATGAGGCAAACTCAAAAAAACAGCAGCTGCCACCTACCCAGGTATCGGTACTGTTGAAGCCTACACCGATCATTTTGCCCTTACTGATCCTGGACAGGTTGTGCACCAGGATAGGCCGTGGGGAGCTATCGGGCCAGATGTACATCATCCGGATTTCGCAGATAGCAGGACCGGTGGGCGTTTGTATGGCAGGCGCGTATTTTACTTTGTGTTGCAATATCCAGTTCTCCGGATCTTTAATATTATCAATATCTTCCTGGGTCACATCTATCATCACACCTTTGCCGGCAAAGGAAAACAGAGGTTTCAGCACATAGTTCTCCAGGTCGGTGGGTAACACCGGCAGTTCATGCAGAAACCAGCTTTTAGGCACAAATTCACTATGTATAAAAGGCATGGTGTATTTGCTGATCCGGTAAAACCAGTTGGGGTGGGTGATCCATTCCACATCGAGGTCCTGGAACAGATTCACATGCGGTTCCAGGTGGCCGGCCTGCTGCTGCAGGTCATCAAAAATGATGCGGTTATAGATACGCTGGATGGGCGTTTTCACGCCATCGCGCATGTAGAACAGTTTTTTACCTTCCTGTATCAGTTTCGTAAGGCATACCGTGCGGATGCCGATATATTTCTCTGTACTGTGAAAGTCGATACGTGTTTTTTGTTCTTCCGGCTTAATTTCCAGCAGCACTACTTCTTCCGCAGGCAGGTCGCCGACGATCATTTCACGGAGCAACTGATAGTAGGCTTTTTCATCGATGCCGTTGAAAAAGTTGTTCAGTTGTTCAGGAATATTGAAGTGGTTTTTAAACTGGCGGGCCATCACATCCTGAAAGGCGTACATAGTGGGAAAGCCTTGCAGCTCGATGAGTTGTGGTGTATAGGCGCCTGCCTCGTCGCGGCACACGGCAAAATCAATGACAATAAAATGTGGGTGTTCATTTTCATGCGGCACCTTCAGGTCTGCCGGGATGGCGTCCTGTGTAATGGTTTTGAAGTCGGGCCGCAGGATCACATTGACTATCTCTTCACAGGCCTGTATCAATTTGCCGGTCAGGTCGGCTGGTACGAACACTGGTGTTTCGGCCACACGGAATGCGGGCGCAATACCGGCATCCAGGGCAATACCTTCCAGGAACGCCTGGTAACGGTCGTTTGTAAACTGTTCATTATATGCCTTTCTGACTTCGGGTATCATAATATTGGAATAAACGGATTAGAAAAAGGTGTTTTCATCATCGTTGTGGAAAGGAACGCCATCCAGGTGCTCGATGGCAGCCAGTCTGTCGGTCAGTTGCCCGTAAACGGCGTAATCGAGGAAGGCGGTGATCAGCCGGTCGTGCGTCAGCATGATTTTATCCGGATCGGTGAGTTGTTCCAGCATGCTGTTATATTTTTCGATGCCGTGATGATCTACCACTTGCTTTTTCTTTTCTTCCTGGCGGAGGTACATATGCATACCGTCGGCATCTGCTTCCGGGTGGAACTGGGTACCGATGAAGTGATCGTTGAAGCGGATGGCCATAGTGGCGCGTTCCAGCGGTACGTGGGGCCTTTCTTTTTCGAGGGCCAGCACCTGGCCTCCCATGGCGTAAAGCCGTTCGTGGTTCAGTTCTATCACCTGCCAGTTGCGGCTGTCAACGATGTAAAACGGATCTGGCAGGGCGGTAAACACTTTTTCGGTAAGGCCGGCAGCGGTTTTATGAACCGGGAACACTCCGAAGGCCGGTGATTTGCGTTTGCAGACGTTACCGAGCTGGTAATACCGGCACATGATCTGGTAGGAGTGACAGATAAAAAAGGCTGGTTTTTTCTGTTCCTGTGTGCGGTTCCATGCGAGCAGGTCTTCTATCAGCGCGAAATATTGTTGTTCCCACGCGCTGCCTTCGCTGTCTACCGGGCTGCCGGGGCCGCCGGTAGAGATATAAATATCATAGGAAGTGTCGGGCACCTGTTGTTGCAGTCTGACTTCAAATTCATCGAATTGCAGGTCCAGTGCGTGCATCGCTGCATATTGCACCAGTATTTCCCGGATACAGCGCATACCCTCATTGGCCACGCCCTCATACATATCCAGCACTGCTACTTTCCACTTGTTTTTGATTGGATGCATACTGCAAAATTACGAATTACGGCCGGGTAATCCTTCATCCCGGCTCAGCAGTTCTGCAGAAACTGTCGATGGATGTAGTCGGTCACTGCTACGAGGTCTTTGGTTTCTTCATAAACTTTCAGCTGCCTGTCAGCGCCGGTACCGTTTTCCAGGATATGGCCGGTGGCACGGATCACATCGCGGCTGCCCAGGTCGTCCACTACGTCATCAATAAAATCGAGCAATTCGTATATGAGTGACCGTGTGTTGACTTCCATCTCCTTACCAAAATCGATGAGGTTACCATCAATACCATAGCGGGAAGCGCGCCATTTGTTTTCATTGACCAGCGCCCGGTTGTAGATGATGAAGTTAAGGTTCTGCATCCGCAGCTTGTATATTTTGGCGCATACCGCCTGGAACAGGGCTGCCAGCGTGATGGTGTCGTCTATGGTCAGGGGCACGTCGCAGATGCGGAATTCCACGGTATTGAAGAAAGGGTGTACCCGGAGGTCCCACCATACTTTTTTGGCGTTGTCGATACAGTTGGTTTTGACCAGCAGTTTAATGTAGTTGTCATATTCCTCAATACTGGCAAAATAATCGGGAATGCCGGTACGGGGAAATTTATCGAAAACCTTGGTACGGAAGGATTTGAAGCCGGTGTTACGGCCCTCCCAGAAAGGAGAGTTGGTGCTGAGGGCAAAAATATGTGGCAGGAAATAACGGACGGAATTAGCGATATGCAGGGCCATTTCCCGGTTTTCCATGCCTACGTGCACGTGCAGGCCGAAGATCAGGTTGGACCTGGCGGCGTCCTGCATTTCGTTGACGATCTCAAAATAGCGGGGATGGTCGGTGATCATTTGTTTTTCCCACTTGCTGAAAGGGTGGGTGCCGGAGGCGCCGATGCTGAAACCGAGGTCGCCGGCTATCTGGGTGATGGTGCGGCGCAGCAGTGCCACATCTTCGCGGGCTTCGTGGATATTGGCGCATATCTGCGTGCCCACTTCCACTACCGCCTGATGAAATTCAGCTTTTACCTGGTCGCGGATCACTTTGTGGGCTTGTTCCACAATCTTTTGCTCATGGGACCGGAGCTCCCGCGTGGTGGGGTCCATCACCATATACTCTTCTTCTATACCCAGCGTAAACGCTTTGAACATGATTAAAATTTTTCCCGAAATTACGAATTACACACAACGAAATGTATTCGGATAATTTGTAGGGAGATAATAGCCTGTTGTTTACTGTTTTTCTTTCGATTTTGTTTTTCGGGCAGATGCCGGCTTTTTGTCCGTTTTTTTGGCGGCGGTAGCTTTCTCTTTTACCGGCGTGGGTTTCGCGGGTTTGACGTTTTTTGTCGCAGCTGTTTTTTTACCGTTGCCGCGGATGAACTTTCCCCAGGTAAGATTGTCTTTCCCTGGTTTCTGTGCCATGGCCCGCTCGATGGCGTAACGGGCGCTGGTTTCCACCACCCATTCAAAATGTTCCTCGCCAATGGCGTTGATGTCGGCATCGGGGGCGGGATTACAGAAGTCGATCGCATAGGGCACGTCGCCTCTGACGGCTATTTCCACTGTATTAAAGTCGTAGCCGAGGTATTGATTGAGCGCGACCACCTGGTCGGTGATCTGCTGCATCAGCGCGTCGCTGCCATTGAAATCGGACTGGTAGCGCTGATGGGGCGCGTTTTTGGGATTGTAGGCCATAATCCGCACCTGATTGCCGCCGATGCAAAAACAGCGGTAGTATTGTGAAAAGTCTATTTCTTCCTGTAACATCATCACCAGTTGACCGGTATCTCCATGTTGCCGGAAGAAATCATCTTTATCCTCGATGTGATATACATGTTTCCAGCCGCCACCGGCGAAAGGTTTCATGTATGCGGGGAATCCGATATAGTCGAAAATCGTGTTCCAGTCAAACGGGTAGATCAGGTTCCGGAATGATTTGTCGGTAGTATTGTCGGGCAGCGAATAGGAGGGCAGCAGTACGGTGCGGGGCACGGTAACGCCTATCTTTTGTGCCAGGGCATTGTTAAAGAATTTATCATCGGCGCTCCACCAGAAAGGGTTGTTGATGACGGCGCAGCCGGCGGTGGCGGCATTTTTCAGGAAAGCGCGGTAAAAAGGCACGTCCTGCGATATGCGGTCTACGATGACGGCATATCCGCTGTCGGCGCCCTGCAGCACTTTATCGATCGTTACAAATTCCGCGAAGATACCGGGCGGATTGATACGGTTGACGCGGTCTACGAACGCCTGTGGGAATGAGTTTTCCTGTCCGAATAAGATGCCGATCTTTTTCATACGTTTACTTGATAAGTGACAGATAGTGTGGCAGCATTTCGCGCCATACGGGCCAGTCGTGCCGGGCATGCGGCCTGATGTCCAGCCAGTGGGTGATATTTTTTGCGGCCAGCAGTTGTGAGAATTGTTCATTCTGCGGGCGGGTGACGTCCGTTTCGGCGGCGCCGAGTACGATGCCCATGCGCCACAGGTCAGGGTCCTGGTTGTCTGGCATGAAGTCGGCCGGGTTGTGATAATACACCTGGTCGTCGTAATAGCCGTCCATCCTGGATTTGATATCGAAGATACCGCTGAGGCTGAAGAGATAAGACACCCGGCCGGGATAGCGGAAGGCGAAATTGGCCGCATGATAACCGCCAAAGCTACATCCGGCGGCAACGATCCGCTGCCGGCCTGTTTCAGCCTCTATTCGGGGCAGCACTTCTTCCAGCAGCATTTTATCATAACAGGTATGATTATACGCCCGGTAACGGGGATCGATGCTTTTGTTGTACCAGCTGGCGGCATCGATACTGTCGGGGCAATACACTTTAACGCGTCCTTCATCAATAAACCAGCGGATAGCGTCTATCAGGCCACGGTCTTTGCTTTCATAGTAGCGGCCCATGGAGGTCGGGAACAGTAGTAACGGATATCCGCTGTCACCGAATACCAGCATCTCAAATTCCTTTCCCAGGTTGGGCGAGTGCCATTTATAGTAGTTTTCAGTCATGGGAAAGTGTTTAGTTAAATTTAAAGAAGATTATTGGTTTATCGGTAAATTGTTGACATGCAAATGGATCGAATGGTGCTCACTGCTGCGGGGCTGCATCGGGAAGTCACGCTGGACGTATATATACAGGCAGGAACGCCGCATGTTTTATTGTTGGTGAATGACGGGCAGGACCTGCCTGCATTGCCGGCGGTGGTGCCGCCGGGAGTATGGATAGCGGCGGTGCATGCGGGGCCGCGGCGGCGTATGGAGTACGGCGTGGCAGGTATTGCCGACTATCAGGGCAATGGCTCGCTGGCGGCGGTTTACAGCCAGTTTATCATAAAAGAACTATTACCCTTTCTGGAACAGCGTTATCCGTTGTTGACCGGTGTGAAACGGGCCTTCGCAGGATTCTCGCTGGGAGGGCTGTCGGCGCTGGACATTGTATGGCAGTACCCGCAATACTTCGGTATGGCAGGGGTGTTCTCCGGGGCGCTCTGGTGGCGCAGCCGGCCACTGGATGCCCATTACCGGGAAGAGCGCGACCGTATCATGCACCGGCGTATCCGGGACAGTGCCTGTCGGCCGGGGCTGCAGTTCTTTTTTGAATGCGGCACTGACGATGAAACGGCAGATCGTAACGGTAACGGCGTTATCGACAGTATTGACGATACGCTCGACCTGATAACAGAATTGAAGCGGAAAGGTTATCGTGAGCCGGAGGATATTACCTACCTGGAGATTGCTGGTGGACGGCATGATCAGGAGACGTGGGGGAGAGCGATGGAGGTGTTTTTGGGATTGGAGTTTTTTATATAAAAGAGAAGGGCTGACCAAACGGTCAGCCCTTCTCTTTTATTGTAAGATGTGATTAGCTTAGAAGCTGTAACGAACACCAATCTGACCTCTCCAACGAGAAGTGAAGTTGTTGATGAAGTAAGGTTTTTCCTCACCGTATCCGTTAATAACCCTTCTGTAGTCATACTGGAATACAGGAGTGCCGTTGTCGAATTTCCTGAAAGTGAGCGGAGTGGAAGCCTGGTTGGTGATGAAGTAAGTCTGACCCCATTCTTTGTTCAACAGGTTACCTACGTTCAGGATGTCGAAAGTAAGTTCAACTTTGTGGTTTTTCCAGATAGGCAGGACTTGCGCCACTTTAAAGTCGAATACATGCTCAAACGGAGTGCGGGAAGCATTTTTCTTTGCGTTTTCACCACGGTGTTTGCTCAGGTAGCTGTCGTTGCTGATCAGGCGTTCCAGATCTTCACGTTGCTGTGCTTCTGTACGTTGGTAGATAACTGCGCCGGCAGTGTTTTTCTGCTGGATCAGGTCAAAACGCATTGTGGTTACTTCAGAAGCAGTAGGAATATAGATCAGGTCGTTGTTACCATTGGTAGCCAGGTCGTCACCAGTCGGGTCAACTGTGTTGAAGTATACCCAGCTGTAAGGAATACCGGATTGACCGTTGTAGAACAGGCTGACAGTAGTAGCAAAGTTCTTCTGTTTGCCATATTTAAATGTTTTGGCAATTACACCCATTACGCGGTGGCCCATGCTGTAGTTCGCGCGAGCGAGGTCCAGGTTGTTCAGGCCGTTCACGTTCGGGCTAAAGCGCCAGTTGGAAGCGGCTGTAGAAGAAGTACCGTCATTTACGGAGTAGGCGTCGCCGTAAGAGTAACCGATTTTAACGAACAGGCCGTTGCTGGTTACTTTGGTCAGCTCACCGGAGATGTTATAGGTATAACCTTCGCTGGTGTTCTGCAGCAGCAGTACCTGGTCACCCCAACCGGTAGTTTTCTTTTTGAAAGTAGGGCGTTTAAGACCACCACCCAGTGCAGTGCTGTCGTTGGTAGGAATGATGTTCAGGTTGTTCCATACCGCGTTGTTGATGGTTTTAGAGAAGTTACCTTCAACAATGGCTTTCATGCCCCAGGGCAATTGTCTTTCAACTGCCAGGTTGGTTTTGAATACCTGCGGGAATTTGAAGTTTTTATCACTCAGGTTGATGTTAGCTGCTCTCGGTGTTACGTTGCCACCCATAGCCGCCAGCATGGTAGCTGAGTATTGACCATAGAACGGGCTGTTAGGATCATATTGGAACCTAACACCGGCTGGCAGTGCGTTACCGGACAGGCTGATGTTTGTATAAACGTTACCGGATGTGTTGTACTGGTTGGAGATCCATACAAACGGTACACGACCAGTAAAGATACCTGCACCACCACGGATGATAGTTTGACCGTCATTGGTCAGGTCCCAGTTGAAGCCTACTCTTGGTGCTACCAGCAATCTTGATTTAGGAATGGTAGTAGTAGAATATCCTTCGAAGTTGGGGTCTTTATTAAAGAGTGCATTGTCCGGAGGTGTGGTGGGGAAGAACGGAACGTCTACTCTCACACCGGCAGTCAGGGTGAAGTTTCTGCGGATGTTCCATTCGTCCTGAGCATAGAAACCGATCTGCGCTGCCTTAAAGCCGATACCTTCACGGAGTGTAGAGTCAGCGGTGGTGTAGTTGATCTGATATTGTCTGGGTTTCAGTCCCTGCAGGAATCCGTTGATGGAGTCATAGGAGTAGGAACCGAATGCGCCCTGAATGAAGGTATTTTTGATGTTGTACAGTTCAGCGTTAGCACCAACAGTGATGGTGTGTTTGCCGTGGTACATAGTCAGGTTGTCAGTGAATGTCCAGATTTTCTGGTCCAGTGCATTGGCAGTGGAAGAGAATTCACTACCCAGGTTGATGGTCCTGCCATTGTCGTTGATGACAACGGTCGGGAAAGGCTGACCGAGGTAAGACCTTCTGTCTTTTACAACGTTATAGCCTATACGCAGCTCGTTACTCAGTTTGTTAGAGAAGCTGGAGTTCAGCTCAATTACACTGGAGTTGCTTTTGGAAGGGAAAGAGTAGTAGTTGTTGTAGAAAGCGGCAATGCTGGGGCCACGGCTGGTGTTAATGTCGCTGGCGTCCAGGTAGTTGTGACGGATAGTCAGTTTGTGAACATTGTTGATGTTCCAGTCTACACGGCCGAAGATAGTAGTTGCTGTCTTCTTGCGGGTCTGGTCTGTATAACCGCCGAGATCTACGTTGTATTTGTCTTTTACGAAATTGTAGATACGGGACAATTCATCAACAGTAACGTTGTTTGCGCCGGCGCCCGGGTTGAAGTCTACCGGGTTATTACGTTCAGTTCTTTCAACGTTGGCGAAGAAGAACAGTTTGTTTTTGATGATCGGGCCACCAAGGCTTGCACCATAGATTTTGCTGTTGAAGTCACCATATGGAGTGTGGGTGGAGTCCGGAGATTTACCTACGAAGCTTTTGTTTTGCAGGTACAGGTAAGCAGAACCGTGGAAATCGTTGGTACCGCTTTTGGTGATGGCGTTGATACCGCCACCTGTAAAGCCGCTCTGCTTAACATCGTACGGGTTTAAAACGATTTGCAGCTGATCAATAGTTTCGATGGAGATCGGGTTAGCACCAGCCTGGCCACCGTTTGTACCGGAAGCAGACAGACCGAATACGTCATTGGTCACAGCACCGTCCACAGCAAACTGGTTGTATTTATTGCTCTGGCCGCCGAAGGAAATACCTAAAGGAGCACCATCGCTGCCTCTGGTGGAAACGGAAGCCTGAGGGCTCAGTTTCACGAAATCCTGTACGCTTCTGTTTACAGTAGGAATATTGTCAATCTGGGTACGGCTAACGTTCAGTGCAGTACCGCCGTTACCCTGTGCTACCGCTTTGGCGGCAGTAATATTGATTTCCTGAAGGGTGGTGGAACCTTCAGTCAATTTCACATTCAATTTCTGAGGAGTACCCAGTTGCAGGAAAATGTTGTTGAACGTTTCCGTGCCGTAGCTGATAAAAGATACTTCCACTTTGTACGGGCCGCCAACACGCATGTTGGGAATGGTGAATTCGCCGCCGTTACGGGTAGTGGTTCCATAAACAGTACCGGATGGCGTGTGAACTGCCTTTACGGTGGCACCGATCAGGCCTTCGCCTTTGGAATCCGTTACAACACCGACCATGCTACTGGTGGTTACCTGTGCATAGGTTAAGATCGTCGTGAGTAATAAGGATAAGGTAAAGAGTAATTTTCTAAATCCCATGATTAGAGAAGTTTGTTTCATGGCGCAAAGGTGCCAAAAAACTTTGGGAAAATTTTAACGCCGAATTAACAAATTGTTAAGTCGTGAAAGAACGCATAATCCTCGATAAATTTTTTTGATATCTTAACAGGTTAATCCACATTTGCCGGATGTTTGTTCAGGAATTTCGAAAAAAATTATGAATCCTCAAATCGGGCTATTTGTTAATGCATAAAAGCGTTGCCCGGCGCGAACTTTATTGTATTTCAGATTGTTGCATGTTAAACTTATTGCGCTAATTTCTTATTTGTTAAAATCTGATTGTATAATTATCAAATTGTCAAAAGATTCCCCTGTTTCCACCCGGAATGTTTCCTTGACCATTTCCCGTGTTTAAGTCGTAACTTTGCGGTCATTCAACATTGACCCGGAGGGATAATATATGTTAGATACAATAGCAGCAGCAATAGAAGATATCAAGAACGGCAAACTGGTAATCGTAGTAGATGATGAAGACCGCGAAAACGAGGGCGACTTTATTACCGCAGCGCGTAACGTTACGCCGGAGATCATCAACTTTATGAGCACACATGGCCGTGGCCTGATCTGCGCTCCCCTGGCAGAAGAACGCTGCGAAGAACTCGGACTGGAACTGATGGTGAGAGATAATACCGCCCTGCATCAGACTCCCTTTACCGTATCGGTGGATTTACGCGGCCATGGCTGCACTACCGGTATCTCCGCACACGACAGAGCCAAAACGGTACAAGCACTGATCGACCCAAACATCAGACCGGAAGAACTCGGCAAGCCCGGGCACATCTTCCCCCTGAAAGCCAAAACTGGCGGCGTCCTGCGCCGTGCCGGCCATACGGAAGCAACGATAGACCTGGCACGACTGGCCGGCTTTGAGCCCGCCGGCGTACTGGTGGAAATCATGAACGAAGACGGCTCCATGGCCCGCCTGCCACAACTGCGGGAAATAGCCGACAAATTCGACCTCAAACTGATCTCCATCCAGGACCTCATTTCCTATATGCTCAGCACCGAAACCCTGATCGAAGAAGGGGTGAGGGTTCAAATGCCTACCAAATACGGCAACTTCGAACTCATCGCCTTCAAACAGGTGAATTCCGGTGAAATCCATATGGCACTGAAAAAAGGAGACTGGACAAAAGATGAACCGGTCCTGGTACGCGTACACTCGTCCTGCGTGACCGGCGATATCCTCCACTCCCTGCGCTGCGACTGTGGTGAACAACTGCACGCTGCCATGCAGATGGTGGAAAAAGAAGGGAAAGGCCTCATCCTCTATATGAACCAGGAAGGCCGCGGTATCGGTCTCATGAACAAACTCAAAGCCTATAAACTTCAGGAAGAAGGCCTCGACACCGTGGAAGCCAACCTGGAACTCGGCTTTAAAATGGATGAACGCGACTATGGCGTAGGCGCCCAGATCCTGCGACACCTCAACATCACCAAGCTGCGCCTCATCACCAACAACCCGCGCAAACGCGCCGGCCTCAGCGGCTACGGCCTCGAAGTAATAGAAAACGTGCCCATCGAAATTCATCCCAACCCCTACAATGAAAATTACCTGCGGACAAAAAGGGACAAACTGGGCCACGAAATCCTGAAAGGCTGATATAATTGATATAATATTATATAGATATCATTCATCCCGGAGCAATTTGCTCCGGGATTTTTTATGTCCCAGGACTGAAGCCCCTGGGCTACGTTCTGATTCAGGTCCGCAAAATGATAGAGTTTGAACGTATAGGGCTAATACCTTTAATGTCCAATCAGGAAAGGGTGACCTTCATCTGAATAATGACCTCAGTCTAAATGACTGCCCTGGCTTCTAAGGCAAAGTACATGTTCTTGAATATTTGCTTATTGGTAGCTACTACATTAATCACAGGCTTATCATCTAAAAGAACCTAAAACACAATGTAGCCCAGGGCTTCAGCCCTGGGATTGTAAGGCATTATTTCATTTCAGTGGAATCTTTCGGTTTCAGGGCTGCCGCCTTGCGAAGGGAGTCCATAAGCGGGGTGCGGCCACGGCGCTGGCTATGAAACAGCTCTCCGAGACGGTTGAACTCACGGATGTAAGATATGCCCACGCCGGATTTCGTACGGTTGTTAAGGTTATATACGTCGTAATCCGATTTGCTGAAGGCGTTGATGCGGAAACGGCCATCGGGCGTCAACAAATATTCGATGCGGAAGTCACCGGCGAAACGGTTGGCATTGGCGGAGGTGGAGGATTTGCCCCAGTCGTAATCGCCACCGGCATACAACCGGAAACGGTTATTGAACAGCGTACTGGTGATACCGGCGCTGACCTGGTTACGGTCTACGGAACTGTTGTCGGCAGTACCGCCAGGGCCGCCGACATTGTACGCGCGGTAGTTGACGTTGACACCGATACCACTGCCTTTGAGCAGGGCACCGGTGATATTGTTAAGGATAGCGGACGCCTGGGCTGACAACGCCTGGCCTACGCTGTTTTTACCGGTAATGCCTACGTTGGCCGCTGCATTGGTAGTGGCGTCATCGGGCAGGAACTGGTTGAAGAGCAACAGGCCATACATCTGCAGCAACGCTTTGTTCTGGTCGTTGTTGATCTCCTTCAGTTTGGCGGCCACACCACTTTCATAGGAGAGGCTTCCTACATCGGGCAGCTCGATGGTGTAGGAGATATCCGGTTTCATCAGGGCGCCGCGCAGGTTGATGAGCACGTCCACCCGTTCGGTACGGGTGGCCAGCTTGTCATTGGAGCTGACGGTGGCGGCCTGTCCCAGCAGGTTATACAGACTCACTTTGGGCAGTGAATATTTAGCGGTGATGTTCACCTTGGCTTCCTGCGGGTCGCCATTCCAGGTGATGGTACTGTTCTTTTCTATATCAAACTTCCAGCTGGTCAGGCGCTGGAAAGTAAAATTGTAAGACCCGTTGTTGATCTCGTAGTTGCCGAACATGCTGAAATCCCCTTCAGTATTGGCAATGATCTGAAGGTTCCCGCTACCGTTGGCAGAGATGATATCGCCGGTGGTGGCGTCAAGGATCACATCGATCTGTGCATCCGGGTTAGCGGCGATGTCCAGTTTTACGGTCAGCTTGGTATTGTCTTTCTTCCGTTTATTTTCTTTAACCTCTGTTCCATAGGTCTTGAAGATGATATAATCATATTTACCGATGTCTTTACTGTCCGACATCGGGAGATAGAAGTGAGTGCCCTTCAGTGGCCGCGCCAGGATATGCATCTGCATATCGTTGATAGGACCGGAGAAATAGACTTTTCCGTCTGCCAGCACGTCCCCGTAAAAAAGGTCGTTGTCGGCGGAAGTGGTGCTGAGAAACAGGAAGTTGCGGCCGGTCACATCAAAGTCGAAGTTCAGTTTATTGAAGTGGTCATGACTGATATAGCCGCTGGCTGTGCCTTTGCTGCCGTATTTGTCAATAACGGCAAAGTTGCCGAATTCAATGAGGTTGTCATCGATGTTAACGTTTAACCGGGGGATCTTGTAACGGGTGCCCAGGTAGTCGACGGTTACGGCCACGGTGTCCAGCTGAAGGCTGCCACGCATGGAGGGCAGGTCGGTGGTGCCGGAAACATTCACTTTCCCGGTAACGGCGCCTGTCAGATCGGAAACATAGCCTGTCAGGTATTTGCTGAGCAGATTGATGGACATGCCATTGAAATCCACGGAGGCGTCAATATCCTTATTGGTGGCGGAAAGGCCTACTTTGCCCTGTGCCAGGAAGTTTTTGCCTTCGTTGTCGGATTTAACGAGGAAGGTAGCGGTACCGGTACGGTGCAGGTAACTGCCATCTATATTAAGTGTGCCGATAGAATCATTGTCTATACGCAGCTCACGTGTACGCAGCGCTGCTGTGACATCAAGGTCCTGGGTGGGATCAGTGATATGGATGGTGCCGTCGGTAATGCCTTCAATGCGGGTGGTGATCAGCTGGGAAGGGATCACGTCAGGCAGGTTCAGGTTTTTGAGCGTGACGATGAACCGGGATTCATCGGGATTGAATTCGTTGGTCTCTACCGTGATACTCTGGTCATTGCGGGTTACGCGCAGATTGTGTACGGTGAGAAAGTCTTTGCTCCAGTATATTTCATTGCCGGGCGTTACGTTCCATTGCCGCTCGTTGACGGTAAAGGCACTGTTCAGGAAATTGATCTTAATGCCCTGGCGGACGGTAACGATACGCGCATAGAAACCATCC
Source organism: Chitinophaga varians (assembly GCF_012641275.1). Lineage (NCBI taxonomy): Bacteria > Pseudomonadati > Bacteroidota > Chitinophagia > Chitinophagales > Chitinophagaceae > Chitinophaga > Chitinophaga varians. Next base: position 693,660 of record NZ_JABAIA010000001.1, on the reverse strand, counting down.
AGGGAAGAGGTGTCCTGTGCCTGTAAATCTACTTTCAGGTAAGAAGTGTCGTTACCTGAACTGGCCAGTATCAGCGGGTTTTGCAGGATGGTGTTGGTACCGGACAACACTTTGCCGATGCTGGTGCTGATATTGACTTTGCTGAAAGTGCCGTCTCCTTTTACCTGCAGGTCCTGTGCCCGGTATCCGAGATACCCGGCTTCCGGGATATTGATGTTGAGCGACAGGTTACCGCCATTCATGGTATTTAGACCGCCCTGAACAGATGTGTTGTCGAAGCCGGTAAATTTATTGGTAAAGCCTTTCAGCAGTTTCTCTACTTCTCCGAACTGGAAGGCGAAGGTGAAATTCTCCTGGATATCCGCCTTCTGCGGCGCCAGGAAATAACTGGGGTAGTATTTATATAAAAGCAGCTGGAAGGCGTCTGGCAGCTCCATGAGTTTGTAGGAGCCTTTTACAAAACCGCTTACCTCACTGCCGTTCAGGCTCAATACTTTCTGGTTGTCCTGCATGTGCGTGGCGACACGGAGGGAGTCAAACTCCAGCCGTTTACCGTCTTTGTACAAAGACACTTCGTGCATACGGGCAGTACCGTCGAAGTTGTCGATGGTGTTACCGGCGAAGTTCAGGTCCAGCGTGGCTTGCAGGGTGACCGAATCCTCCACGATGTGCAGCGCTTTCAGGTCTGCCTTGCGAAGATCGGAGTGGAAATTAAAGATGGGCAGCGCCTCGTTGAAATCGATGGTGCCGGTGAAGTCCATGTCCAGATTGGGATCTTTGGATGCCAGCGAGCCATTGAAGAACTTGCGGCTCATGGTGCCATTGGTCTTGATATTACGGTAGGTGTAGCCGAACAGGCTCATTTCCTGTACATCGGCGTCTACACTGGCTTTGAGCGTTTTAAAGTTGAAGCCGGCCCCGTCTACTTTGGCATTGAGCGTGAGGGTGGACAGGTTGTTGTTATCGAAAAGGGTGCCCACGTCAAAGCCGGTGGTGGTGAGGCTTCCGGAGTATACGGGCACATCGCGGCTGGTCTTAAAGTTAAGGTCAGAGCTGAGTTTGCCCAGATTGGTCTGGAACTGGCCGTAAGCCACAAAGTCATTGATAAAGCCGGTATAACTTCCCTGGAAGCGGATGGACGTGAGCTTGTCCATGCGGATGGCATTCACCTCTTTTACAATCGGCATGATCTGCATAACATCTGCGCCGGTAGTGACCAGCTCTTCTGTATGGAAGTCGATGAATGTTTCGTAGATATCCGGCAGGCCACGCAGTTCGATGCTGCCTTTCAGACGGGTGGTGGTGCCGGCTTCCAGTTCTATCTCTGAGGCTTTCAGGTTGCTCACCGGGCCGCGGGCTTTACCTGTCAGCGTGATTTCTTTTTTCCAGGTGGAGAGCGGTGGCGCAAAAAATGCGATATCGTCTGACGACAGCCGGCAGTCTTTGAAGCGGGCCTGCATGAACACATTGTTCACATAGTCGTTCATGTCACTGATATCGGAGTACTGCATCGTATAGTAGTCACCGATATGGCTCCGGTTCGTTTGCAGGTCCAGCCGGGAGAACTCCATTTCCACGGGGGACATTTTAAAACGGCTCGTGAGTTTTTTCACTTCAAAGCCGGACCGTTCTTTGGTACTGAGAGTAAGATCGCCGATGATACTGTCTTTTACCAGGCTGGTGTTGGTGAGTGACAGGTTGATTTCCCCGAAGCGGATATGATTGGGGGCGAAGTAACCTGCTTCTATTTTAGTGGTGTCATCCGGCATATCCACGCCCAGCATGCCATTGCGGATATGTAGTTCTTTCAGCAACAGTTTCCAGTTGCCATAGTTCCAGCGAAGCTCGCCGGGCGCTGTGCTGTCGGGCACCGGGTTGCCGGTCAGGTGCGTACGTTTGTGCCGCAGCGGGGAAGCGGAATAGCTGCTGATAATAAAGTAGGGGTTATCGAGAAACAGTTCCTGTATATCGATATTGTGTTTTTGCAGGTCCAGGTTTTTGGCGTCGAGGAAAATGCGTTTGGCGTAGCCACGCATGTCTTCGCCCACCCAGGCGTCAATTTGATTGATGCGGATATTGCGGAGATCTATTTTTTTCAGGTCAAGGGAGATGCCTTTGGACGGTGTTTTGGATTTGGGGGAAGGAGGACCGGAGAAAGCGTCTTCCAGGAAACGGTAATTCCAGACAGAATCGTTGCGGGGCCGTAGCAGGTTGACCTGCGCATCTTCCAGTCCGACGAACTTAATAACGGGTTTGTCCTGAAAAAAGAACCAGTCAGTGATGCGCACCTGCAATTTGCCCGCGTACAGGAGGGTGTCTTTATGCTGATCTTCGATGAGTGCTCCTTCCAGCTGCATACTGTTGAACAGCCGTAACGTGACGCGGTTTATTTCAACGCGTGTGTGGAGCTGATCGGACAAACGCGATGTGACCTCCCTCACCAGCAGGTTCTGGACTGCGGGTATATTGATTAATACTCCCACCAGAATGATCAGGCCTAACAAACACAGTAAAATGATAGTTAATATTTTCCGAACTTTTTTCAGGCACCAAAGTTTATCCGGCAAAAATAGGGGTTATTGGCCATTTAGTTATTTTGTTATTTGATCATTTATCAATTTTAGGCCCGTACAGCCTGCGGGAATCAACAAATGTTCAAATAACAAAATAACTGAATGGCGAAATAATCAGTTGACGGCTTCCACTTTATATCCTTCTTTTCTTAAAAGAGCAATAAGCCCTTTGGCGCCCGCCAGGTGTGCGGCGCCTACGGCAACGAACACCGGCCCTTTGGACATCAGCTGTTCGAGCTGTGGTACCCATGCTGCATTACGGCGAAAGAGCATCAGGTCCTGATAATCTTTCAGATCAGGGGATTGTATAACTAATTTGTACAGTTTATCAAGGTCCTGTTGTTTCCAGGTGTCCAGCATCACGCGGGCTTCCTTGTCATTGTTCTTGATATCCTGTACCAGTCGCACGATCATTTCTGCTTCTGTTTTATCGGGGATACTGTCAAAGAGGGCCATCTGCGATTCCACTGTTTCGAGGGTGGCGATGGGTATGTTTTTGGTGGTGGCCAGGGTGGCCAGCTCCCTGTCGGGTGCAGCGATGTCCTGGTTCTGGCAGGGTACCTGTTTCATCATCAGCAGGGTGGTCAGCATAAAAGGTTTGGCTTTGTCGAGCGGAGCAAGGCTGAAGTGCAGGGAGTCCTGGAAGAACTGGTCTACCATGGCGTATTGTGAAGGCTCGAATAATTTCCGCAGGGAATAGTCATCGGCCTGGTTGAATATCAGCGACTGCAGTTTGTCCTTGTTGTTGGACATCAGGTCTATTTCCATACACATTGTCTGGGCGCCCTGCAAGGCGTTGGTGACGGCAGGGGCAAAAGACAAGTCATTTTTACAGACCAGGTGCATGGTGCCAAAGAGATAGGAGGGGGCGCTAAGGCCTTTACCGGTTACTTTCCATAACAGGGATTTACCCTGTGCATGGCCTGAGAGCTGTATCAGCAGCGCCAGGAGCAAGGGAGCGAGGGTTTTCAGAGGGCGTAACATTGACGAGATTTTTTATTGTTAATAACCATATTCTTTCAGGAACTGGTAAAGGGACAGGATATCCTGCTGGGTATGCAGTGCAGATATAATGGCCCTGTTTACCGGTTGGCTGTGGGGAAACGGGTAAGGGAAACTGGAAATGATAACATCCCGTTCAGCCAGATAGTTTAACAGCGGTGGTTTTTCTGCCGGTTGTGGCAGGATGAACACCGGTAGCCCATGCGGGTTGTGAATCGCCGAATTGGCCGCCAGGTGCAGGAAGTAGGCCACGTTCTGTTGCAGCTGCATCCGTTGTTGCCGGACGAGGTCGGCTGACTGCAGCCAGGCATGCGCGCCGGCCGGCATCATTGGAGTGCTGCCCGTGAAAAAGCCGTTCTTTTTCAGTGCGGCGATATCGGCGGCATGGCCCGCCACTACACCGCCTTCTACGCTGTAAGCCTTGGCCAGCGAAGCGGTAATAAGATAACGCACCTGTTCCGTGCCGGGCAGCAGGTGAATGCTTCCCTGGCCGCGGGGGCCAAGGATGCCGATGCCATGAGAATCGTCTATCAGTACCAGTACTTTGCGTTGCAACAGGCGGAGCCAGTCGAAAGCATATACCTCCCCGGTGATAGGGTTCAGCGCATCGGTGACGATCACGTAATGATGATCTGCGTCACCGTTCACACGCGCAATCGTCTCCTGCTCCCATTGTGCCCTGTCGACGGCCGGCAGCTGCGGTGTGCCAAGCCACAATGCCGGATGGGCGCCGGGCGCATAACAGAGCTGGCCACGGGTGGCGGCATAGTGGATGGCCGCCTGCGCAGCCATATAACCGGAAGAAAGCACTACTGCGGCCTGCTGCTCCAGGTGGGTGCAGAGCGCGTGTTCCATCTCTTCAAAAAGCGACAACCGCACATTGCCCGCCCTGGAAGAGGGATAAAGCGTTCCATAACGGTGGATGCCTTCCATGAAGGCGCTTTTAAAAGCGGGTTGCTGATGTAGACCGAGATAGGAGAAGCCCGAGAAAAAAAGGCAGCTGCGATTGTCAACTGTAGCGGTCCTTCCCGGGGTAATATCGGTGTGTAGAAGCATAGGTAGCTATTCTTTTCGGGTACGCAGAATAAAATGGTAATCGCCGGATTTCACTTTCATATCAAAGTGGGATTCATCCAGCTTTTCCACGGTGACCAGGTTTTCCGCCGTACGGGAGCCGTTGGAGGCGGTGACGGAGATCACCTTGCCGTTGCTGAGCAGAAAGTATTTGCCCGAATCCGGTTTGCCCGCGATGGTGGCCACAAATACATTGTTGTCCAGGAACTGGTAGTATACGTCGGTGTAATAACCGTCTTTCAGGTCTTTGGCCTGAATGAGCTGGGTGTTATTGTACGGGTCGCCCTGCGGCACTTTTACATCGTATACACGCCATTTCTTATGCTTCAGCAATTCGTCTGTCCTGCCGGTGTTACAGGCGAACAACGCCATTGCGGGCAGGATAACGGTGAAGATAGTACGTAGTTTCATCATTATTTGTTCCCGAATTTTTGCTGGTTGAAAGCTTCTGACTGGCCTTTGGGAATAGAAAGGCTTTGCCAGTTTTCGCCCAGAATCATTTTGCCGATATATACCATCTGTCCTACGTGATAGGGCACATGGGTCATTTGCCGGTTGATGGCGTCGAGTACGGAATGAGCTTCAGCACGGATGTACACGGTTTTTTCGAGATCGTCCGGCGTGAGGCTGCCGACAGCTTTCAGGAGGCATGCCCAGCCTTCGTGCCAGCGTTGCAGGACAGTTTCTTTGCTGGCCTGGTCTTCTTCAAATTCTTCGTCACGGTGACGGTCGCGTTTCTCACCATCGCTGGTGAGGAAGTCTGTCCAGCGGGACAACATATTGCCGCGCAGGTGTTTTACGATCATAGCGATGCTGTTGGGTTCACCCTGTGGCTGCCAGTGCAGCTGGGGCGTATCCAGCCGTTCAATGGTTTTGGTGCCCATATCGTAATAGGAGCGGAACCGTTGTAACGCGCTGTCGAGATAGAGTTGCATATAAATATTTTTTTTGATTTTCGAATATCTTAATAACCTGCTGCGCTGTCATCGCCCCGTTTGTCGCCTGCAGCGTCGAGCATGTGTGTGCCGGGTGTCCGTTTAATAATTTCGGAACGGCCGATGGGATTACGTTTCACGACTTTATAACCCATCTGTTGCAGCGCAGTGATCACTTCTTCCGGAAAATCTCTTTCCACAGCTATTTCATCGGGCAGCCACTGATGGTGGAACTTGGGTTTGTTGATGGCATCAGCCGGTGAAAGGCCGAACTCAAGTGTGTTCATCAATGTCTGGAAAACGGAGGTGATAATGGTGGAACCGCCTGGCGTACCGAGGGAATACAACGGTTGTTTTCCCTGTAACACGATTGTAGGCGTCATGGAGCTCAGCATGCGTTTGCCGGGGGCGATGGCATTGGCTTCTGTGCCTACAAGGCCGTACATATTAGGTACGCCGGGTTTTACGCTGAAATCGTCCATCTCGTTGTTGAGCAGGAAACCGGCTTTACCTGCCACGGTACGGCTGCCGTAGTGGCCATTGAGCGTGGTGGTAACGGCTACGGCGTTGCCTTTGTCATCGATAATGCTGAGATGGGTGGTTTCTTCACTTTCCGGGAAAGTGCCTGCCTTAGTGGTTTCGCTGCTGCCGGCTTTACCGGGTGCAAAGTCCGCCATGCGGGTGGCCAGGTATTTTTTACTGGTGAGCTGCGCCACCGGGACCTTTACAAAATCAGGATCGCCGAGGTACCGGGCGCGGTCGGCGTAGGCTCTCCTTTCCACTTCAATCATCAGCTGCACGGCTTGGGGAGAATGAAATCCCCATTGCGCCACCGGGTAATTTTCCATCATGCCCATCATTTGCTGCAGGCAGATACCGCCGCTGGAAGGGAGTGGCATGGTCACAATCGTATAGCCTTTATAGTTAAAAGACAGGGCTTTCCTTTCGCGCGCTTTATAGTTTTTCAGGTCGGCCAGGGTCATGATGCCATGGCCCCGCTGCATCTCAGCTACAATATTGGCGGCCGTTTCCCCTTCGTAGAAGCCTGCTGCGCCCTTGTTTCGTATAAGCGTCAGCGTATGGGCGAGGTCTTTCTGTATAAGTGTATCACCTTCTTTCCAGGGCTGTTCTTTTACGAAAGCGGTGGGTTGGGTATTGAGACGCTGGAAATCGGCTTTATAGGCATTGAGGTTGGAAGCTTCCGAGGCGGTGATGGCGAAACCTTTTTCTGCCAGCAGGATAGCAGGGGCTATCAGTTTGGCGAAAGGCAGCCTGGCATATTTCATGGACGCGAAGAGGCCGGCCACCGTGCCGGGGATGCCGGCGGCGAGATGGCCGTCGAGGCTCAGTGTAGTAATGGGATTGCCGGCGCTGTCGAGGTACATGTCCCTGCTGGCTTTGGCCGGCGCTGTTTCCCGGTAGTCCAGCGCTACCTGTGTGCCGTTGGCGAGACGGGCCACCATAAAACCACCGCCGCCGAGGTTACCGGCGCCGGGATATACTACGGCCAGCGCCAGCTGGGTAGCGATGGCCGCATCTACGGCATTGCCGCCCTGCTGCAAGATCATGGCGCCTACGCGGCTGGCCAGCGGATGTGCGGATACTACCGCCCCATGCGGTACGGTGATGTTTTTCTCAATCTGATAGTCATAAGGCCGGAGCTGTTGAATCGGGGACTGGGCACTGGCTGTATAGAAACAGCTTACCACCAGGCCCAACATGATCTGATAACGCATGATACTTCTGTTTGCGTGTAAATTAACAAAACAATCCCTATCTTACGGTATCAAACTATTTGTTGCTATGCGCCAACGTCTTCTTCTGGCACTGCTGTTGCTTGGCTTTACCTCCGCTATGGCCCAGATCCCTACGCCTGACCAGTTTTTGGGTTACCCATTGGGTAGCCAGTTCACCCCTCATTACCGTGTACTGGATTACTTCAGGCAGGTGGCGGCTACGGCCAAAAATGTGAAGGTGGAACAATACGGCACCACCTATGAAGGCCGTCCGCTCATTACCGCTACCATCGCTTCCCCGGCCAATTTCAGCCGGCTGGACGAGATCCGGCAAAGAAGCCTCGATATGTCTATGGCCAAAGGCGGCCAGTCAGCCGACCAGCCCGTGATCGTTTGGCTTAGCTACAACGTACATGGCAACGAGGCCGTTTCTACCGAAGCCGCCATGAAAACACTGTATGAACTGGTGAATAACGGCAACGCACAAACGCACCAGTGGCTGCAAAATACCGTGGTGGTGATAGACCCCTGCCTCAACCCTGACGGGCGTGAGCGCTATGTCAATTTCTATAATGCGGTACGCAGCCTGCAGCCGGACGTGAACCGTTATTCCCGTGAACATAATGAGCCCTGGCCCGGTGGAAGGCCCAACCACTATTACTTTGACCTGAACCGTGACTGGGCATGGCAAACGCAGCGTGAATCACAGCAACGGGTGGGCCGCTACAACCAATGGATGCCACAGCTGCATGTGGATTTCCATGAACAGGAAATCGAGGCGCCCTACTATTTTGCGCCGGCAGCAGAGCCTTTCCATGACGCTATCACACCCTGGCAGCGCGAAGTCCAGGTGATGATCGGCAAAAACAACGCAAAATATTTCGATCAGGAAGGATGGCTCTATTTTACCAAAGAACGTTTTGACCTTTTTTATCCCAGCTACGGTGATACCTATCCGATGTATAACGGCGCTATTGGCATGACCTACGAACAGGGCGGCAGTGGCCGCGCCGGCGTGGCGGTATTGAAACGGGACGGTGATACGCTTACCCTGACAGACCGTATCGCACATCACTTTACTACCGGCATGTCTACCGTCGAAGTGGCTTCCCAGCAGGCTGGCCGCATCCTCAAGGAATATGTGCAGTACTTTGAAACAGCTAAGAAAGACCCGCAGGGCGGTTATAAATCCTATGTGATCAAAGCCAATGGAAACCCCGAGAAACTGAACGGCCTGGCGGAACTACTGCGTAAAAACAATATCGCCTTCGGCTACGGCGCCAATATCGGCAGCGCCAGCGGGTTTAACTACTTCACTGGTAAAACGGAGGCCTTCTCCATCAGTAAGGAAGACCTGGTGATCAATGCTTATCAGCCCCGCTCCAATATGCTGCGCGTGCTGTTTGAGCCTACGTCCCACCTCACGGACTCTGTGACATATGACATTACCGCATGGGCCATGCCTTATGTGTACGGACTGACATCTTACGCGCTGAAACAACCGCTGACACCGGCTGCGGACGCACCGGCAGCACCGGCTAACACAGCACTGGCCGCGCAACATCCATACGCTTACCTGGCACAATGGAACAGTGTGCGAGACGTGAAATTCCTTTCCGCACTGCTCAAATACGGCATGAAAGTGCGTTTCACGGAAGCGCCTTTTACTTCAGGCGGTAAAACATTCCCTGCGGGCACGCTCGTGATCACCCGTACCGGCAACAGCAGCAACGGCGTACCGTTCGATAACTTCATCACTTCGCAGGCTGATAAGTTCAAAATCACGCTCGATGCCGTGGCAACGGGTTTTGTAGAGAAAGGGATGGACTTCGGCTCGGACAGAATTCGTTATATCAAAGCTCCCAAAGTAGTACTGGTCACCGGTGACAATGTATCTTCGCTGGGCGTGGGAGAGATATGGCATTTCTTTGAACAGCAACTGGGGTATCCTGTAACGGTCGTGAATGAACGAAATCTTAATGCGGTGAAGTGGGACCAGACAGATGTGCTGATACTGCCAGACGGCGACTATAAAACATTTACAGACAAGGCCGCCACCGAACGTTTGAAAGATTGGATCAGTAACGGCGGTAAACTGATTGCCATTGAAAGTGCCGTAGCACAGGTGGCTGCGGCCGAATGGGGCATCAGGGAGAAAAAAGAAAAAGAAGGGCCGGCGCCGGAAAAGAACAAACAACTGGATGAATCTTCCTATGATGCGCTGAAGCCTTACGGCAACCGTGAACGGGAAAGTGTACGCCAGTTTATTCCGGGCGCTATCTTTAAAGTGGAGATGGACACCACACATCCACTGGCCTTCGGTTATCCTGGGACTTATTACACCCTTAAACAGGATAGCCGGTTGTATGAATTCATTGATAACGGAGGCTGGAATGTAGGCGTTTTAAAGAAAGACAATTACCTCAGTGGTTTCGTGGGCGCAGACACCCGTAACCGGTTAAAAGACGGGCTGCTGTTCGGTGTAAAGGAAATGGGCAACGGCGCTGTGGTCATCCTGGCCGATAACCCGCTGTTCAGAAGTTTCTGGGAAAATGGTAAGCTGATGTTCAGTAACGCGGTATTCCTCGTTGGACAGTAATCAGCGGTTTCTTTTGATATTACAGCCCAGTGTGCTGGAAGTGTTGGTGGTAATGGATTTGCCGGCCAGCAACTCAGTGATGGCATTTTGCAGGTGACGGGTTTTTACCGCATCTGCATTGCCTGGGTTATCATCAATAGCACCTTTGTACACAAGGCGGTTGTTTTTGTCAAACAGGTAGCACTCCGGTGTATGGTTGGCATCGAAAGCATCTGCCAGTTCCGCATTCTTATCCAGGATATAGTAGCATTGAAACGCATGTTGCGAGGCATAGGCCTTCATGGCTGAAAACGAATCCCCATCGGTACGATTGGCTTCATTGGAATTTACCATTACCACCCCAATACCGCTCTTACGCGCCAACGCGCAGATATTGTGCAACCGTTCCTGGTTGCGTACCATATAGGGGCACTGGTTGCCCCCAAATACGATCAGCAGGCCATTCGTGCCTTTGGCACTGTTCAGGGAAATTTCTTTTCCCGAAACATCCATCCATTTTACATCAGGTTTGGGAAGGGCGGCACCAGGTTCAAGCGGATTTTCGACAGCCGGTACGGCTGCGGTAAAAACGAGGGCACAGGCAAGGTAGAGAGCGGACTTCATCATATCATGAGGATTTCATGTCCAGTATAAATATAATCAATGCGACAGTAATTTTCCTGACAGTTGACAGGATATCTTTAGAAAGATATAATAAAAAAAGTTAAAATAAAAATTTTCGGTAGATGAGAGATTAGCGCAGTAAAGGGCTGGCGGCCGGTTTTTCCTGTTCCTGCTCTTTTTCCTGCCGGGCATCGCTCAGGGCGCGGATACTGGCATTCAGCTCGAAGCCGACCAGGAGGATAAATGAATTGAAGAACACCCACAACATCAGGATCAGGATAGTACCGATAGAGCCATAGATCTTGTTATAGTTACCGAAGTGGTTCACAAAATAGGAAAAGCCGATGGTCACGACGATCATAAAAATGGTGCTCACGGTAGCACCGGCGGTAATGAACTTCCACCTTTTGGTAGTGGCGGCGCCAATGCGGTACAGCACTGAATTTACGGAGTAAAACAGGAATACGATGAACACCCAGCGGGCCACATCGATAAGACTGAGCAGCCGTGCGTTTTGTACGCCGGTGAGGTTAAACAGCCAGCGGAGGGTGGCGCCCTGGATGATGATCAGCGCCACGGTCACCAGTAGCAGGATGACCAGTATGAGCGTCAGTTCCAGGGCGATCAGGCGGTTCTGCCACCATTTACGCCTGCGGAAACCAGCGCCTTCTATTTTACTGAAGGAGCGCAGGATGCCCATTACGCCATTGGAAGAATAAAAAAAGCCCATCAGGAAAGCTACCGACAGCAGGCCGTTGCGGTGCGTGTACAGGAAATCATGGATCATTTCCCGCACGATCATATAGGTGTTGTAGTTGGGCGTGAGGTCCTGCGCCAGGTCATAAAGCGTAGGCTCTATGTTTTTTACCGGCACATAGGGAACGAGCGTAAACAGGAAAATGAAGAAAGGCGGAATGGCCAGCAGGAAGTTGAAAGAAATCGCCCTGGCCCTGTCACCCAGGCCCCTTGCTTTGGTTTCCTGCCCGAAATATTTCAGCACATCATACAGTGGCAGTCCTTCAAAGCCAGGCAGGATAAGGGTTTTACTCCTGTTAACCAACCAGCGGTAAGGACGTGAACGGAAGATGATGTTTTCGGGTTTAAAAACCAAAGCGATGTTATTATTTAGTTATTTGGGAATTAATATCCTCTTTTATTCAGTTCAGCCTGATATTTTCTGGCATTGATCAGATGTTCCGCGTAAGTGGCTGCAAAAGCATGGTAGCCTGAAAAATCAGACCTCGCGCAAAAGTACAAATAATCTGTTTCCGGTGTGTTCAGCACGGCGTTTATTGTTTTTTCGGACGGCGTGCAGATAGGGCCCGGCGGGAAACCCTCATAACGGTAAGTGTTATACGGAGAATCGAACTGGGTATGCACTTCGCGTATTCTCTTCAGGCCGAAGTCCTGGAGCGCAAATTTAACGGTAGGATCAGCCTGCAGGCGCATGCCTTTGCGGAAGCGGTTCAGGTATACGCTGGAAATGATCGGTTTTTCATCCAGCTTGTTACTTTCTTCTTCCACAATAGAGGCAAGAATGGTGACCTGGACTGGTGTAAGGTTCAATGCTTTGGCTTTCTCCCGGCGTTCGCTGGTCCAGAACTCCTCTCTTTCCTTTTCCAGTTTTTTGAAGACGGTTTCCGCGTTGGTATTCCAGTAGAACTCATACGTATTAGGCACCACGGCGCACATTACGGTATTGGTGTCGAGGCTGAACTGACGCAGATATACCTGATCGGTCAGCAGGGCGCGGAGCGCGTTGGAATCGGCTTCCAGGTTGTTGCTGATTTTGCGGACCAGGTCCTGTTTGGTACGCAGTTTATTGATCACCAGTACTACCGGGGATTGTTTACCGGAGCGGAGCAGTTTCGCGATGTCGAAGTTGCTCATGCCATGGGCTATTTTGTAGCGACCGGCTTTCACGCGGGAGGGGTATCCCAGTTCTTTGGCCACCCAGTTGAAGCTGTTGCGGTTGCGGATGATGCCCTGGTCTTCCAGCCCGTCGAGCACGTCATTATAGGTGCTGCCGGTGCGGACATAGAAGTATTTGGAATCGCCGAACGCTTTTGTATTGGGGCCAAACACCCGGTAGGAGAAATATACGAGGATACCTGCGGCCAGGCAGCCGGCGATGACGAGGCTGCGTTTAAGCCATACGTTGGTAGGTTTTCGTTTCTTAGCCATTCGTAGCGGGTAGTGATTAAAAAAACCTCGCTTTTCACGGCGAGGTTTTATAAAATATTATTCAGAAAGATATTATTTGCCCGGAGTGGATGGAGCCGGAGTGTTCGGCGCCGGTTGTTGTGGCTGGGTACCTGGCAGTTGCGCAGGTGCAGGAGCCGGAGCAGGTACGCCACCGCCAGCTCTTTCGATGGCAGTAGGTGCGGAATTGGATACCTTGCTGGATTTACCGATAAAGAAAGGAGCTGTCAGGCAGAGTACAGCAATGATAGTTGCCAGTATCCAGGTACCTTTTTCCAAAACGTCAGTTGTCTGACGCACCCCGATCACCTGATTGCCAATACCACCAAAAGAACCGGACAGGCCGCCTCCTTTAGGGTTCTGGATCAGCACGAAAAAGCCCAACAACACACAGGCTAATATGATCAGGATACCAAAAATGATTAACATAAATATTAATGTTTGCTTTTATCTATTAAAGATTTTAGTTCTTGTATCTTCTGCGCAAAATAAGCGTTTTTGTCGGGATTAAGCAAACTTAATTTTTGATATATCCTGATCGCTTGTTGGTACTGTCGTTGACGTACCCATATCTCTGCCAGTGTTTCAGATACGATATCGTTGTTGAAAGTAATGGAGTCCATCGCCATTTTTTCGACGGTTTCTGATACTTCCGGTTCTTCGTCTTCTTCGTAAATGCGGTGTAGCTGCTGGTGGTACCAGTCTTTGTTGGTCCTGCCGGAGAAGTTGTCCTTGATCTGCCGCAGCCAGGAAGTAAAGCTTTTCATCTCTGCCTCTCCCTGAACGCTGAGCTCGTCTGCATTTTCCGGGTCTTTCAGCCGTTTATAGGCGAAGTAGTCATCGGTATACAGCGGCTGGAATGTCAGCGTGGTTTCTTCTGTTGCTGACATCTCCAGCGGGAATATTTTAATTGGCAGCTCGTCTGTGTTGTCGGTATCCTCTGAGGCTGTTGATGCCGCCTGATGAGGGGTATGGTCTGTTTCCGGCGCTGCCACCATGTCAGCCTGTTGCGGCATTTCAGATAATATCGCGTCCGGGGTGGTTGCTTCGTAGTCTTCTGTGCCGTTAACAGCCATTGCCTGCGGCATTTCAACGGTAGCTTCCGCAGCAGCAGGGATGGGCGTTTCTTCTTCCATTACAGGTATGGCAGCGGATGCTGCGATCATATGCTCTTCTTCCACTTCTTCTTTTCCTTCTTTTTCTTCTTCGATTTTCGTGTCTGCGATGACCGGCGTTGTCGTCTCTGCTTCAGCTTCAGCGGTTGTCTGACCGTTTTCTGAAATGACGGCAGGCAGTTCATCGGGAAGGGCGTCTACCGGAATGGCCGGTAGTACGTGGTCTTCCACAGTTCCCAGTGCCGCAGGCAGTTCTTCCGGGAGAGCGTCTACCGGAATGGCCGGTGATACGTGGTCTTCGACAGTTCCCAGTGCCACAGGCAGTTCTTCCGGGAGGGCATCTACCGGGATAGCCGGTGATACACGGTCTTCCACGGTTTCCAGTACCGGTTCATGGGTCACGATGTGATAAAAATGGTGAGGCTGACCGCTATACAACATTGCCTTTTTGATGGCGGGATCATGAAGGTCGCCATGCTGGTGATATATCTTTCTGGCCAGCAGGAGCCGGGCAGCAGAAAAATAGGGATATTCCGCTACCAGCTTGTCCATGGCGGCCACATCTACCTGGTGCAGGCTGGCCTGCAAAAAGACGTGTGCGATGATTGTGTTTGCGATCATAGTCCTAATGTAGTAAAATTTTATTACCAGTTAGCGAAAGCCCTGTTGAAAATATCGTCCACGATGCCGGGGATGATATTATTCTCCAGCAGTCCGTTTTCCACGACGGAAGGAAGCTGGTTGGCAGAGAAGTCGGCAGAACGGGTAAATGACTGGGTAAAGCCTTTTTTATCGCCTACCCGTTTGATGAAGGTGATGTTGATGGTCACATTCAGACGGGAAGTGGCGGCCTGGTCTACGTTGGTGACAGCGGCATTGGAGAAGGAATAGCCAGTGATAGCGCCACGGAACTCGTAATCGGCCCGGGGCTCATTATCGCCTACCTGTGTCAGCCTGGTTTGGGAAGTGACTTTATCACGCAGTTTCTGGGTGATTTTCTGGCTGAGGGTAGGGTTGGTGATAGGCGCCCTGTTCTCAATAAAACGTACGTTCACCGTCTTGGCTTCATTGTCGATGCTGGCGCCAGTGGTGGAGTAGTGTACACTGCAACCGCCCAGTAGTGCTATCATGGCAAGGGCGATGAATGTTCGGATGGTAGTGGTCATGTTCCTGAAAAATTCGTTTATTCGGCGATGTTATATTCTTTGAGTTTACGGTAAAGCGTTCTTTCGGAAATGCCCAGATCGAGGGCGGCATCCTTGCGTTTGCCTTTGTGTTTCTTCAGCGCTTTCACGATCAGTTCTTTCTCTTTGTCGGCAATGGAAAGGGTTTCTTCCACTTCTTCATGGTGGTCGATTTTATTATCGGCCAGGATGATCGGCTGGGTATTGTTGATACCGGGAGAAGGGACGGCCATTTCAGTAGCGGCAGGGTAGCTGTGCAGCACATGGCTTTCCGGATGGTATTCCGCGGCGTGCGTCACATTAGGGTTCTGCAGGATGTCGAAGAACATTTTTTTGACCTCTGTCACATCTTTTTTCATATCGAAGAAAAGTTTGTAGAGGATGTCCCTTTCAGAGGCAAAATCGCCACCGCCTGGTTGTTGCTGCGGAGCGGCCAGCATCGGCAGCCTGTTGACTTCCGGTATTTCCGGAAGGAACCTTTTCAGGTCGTTGGCGGTGACCAGCTTGTCAGACGACAGTACGGATATTTGTTCTGCGATATTTTTCAATTCGCGCACATTGCCGCGCCAGGGGTAATTGACCAGCATCTGACGGGCTTCTTCATCCAGCTGGATGGAAGGTGTTTTATATTTCTCGGAGAAATCGACGGAGAATTTGCGGAACAGCAGGGGGATGTCCTCTTTGCGGTCGCGCAGTGCCGGTACGCGGATAGGCACGGTGTTGAGGCGGTAGTAGAGGTCCTCCCGGAATTTACCGTGTTGGGTGCGTTCCAGCAGATCACGATTGGTGGCGGCGATCACGCGGACATCTGTTTTCTGCACTTTGGAAGAGCCCACGCGGATATACTCGCCGGTTTCCAGTACACGGAGCAGGCGGGCTTGTGTGCCCAGCGGCATTTCTCCGATTTCATCAAGGAAGATGGTGCCACCATTGACGGTTTCAAAATAACCTTTACGGCTGTCTACTGCGCCGGTGAAGGAACCTTTTTCGTGGCCGAACAGTTCGGAATCGATGGTGCCTTCAGGGATGGCGCCGCAGTTCACGGCAATGAAAGGATTATGTTTTCGGGCGCTGAGCGCGTGGATGATCTGGGAAAATACTTCTTTACCTACGCCGCTCTCCCCGTTGATCAGTACGGTGAGGTCGGTATTGGCCACCTGTGCGGCCACCTGCAGGGCGTAGTTCAATGCGGGACTGTTTCCGATAATGCCAAACCTGTTTTTAATAGCCTGTATGTCCATAAGTGGTAACCCGATTGTTTAATGGTCCAAAAATGAGCAGGCAGCAGCGGGCAGGCTACTGTACTGCGTTTCCTATAAGTGTACCGGATGTACAGCTCTCCACCTTTACCATAACGTATTCGCCCTTTTTAAAGTTTTCGCGGGGGAAAACGATCACCTTGTTTTGGTCATTGCGACCGAACAGGTGTTCTTCGGAACGTTTGGAAGTGCCTTCTACCAGCACTTTGAAGGTTTTGCCGACATCGTTTTTCATGCTTTTTTCTGATTGTTGCCGGTGCAGTTCCACCACTTCGGCCAGCCTTCTTTTTTTAACGTCTTCCGGTATATCGTCCTGGTAAC
The DNA here is from genome assembly GCF_012641275.1 of Chitinophaga varians. Classification (NCBI taxonomy): domain Bacteria; kingdom Pseudomonadati; phylum Bacteroidota; class Chitinophagia; order Chitinophagales; family Chitinophagaceae; genus Chitinophaga; species Chitinophaga varians. The sequence goes on along the minus strand of NZ_JABAIA010000001.1, from coordinate 677,057 downwards.
GGCGCTGTGCCAGTGTACCGGGGCGTTCGGAATAGAAGTACATATAGGCCAGATCGTAAGCGGCAAACCGCATGATGTCCATGGTTTCCTGATGCTCCTCTTCTGTTTCGCTGCAGAAACCGCAGATAATATCGGTTGACAATCCGCAGCCGGGAAGTATTTCGCGGATGCGCTCCACTTTCTTCATGTACCATTCACGGGTATACGTCCGGTTCATCAGCTGTAATATCCTGTTGCTGCCACTTTGTACCGGCAGGTGGATATAGTTGCAGATGTTTTCGTGTTTGGCCATGGTATAGAGCACCTCGTCGGTGATGTCTTTCGGATGGGAGGTGCTGAAACGTACGCGCAGCAAAGGATTGATGAGCGCTACTTTCTCCAGCAGTTGCGCGAAAGTCACGGTTTCGCTGCCATCGTCGCTGGTCCAGTAGTAGGAGTCTACGTTCTGGCCCAACAGTGTCACTTCGCGGTAGCCGTTTTCAAACAGCTCCGCCGCCTCTCTCACGATAGAAACCGCGTCACGGCTGCGTTCACGGCCACGGGTAAAAGGCACCACACAGAAGGTGCACATGTTGTTGCAACCCCGCATGATAGACACAAAGGAGGAAACCCCGTTGTTGTCCAGTCTCACCGGACTGATGTCTCCATAAGTTTCTTCGCGGCTGAGCAACACGTTCACTGACTTCTGGCCTGTTTCCGCTTCTGCGATGAGGGAAGGAAGGCTGCGGTAGGCATCCGGGCCTACGACCATGTCTACCAGCTTCTCTTCTTCCAGCAGCTTCGTTTTCAACCGTTCTGCCATACAACCCAGCACACCGATGAGCAGGCCGGGCGTCTCTTTTTTTATCCGCCGGAATTCTGTCAGCCGCTTACGCACTGTCTGTTCCGCTTTTTCGCGGATAGAACAGGTATTGAGCAGGATCAGATTAGCTTCCTCCACGTTACGGGTGGCGCCAAATCCTTCCTGGTTTAATATGGACGCAACGATTTCACTGTCGTTGAAATTCATCGCGCAGCCATAGCTTTCTATATAAAATTTTTTCCTATATGTTTGGTCGTCGGTCGCCACGGGAGCAAAAGCTTCTCCCTGACGGCTCTCATCATGCACTTTGGTAACCTGGTCCAGCATTCCTGACAAAAATTTTGGAGAGCAAAAATAAGGATTAAAACGGAAAAAATGACATTATGTCATCACGCAACAGGTGCATGCCGGTTTCTCAAAACGTCTGGTCAAAGATATCTCCCGCCAACTTATTGATACTCTCTTGTTTTGTTAAATTTATAATATGTAATAAGAGCGAAGACAATAGTTTATGCAAATCTATTGTCTTCGCTCTTATATGCAATGTTTTCGTTGTTTTCCGGGAAGTCCTACACCGCTTTGCGTGTAATCTTTGCGCTCAGCCAGCTGTCTTTCAGTGGTATCAGCCACTTCGTGTCCAGATCGGCTTTGGTCAGTACGGTATTATTGAGATAAAGGGTGTTCTCATCGATAAACCCTTGTTCCATGGCGTAACCCAGCTGGGCCATCGGCAGCAGCTGCACCTTGTCTTTCACAATAAAACCGAGCAGCAGGCGGTCGAACATATTTACATTGTACTGTTTTTCAATGCTTTTGATCACCCGCACCGAGCTATCTGTGCTGCAACCGCTTACGGTTGTTTCTGTTTCGTCTGCTATCAGTATCACCACCTGGCCCAGTACAACACGGCCCCAGCCTTTTACAGGCGCGCCGTGGGCGTTCCACTGTTCGGTGAATTGTAACAGCTGTTCGTCGATTTCTTTGATCTCCTGCTCATGGAATGGTCTGTTGCTCTGATATATCCAAACCCTTGAAGCCGGAGAAAACCCGGAAGGGAGATTGATGTCTTGTATATTCATGATGCAAATTTAAGTCAATTAGTCGTCGTATGAGTGCTTATTCCATATTCATCGCGATCAGCTCTGCAATATCCAGCACTTTTACTTCGTCTTCCTTGCCGGTCTCTTTCACTCCGTCTGTCAGCATGGTCATACAGAAAGGACAGTTGGCAGCAATAACAGAGGCGCCGGTATCTACGGCTTCATGGCCTCTTTCGAAGTTGATGCGGGTAGTGCCTTTTTCTTCCTCCTTGAACATCTGGGCGCCGCCGGCTCCGCAGCAAAGGCCTTTACTGCGGCAACGTTTCATCTCTACCAGCTCGGCATCCAGTGTTTCCAGCACTTTGCGGGGCGCTTCATAAATATTGTTGCCCCTGCCCAGGTAACAGGAATCATGATAAGTGATTTTTTTGCCTTTGAAAACACCGCCTTCTTTCATTTTGATCTTTCCTTCATCGATCAGTGACTGGAGGAAGGTGGTATGATGTATCACTTCATAATTACCGCCGAGGGCGGGATATTCATTTTTCAGGATATTAAAGCAGTGGGGGCAGGCGGTAACGATTTTTTTCACGCCATACATGTTGAGCAACTGTATGTTGTTTTGTGCCATCATCTGGAAGATAAACTCATTGCCCGCTCTTCTGGCCGGATCACCGGTACAGCTTTCTTCTTTACCCAGGATGGCAAACTGAACGCCTGTTTTATCGAGGATGGTGGCAAATGCTTTGGTGATCTTTTGTGCCCGCTGGTCGAAGCTGCCGGCGCAACCTACCCAAAACAGTATTTCCGGTGTTTCCCCGTTGGCGGCATATGTGGCCATTGTCTTTATCTGCATAGCTCTTCGCTTTTAGCTTTTCGTTATTGATTCATTTCTGTGGCCCATTTGTCGCGGTCGTCCATGCTGAACTTCCAGGGGGCCATGTTATTTTCGATATTGCTGAACATACCGGTCCATTCGGCGGGAGCGCTGGACTCTTCCATGACGAGGTGGCGGCGCAGTTGCAGGATGATATCGAGTGGACTGATGCTCACCGGACATTCCTGAACGCAGGCGTTGCAGGTGGTGCAGGCGCGCAGCTCTTCTTCTGAGATGTAGTCGCGCAGCAGTGTTTTGCCGTCATCGGTGAAAGCCCCGTTTTTATTGATGTTGCGGCCTATCTCTTCTGCGCGGTCGCGGGTATCCATCATGATTTTACGGGGAGAAAGGGCTTTGCCGGTGAGGTTGGCGGGGCAGGCGGCGCTACAGCGGCCGCATTCGGTGCAACTGTAGGCGTCCAGCAGGTTTTTCCAGGTAAGGTCAAACACGTCTTTGGCGCCAAATTTAGGCATTCCTTCAGGGGCCGGCTCGCTGGCGGCCAGTTCAGGCTGCAGCATCAGCTGTACTTCTTTTTGTACGGCAGGCATGTTTTCCATTTCGCCTGCCGGTTCCAGGCTGGCATAGTACGCATTGGGAAAAGCCAGTATAATATGAAGGTGTTTGGAATAAGGCAGATAGTTGAGGAACGCCAGGATACCCAGTATGTGCAGCCACCAGCAGGTGCGCTCTATCGCTATCAGGGTGCCGTCGGGCGTGTGGTTGAATATCGATGCCAGGCTGCCGGAAACCAGGAAGTTGCCGGTGGCGATATAGTGTTCACTGCCGCGCAGCTGCATCTGTTGATCGGCAGTGTTCATGGTCAGGAACAGCAGCATCAGCACAATCTCTGTGAGGAGGATGTAATTGGCGTCGGAACGCGGCCATCCGTTCAGGTCTTTGCTCACAAACCGCCGGAGCTTCAGGATGTTCCTGCGTACCAGGAAGATGGCGCAACCCAGCGTTACCAGTACGGCCAACACTTCAAAAGCACTGATCAGCACGGGATATAGTCCGCCTAATACGGGAACGAATAAACGATGTGTGCCCAGTATGCCGTCCAGGATAATCTCGAGGATCTCCAGATTAATAATGATAAAGCCTGCATACACGAAAAAGTGCAGCACGGCCACCAACGGGTTACGGAACATTTTTTTCTGGCCGAAAGCCAGCAACAGTACGTTCTTCCAGCGCAGGTCAGGGTGGTCATTGAGGTCTTTATCGCGCCCCAGCAGGATATTCCGCCTTATCTGGCGCACTTTCGTGGAAAATAGGTATACTGCCATCCCGAAGGCAATAATAAACAGTAACTCTTGTACAATTCGCATTATCTTAGATTTGACTCCCGAATTTATGTTTTTTTTGGTTCCCGGCTTTTCAAGGGGAAATTTTTATTAAAAGCATCTTCCTACAACTGAACTTCTTATTTTTGCGCCTATGGAAAGCAGGAACATTATTCTTACACAGGATATCATCCAGAAGAAAATTGAACGGATCGCTTATGAGATCTATGAACTGAACAGCGACGGCACTGAGATCATCCTTGCCGGCATCTGGGACAGAGGCATGGTGGTAGCCCGTAAGATAGCGGCTGTGCTGGAACAGATCTCTCCGTTGAAAACAAAAATCATCTCCCTGCACCTGGACAAACAACATCCGGGCGAAGTAAAAGTTTCTGAAGACATCGATTTTAATGATAAAGTGGTAGTAGTGGTAGACGATGTGGCCAACTCCGGCCGTACCATGCTATACGCTCTGAAGCCCCTGCTGGCTTATCTTCCAAAGAAAATACAAACTGCTGTGCTGGTAGACAGGCGGCATAAATCTTTCCCGCTGTCCGTGGACTTCGTGGGTTATTCTCTCGCTACTACCTTACAGGACATGGTATTGGTGGAAATGCAGGGAGAAGATATCATCGCTGCTTATTTTGAATAGGCATTTCCGTTAGAAATATACAGGATGCAGTTTCACGTTGCCCAGTGAATTGATTTCAAGGGCAGGGGCGGGGAATTTCATCATGTTCAGCACCTGAAGCAGTACCCGCACACCTTTTTTACGGCTGCGGATTTTGGTGAAATCAACATCGGGCGACAGGTAAAACTGCCGGACACGGCGAACGTGGGTGTAATCGTGGAACTGGCCATGTGCGTCCGTCCAGGTATTATCGTCTCCTCCATACATGCCTTCTGCCCCGTAGCCAACGGCAATGTTCAGCCAGCCGGGCAGCCAGGTGGAACTTTTGTTGAAGGAGTGAAGGTTGACCGACAACCAGTACGTTTGAGCATTATAATCTTTCAATGTTCTTTCCCAGAAAGAGTGGCCAAAGAGTTGGTCTGTTTTTTCGCGGACAGGACCTTCCGGATAACTTTTAGGGTGTGCTGAGAATTTAAGCTGTATCCGCTGCTCGTCCCATGCCAGCTCCTGGCTGATCAGCAGGGCAGAGCCGATAGCATTGGCGCCCATATCGCTCCAGGAGAACCCCCATTTTTCAGAGAACCCGTCCAGTACTTCTATGACTGACTGATAGGCAAATCCGCTGAGGCCACCGATCCAGATCTGTTGTTTACGCGGCAGGCCGGACCATCTCCACATTTCCCGGCTGTATTTACCTTCAAAGTAGGCGGCAAAAATATGTCCGGCCTTGTCCATCTGGTTCCATTCTCCTGCATCATTGAAGAAGTGAAAGGAGGAGCGGGGATAACCTTTGTACCAGGCGGAGCTGAGTACTGCCAGCCCGCTGCCATAAATGGCGGCAGTAGTGCCGGAGAGTATCCATACTCTTTCTTTGATAGTGGTGTCCGGTAAGGAGAAAAGAGGCACCTTTTGTTGGGCGGGCGCCGTCAGGGAAATCAGGAGGAGCAGGAATCCCGCCAGGGCACCTCCTCCGCGCGGGAGGAAGGTTAACCTGGCAGTATTCTCTTTGAATGTTGTGATGGGAATATGTTTTATTATTTCAGTTGCATATCGGTGATGATACCTTCGATCTTTTTATCGAGATCGGCGGTAACCGCATCGAAGTTGGCCGCACTGTTGAGTGGGGCGTTCACGCTGAAATAGAATTTGATTTTAGGTTCGGTGCCGGACGGGCGGGCGGATATTTTGCTGCCATCGGCCAGTACAAACTGCAGCACATTGGATTTAGGCAGGTCGAGCGGTTTGATTTCGCCTGTTTTGATATCTTTCACCTGCTGTAGCTGGTAGTCGTACAGTGTAACTACGGACGAACCATTGATGGTGGCAGGTGGGTTTTCACGGTAGCCGCGCATCATTTCAGCGATTTCGTCGGCACCTTTCATGCCTTTTTTGGTGATGGAGATCAGGTGCTCCTTGTAGTAGCCGTACTTCAGGTAGATATTAACCAGCAGCTCATACAGTGACTGGCCCAGGCTGCGGGCATAAGCTGCCATTTCGCAGATCATGGCCACGGAAGAAACGGCGTCCTTGTCCCGGATATTGTTACCGATCATATAACCATATGATTCTTCTCCGCCGCAGATGAACGTTTCCTGTGGCTCTTTCCGACGGATCAGGTCAGCGATCCATTTGAAACCGGTGAGGGTATTGTAGCAGTTGATATCATTTTTAGCGGCGAATACATCAATGAGGTCGGAGGTCACCACGGTTTTCGCGATAAAGTCGTTAGGCTGCTGCAATCCTTTTCTGCGGCGGCCTTCCACGATGTAGTTAAACAACAGTACGCCGGTCTGGTTGCCGTTGAGCAGTACCCATTCGCCTTTGAGGTCTTTCACGGCAATGCCTACACGGTCAGCGTCAGGGTCTGTGCCCAGCAGGATGTCCGCGTCCAGCTCTTTGGCCTTTTTGAGGCCAAGGGTCAGCGCTTCAGACTCTTCCGGGTTAGGATATACCACGGTAGGGAAATTGCCGTCAGGAGTGGACTGTTCCGCTACAATGTTCACGTTGGTGAAGCCGAAGCGTTGCAGTATTTCCGGCACCATGGTGATACCGGTGCCATGGATCGGCGTATAAACGATCTTCAGGTCGTGCTGTTGTTTGTTGATCTCCGGGTTGATGGACAGGCCCTGTAATTCTTTGAGGTAGGCTTCGTCCACTTCTTTGCCGATGAGGGTGATATTGGCTTCGCCACCGGTCCATTTTACATCATCAGGGGAGAGGATGCTTTCCACTTCACGGATGACGTTCTTATCGTGCGGGGGCACCAGCTGAGCGCCATCGTTCCAGTAAGCTTTATAGCCGTTGTATTCTTTCGGGTTGTGGGAGGCGGTGAGCACCACGCCGCCCTGGCATTGCAGGTGACGGATAGCGAAAGAGAGCTCCGGCGTGGGGCGGAGGCTTTCAAAGAGAAACACTTTAATGCCGTTGGCCGCAAATACGTTGGCAACAGTTTCGGCAAAAAAGCGGGAATTGTTGCGGCTGTCGTGCGCGATGGCCACTTTCACTTCGCCATCGAACGCCTTTTTCAGATAGTTGGCGAAGCCCTGCGTGGCCATGCCGACGGTATATTTATTCATGCGGTTGGTACCTACGCCCATAATTCCTCTTAATCCACCGGTACCAAACTCGAGATTACGATAAAAAGCATCATTGAGGTCATCGGGGTTGCCCTCCTGCATCTTTTTCAGTGTGGCAATGGTTTCGGCGTCATAGTTGCCATTGAGCCATTGCGATACTTTGTTTTGAATATTTATATCCATAATCGTATTGTTTTTCGGGGCCTTTATAGCCCGGCCAGGCTGTAAAGTAAAAATAAAAAAACGAATGTGGGAAATTCCGGCTGACCAAAATCATTGAAAATCGTTGGTGAATGGTTAATTTTGCGGCATGAGGCGGTATGAAGATACTTATAAACAAAAAGGATTACGCAAACAGCTGGTTGATAGTATCCGTCAGAAAGGTATTACTGACGAAAATGTATTGGCGGCTATCGGCAACATCCCCCGGCATTTTTTCCTTGATACGGCTTTCGAGAGCATAGCATATGATGACAGGGCCTTTCCTATCGGAGAGGGCCAAACGATTTCCCAGCCTTATACGGTAGCCTATCAGACGCAGCTACTGGAGCCCCGGCCATATGAGAAAATACTGGAGATCGGTACCGGCAGCTGCTACCAGGCATGCGTACTGGCGGAGTTGAAGATGAACGTTTTTACCATTGAACGCCAGAAACGCCTGTTCGACCAGGTAAAAGCCTTTCCTTTCAAAAGCAAATACCCTAACCTGCGCCTGTTTTATGGCGATGGCTACGAAGGGCTGCCTTCCTATGCGCCTTTTGACAAGGTACTGGTAACGGCGGCAGCGCCACATATTCCCGAGAAACTGGTGCAGCAATTAAAGATCGGCGGTAAAATGGTGATCCCGGTAGGCGGCCAGGAAGTGCAGCGGATGCTGCGTATCACCAAAATCAGTGATACGGAAACAGAACAGGAGCTGTTTGACAATTTCTCCTTTGTGCCTATGTTGGCAGGAAAAAAATAATTACGAATTACGAATTACGAATTACGAATTGAGGGCTCCCTTTTAGAAAGGTTACTAAATAACCGCTCTATAAAGAAGCCCTCAATTCGTAATTCGTAATTTGTAATTCGTAATTCTAAAGTCTTCCCCGTTCTTTGGGCTTCTCTTCCTCTTCCTGCGGTTTCTCTTCTTCTTCCTGTTGTTGTTTTTTCTTTTTAAAGAGATTAGGGTCCATTTTGCCAAAACGGTACCGTATGTTGATACGGATAAAGCGGGTGGCGCGTTTACGCTCGTAGTCCTGGATAAATACCGGTGTTTCGTAGTGAGAACTGAACTGCTGGGTGTTGAGCACATCTGAAATGTTCAGCGCTATCACCAGCGCCCTGTTTTTAAGGACTTCTTTCCGTACGCCAAGATCTATCCCGTTCATGGCGCGGAAAGTGCCCTGCGGCTGTATCCTGGGGGAGCGGTAATGGCCGCTCAGTTCTATGTTGATGCGGGAAGGCAGCCTGAACTGGGTATTGGCATTCAGTCCATAGCTGAAATTCTCATTATTGAGCGTGGTGCTGGTAAGCCGGTTATATTCCAGGTTCAGGTTGGCGTTCACTTTCCACCATTTGTAAATATTCAGGCTGTAAGACACGTTGCCGCCAATATTCTGCTGTGTGGCCAGGTTCATGGGTTTGGTGGTGGTAACGCCAGTTACGGTGTCCAGCGTACTGATACGGTCAATGTTGTCATTGGTTTGCGCATAGTAGGTACTGGTGCTGAAATAGTTATTGGACTTAGGGTAATAAACGGAATAACTGGTTTCGAACTTATGCGACAGCGCAGGCTTCAGTTCCGGATTGCCGATGCGGATATTCTGCGGGTCTGAGTTATTGATATACGGCAGCAACTGGTCGAAGTTGGGCCGGTCTATACGGGTGGAATAGTTGAATACCAGGCTCTGGTTCTGGTTTTTAGGCATGTTGTACTTCAGGAACACACTGGGGAACAGATTAAAAAACCTGTTGTCCACCGTGGTGTCACGGGTATAGGAGTAACCTTTCAGGAAAGACTGTTCGGCCCGTACCCCCACCTGATAGCCCAGGTTGCCGATGGCATTGGCGAAGTTAAGGTAACCGGCGTGAATGTCTTCTTCATAGTCGTACTGGTTGGACAGCTGGTTGCTTTTACGGAAGTCCTGTACGTCCCAGTTGTACAGCATGGCCGTATAGTCGTTGCTGATATACCGGAACGTGCTTTTCACGCCGGCTTCCAGCTTGCCTTTTTTGCCGAGGGGCATGGTATAGTCTGACTGGAGGTTCCAGAAGCGGTTGCCGTTTTTGCCGGTATTCTGTTGCCAGTTGGGATTGGGAAGTGTGTCCTGTCCTGGTTTCTGGTATTGTGTGCGGTAATCGCTGTTGCTGCTGCCACGGTTGCCGCTATAGCTCACATAGGCTGTCAGTTCCTGGTTCTGTTTTTTGAAGGTGTGTTTGTAATTCAGGCTGGTATTGTTGTTATAGCCGTCATTGCGACTGTTATTATGCCGTTCTCCGTTGCGTAGCGTTTGTTTCTGGTCATCGAGGTAATTCAGGAAGATGTCATCTTCGTTTTTACCGAAGTTATGGTTAAGGCCTTCCGCGATGGTGAAGGTGTTGTGGTCATCGAGGAAATAATCGAATCCGAAGCGGCCGCCGTTATTGCCATTGCGGTTGTTGTTGCGGCTGTCCTGGGAGAAGAAGGTGGTGCGGCTGCTGTCTGGCACCAGGTTTTGGCGGTAGCTGTAGCCGCTGCCGCCGATGGATTCGTAGCGGGCGTTATAGTTACCGAAGAAATTAAAGCGGCGCATACGCAGACTGGCATTGGCGCTGCCGTTGAGCTGCCCGCGGGTGGCCACGCCGGCATTGAACATCACGTTATATCCGATGGCTTTGTCTTTTTTCAGGACGATGTTGATGATACCGCCGCCGCCCTGTGCTTCAAATTTGGCAGAGGGGTTGTTGATGACTTCTACGCGGTCGATGCTTTCTGCGGGGATCATTTGCAGCGCTGTTTTAGCATCCCCGAAAGGCGATGGTTTGCCATCCACGTAGATGGTCACGCTTTTGCCGCGGAGGGTCACATTATCATCGATGTCTACGTCTACGCTGGGAATATTTTTCAGGATGTCTGTACCGGTGCCGCCTTCTGCATTGATCATGCTGCCGGCGTCGAACACCTGCCGGTCTATCTGCATGGAGAATGCGGGCTTCTCCGCTTTGATTTCCACGGCGTTCAGCACTTTGCCGGCTGTCTGCAGGCGCAGGGTGCCGGCAAAGGCGGGCTTTCCGGCTGCCACTTTCACCGCTTTTTCCAGCTTTTCGTAACCCATGAAGGTAACGCGCAGCACGTAAATACCGGGAACGACTGTATTAAAGGCGAAAGTGCCGGCGGGCGTGGTGTACATACCGGTGACCATAGAGGAATCCGCCTGGCGGAGCAATACCACTGAGGCATATTCCACCGGCTTGCCGGTCACGGCGTCTGCTACTTTGCCGGTCATTTTTACCGGTGCGCCTTCCGGCGTTTGTGCGTAGAGGTTAGGCACAATAGCAAACAACAGGGTCGCCCCTGCAATTAATCTTAGCATCCGTAATGTTAGCATCCTTTATTCTGGCTGATCTATGACTATAAAAATAATAGCGGGCCTTTAAAATGTTGACTAATTGGGATGAATGGTATATTCAAAAAGATAGCCGGCAGGAGCGCAAGACGCTGTCTGCCGGCCGTGGTTTTGCATTCACCCTCTTTATTAACTAAAAACTTTGCATGGGATCGCCCATCTGCATGTCGTTGTTGTTATTCTGTTTTTTCTTTTTGAACAGCGAAGTGTCAAACTTGCCGAAACGGTAGCTGAAGTTAAGTTTCAGGATGCGGGACTCACGCTTGCGGATATAGTCCTGCGCGAAAGCCGGCGTGGCCTGGTTCAGCTCATACTGACGGGTATTGAAAACATCTGAGAGGCTAAGGGTGAGCGAAGCCGCTTTGTTTTTAAGGAAGTCCTTACGAACGGCCACGTCCACGGTGCTGAAGCCTTTGATCGTGCCCTGTGAAGAAGTGGGGATCATCATGAAGCCGCCACCTCCGCCGCCGCGGCCGCCACCGCCACCACCGCCGCCGGAAGACGGCAAGGCAATGGTAGGCGCCTGATAGGAGCCGGTTACCTGTAATGTGAAATTGGCAGGCAGTTTGGTCTCTGAATTGATTTTCGCCAGCCAGCTGAAACCGCTGTTGTTAAAGTTCTGACCGTTGCTGTTCACCTTCATGTCTGTCTGATACAGGTTCAGGTTGGAGGTAAGGTCCCAGCCTTTGATGATCTGGTTTTTTACCGTGATCTCAGCACCGTAGGAATTGCTCCTGTTGGCGTTGATAAACTGCGTCAGCAGCGTGTCTGCGCCAATAGGCGTGCTGATGGTGGAGATCATATTGTTGACGTTCCGGAAGTAAATGCTTCCCAGCAGGTTGGCATTTTTCCAGTTTTTAGCGTAGGAAAACTCCAGGCTGTTGATGTATTCCGGTTTCAGGTTGGGATTGCCTTCCCGCTGGTTCTGCGGATCGCTGTAATCGCGGTAAGGTATCAGCTGGAAGAAGTTAGGCCGGTTAACGCGACGGGAATAATTGAGCTGTAGTTCCTGTTCATGTTTAAGTTTCTGCGAGAGATACACGCTCGGGAAGAAGCCCGGGACTGCTTTAGTGGGCTTGTATTCCACGCCTTTGTTTTCTCCGGCGTATACATATTGCTCTACCCGCAGACCGGCCTGGTACCCGAAGTTGCCCACGGTGTTGGAGAAGTTCGCGTAACCGGCATAAATCTCTTCGTTGTATTTGTAGGCGGTAGAGAGCATCGTGTTCGGTATGAAGTTATTGCTGAGGGTATCTTTGTCGAGCACCTGGTAATCGCTGGTATAGTCGCGCAGCGTGACTTTCGCGCCGGCTTCCAGTTTTCCGTTTTTGCCTACCGGGTTGGTATAATCTGTCTGAATGGTGATGAAAGTGGTTTTACCGGCGGTGGTATTGGTTTGTGTCAGTGCCTGTCCGAGGGGAACGCCCTGTGCGTTCATGGCCTGGGTGATGTAGTCACCATCGCGGTTATTGGAACTTCTGTTGTAGTTGAAGTCAGCTGTCCATTCCTTGTTGGGTTTAGCATAGGTATGCTTGAAACCCAGTGCTGTGGTGTAATTGCGGAAGTTGAACTGATTGTTGTTTTTTCGGTCGCTGAGGCCGGTGATGCTGTGATGGCCGTCGGAGAACGTGCTGAGGAGGTCTTCATTGTTTTTGAAGTTGCCCGCTACGATGTTCTGTGACAGCGAGATGGTGTTACGGTTATCGATCTGGTAATCGGCGCCGAAGCGGCCAAACTGGAACAGCGGTTTGCTGGTGCTGTTGCTGTTTTGCAGGAGATAGCTGGTATCTGCCACGCCGCCACTTCTGAAGTTGCTGCGGGAGGTGGTGCCATCGCCCCAGGTCCTGTTAGCGTTGATATTATAGTTGGCGAACACATTGAATTTACCCTGACGGATATTGATGTTGCCGCCACCGTTGTATTTGTTGCCGGTGCCGATACCTGCCTGTACCGAGCCATTGAAGCCGGCTTTGCGGTTTTTCTTCAGGATGATATTGAGGATGCCGGACATGCCTTCCGCATCATAACGTGCGGAGGGGTTGGTGATCAGTTCCACGCTTTCTATCGCGTCAGCGGGTATCTGATCGAGGGTAAGGGTAGAGGGTTTGCCGTCTACAAAAATATTGGGCGCCGCATTGCGTACGCTGACGTTGCCGTCCAGGTCCACATTTACGGAAGGGATGTTTTTCAAAACGTCTGTAGCGGTGCCGCCAACGCTGGTGAGGTTACGTTCCACGTTGAACACCTTTTTGTCGATGCCCATGGTGAAAGCGCTTTTCTGGCCGGTTACTTCTACGCCTTGCAGTGTTTTTACGTTGGGCTGCATTTTAATGTTGCCCAGGTCCTGTTCTGTAGTTTGCGAGGTGATGGCCACTTTTTTCTGAAGACTGGTATAGCCCATGAAGTTGATGCGTACAATAAAAGGGCCGAAGGGCAGGCTTTCCAGGTTAAATTCCCCGTTGGGTTTCGTCAGCATGCCGGTCACCACCGAGGAGTCGCGTTGCCGTAACAGGGCTACGGAAGCGTAGGGGATAGGTTTCCCGCTGGAAGCATCTATCAGTTTTCCGTAAAGCCTGCCTATCTGAGGCATGTCGGGCCTTGCTTTTGCGCCTTGTCCGTTTTGTGTTGCCGCTGGTCTTCCGTTTGCCGGTGCCTGGGCGAAGGACTGTACCTGCCACATTAAAATGCCGGCGAGTACGATGTACCGTTTTTTCATCCTGCTGTTTTTTACCTGCACGCTTGGTCAGATTTCAGCAAATGTATCGGTGGCCAGTGGTGAATGGTCGGATATTGTGATGAATGGAATTTTTTCCGCAGGAAATCAAAAAAAAGGCCCGTAGAAGGTCTTAACAGTAGTTAACAAAGCTTTCCGGTTAACAGTAGTTAACAGTACGCGGCGCCTCTTCCCGAAGCGCCGCTGACAGGACGATTAAAAAATGCAGAGGAGTATTACCGCCACAAGGCCGCAAATGAAGCCGGTGAGGGCGCCCAGCAATGTGAACTGCTGAATGCCATTACCTAACAGTTGCTTACTGATTTGTTGCAGTTGTTCCGCAGAAATGCCGGCTACTTTATCAGCTACCATCTTTTCGATATTCAGATCTTTCTCCACATTGTCAAGATACTGATTGATCATTATCGGAAACAGGGTGTCGAGTTCTGCTACGAGGTGTGATTTGATCTGGTTCACGATGCTGTCGCCGATGAACATGGAGAGTACCGGCATGGCTTTAGGTAGTTTCTCCCGAAGGAAGGTATCGAGATGTGCTTCCACCAGCGGGATGATATTTTTTATTTTTTCCGGATCTGTCAGTTTGGATTTGATAATGCCGAAGGAAAGCTGCTGTCCTGCGAAAGCGCCCAGTTGCTGTGCCAGGGCTTGCTGGCGTTTAGGAAGAATACTGGTAAAGAAGGTATGGACTGCGAGGCGGTGAATGAACCAGCCCAGCAGGGCAGTAACAACGGGTACCAGGCAGGAAATTATGATCAGATAATTCATTGAGTCGGAATGTTATTTACAATGTTGCGAAGATACTTTCCCCTGATTGAATTTCTCAATCAAAAATGAAACAGAGGTAAACGAAAAAAGGCTTCCATGTAGGAAGCCTTTTTCATTTTCGGGTGGATGAGGGGTCTCGAACCCCCGACCCTCAGAACCACAATCTGATGCTCTAACCAACTGAGCTACAACCACCGTTTTGTCCCGTCCAACGTGTGTTTCTTTCGTTGTTGGGAGTGCAAAGATAACACAAAGCTTTTTTAAATTCCAAATACTTTTCAAAAATTTTTTTCAGAAAGTTATATATCACGAAAAAAGAGGGAGTGATATGATAATCATTGCACTACATTTTATCCCTCCTATGCTTGTTATTATATACTAATGTAATCCGCGCCAGAAGGCGTTTTGAGGCTTTGCACACTACATCAAAAAACGTATCTTTGCGCACTTCCCATTATAATTCCCATTTTATTAATTTATTGAGAATCAGCAGTATGCCTGGTTGATGGCCTCACGGAATTCCCTGATTGCAGGTGATTTCCTGACCACAGGGGAAAGATATGTTAGCCCGGGTGATGAAACGATGAAAAAATGACAATTCCCCCTGAAAATGCGCTATCGAACGTGAACTAGTTTAATAATTAATAGTATATATATTATGGATCAGCTTAAATTGAAGTTACAGGAGTATTATCAGCGTTACCAGCAGATGGAGCAGAAGGTAAAACCTGGCAAAGAGGAGCCTGCGAAAGAGGAGGTGCTGGACCTGGAAAATGATATTCTCACACAGTTTGGATTACCTACCTCGCGCCGCTTTGTACAGATTCTGCATGACTTTGTACATCACAGCCAGGTGAGTGACCAGCTGTTGGATTATGTGAGCAAGAAACTGCGGTCGGCAGCCCGTAAGTACCTGCTGGCCCCGGTGATGTCAGACGTAGAGCTGCTGGAGCAGGCGCGTGACCAGAAGCGTAGCCCTTATGACGTATTGCCCGAACTGGGCTATCCGGCACAGGAATATGCCCTCTTTCTGATAGGGGAATTATATTACCGCCGCAACATGTCGGCATCAGACATCCTGGAAGAACTGAAGAAAATGCAGCACTTCCACAGCTGGAATGACCTTGCCTTGCTGAGCAAGATGAACAACTACTCTCATCATGAGTTGTATGCCAAGCTGAAAAAACATGAGCTGCGTTTCATCGATGATTATATCCAGCACAGCCGCCGCCAGGAAACAGCGCGATTGGTCAACAAACGCCCTACGCCGGCGGAAGAAGGCTACAAGCCGGATTATAAGACCATCACCAAGGTGCAGGTGGAAGACATCATCTTTGATGAACATACCACTCCCAGCCTCTTTGGCAAGATCAAAAGCGGCAGGGGATACACCCGTATTACCATCGGCCTGGAATTTTCCGAACTGAACCAGATCCTGATGAGCAGTGACGAGCTGGGCGTGGAAATCAGCAACCACATCAAAAAGAGGCTGGCCAACCCTTCAGCGGAAAAACCAACGGTTATCGATATACGCGCAGAATTTGGTGATGTTTTAAAGCTGGATAATTGTTATCTTGAAGTATATAAGCCACAACATCGCGAAGGTAATAAATGGGTGGAAGACAAAGACAACTTCTACTTTGTGGATAAAATACTGACTAAAAAAGAATATGAAAAACGCACCAAAGAGGCAGAGGTGCAACGTAAAATACAAGAATGCCTGGAGCTCATCGGCGGTTCTTACGTCTACTATCAGCGGCTGCGCCGCCTGGGTATCACTGACGATGAGGCTAAACTGAGAGCAGGCCTATCGGATGAACTATTGTTCAAGCTATCATTTTTCCTGAATAAGGTAAAGGAGTAGTTTTTTTGTTGTGATGTTTTTAAGCAGCGGAGACGATTGTCTTCGCTGCTTTTTTATTTGGCCATTGGGTTATTTTAATATTTTGATATTGAGCAGGCCCGCTACATGACTAAATAATCCAATAACCCGATAGCTAAATCATCTGGGTGAAATGATGGGCGGAGATATAAAAACCCTGTTGATGATACAGGCGGTGGGCCGGCCACAGGTTATGCCCCGAATCCAGTTGCACAACAGCAAGCCCTTCTTCCCGCGCAATTTCCCGGATATGGTACAACAGCAGGCTGGCATATCCCTGTGCACGCAACGACGGGTGGGTGGCCAGATCGTCGATATAGATAAAGCGGCCGGTATGGAGATTGTGTTTATGACGATAGCCGGCAATAGCGGCCACTTTGGAAAGATCATCATCTGCAGGCAGGTACAGCAGGTGATACCCTTCCTGCTGCATTTCCCGTATCTGCGGCAGCAGCCTTTCCGGTTTTACATGCGGGCGCAACGTCAGGATTACTTCGCTGCAGGCCTGTATCTCGGCATCGGTAGTGGCGGTTTTTACAATTCTCATTTTGCGGTAGTTGGATAATGTTGGCCCGGTACGCGGTGTGTGGCTATGCCAATACGGTTCCAGGCATTAATACAGATAATGTGCATCAGCAGCTGCGCTGTGGTTTCCAGCCCGAAGCAGGCCAGCGCCTTGTTGTAAGTCTCCGCTGTCAGGCCCTGCTGACTGATAAACGTCACTTCTTCCGTCATCGCCAGTATGGTCCTTTCTTCTTCGGTGAACTGTGGTGATTCACGCCATACGCTGAGCAGCAACAGGCGTTGTTCCGTTTCTCCCGACTTACGCGCATCGGCTGCGTGCTTGTCGAGGCAATAGGCACAGCCATTCAGCTGGGATGCCCTTACTTTGATCATTTCGCGGTGCAGCGGCGAAATATTGGTAGTGGTGGTATATTTTTCCATGGCCATCATGGCTTTGAACGCTTCCGGCTGCACCTCCTGCATGAAAAATCTTTCTTTCATCATGATTGTTTTTGCATAATTGATGCAGTAAAATTAGCTTTGCACTGGACTATTGAAGTAGTCCAGATTTAAATCGACAGATAGTCCAGGTGCTACCATATAAAACATTGATCAATATTGACCGGGAGGCGCGGCAGCCGGTCTATCAGCAGATAGCCAACCGCTTTGCCAGCCTGATACGGGAGGGCATATTGAAGCCGGGGTCGTTATTGCCTGGCAGCCGCGTACTGGCGTTACAGTTAGGGCTGCACCGGAAGACCGTTGTGGCGGCTTATGACGAGCTGGTGAGCCAGGACTGGGCCATTTCCATTCCCCGTAAAGGCATGATGGTGGCCACCAACCTGCCGGACATTAAACCCCGCTCTTTCCAGGCGCCGGTATCTCCCTACGGTTACGGGCCTACGTTTTCTTTCAATAGTATTCCTTTTGTGGTCACTGCACGCCATGACCTGGCGCCGGCGGGCCACCTGATCATCAACGATGGTTTTGCGGACATGCGGGAAGCTCCGCTGGAAGCGTGGATGAAAGAGAGCCGCGCCCTGATCCGCCGGCCCCGTTACCATCAACGGCTCACCTACGGCTCTGCGATGGGAAGCCAGCACCTGCGGCTGCAACTGGCCCGTTATCTGACCCATACCAGGGGGCTTACCTTGTCTACCAGCAACCTCATGACCACACGCGGTGCGCAGATGGCCATCTATCTGACAGCGGCCATGGTCCTGAAAAAAGGTGATTATGTGATCGTGGGAAGCCCCAATTATTTTTATGCAGACCTGTGTTTCGAACAGCTGGGCGCCCGCTTGTTGCGCGTGCCGGTAGATGCGGACGGCATTGATGTGGAAGCGGTAGGGCAACTGTGCCGCACCCACAAAGTAAAGATGCTGTATGTGATACCGCACCATCATCATCCTACCACCGTGACACTCAGTGCCGAACGCAGAATGAGACTGTTGGACATTATCCGTACCCATCGGCTGGCCGTCCTGGAAGATGATTACGATTACGACTACCACTACAGCTCTGCGCCCATACTGCCGCTGGCAGCCGGTGACCACGGCGGCAATGTGATCTATATCGGCTCTTTCACCAAGCTGCTGGGACTTTCCATCCGCAGCGGCTTCCTCGTGGCGCCGGCGCCGTTCCTCGATGAAATGGCACGGCTGCGCAAACTGATGGACCTCCAGGGGGATAACCTGGCGGAAGAAACACTCGCCGCCCTGTTGGGCGACGGTACTATCGACAGGCACCTGAAGAAGTCGAATAAGCTGTACCATGAGCGCCGTGACCATCTGTCGCAACTACTGCAAAGCCGCCTGGGCGACAAGGTACAGTTTACCGAACCTGCCGGCGGCATGGCCACCTGGCTTACTTTTCACAAAAGGTACCCGCTGGCACAGGTGGCCGCAAAGGCCGCTTCCATGGGGCTCAGCATGAGCAACGGAGAACAGTACGGTTACGGCACGAAACCAGTGAACGCTATCCGGTTTGGATTTGCTTCGCTGAACAACAGGGAGCTGACAAAGGCGGTGGGCATCCTTGAAAAGATCCTTAAAAGGGAATAATCTTTTGTCTGAAAACACTAAGTTTGGTACTAAAACTATCACACATGGAAGAACTGACACTGGGCGTGGGATCAAGGGTACAACACGCGCATTTTGGTCCGGGCGTTATTGTAGGCGTTAAATATGCACAGTACAAGGTCACTTTTATGGACCACGGCATCAAAATGATCGACAAAACAGATCCGCTGTTTGAGGTGCTGGTCGCTGAGAACCAGACCGCTGAAGTGGAAACGGCGTCCGACGTGGAAACTTCTTTACTGAAGATACTTCGTTTATGGGGCGGCGTTACGGAAGTGGTGCCATTGGGCGACCGCTGGAAGAACGGCACCATGGTGCTGCAGCCGGGCGATGCTTCCCTGAAAGCCAAGGAACTGCCGATCGAGACGTTTTTCCATAAGATCGTGATGTTACGCGACCGTTTACGTGTGCTTGAGCAGAACATCAACAGCCATAAAGTGTTGACCGACGAAGAGAAGATCAACCTGCAACAGTACATCACCCGTATTTATGGATCGCTCACAACTTTCAACGTGTTGTTTAAAGAAAAAGAACACTGGTTCACCGGCGACAAGGCCGGCAACGACTAGCGCTCACTGGTGGGGTAAACATGTTCGAGCAGCCAGCGGTAGGCATTGAGCGAGTGGTGCACGAAAATATTTTTACCATCAAATGGAAATTTTTCATCGTATCCTTTCACCGGATATAAGATGACAGGCGTACCTGCCGGGGTATAATTGTGGCTGTTGACGAAGACAGGGCGGTTATATTCCGGCACTGCTTTTTTCACGCGGCCGTACGCCATTTTGCCCAGTACCCGCTGAAAGCGCCGGCTGGCTCGTCTGGCAGGCCGGTTGAGGCGCCCGTATATATAGGACAGGGCCACGCGCACCGGAAATTTTTGTTGCCGGAAAGCTTTTTTGATATTGGCAAAAGGGTTGATGGTATTAAAATCTGTCGGTGTCTGGATGGAGAACGGCACCTCCGGGACCCAGTCACGCCCGTTCACGATCCGTATTCCCCAGCCGTCGCGGGTGATATAGTCATAATCATACGCATAGAACAGGTTGCCCGGCTTAGGCGCCGCGCTGCAATAGGTTTTAAAGACGATGTCTTTCGGCAGGCCGTCGAGGTATTGAAAGTAAGAGCGTGCCAGAAAGGCGATAGCGCCGCCCTGGCTATGTCCGAAGATGATAAATTCGTGTATGCCTTCCTGATAGTACCGGTTGATTTGTTGTACCATGCCGGGTGCCATAGCGGCGAGGCCCAGCAGCCAGCCGGCATGAACAAACGCTTTGTCGTCATCGGCCAGTTTATAGTTGAACGTGGTACTGTCATTAAGCTGCAGGGTGCCTTTGGCGCTGATCATGCCTGCGTAGAAATTTTCCAGCCAGGAGGTGGAGGTGCCGTTGGTGCCTCTGATGGAGATCACGCCGAGGCTGCGGCTGCGGTTGATCCAAAGGTCCCATCGGTTTTTAAGGCCTACTTCCGGTGAGCGGTATACGATGCGGAAATTTCCGGGCGCTTTGGCATTGCTTTGCTCCAGGGAAGTATCGCGTTGCAGGGAAGTGAGGTCCAGCAGTTCATGGTATTCCCGGGGATCAAAATGTGGCGCCAGGTGTTGGGCACAGAGGACATTTCCCGTAAAAAATAAAAATAGAAAAGAAACCAGTGAAATGCGAAACATCATGAGAATTTACGAATTGGCAATTATGATTTACGAATAGAACAACAGTGTAATGAAAATTCTTTAGATGAAACTACAACAATTATGAGTATTATGTTGTTCTAAAAGCGTTTAACTTCCGGCCCTAAAATAAATTTTATGTCCAAGAGAATAGAACACGATTTCCTGGGAGAGAAAGAAATACCCCAGGATGTGTATTATGGGATTCAGACCCTTCGTGCGCTGGAGAATTTTCATATCACCGGTATTCCGCTGAAGGTGGAGCCCATCTTCGTAAAGAGCCTGGGTTATGTGAAAAAGGCGGCTGCTATGGCCAATCGGGACCTGGGAGTACTGGACAAAAATATCGCAGAATATATTATTAAGGCCAGTGACCGTGTGATCAGCGGGGAGTTTGACAACCAGTTTCTGAGTGACCTGATACAGGGCGGGGCGGGTACTTCCGTGAATATGAACGCCAATGAGGTAATTGCCAATGTGGCCCTGGAGATGATGGGCAAACAGAAAGGGGAGTACGAATTTTGTCACCCCAACAACCATGTGAACTGCTCACAGTCCACCAACGACGCTTATCCCACTGCTTTTCGTATAGCCCTTATTCTGAAGCTGACCGCTTATAAAGAAGAGCTGGGCAAGCTGGCCGATGCTTTTGATACCAAGGGTAAGGAGTTCCAGAATGTATTGAAAATGGGCCGCACCCAGTTGCAGGATGCCGTGCCGATGAGCCTTGGTGATGAGTTTCATGCCTTTGCCATCAATCTGAAGGAAGAGCTTTCCCGGGTAGACAGCAGCAAGCGGCTGATTGCGGAAATTAATATGGGTGCTACCGCTATTGGTACGCGGGTGAATGCGCCGGAAGGGTATGCAGAGCTGGTGACCCAGTACCTGTGTGAAGTAACCGGGCTGGACCTGAAGCTGGCAGAGAACCTGATTGAAGCCACCAATGATACGGGTGCTTATGTACAGCTTTCCGGTGTGCTGAAACGTACAGCCGTGAAGGTGTCGAAGATCTGTAATGACCTGCGTTTGTTATCGTCCGGACCACGGGCAGGCCTCAACGAAATCAACCTGCCGCCGATGCAGCCGGGATCTTCCATTATGCCTGGCAAGGTGAACCCGGTGATCCCTGAGGTGGTGAACCAGACAGCCTATTATGTTATCGGCGCCGATCTGACCGTGACAATGGCCGCGGAAGCCGGTCAGCTGCAGCTGAACGTGATGGAGCCGGTGATATCTTTCTCATTGTTTACCGCGATCACCTATATGGGCAATGCGTGCCGTACCCTGCGGGAGAAATGTATCCTGGGCATTACCGCCAATGCAGAACATACCAAACAGATGGTGATGAACAGCATCGGTATCGTGACGCAGCTAAATCCTATACTGGGGTATGAAAAATCCGCCAGTATAGCCCGTGAGGCGCTGGAAACCGGAAAGTCGGTGCATGATATCGCCGTGAAGGAAAAGAAGCTCATTACCCAGGAGAAATGGGACGAGATTTTTACGTTCGACAATATGATCAGGCCACAGTTCATCAACCGTTAATGACGCCTGATTTTTTTGTGAATAAAATGCGTTCGACTGTGATATTTTGAAGATTTGTGCGAATAATATAGAACAGCCGGATCAATTGGAAGAAGTGCCCTCCATCAGGGCTTACAATAAAGGCTGGTGCTGCGCCTTGGTGTGGCACCGGCTATGTAACCACAATAGTCAGTAGGCACAATAGCCGTAGTAGTCGTAGTAACTATAGTATTCGTTGTATTCGTCGTAGTATTTGTAGTAGCCGTGGTAACCATAATAACCATTGTAAGGAATAGCGATAAGCATAACCATAATCATTCATAATTATTCATTGTCATTCATTGTCATTCATTATATCGCCGGACATAACAGGTGTTGCAGGTTTATGCCGCAGGAAGGCGATGAAATAGTGTACAGTCATATGCTATAATTTTCTATTGATATTGATTATCTTCAGCAGTACATATTATTTTGTATGATCTGGTTAGAGTTCGCAATATTACTCGCCGCTATCCTGGTGGGAGCCCGTATGAAAGGCATTGGTCTTGGGGTGATGGGCATGGTGGCGTTAGCGGTGTATATCTTTATTTTCCGCATGCGGCCGGCCGATCCGCCGATAGATGTAATGCTGATCATTCTGGCGGTGGTAACCACCGCCGCCACCCTGCAGGCGGCCGGGGGGATGGATTATCTGGTGCGGCTGGCAGAGAAAATATTGCGGAGCAAACCTTCCCTGATCGTTTTGCTGGGGCCGCTGGTGACGTATTTTTTCACTCTTTTTGCCGGCACGGCCCATATCACTTATTCTCTGTTGCCGATTATTGCGGAAGTATCCACCAAGAAAAAAATAAGGCCGGAGCGTGCGTTGAGTATTTCGGTGATCTCTTCGCATCTGGCGATTACGGCCAGTCCTATTTCGGCTGCCACCGCAGCATTGCTGACTATCCTCAGCGGAAAAATAGCGCTGCTCGACATACTGCGGGTATGTATCCCGGCCACTATCCTGGGAACGCTGGCCGGCGTGGTGGTATGCTGGAAGAAAGGCAAGGAGCTGGAGAAAGATCCGGTATTTCTGGAGAAAATGAAAGATCCGGAGTTTGCGGCCAGTATAGCGACAGATGTCCAGGAGAGCAAAACGCCCCTGTTGCCGGGCGCCAGACTATCGGTGCTGATATTCGGGCTGGCGGTACTGCTGATTGTGCTGGTAGGGGCTTTCCCCAATATGCTGCCTTCCTTTGGAGAAGGGAAAAGTAATATGGCGGTAGACGCCACCGGACATATAAAAATGGCTGCGGTCATAGAGCTGGTGATGCTGGCCGCCGCTGCTGCCATTATGCTGCTTTGCCGTACCACTGCTGCTGCGGTGGCCAAAGCCAGCCTGTTTAACTCCGGCGCCCAGGCGGTAGTGTCTATCTTCGGCGTGGTATGGATGAGCGCCACCTTCATGCAAACCAATACCGGCATTATTGAAAGCACATTGGGCAATATGGTCAGGGCGGCCCCCTGGACGTTCGCCATCGCCCTGTTTATACTGAGCATTTTACTTTTCAGCCAGGCTGCCACCACCAAAGCGCTGATGCCGCTGGGATTGTCCCTCGGTATTCTGCCGGCGCACATGGTGGCCATGTTCCCTGCTGTTAACGGGGATTTTGTGCTGCCAGGTTATCCGACCCTGCTGGCTGCCATTAACTTTGACCGCACCGGTAGTACCCATATCGGGAAATACCTGGTCAACCATAGCTTTATGATCCCGGGGATTGTCAGTGTAGCCGTATCCGTTGCCGCCGGGTTCTTTCTGGCCGGCATCCTGTTATAGACGACCATATTTTTTCTTTAACTCCCAAACTTAACCTTTATGCATATCCGCAATTGGCTGGTAGCCTGCATGATGTTGTTTCCGCTTGCTGCAACGGCACAGCACCAGGAATCAAAGAAAGATACGCTCTATAAGCCTCTCATCCCCATCAGCAAAGCGCCCCTGTTAAACAATGTAGACATCATCGCCAATATGCGCTACGCTTTCCGCAATGAATTCGATAAAGGCACCTATACAGGCTCCCGCTTTGTCAATGAACAGTTCCGGCTGGAAATAAAAGGCAAAGTGCTCGACAAACTCTACTTCCGCTTCCGTGACCGCTACACCCGTAATCCGGAAACCCAGTCGGTAGATAACCTCAGCCGCTCCACAGACCTGGCCTACCTGCGGTTCGATCCCAACGAACACTGGAAAATATATGCCGGTAAACTCTGCGCCGACTGGGGCGGGGTGGAATTTGACGATAACCCCATCCAGATCTACGAATACTCAGATATCATCGAGAACTCGGACAACTTCCTGTCCGGCGCCGGCGTGGGATACCTCCCGAATAACAACCATGAATTTACCTTTCAGCTGCTCAACAGCCGCACCAAAACTTTTAAAGAACTATACGATTCTGTTCCGGGCATCTATGAAAGCAAATTTCCTTTTGCTGCCGTGATCAACTGGCGCGGACACCTGTTCGACGGGAAAGTGACCACCATCTGGTCTTACAGCATCTTTAAAGAAGCCACCCACCAGTACATGAATTATATCGCTCTCGGTAACTCGCTGATACTACCCAACTTCAAACTGGACTATGATTTTAAGCTCAGCCTGGAAAACCTGGACCGCAAGTTTCTCGTTTCCAACTGGATACCCAATATGAAAGCGGCACAAGGCGTCACCTACATGAGCCACTGGCTGAGAGCAGATTTCCGCCTCAGCAGAATAGTGCACCTGACGGCCACCGGATTCGTGGATTTTGCCTACTGGAACGGCAACCCCGACCCCAATAAAGATAAAAAACTACGCACCGCCTGGGGATACGTGCCCGCTATCGAGGTATATCCCTTTGATAAATATGACCTGAAAATTTTTCTGAACATGGTCGGCAGAATATATCGCTATACCAGCTACGCACAAACGAAATTCGGACTGGCCAATGATGATACCTACCGGTTCTCGATAGGTTTCATTACACCGTTGTTGGTTTTGTGATCACGCAATGGCATTAGCAACAAAGCGCGGTGATGATACAAACGAGCCAGATACAAATGAGCCAGGACAACAAAAGGAGCGGGGATCAAATTTGATCCCCGCTCCTTTTGTCTTATTTATTTTCTTTGCGTCTTCGCTGCTTAGCGCCCTGGCGTGCTAGAATTCCTGTTCCAGCTTGCCTACAGTCCCTTCGTCTGTAATACCCTGTACTACTACGCGGAAACGTTTGGAGAAGTCATTGTTATAGAATTCCACTTTGGCGGTATGGGTGAGGGTGTCTACTGCCACATTGGGGTTCCAGTAGAGTGTCAGGCGTTTGTCGGGCAGGGCATGCACTTCTTTTTTCACGGAGTAATCCGGAGAATAGAAGGTTTTCACGATGGCATAACCCGCTTTTTTATACAGTTGGAAGCCTTTGATAGACGGATCATTGGCAGGTGGATTGTCGCCACCTTTTTTAGTGTATACGGCGATGGCACCGTTAGCGCCACCGAAGCCGCCCATGAAAGGAGGGCGGAAAACCTTGATCAACGCCACATCGTTGATAGACAGGGTGCTCAACATGCTGATGTCAGTCTGCATTTCGTTGAGATACAGGCCTGGTTTACCACCGCGCCAGGAGAGGCTTGGGTTGCTGAGGTCTCCGGTGATCTGTAAGCCGGCCACTTTGGACTGGAGATACTGGAAGATGTTATATGCGGTAGGGTTCTCTTTGGTGAGGTCAAAACTGTAACCATCGCCACCGGAGAACATCCCGGAGGTATACCGTTTTTCAGTTGTTTCTTCCGGTTTGATTTTTTTCGCGTTGACATTTACTTCCTGCAGGTATACCGTTTTATTATTGATGGCGCGGTTTACCTTATTGCTTTCGGCAGCTGTGGCGAGGAACAGTTTCAGGGAACTGTTGTCGACCGCAGGTGGCACCCTCAGCGGATAAGGGATTTTTACCTGAGTGGCGCGGTCAAAGAAGTGGATGTCAAATTTTACGTTCACGTCTTTGCCTTTCTTGGCGTCGCTGCCCTGGTAATAGATGTAGGCTGTGTCCGGGAACACCATGTTGGCGATGTTGAACTGGCCTTTTTCATCGATCGGTGCGGAGGCGAACATAGAGGAACTGTCCACCGGCAGTTTGATGATCATGTCCAGTTTACCGCCCACGATAGGTCTGCCATTGACACCGGTAGTGATACCTTTTACCGTAACGCCCTGTTCATAAGGGTAGCGGACTTCCGGGAATTCATTTTTGGCGATCTTCTCCCAGCTGAACCTGCGCCATCCGTTGGTCAGCATCACGAGATCGAGTGCTTGCAGGGTGGCCGGGTTGGTATCTTTAAAATACCAGTTGGGATTGTATACGTATCCTTTGATATCGGAAGTAAGGAGCAGGGTAGACACGATATCGGCGGCGTTTTTATCAACAGGCACGGCATCGGCGTCGGTAACGGCCACGGATATATTGGACTGCAGCGTGTCGGGGAGGCGCAGCACAAAAGTGCTTTTCTTGCGAGGCTCGCGGGCAACGTCAG
The DNA here is from genome assembly GCF_012641275.1 of Chitinophaga varians. Lineage (NCBI taxonomy): Bacteria > Pseudomonadati > Bacteroidota > Chitinophagia > Chitinophagales > Chitinophagaceae > Chitinophaga > Chitinophaga varians. Next base: position 650,560 of record NZ_JABAIA010000001.1, on the reverse strand, counting down.
ATTCCAGTACGTCCATTTCCATGCGGTCATTGTTGCGCACAAAGGCCAGTCGCTCTGCGAGCGGGGCGCCGTTATTACCGAACAGCGTTATCTGAAGGATGCCGCTGGGCAGTTTGTCGGCCGGGATGAAGCCACTGATACGGCCTTCCGATACGTCGAGGAGGGCTTTGTACACCAGTTGCTGGCCCATCTGTGCGATGACTACCAGTTTATTCAGTGCGGTATCGCCCATATTAGCGGGAACGGCCTGGTAGAAAATACGGGCGCCTTTGTTGAATACTTTCAGGGATGCGCCGGTTGTCTGAACAGCCGGGAGGGTAAAGGTCTTGCTTTGGCCTTTGGCACTTTTCACTACTGCCTGGTAACTGTCGGAGCCGCCGGCAGGCGTGATTTCGAAGGTGCCCATCCCGTCGTGTACGGATTTGATGGCGGTATTTTTCGGATCTTTTAAGGTACCGGTCACTTCAATCGGGTAACCGTTGTTATCGATAGCCTTGAAAGCCACTGTGTTAGCCTGCCCGGCAATGAGGTTGCCGCCTTCGGGGAAGAACTGCACCGAGAAATCGGCCGCGGTGCTGTCGGCAGCCGGACCGCCTTTTTTAGCCGGATCAAATATCTCGATGGTACGGGTGTAAGTGAAGGCCGGGTCAAAGTTGAGCATCCAGGCGGTATAAGCTCTCAGCTGGTAGGTGCCTGGCTTCTGTGCTTCGGGCAGTTCAAAATTACCTGGTGCGCCGGCATTAAAAACGGCGAACAGTTTCTTCTGAACGATGTTGTTATTCTTGTCGAGCAGCTCTACATACAGGTTGGTGGCCTGTGTGGAGGGAAGTCCCTGGAGGGTGACATATCCTTTGAACCAGATGGTTTCACCGGCGGCATAGTAGTCTTTGTCCAGATGCAGGAATACTTTTTCCTGGGGGTAGCGGTTGTTGTATTGTTGTAAAGCCTGAACCAGATGATCTGACCAGTCGGCAGGTGGCGGCATCACCGCCACGGCGCCCATCACTCCGGCCAGCAGGGTAACGGGGACCATCCACTTCAGGTGACGTCTCTTTTTGGTATTGTGCACTTGCATGAACTGTATTTTGAGCCGAAATAATGGATATCAATAATAGGACAAATATAAACTTACGAAAGAATAAACGGTAAGATTACGGCAGGTTTGTTATTATTGCGTCTTCAAGCTTTGGGTTTAACAAGATTTTAATGAGTGTAATCCGGAAAAGATTAGTGGTGGCCGGCGGCGGTGCGGCCGGTTTTTTTTGTGCGGTCAATGCGGCACGTTTATGCCCTTCCCTGGAGGTGGTGTTGCTGGAAAAAACCGGTAAACTGTTATCCAAGGTGAAAGTCAGCGGCGGCGGCAGGTGTAATGTGACCCACAATGCGCCTGATATTACGTATATGACTAAACGTTATCCCCGCGGGCAGCATTTTGTAAAGAAGGCTTTCTCCCGCTTTTTTGTGACGGATACCATTGAATGGTACGGTGAACGGGGAGTGAAGTTGAAAGCGGAGGCCGACGGGCGGATGTTTCCGGTCACGGACAATTCGCAGACGATCATTGACTGTTTGCTGCGGGAGGCAGACAAATACCAGGTGAGGGTGGAAACCAATAAGGAAGTCACCGCCCTGGAAAAGAGCGCCGACGGGCGTTGGCAGCTGCAGTTGCAGGATGGCCGGTCGCTGGCGGCGGACTATGTCTGCGTGGCTGCCGGAGGTTATGCACAGAGCGGCAAATTCGGCTGGCTGGAAAAAACAGGCCATTCCATTATACCCCCTGCACCCTCTCTGTTTACTTTCAACATGCCGGGAAATCCCATTACGGCCCTGATGGGCGTGGCGGCTACGGCACATGTGAAAATTGCCGGCACCAAACTACAGGAGACCGGCCCGTTACTGATCACTCACTGGGGCATGAGCGGCCCGGCAATACTGCGCTTGTCTGCCTGGGGCGCCAGAGAGCTGCAGGCGCTGCAATATACTTTCACGGCGATCGTGAACTGGCTGCCCGACCACCATGAAAATTCATTGCGGGAAGAATGGCCGTCACTGCGCCAGGAACTCGGCAAACAGAAAATACATCATAAAAACCCCTTCGGCCTTCCACAAAGGCTGTGGCAATTTCTCCTGTTGCAGGCGGGTATCTCTGAAGAGATGCGCTGGGCAGACGTGCCGGCGAAAGACCAGAACCGGTTTATGAAGATGCTGGTCAGCATGGAGTTTCCGGTAAAAGGAAAAACCACTTTCAAAGAGGAATTTGTTACCTGCGGCGGTATCACGCTGAGTGAGATAGACCCTGCCACCATGGAAAGCCGGCTGGCCCCCAACCTGTTTTTTGCCGGCGAAGTAATGGACGTAGACGGTATCACCGGCGGGTTTAACTTCCAGCATGCCTGGACCAGCGGATTTATCGCTGCTACTGCCATTGCCATGAGGGCCACTGAACAATAACTGTTGATAGTCATAATTATGACCATCACCGTTACAGTTTCAGGTAGTGCATGCCTGGCTCATATTCTTTGTCCAGCGCTGTCAGCAGACTTTTGAAGTCCTCCGGGTTCCGGAGGAAATCCACTTTTGTCGTATCGATAACGAGGGTACGGACAGGATGTTGTTTGATATACTGCATGTACATGTCGTGTACATTGAGCAGGTATTCGTCTGGTATCTGCTGTTCGTAGGAACGGTTCCGGTGTTTGATGTTTTCCTGCAGCCTGGTAACGGGCGCATTCAGGAATATGAGCAGCTCGGGCTGTACCAGTTGTGGATTGATGATATCAAAGAGTTTCTGGTAGAGGGAATATTCTTCTTCCGGCAGGTTGATTTTGGCAAACAGCAGGCTTTTGATAAACAGGTAGTCGGAGATCACCACTTCGGAGAAGAGGTCTTTTGTTTGCAGCATGTCTTTCAGCTGTTTATATCTTTCCGCCATGAAAAACAGTTCCAGCGGAAAGGCGTATTGCTGCGGGCGTTCGTAGAAGAGGGGAAGGAAGGGATTGTCGGCAAACTCTTCGAGTATCAGTTTGGCTGAAAAGTGTTTGGCCAGCATATTGGCCAGTGTGGTTTTGCCGGCGCCGATGTTTCCTTCTATGGTAATGAATTTATAGTGCATGGATTAGTTTTTTTGCACGCAAAGCTGCCAGGCAGCCAGGCAGCAAAGATAAAGATTAGTTTAGCTCACCTGTCAGGCGGCCGGGTGGAAGTTGTTTTCCTTCGCCTCTGTTGCTTAGTGGCTTTGTGTGCTAAGTTTAACGGCGCTCAGGTCATCCGGGCATTCCTGTTGCAGCTGCCTGACGGTCTTATGCAGCAGGGGGTGCATGTACTCGGGGACTATTTCTGTCAGTGGTACGAGCACAAACTGGCGCAGGTGCATCCGGGGATGCGGCAGTTTCAGTTCCGGGAGGGAGATGACCTCATCGTTGAAGAAGATCAGGTCGATGTCGATGACCCTGGCGCCCCATTTTTCCTGCCGGATACGGCCGATCTGACGTTCGATGTCCAGCAGTGTATGCAGCAACGTTAGTGCGTCCATACTGGTCTGTATTTCAACGCCCTGGTTGAGATAATTGGGCTGGTCTACGGAGCCCCACGGGGCTGTCTGGTATAAGGCGGAGGTTTTTATCACCGCTCCGGCTGTTGCGGCGATGTGCCCGATTGCTTTTTGCAGGTTGGCTACACGGTCGCCCAGGTTGCCACCTATAAGTAATATTGCTGTATTCATGTATATTCTGAGGCCCAAAAGTAGCCATATTCCGTATTTTTGAAAAAATGTATCTTTCCATTTCCCTTTCATTTAACTAAAACGTATGCGTTTCTTTAAAACTTTCCTTGCAGCCCTTCTGGCATTCATTGTCTTTACAGGCCTGTGTTTTATTGTGCTGCTGGCAATTATCGGGAAAGCCATTTCCCGCGAGCCGGTGACGGTTTCCCCCAATGGCGTGCTCACTATTCAGACCAGCCAGGCATTCCAGGAACAGAAAATTGTGAACCCCGTGGCCGCTTTTATGGGAGACGAGTCTTCCGAAATTCCCGGCCTGTTCCAGGCGGTAAGGCTGATCCAGCATGCTGCTACAGATGATAACATTAAAGGTATTTACCTGAAAGTGGACGGTAACGGCAACGGCTTTGCCGGTACCGAAGAGCTGCGCAACGCTATCCTGCGTTTCCGCAAATCCGGCAAGTTTGTATATGCCTATGGTGAAGTGATGACGCAACAAGGTTATTACCTGGCCAGTGCGGCTGACAAGGTGTACCTTAACCCTAAAGGCGGTATTGACTTCGCTGGTTTTTCCACCCAGCTGACGTTTTTAAAAGGGACCCTGGAGAAACTGGAGATACAACCTGAAATTTTTTACTGTGGTAAATTCAAAAGCGCGACCGAGCCCCTCCGCGAATCACAGATGACAGATGCCAACCGTATACAAACCAATCAGTTCCTGAGTGTCCTGTATGGCAATTACCTCAATGGCATTGCTACGGCCCGCCAGCTGGACACGGCCTCCCTGCATGGTTATGCCAATGAAAACCTGATCCGCGAAGCGCCGGACGCGTTGAAATATAAATTGGTGGACGGTCTTAAATATGACGACGAGGTGGTGAGTGAACTGAAAAACAAAACCGGTATCAAATCTGATGAAGACCTTAACCTGGTGCCTTTCCTGAAATACAACAGCGCTGTGACACTGAGCAATGGCGGCGGAGAACATAAAATCGCCGTGATCTATGCCCAGGGTGATATTATCAGCGGAGAATCCGATAAACAGAACGTTATTGCCAGCGAGAGTTATATCCATGATATCCGTAAGGCAAGGGAAGATAAAAAAGTAAAGGCGATCGTTTTCCGGGTTAACTCCGGCGGCGGCAGCGCCCTGGCTTCAGAGGTGATCTGGCGTGAACTGTCACTGGCTAAAAAAGTAAAGCCGGTGGTGGTGTCTATGGGCGACTATGCGGCTTCCGGCGGATATTATATTTCCTGTATGGCCGACAGCATCTTTGCACAGCCTAACACACTGACCGGGTCCATCGGTGTTTTTGGTATCATGTTTAACATGGAAAATTTCTTTAAAAACAAGCTGGGTGTAACATTTGACGGTGTGAAAACAGCGCCGTATGCAGATCTGGGCACCATGTCCCGTCCGCTGAACGAAGTGGAAAAACGTTTTATCCAGGATGGTGTGGACAGCATTTATGCTTCGTTCAAATCCCGGGTGGTGGCCGGCCGTAAGCTGAACGCCGCTGTGGTGGACAGCATCGCGCAGGGCCGCGTATGGAGCGGTACAGATGCGCTGCGCCTTGGACTGGTGGACCGTATCGGTGGCCTGAATGAAGCCCTGAACTGCGCCGCCCGCCTGGCAAAGGTGTCAGAATACAGAATGGTGGAATACCCGGAAATCAAGGATAAGCTGTCCCGGTTACTGAAAAACGTAGGCGGGGAAGTACAGGCCACTATGGTGAAAAGAGAAATGGGCGTGAACTACGATCTGTACCAGCAACTGAAGGCTATCCAGCACATACCTGGCGATGTACAGGCTAAACTGCCTTTCGTGTACAGGTTTTAAGACGATCAGATTTTAATATACCGGGGGATGAACAACTGTTGTTCATCCCCCTTTTTTATGGCGTTAACTGATATTAAAATCCACTTAAAAATTGCTGGGGCATCTCCCGGAAAATCATTAAAAGAGATTAAAAGCAGCAAAAAATCATCAAAAAATGATGAAAAATGAACGAAAAGGGGAGAAAAACACCTAAAAGGAACATTTTTCCGGCCAGACTGCGGGTATGAAGCATGAAAAATCGGAAAGGACGTTAATTTTTTGAGTAGTTTTACGGGATTTTTTAACAAACGAGACTCAGATGAATGGAGTGAAGTACAGCCAATGGAGGGCCATGCTGGCTATAACAAAAGGAAGTTTAAGAGGTATTTTCAGAAGCCCTTCCGCGGTGGTTTTTAGCCTGGGATTCCCGCTTGTGTTCATTCTGGTATTCGGATTTATTGGTGGCGGCAGTGTATCCGTGAAAGTGGGCGTGGACAGGCATACTGATATCAACAGCCGGTTTTATGAAGGGCTGTCAAAGGTGAAAACGCTGAAACTGGTCAGTGACCAGCCTGCAGCAGAGATGGAAGATGATCTGAAGAAGGGCCGTATTACTGCCATCCTGAATATTGTGCCTCAGCAGGGGGCTGACAGCCTGCCTCATTTCCTGGTGAATGTCAGGACCTCCACGGCCTCTGATGCCAACAAAAAAGCCATTTTGATGTCTGTGCTGAAGGAAGTGGCGGCGCGTATCGATGATCATGTTTATCCACGCGCTTCCGTGGCGACTTTCACCACCGAAGAGATACCCGGCCGTGTTTTCAAGACCATTGATTTTATTTTGCCCGGCCAGCTTGGTTTTGCGTTGATGAGCGCCGCTGTGTTCGGCACCGCCTTTCTCTTTTACAGTTTAAGACAAACACTGGTATTAAAACGTTTTTTCGCCACTCCGATCAAACGTACCTATATAGTGCTGGCAGAGGCTTTCAGCCGTATGATCTTCCAGCTGATCAGCTCTGTGGTAATCATCGGGCTGGGCCATTTTGCTTTCGGTTTTACGCTGGTACACGGCTGGGCCACCTTTATGGAGATGCTGGTGCTGTCTGTTTTCGGGCTGCTGGTATTCATGGGCTTCGGATTTGTGGTAAGCAGCATTGCTAAAAACGAAAGCACTATTCCGCCACTGGCCAATATTGTGACATTGCCGCAGTTCCTGCTGGCAGGCACTTTTTTCCCGATAGATTCTTTCCCTGCCTGGCTGCAGCCTGTCTGCAAGGTAATGCCGCTGACCTATCTCATTGACGCACTGCGCAAAGTGGCCTTTGAAGGGCAACATCTGTGGCATGTGGGCTGGGACATCGCTATATTGACCCTTTGGGGCGTAGTAGTGTATGCGGTAGCCGTTAAAGTATTCCGTTGGGAGTAGCTGGGTTTTTTCGTTAGCTTTGGCTTACCTAAAATCAGCTACATGCAGGCCTTTTTTATTCTTCTGGGGGCGTTGATCGTCCTGGTATTGGGGCTTTTCATATTCAGCTTGTTTCTTCCCCCTGTGGTCAAAGTGGAGCGTTCCCTCATAATTGCTGCACCGGCAGACAGGATTTTCCCGTTAATCAACGTTGTACGCAACTGGGAGCTGTGGTCGCCCTGGAAAGAGCAGGACCCTGACATCTCTATTACCTATGGGGAAAAAGACAGCGGCGCCGGCGCCAGTTACAGCTGGAAGAGCCATAACCGCAACATTGGGACGGGGCATATGACCATTACGGAATCCAGGCCGGAGCAGTACATCGCCACAGACACCGATTTTATGCGGGTAGGTATTGCCAAAGGCACATTCCGGCTGGACCCTGTAGGGGAAGGTACGCTGGTGAGCTGGAGCATGACCTGTAACATGGGCCAGCATCCGTTGCGCAAAGTAATGGGACTGATGATGGATAAATGGGTGGGCCAGGACTTCGAAAAGGGACTGGAAGGAATAAAACGATTAGTAGTTCGTAATTAATCAGCATTATGCGTCTTTTTAAATTGTTAGGCATCAGCATCGTTGTACTGGGCATGTTTGTGTTTCTGTTATCGCTGATGTTCCCCTCTACCGCGGTGGTAGAGCGTACCGGGGTGATCCAGGCGCCCATCGATTCGGTATATGCACAGGTCAATAACCTCAGGGCCTGGGAAAACTGGAACCCGTGGAGCCGTCCTGATACCACCGCTCAACTGGTATTTTCTGCACAGACCGCCGGTACCGGCGCCAGCTATTCCTGGGATGGGAAATTCAACAGCGGCAAAGTCACTATTACCGGCAGTGAGCCTGACAAAGGCGTACATTATACCCTGGACATCAAAAATATGCGTCCGGTGAAAGGGGGCATTGAACTGAAAACCACCGCCGATGGTAAAGCCACCGCGATCTTCTGGCACATGGAAATAAAACTGGGCCTGGCGCCCTGGTGGAAACTCCGGGGATTTCTGGCAGACCGCATCTACGGCCCGGCCATGGCCGATGGCCTTACCCGTCTGAGCCACCTCTGCGAGCACCCGTGATCAAAGGAGGAATTTTTAAATTTATTTATTTTACCATTTATCCAATAAATAAAGGTGGAGCAGTGTAATAGTTCTAAATTGTTGTTATTACCTTATTCCACAACACAAAAAACTACATCTGCAATGAAACACCTTTTATTGGCTGCTTTTTTCTGTATGGCCACCACACTCGGTTTTGCTCAGGAGAAAGCCAGAAAAAGCCCACATGTAAACGTAGAAAATAAAGACATTAAAGTGGTCTATGGCCAGCCGTCCAAAAAAGGAAGGGTGATATTCGGTACCCTGGAACCTTTTGGAAAAGTATGGCGTACCGGCGCTGATGAAGCTACTGAAATCACTTTCAAGAAAGATGTGGTATTTGGTGGTAAACCAGTGAAAGCAGGCACGTACACTTTCTTCAGCATCCCGGACGCCAAAACATGGACCGTGATCCTGAACGGTAAACTGGGCCAGTGGGGCGCCTATGACTACGAGAAAAACAAAGGCGAAGACGTGGTATCTGTAAAAGTACCCCGCGAAACGCTGAAAACACCAGTGGAAAAACTGACTTTCACCCTGCCTGGCAATGCGGTGGTATTTGAATGGGACGATACCAAAGTATCTGTACCAGTGAAGTGATTTTTTTGAAGGATAAAAAACAAGCGGCGAAGATAACCTCTTCGCCGCTTGTTTTTTTATGCCGGTTGAAGGGACGCTACAAGTTCGCGGATACTGCCGTATACAACTGTCAGCTGTTCATCTGTAATACAGTAAGGCGGCAGGATGTACAATGTATTGCCCAATGGCCGCAGCATAATGCGTTTGGCCCGGAAAAAGCGGTGAAGATGGTCCGCCAGCTGGTTCGTATAACCGTCCGCGTTGTCTGTGACCAGTTCAAATGCCAGGATGGTCCCTAAAAGCCGGGGATTTTTAACCATGGGCAGCTGTTTCAGTTCTTTGAGGAACTGGCTGTGATTTTCGTGTATCCGTTGGCGGTTGAGCGCACAGGCCGGGTCCACGAAGAGGTCGAGGCTGGCGAGCGCCACGGTGCATGCCAGCGGATTGGCGGTAAAGGAGTGCCCGTGGAACAGTGTTTTCAGCTTGTCATCGGAGAGAAACGCTTCATAGATATCGCTGGTGCAGGTGGTGATGCCCAGTGCCATACTGCCGCCGGTGAGCCCTTTGGAGAGGCATATCATGTCCGGAGCGGTCTGCATGTATTCCATGGCGAAATTTTTCCCTGTCCTGCCGAAGCCGGTCATTACTTCATCGGCGATGAGCAGGACATTTTGTTGCCGGCAATATTGCAGGAGCTGTTCAAATCCGGCGATATCGTACATGACCATGCCGCCGGAGCCTTGCAGCAGCGGCTCAAAGATAAAGGCCGCCACCTCGTCCGGCTGTTGCGCAGCAATGGAGGCAATGAGGTCCTGTGCATTATCTGCCGTGGGCACGTCCAGGAAATGGACTTCAAAAAGAAAATCATCGAACACGCGGGTGAACACGCTGCGGCCGCTGACGCTCATGGCGCCGAAGGTATCGCCGTGATAGGCGTTTTTAAAAGCGATGATTTTATGTCTGCGTTGTCCTTTGTTATGCCAGTACTGCAACGCCATTTTAATGGCCACTTCCACGGCGGTGGAACCGTTGTCAGAGTAGAATACGCGACGCTGGTTGGAAGGTAACAGCTGCAGCAGCCTTTCCGCCAGGTTGACGGCCGGCGGATGGGTATAGCCGGCGAAGATGCAATGCTGTAACTGCAACGCCTGCGCTGCCAGCTGCTGCGCGATATGCGGATGTGCATGTCCGTGAATATTGACCCACCAGCTGGAGGTGGCATCTATATAAGCATTGTTGTCTTCATCATACAAACAGGCGCCTTCGCCACGAACAATACCGATAGGAGCAGGAGCGGTCTGCATCTGGGTATATGGGTGCCAGATCACTTCGAGGTCTCTGGCAGACAGGTTTCCTTTAGCTGTTGACATGCCGCAAATGTAGGTAATTCATTTTTTATACCTGTGGAGTATCCGGTAGAGGTCTTCCGCTTTATAGGGTTTGGGAAGCATGTCTTTCACTTCCAGTTGCCGCAGCTGTTCTGAGGCGTCAGGCATGATATCGGCGGTCAGCACAATGATGAAGGCATTGGGCTGCAGGCGGCGTATCCACGGAATGGTTTCATAACCGTTCATTTCAGGCATGTGGAGGTCAAGCATGACGCCGTCGAAAGATTGTTCCTGCATTTTGGCGACGGCTTCTTTTCCGTTGACCGCCAGTGTTACGTCGGCCCCGGTTTTATTGAGCTGCAGCTGCATCACCTGGCGGTTGATCTTATTGTCTTCCACGATGAGCACCCGTCTGCCGGTGAGCATATTGGCCGGGTCGATAGTGGCGGCCGGCGCAGGTTCGGTATTGGCGTCGGGAAGGGCGAACGTAATGGAGAAGCGGAAGGTGGTGCCCTGCTGGGGTTGACTTTCCACCGAGATGTGGCTGTTCATCAGTTCCACCAGTTTGCGGGTGATGGACAAACCGAGGCCGGTGCCGCCATATTCCCGGGTAGTGGCGGAATCTCCCTGTACAAAGGTGTCAAAAATACGGCCTTGTAATTCGGGCTGTATGCCGATACCGGTATCTGTTATTTTAAAGCAGATGTTCACATAATGATGGTCGGACTTCTCCGGTAACAGCTCCAGGCTGATATATCCGTCATTGGTGAATTTTACCGCGTTGTTAACGAGGTTATTGAGGATTTGTCCGAGGCGTACCGGGTCACCCAGCACCTGTTGCGGGATACCGGCATCGATGCGGGTATACAGTTGCAGCCCTTTGGCTGCCGCGAGTGGCTGATAGTTGCCGGTGATGCCCTGTATCAGGTCGTGCAGATCGAAAGGGATATATTCCAGGATAACTTTCCCTGCTTCAATTTTACTGAGGTCGAGGATATCGTTGACGAGGCCCAGGAGGTGGTTGGCGGAGAAATGCAGGTTCTGCAACAGCTCCGGGTGCAATGCGCCGGGCTGCTCACGGAGGATACCGGCGATGCCGATGATAGCGTTGAGCGGCGTCCTTATTTCATGGCTCATCACTGACAGGAATTCGCTTCTGCTTTTGGCGGCGTTTTCCAGTTCTATCTCTGACTTTTTCTGTTTGTCGATATCCATGATGATGCCGCGGAAAGCGTTCACCTTTTCATGATGGAATACGGGTATCCCGGTGGTGCGTACCCATTTGACAGTGCCTTTGGCGGAAATATGCCGCAGATCGATGCAATAAGGCTGATGGTGACGGAGCAGCTGTATCTGCGCTTCTTCCAGCAGGTGCCTGTCTTCCGGATGATAGAAGACCAGGTCATTGTAGATAGCGGTAAAGTTCTCCGGCAGCTCACGCAGCGTGTATACCTGTTTGGTCCAGAACACCTGTCCGGTCACGAGGCTGAATTCCCAGCCACCGATCAGTGCCATCTGCTGGGTGATATCGAGTATCTCTATGTTCCGGGCGTAGTCTGCATTGACTTGCCGCAGCTCCAGTTCACTTCTTTTACGCTGGGTGATGTTTTGTATGAACAGCAGGACACGGCGCGGAGAGCTGTCGCTGGCGGGCATCAGGCGCATTTTCACAGCGTACCAGTAAGGCATGTCCTGCCGGATGTCGGCATATTCATAATATTGCGGATCGCCGGTGCGGAGCAGTGTGTCCGTCAGTTGGAGGAAAGCATTGGCATGTTCTCCCACGAAATCCATCATGCATTTGCCCAGTATTTCATCTTCCGGGAAAAACAACAGGTGCTGCTGGTTGCACCAGACACGGGTAAACACCAGGTTTTCATCGAGCTCAAATACAATATCATCGAGAGAGGAGGTAAAGGCATGCAGTTCGGTGACCAGCTGCTGATTGGTCATTTCCAGGCTTTCCCGGCTGCAATGGGTACGATAGGTATGCAACAGCGCACCGTATGTCAGCGCGACAGGTTGCAGCAAGGATATGAGTGACGGATGGTATCCACCGGGTTTGTTGACCAGTCCTATCATACCGATGGTGTCACCATGATGGCAGATCGGGATGCCCAGAAAGGCCCGGAATACGGCAGGATGGTGTGGTTCATCTTTTTCCGGATGGTTGCTGAGCACGGGCTCTCCTTCGTTTAACACTCTACCAAAGAGGGTGTCCATATTGGTGAAATGTTGTCCGCGTTCGAGGCGGGCACCGAAGTATTGCTGTACGTTGGCGTGCCATTGGATATTGATGATGGCCTGTACTTCCAGGTATGGTTCATGAAAATAGTCTTTTTCCATAGCGCCCATAAAACCGCCTTCGCTGCCGGTGAGGGTGATCAGTTCGAGCAGCAGTGCCTGGCACACCTGTGCGGGCTTGTTGTCTGCAAAGCTGGTATGCAGGGCCGTAATGATGTCGAGTGCTTTCTGTTGGGGAAAACCGGTATGGTCATCCATTCCATCTTCTAGTGGCAGGCTCCTGGAACTATTGCCAGAAAAGGGATTCACCAGCATGCGTGATCAGGTTTAGAAGGTTTGGGCACATTCACTGCATGCGCCTGGCAAAGGCTGCATGCTATCGATGATCGAAAAAGGTTTCTCAGGCTGGCGAACGGTTATGGAACAGGAGAGGGGATTGCCTTAGGCAATCCCCTCAATAAATATACAAAAAAACATCAGATAAGTATCTTATTATTTCCGCATGCCGTTGTTTTTAAACAGGGAGTAAGCGGTTTGATAATGGGCGACGCTGTGGGACAGCAGTGATTTGTCCATGGGTATCGGCTGTTCGTCATTTTTGGCGGGATTCCAGGAGAAACACTGGGCTTTCTGCTGGGGACTGAGAATCACCATTTTACCTGTTTCCAGGTAAGCCAGTTTCTGGTAGGTGCTCACCATGGCGCGCGGCTGATAGCTGCTGTCGAGCACATTTTTACCATAGAAATTGGTATTGTAGGACCAGTGCAACATTTTCAGCAGGGTGGGGTAGATATCGATCTGGGAGCACATGACCGGTATTTCCTGTGGAGTGGCGTCAGGCACGTTGAAGAAAATACAGGGGATGTGGTATTTGCTGATCTCTATTTCGTTTTTACCGGCGCTGCTGGCGCAATGGTCGGCCACCAGGATAATGACGGTGTTTTTATACCAGGGTTTGTCCCGGATAGCTTTCAGGAACTGGCCGATGGCATAGTCGGTGTACTTTACAGCGCCTTCGCGGCTGGTGCCGGAAGGGATATCAATTTTACCACCGGGATAGGTAAAGGGGCGGTGGTTGGAGGTGGTCATGATAAAATCATAGAAAGGTTTGCCGGCGGCATACTTTTCATCTGCGCTTTTGATAGCTGCCTTGTAAATGTCTTCATCACAAACGCCCCAGGCGTTTTCAAACTGCACGGCGCTGTCGGGGATGTTGGTCCGTTTGGAGGCCAGCTTGTCATCCACGAGGCGGTGGCGAAGGCGGTCGGTGATATCGTAGCCGTTATTGCCGAAAAATTTGTTCATGTTATCGAAGTATCCATCGCCGCCGTAAAAGAACGTGGCGTCATAGCCGCTTTTACGGAAGATGGAAGCGGCAGAAAAGAGATTTTCGTTGTTGCGGCGGCGTACGATGCTCTGGCCGGGCGTAGGCGGCACTGCGAGCGTGAGGGCTTCCATGCCTCTTACGGTACGGGTACCGGTGGCGTACATATTGGTAAACAGTATTCCGTGTTTTGCGATGCTGTCCAGTACCGGTGTGATATGTTGCTGGTTACCGAAGCGGGTCATGAAATCGGCGCTGAAGCTTTCGATGGTGATCATGATGATGTTCGGTTTTACCGCGGCAACAGTATCGGTAATGCTGCGATAGATACTGTGGCCGTTTTCCAGGTACTGTGCATCGGGCGATTGCAGCTGCTGGCGGATGGTGGCGAAGGCTTTGTCATCATCTTCCAGCAGGTAATATTTATCGTAGGCCAATTCATTGTTGAGATAGGCGGATATGAATGAATAGATGCCTGCTTTGGACAGCTCCTGCTGATAACGGTTTTTGCTCTTTTCCGCCCAGCCGTTGCTGATAAGAAAAGCGTGTGCCAGCACGCCTCCCAGCAGGAGGGCAAAGATGCCTGCCCGCTTCGCGAATGGCGTACGTGACTGGAAACTGTTGCGGAACATGCCGCGGCGGTTGCACCACCAGGTGAGCAGCGCGGTGGCCAGCAATACGCCGCCTATAAGCAATGGCAGCGGATAAGACTGGTTGATGTTGCTGATCACTTCATACGTGTAGATGAGATAATCTACCGCGATAAAATCGAACCGGCCGGCATATTCTCCCCAGAAAGTGAACTCGGCGAAGAACGAGAAGATCACGATCATAAGCGCCAGGAAAAAACCGGTATAGGTGAAAACGCGGTTAAAGACGGTGTTGTTGAGCCGTTGTGGCAACAGCAACAGGTACAGGGCATAAGCGATGGTGAAGAAGAGGGCTACGCCTGCATCGTACACGAAGCCTTTTGCATAGACAGAGAGGATGCCGCTAAAGGAAAGGCCGGCTTGCGGGAAGGCCCAGATTAACAACGCGGTGCGTACTAAGAACGACAGGACCAGGAATAGGCCGGCAAAGCCGAAAAGAACGGCGTACCGATTTTTTGCAGATTTCATTGCTGTATAAAATGTGGCCGCAAAGGTACGCCGTTCCCTGAAAGAAAAAGCAGAAATTGTTACAGGTCGAATTTAACCGACAGGTTGATGGTACGGCCGTCTATAGGGCCCCACAGCTGTGCGAACTGAGGATTGCTGACCGGCCCGGTGAACAGCGGCATGTGTTTTCCCTGACGGGCGTCGAACACGTTTTCGCAGTTCAGCACCAGCGTTACGTGCTCGCCCAGTTTACGGGACACCATGGCTGCCCAGAACCAGTAGTTGGGCGCTTTCTCGTTGTTCTCCAGGTATTGGTTGCCTATCCAGCTGTTTTCGATGCCGAAGCGCCATTTCTCTTCTATCTCGTAGGCGAGCGTGGCGGCGAACTTGTCCTGTGGAGCGAAAGCCACCCGGGTGGAGGCGGCGTCGGTATATTTGGAAACAGTGTGGTTATAACCCAGGTACAGTTCCAGGTGGTCAAGCGCCAGCCGAACGTACGTATCGGTACCGAGGCTGTTCACGGCATACGGCTGATTGGCCAGCAGCACTTTTCCGGGATCGGTGGCGCTGCTTACCGGCAGAATCGGGTCTTTGATATGGGTGTAGTAGAGCGCCTGGTTAAGGGTGACGTCTACATCGCCGAGCATGGTGTGGTAGTTGCCGTCGAAGTTAATGCCTCCGCTTTTTTCTGATTTGAGCCCGGCAGCCAGTGGCAGCAGGTTGCGGTAGCCGATGGTCTGTGTCTGTGCGGAGAAAATGGCGGGTGATTTATAGCCGGTGCCACCACTGAGGCGAAGGCTGAGGCCTTCCAGCGGTTTGTACACGAAAGCGAGGCGGGGCAGCACATACCAGCCAAATACGTTGTGATAGTCGGCACGGACGCCTGCTTCTGCCATTACTTTATCAGAGAAATGGTAACCATCCTGAGCGAAGGCGCCCATGGTGTTGTAGGTATAGTTGCCCAGCAGGGTGCTGTCACCGTTGGCACGGCGGTATATTTCGCCGGTATTGTTGAGGCCAACGACCCAGTCATGCCGGCCGCTTTTTTTATTGTAGGCGGCTTCCAGGTAGGTATTGGTTTGCCGGCCGTTCAACGGGAAGTTGCCTGCGATGTTTTCGAGATGGAAGAAACTGCCGACGCCCTTGATGGTGAGGGTACCGCCGCCCAGGTTTTTGCGGGTATACTGCACGTCGGCGCTATGGCGTTCGCTGTTGTTGCTTTCCGTATAGGTGTGCAGGTTATCGGCATGATGATCGAGCACCTGCATATCGCCGCCTTCCCTTTTTTCGATGGTGCCGGTATAACCTGCTATGAGCGTGGTGTTGGCGTTTGGATACCAGAAAAAGCGGGGATGAATAAGGTATTGCCGTACGCGGGGCACGTCACTGAATCCGTCGTCGTTGACGTCCACCGGGTTTTGGGTGGTAACGCCGGCAAAGAGGGTGAGGCCTGTTTTACCGTAACGTTGCGAATACCATACGTTGCCATTGGTTTCTTTCAGCGTGCTGCGGTTGGCGAGGATGGTCAGTTCCGGTTTGGCACCGGGTGTTTTGGCCACGAAGTTGATCATGCCGGCGATGGCGCCGCCGCCATACAGGGTGGACACGGAGCCTTTGATGATCTCTATCTGCTTCAGGTCGAGCGGCGGAATGGCCAGCACGCCGAAGTTACCGCTGAGGCCTTCGTACACGGGCATACCGTCGCGCAGCAGTTGGGTGTATTTGCCGTCCAGCCCCTGCATACGGATGGCGTTGTTGCCGCTGACAGCCGAAGTGTTCTGTATATGTATGACGGAGAGGTCCCCGAGGATACTGGTCACATTACCGGGTTTGATGCCACTTTCTTCCGTCATTTCTTCGCGGCCCAGTATTTCCACTTTCATCGGTAAGTCCGCAATGCGACTGTTATTACGGGTAGATGAAATAATGACTTCGTTCAGATCGGATATTTTACTGATCTCTGGTACCTGTGTAGTGTCCCTGTGCAGGGTGTCTTTAACGGGAGCGGTTACACGCTGCTGCGCAGACGCTGACAGCATAACGATACAAAGGGCTCCAGTTACAATAAGCGGTCGCATGGATGTACAACTTTGGTGATAGATTCTTATTTACAGTACAAAGAAAGAAATACAATCTGGTGCAAATCTGTACTAGCAGGAAGCGGTAAAAATATGGAGGCCGTTAAGGTATTGGTAGGAGATCCGGATATGGTAGGAATCTCCTATTTTTTTTACAATGGCAAGTCCCAGTCCGTTGGAATTGGAGTAACCCAGGTTACTTTTTCTGAACCGCTGAAACACATTGCCGGCCGGTATTTCCGGCAGGTTGCTGGTATTGGAGATGGTAAAGGTTTTGGCGGTGAGCCTGATATGGATAAGGCCTTCGGGGTAGTTGTATTTGATGGCATTGCCCAGCAGGTTGCTGATGAGAATGTCTGCCAGTGCTGGGTGCAGTGGCCATGGCGCGGTGGGTGCCAGGTCTGTTTCCACGGTCAGTTCCTTCTCCCGGATGAGTTCTTCGAAAAGGGAAAGATATTGAACGAGCACCTGATGGAGGTCTGGTTGTTCGGTCACCGGGTACTGCTGGTTTTCTATTTTGGCCAGTAGCAGGAGGTTGTGATTGAGGCGGGAGAGGCGTTGCAGCTCTTCGCTGGTTTGACCGATATTTTTCAGTTGGTTTTCTGACAGGTTTTCGTCCTGGAGCAGCAGTTCCAGTTTGCTTTGCGCGATGGCGAGCGGTGTCTGCATTTCATGCGCGGCATCTTCCGTCAGTTCTTTCATGTTGATATAGTCCTGATGGATGCGGTCAGTCATCTGGTTGAGCGCTTCGTTGAGCTGATTAAATTCATGCGTGGGGGTGGAGGGGAAGCGCCGTGTTTCCATTTTATTGAGCTGCAGCTGCCTGATTTTATCGAGTGAGCGATAAAAGGGGCGCCATACATTGCGACTGATGAACCAGTTGGAGAGGATAACGAACATGAGCAGTCCGCCGAAGGCGAGCAGCATGACGTAGATAATGTTTTTCGCCAGGTCGTCTTTTTCAATCAGGGACTTGCGCAGTATCATCTGATAATGTTTTCCGTGGATGCTGATCACTTGTGACAGTTCCCGGAAGGGAGCCTGGGCGTCTTCTGTTTCCTGGTAGAGGGTGACGCCTTTGAGTTTAAATTTTTTCTGTACCGGTTGGTCTGTGGGAATGAGTTGGAATTCCTGGGTACGGAAGCTGAAAATGGGATTGTCAACGCTGGCCGTGT
This sequence comes from Chitinophaga varians, assembly GCF_012641275.1. Lineage (NCBI taxonomy): Bacteria > Pseudomonadati > Bacteroidota > Chitinophagia > Chitinophagales > Chitinophagaceae > Chitinophaga > Chitinophaga varians. The sequence continues at coordinate 632,639 of NZ_JABAIA010000001.1, read as the reverse complement.
CGAGGTAACGCAGCCATTGCAACTGATCGTTGGCCAGCTCCTCGTCTGTTTCGTGTTTGATTTCCCTGTTGAATTTATGAAACAGGTAGAAGGCGCCGCCGGCAAATACCGGCAACATGATCATGATAAAATATAAGGTGGTTTTAGTGAGCAGTTTCATGCGGCGCGTTCAGTTTAGCCGAAACGGTACCCGGTACCGTATACGGTTTTGATATAGTCTTCCCCGCCGGCTTCCATCATTTTTTTGCGGAGGTTTTTGATATGGGTATAGATAAAGTCGTACGAGCCTGCCTGGTCGTAGGCATCGCCCCAGAGATGTCCTGCCAGGGCTGATTTGGTGACCACGCGATGTTGATTGGCGATGAAATACATTAGCAGTTGGTATTCCTTGCCGGTTAATGTGATCGACTTGTCATGTACCAGTACTGTTTTTGAAGCGGGGACGACGGTGATTTCGAAGAAACTGATGCTGGTGTTGCCATCAAAGTTTTTTCGGCGCAGCAGTGCGTTGATGCGGGCATTGAGTTCCGAGAGGTGGAATGGTTTGGTGAGGTAGTCATCGGCGCCCAGTTCCAGGCCGCTGAGTTTATCTTCGAGGGAGTCTTTCGCTGAGATGATGATGATACCGGCTTTGGATTTCAGTGATTTCAGTTCCCTGACCACATCGAGGCCGTTGCCGAAAGGCAGGCCGATGTCTGCCACGATGCAGTCGTATTCATAATCGGTCACTTTATCGATGGCCTCCCTGAAGTCTGCCGCCACTTCGCAGATGAAGCCCTGGTGTTCCAGGTATTCGCGGATACTGTTGCGTAAGGAAGGTTCGTCTTCTATGATCAGCACTTTCATTCTGTAAAATAACTGTTAAATAACTGCTGCATGCAGGTGCGACAAAAGTAGGGATTAATTCTAAAGCAAACCTGTACCCAGGGCTGAAACCCTGGGCTACGTTGTGCATTATTTTTGTATGTAATTAAATTATAAAGTATAATGTGTTTATATTTGATGGTGTTTTTTACCGATGGGAAGATAAGTTGAGCGGGGCCGGAGTACCGGAAATGTGGTAGGATGGATATATGGCACCGCCTGTATATACGCTTACAAGGCCAACGGCGGGGGAAATCATCAGTCAGGCGAATCATTGCTAACCATGTTTATCAAAGTTAAATCCGGATGGTATTATTTATCGTTTATACCTACAGATATCTCAAATGATACACGGAAAATTGTGCAGCCGCCCTGAGCTGAAGGGTGAAACCCTGGGAACCTGCAGGAGACAAAGGTGCTGATAGCAAACAAGTACGAACGAATAAGTAATGAAATCACAACGATAGCGTAGCAATTTATGTCCCGACGATAGTTATCGGGAGTTTAGGATGATTGTATGACGAGAAGAAAGATGCCCTTACTATGACAACCCTTACTGCGAACAATCCGTATTATGTTTACGGGGCTTAGGCCGTATATGCGGCAAGCCGGTATTGTCGGCCTTTATACTATACCTGATGATAACCGGTATCCGTACGGGTACCACTGATGTTTTGATATTCAAAAACACTTGACATTGAGCAACAAAGAAACCAAAGAGCTGTTTGACCTGATGGACCAGGTACCCAATGCCCGGCGGGTAGCCCGGGAATACCGGCGTTTGATGAGAGAGGGCAAGATCGACCCTACAAAAGATGTAACGGATGCCGGCGCAGGATGGTTAGCGGTGGAGGATGAACTTATGCAGGAGGACGAAGCCAAATCGTATAGTTACACGATACCTGGCATATGTGTCAGTATTATCCTGGCGGGCCTGTGTTGGAGCGGTTGGTGGCAAAGGCGGCATGAGAAAGAGGTGATCCGTCAGTTGGCCGTCAATGAAAGGGCGGCGGCTGTTTTTCGCGATCCGCTTACCATGCAATTGCAGGGCGCAAAACGTAAGAATGGCATTTATACTTTTCAGGATGCATCGCTGAATGACATCAGGAAGATGATTGGTAAACGTTTTGCGATCAGTGTGGTTTTTGACGACCCTGAGATGTTGCACCGCCGCTTTACCGGCTGTATGGACCCCTGCCAGTCGCTCGATGCCTTTATGAATGTGGTGAAATACAGCAGTGCGGTGGATTATTATTACCAAGGCTCTACGTTGCATATCCGTTCATTACAGTAGCCGTATAACAATATCAGGGGAGGCCTGCGGGTGCTCCTGTGACAGATCGTATAAATTTCTTCAGCCCCTTTTCCCTCTGCCATAATTCTCTGGAAGCGAGCCAACATACAAATGCTTCCTGTCTGCTGCCGGGCGGTATTTGCGCCTGATATTCCGCGAATTCATCTGTAGGAAACTGATGACTGGTCTTCAGCAGCTCTGCTGCCATATGAGGCCAGGCCTGTCGTGCTTCCAGGAAACGTTCTTTGGCCTGTGTTGCCAGGCCCAGTTTGTAAAGGGCCAGGAAAGAAAAAAATGTATTCTCTAAGGTACGGTTGCCGGCAGGTTGTTGCTGATACCAGGCGAGGTATTCCTCATACCGGCCGAGGTGCATGTAACATACCGGCAGGAGCGCATTGGCGAGCGTGTCATCCTGCGGATTGATCTTCAGCAGGAAATTGATTTTGTCCAGCGCTCTTTCATAATGTTTTTCCTTGATGTACTCCGGAATGACCGCGTGGAGGGCACGGAGAAAAGGCCGGTTTTCCAGCACGCACCAATAGACATGGTCGGTGCCGGGCCGGAACGCCGCCGGCAGCGCTTCCATGCAGATCAGGTGCGCCCTGTGCATAAGGGCATTCCCTTCTATGTGCCGGCCGGTCCTGTTCAGGATGACGGCCAGTGATAGCAGCGCGTCAATATGGCTGTTGCCACAGGCCAGGATAATTTTACGGAATATTCTTTCTGCGGCCAATGGCCTCGTATGCATCATGTCCATAGCGTACAGCAGCTCGCTGTGATAGGTGACCAGTACAGCTGACTGATGAAACATCCATGTGCCGCCCTCATTGGTAAAATACGGTTGCCCTGGCATATCATCGGTTTTTTAGCAATTAACCATGTGCAAGAATACAGCTTATCAGGTTGGCATTTGTTAACCACTTCTAAACACGGGCAATTATTTTCAGATTTTTTTTGTTGAACAGTCAGGTTATTTTCCGCCAATCCGCGTACACCCTTTCAAAGCATCCGAATTTGAAAAACAGCCTGGCTCACATCGTAGCCCAGGGCTTCAGCCCTGGGTTTGAGAGGGAGCTTTGCCGGTATATTTCCGGATGTCGTTGGTCAGATGGGAATGGTCATAATAGCCATAATCAAAGGCTATTTGCAGCAGGCTGCTTCCGGGGTTGGTACGGATATGCCGGTGTACGGCCTGATAACGCACGATATTGGCAAATGCCTTAGGGCTGACACCGGTATGTTTAAGGAACTGCCGCTCCAGCTGCCGGGGCGTGAGAAAATGGGCACGGGCGAGGTCTCCGATTCTGATACAGCCACGGTGCCGGTAAATGGTATCCACAATGGGCAACATCTCACGGGACGCCTGGGTGTTATGTTCGAGAAAGTATTTATCCAATACGGGAATAAAGTCGTTGCCGGCCCGCAGGAGCAGGGGGACCAGTTCCTGCCCGAACTCGGTGCATTCATCCGCCATGTCCTGTAAAGGCAGCCGGAAGAAGGAGTTAAAAGCGGCAGGTTTAAAGCGGATACCGATCATGCGGGATGCTCCCGGCTGACAGGAATCACTGTACCGCGTCATGGTACCGATCAGGTAAGCTTTTTCAGCGTGCAACCACTGTTGCTGTGGCGTACCGGCATCACTGATGGCGGCATCGCCCAGGTTGCAGATGATATCCACGCAACCGTCGGGCAATATACGGCCAACGGCCGCAGACCCTGTGGCCGAGATAACGGTCCAGTAGGCATCTATATATGGTTCCAGTAACGGATGTGGTTTATATTGCCGGTACATAACATAAAGGTAAAAAGAAACGTTCATTATCGGACAGGCGGTGTACGGTAATGAAACAGTCCCGCGACGGCCTGTCGGCGCAACGGCCCATCTGGCACGGACGCCGGCCAGTGGCAGGTTTCTTGTAATCTGACCGTTGCCAATTTTTTTCATATGCTGAAGAACTATATCAAGATTGCCTGGCGGAATATCAGCCGCAACAAGGTGTTTTCTGCCATTAACATTATGGGACTGGCCATTGGTATTGCCGCTTCCCTGTTGATCCTGCAATACGTGGCCTATGAATTAAGTTACGAGAACAACCAGGAAAAAGGCGACCGTATCTATCGGGTGCGGCAGGAACGTTATGAGAAAGGACAGTTGAGCACCAACTGGGCCGCCGGTGCCTTTGCGGTAGGCAATCATTTCAAGGATGCTTTTCCGGAAATAGAAGACTATGTCAAGCTGGTCAAACAAGGCGAGGCAATACTGGGCAATAACGAAAAAAGCGTCAAGGTATCATCCGTGTATTATGCCAGCGGCGCTTATTTTAACGTGTTTTCCACGCCGCTTATTAGTGGAGATCCCAAAACAGCACTCACAGAACCTAATACAGTGGTGCTTTCAGAAAGCATCGCCCATAAATTGTTTGGACAGGAAGACGCGGTTGGTAAAATCCTCCGCAAAAATCACCGGGATATTTTTAAAGTAACAGGCGTATTCAGAGACATGCCTTCCAATACCCATCTGAAGGCGGAAGCGTTGTATTCATATGCCACCTTCCAGGAGATGGTGAAGCCCGATGATCCGGAAACAGGCTGGCAATGGGATGGTTGTCTGACTTACCTGCTGCTTCGCCCCGGCGCCGACCCGCAGAAGCTGGAAGCCAAGTTTCCGGCGCAGGTGGCCAAATACTACGGGGACGTGCCTAAAGAGTTCACGACAAAATATTATCTCCAGCCGATAAAGGACATCCATCTTTATTCCCACCTGATGATGGAAACAGAAACGAACGGCCAGGGCAATACGGTATACCTGTTGATGGGCATAGCCTTGTTTATCATTGCTATTGCCTGGATCAACTACATCAACCTCGCTACGGCCCGTGCTATCAACCGGGCGGTGGAAGTGGGCGTGCGCAAAGCGATAGGTTCTCTCCGGTCACAGCTGGTGGCACAGTTCATGATTGAATCAGCGATGCTGAACGGCATGGCGGTCATCACGGCATTGTTCCTGGTGGTTTTTTCGATCCCGCTTTTTAACAGCATAACAGGCCAGCAGTTGTCTTTTTCCCTGTTGTATGACCGGCTTTTCTGGACCGTGCTGGGCGTGCTGTTTGTGGTGGGTTCATTCCTGTCAGGTTTGTATCCGGCGTTTGTGCTTTCCCGTTTTAAACCGGTGGTGGTATTGAAGGGAAAAGCCATCTCTTCCCGCCAGGGCAGTACGTTACGCCGTTCGTTGGTGGTGGTGCAGTTTGCCGCTTCTTTGTTTTTACTGGTAGGAATGCTCACCGTCTTTAAACAAATACGGTTTATGCGTTCGCAGCAGCTGGGCATTGATATTGCGCAGACGCTGGTCATAAAGCCGCCCATTGTTTATACCGATTCTACTTTGATGAGACAGCAACAGGCATTCAAGGAACAGTTGATGCATGAAACGGCTGTTCATAGCGTGACGGTGTCGTCCATCGTGCCGGGCGAGGCTTCTATCATCAATGCCGGTGGCATACGTCTGATAGAGCAGCCCGAAAACCAAGGCAGACAGTTCCGTGCTATTTTCGTAGACTATGATTACGTGCCTGCTTACCATCTGAAACTGATTGCCGGCCGGAATTTCGACCGCGATTTTGGTATGGATGGGGCAAAAGGCGCCGTGGTGTTCAACAGGACGGGTGTCCGCAGGCTGGGCTTTGATCGTCCGGAGGCGGCTGTTGGCAAGCTTGTTTTCTTCTGGGGCGATACGCTGAGGGTTGCCGGCGTAGTGGAAGATTTTCATCAGCAGTCCCTGCATGATGCTTATGAGCCATTGATCCTCCGGCTGCGTGCCGATGTGAGAGGGTATACTTCCGTTGCCGTATCACCGGACAATATCGCCGCCACCATATCGACGGTACAGCGCAACTGGAATACTTTTTTCCCTTCCAATCCCTTTGAATATTTTTTCCTGGACGAACATTTCGACGAACAATACAAAGCTGACCAGCGTTTTGGAAAAGTGTTCGGCATCTTTACCACGCTGGCCATCCTGGTGGCGTGCCTCGGTTTGTTTGGGCTCGCCTCCTTTACTATTGTGCAGCGGACCAAAGAGATCAGTATCCGTAAAATACTCGGCGCTTCCGTATCAGAGATTGTGCGGTTGCTGTACCGTGAATTTGCCGTGCTGATCGTGATCGCTTTCGCGGTGGCCACGCCGGTGGCATGGTTCAGCGTTACGCAATGGCTGAAGGGATATGCCTTCCGGACAACGCTGCACTGGTGGTTGTTTGCCATTCCCTTTGTGTTGGTGCTGCTGATCGCTTTCCTGACGGTGAGCTTCCAGAGTATCCGTGCCGCGCTGGTGAACCCGGCGCACAGTTTACGGTCTGAATAGTTGGGTGTAAACAGATAATGTCCGACATTTACTATCCTATAAAGTGAATGTTTATCTGTTAATAAATCCAATCAATACATATGGAAATCACGGTAAGAAAAGCCGTAAAGGAAGATCTTCCTTTGCTGCTTACTTTCGAACAGGGCATTATCACAGCAGAACGGCCTTATGACCCCACCCTGAAGGATGGTGCTATCAGCTACTACGACATCGCCAAAATGATAGAGGCCAACAACGTGGAGGTGGTGGTGGCCTTAGCCGGCACACAGATCGTTGCTTCGGGCTATTGCCGTATAGAGCCTGCCTCCAGGCCTTATCTCAAACATGATAAACAGGCATATGTGGGCTTCCTGTATGTAGTGCCGGAGCATCGCGGCAAAGGTATCAATGGTAAAATACTAGCCTTTCTGAAAGAATGGGCTTATTTACAGGATGTGCTGGAAATACGCCTGGACGTTTACAGCGACAACGAAGCTGCTGTAAAAGCCTATGAAAAAGCGGGATTCAAAAAACACCTGGTCCAAATGCGTATGGACCTGAGAGATGATCCAACCAATCTCGCACAATGATCCATGTACACATCGCACCGGCCAGCCTGGGCATTCGTTGCACCGGCTGGCCGGTGCTGTTTTTATCCGCTATCCGCAACTGAACAAAACCTGTATCAAAAGCGGACATTTTTAACAATGTGTGATATGTATGTTGTTGTATATTAATGTGTTTTTTGTTGGCATCCGATTGGAAAATTCGTTTTCATGATTACCAACTATTTCCGGACAGCCGTCCGCAGTTTATGGAAGAACAAAGTATACAGCTTCCTGAATATTTTCGGATTGATGACAGGCATTGCCTGCGCCGGCATTATCTTCCTGTGGGTGGAAGATGAGGTGCGATACGACAGTATGCATGAAAAGAAAGACCGGTTGTACGCTGTTTTACAGCACTGGCAGTACGATGGCTACAAGCGCACTTTCTGGTCCACCCCCGCTTTGATGGGACCAGCCATAAAAGCGGAGCTTCCGGGAGTGGCCAATATTTGCCGTACAACAGAGGGAACAGTTTCTGCCATGTTCAACAATGGCAGCACCGCTTATTACGCGGCCGGCATGTATGCAGACAGTACCTTGTTCAGTATGTTCACCTTTCCTTTTGTGGAAGGGGACGTGCGTACGGCTTTCGCACAGCCTTATTCTCTGGTCATAACGGAAAGGGCTGCACGGAAATTTTTTGGGCGAACGACCAACGTGACCGGCAAAATGCTGAAGATGGACAACCAGCAGGAATACATGGTGACAGGCGTAGTGAAAGACCTGCCACCCAATTCCTCGTTGACGTTTGAATGGCTGGCGCCTTTTCAGACTTATTTTAATCAGAACAAATGGTTGACATCATGGGATGCCAACGCCATCCATACTTTTGTGGAGATGGTGCCGGGATCTGACGTGGCGGCGCTCAACCGGCAGCTGGCAGGGTATGTGAAAGCGAAATTCCCCAAAGCCATTACCACCCCGTTTTTATTTACGATGAATGACTGGCGGTTGCGCGGCGACTTTGTGGATGGTAAACAATCCGGCGGACGTATCGGGTATGTACGCCTGTTCACCGTTATCGGCTGGATCATCATTTTGATAGCCTGCATTAATTTTATGAACCTGGCCACTGCGCGTAGTGAGAAGCGTTCCAAAGAAGTGGGGGTGCGCAAGGTGCTGGGTGCGGGAAAAGGCCGTCTCATCGTGCAATTCATCGGTGAGGCCATGATGATGTCTTTGGTGGCCACCCTGCTGGCCGTGGTGATCATTGGCCTGTTATTGCCAGCGTTTAATGCTATGGTAGGCAAACAGATTGCTTTAGACCTGCAACATCCTTCGCACTGGGCCGCATTGTTGGCAATAGCTGTGGTGACCGGGCTGATGGCAGGCAGTTATCCCTCCCTGTATTTATCTTCCTTTAATCCGGTTGCAGTGCTGAAGGGCATCAAAATGCCCGGCGGCAGTGCCGCCGTGATCCGCAAAGGGCTGGTCACCCTGCAGTTTACCGTGTCCATCGTACTGATCATTTCCACCATCATCATTTATCAGCAGATAGAACATGTGAAGCACAGAAAGCTGGGCTATAATAAGGACAAGCTGCTGGAAATGAGTGTTACCGGCAGGATGGGAAAGGACTTTGCTGCCATCCGCCAGGACCTGCTGAACACGGGATTTATAGAGAACGTGGCCTTATCTGATCATATCACCATTGAAGGTGGAAACAATACCAACGCCTTCCGGTGGCCGGGATCGCCGGAAAGCGGTTTCCTGATCTCCAACCGCTGTGTGACGCCGCAATTTTTTGCGACCTCCGGCATGGAGCTGAAAGAAGGCCGGGACTTCCTGCCCGGGGCCACTGTGGACAGCTTCAGCGTGGTGATCACCGAATCGCTCTCCCGGTTGATGGGTGCAGAAGGCAGTATCGGCAGGGACCTGCTGGTACCAGACGATGCGGAAAGAAATTACCGTCCTTATCGTATTGTAGGGATCGTGAAAGATTATGTGTACGGTGATATTTATGGCAAGCCAGACCCGGTGGCGTTTTTTAAGCGGGACAATGACCCGCGGCAGATGTATATCCGTATGGCAGCCCATGCCGATCCGGAACAGACGGTGAAGAGCATTGAGCGGGTGATGGCAAAAGATAATCCCGGTTATCCGTTTGCTTTCCGTTTTGTAGATGAACAGTTTAATGCCATGTTCAGCAGTGAACAACTGATAGGCCGGTTGTCGCGGATATTTGCTTCACTGGCGATTGTTATTTCCTGCCTGGGACTGTTCGGCCTTGCAGCCTATACCGCAGAACGCAGGACCAAAGAGATCGGTATCCGCAAGGTGCTGGGTGCCAGCGTGACAGGCATTGCGCGGTTGTTATCGATGGAGTTCCTGAAGCTGGTACTGCTGTCAGCGGTGATTGCATTTCCGCTGTCATGGGCCATCATGTCGCATTGGCTCAACCAGTTCACCTATCATACGCCTATTCACTGGTGGGTATTTATACTGGCAGGCGGTATGGCGGTGCTGATAGCATTGGCAACAATCAGTTACCAGGCTGTGAAGACGGCCATGCAGAACCCCGTCAGGAGTTTACAGGCTGAGTAGACGCCATAATATGGCGGCGGTGTTCCGCTCCCCAGTCCATCAGCTGAAAGACAATTTTTTCAAGGGTTTTTCCATACGGCGTGATCTCGTACCGCACCGTAACAGGTTTGGTGGAACAAACGGTGCGGGACACCAGCAGGTTCAGTTCCAGCACCTGCAGTTCCCGTGTCAGCATTTTAGCGCTGATGCCTTCTATTTCCTGTTGCAGGTCAGAAAAACGTTTCCGTCCGCGGCAGCACAATACCGCGATAATTAATACTTTCCATTTGCCCTGGAGGAGCTCCATCGCATCGTTCAGGGCCCTTGTTCTTCCTTTGTAGTCACATTCAGGATACTTGTTGATATATGTTTTCATGGCAGTAGCTATTGGGAGATCTGTACAAAAATAAGCTATCTGCCGGTAGATAAGATTCATGCCGATAATATGAAGTATTCATAATATGTATTAAATTTGCGCCACTATTTAAAAACGATAGTCCCATGACCCGTACCTATCTGTTCCTGTTAGCTGCTGCTGCACTTATCCTGGCAGCCTGCTCCAAAGGCCCCATGGCTGGCCCGGACCCCGATCCTGCTGTAAACCCTCCGGGCAACAACCCGTCCAACAAATTGACCGGCACCTGGAAATTTGCCGGCATGGAATTAAAGGGGCAGTCAGTCACTTCGGCCAGTGACATGGAAGGCAATACTTTAAAAGGGATTACTGATTTCGATTATATCAGCATTGAGAACAAAGGCACCGTCACTTTCGATGAACGGATGATGACCTCTAAGGACATCAGTTACATGGTAGATACAAAAGTGAAGGGGGCAAGTTACGTGAATGGTGAGCTTATGGAATCGGAAGAGCTGCCATGGCGTGTTACCATACCGGCTTCAGGCAGTTCGGCGTCATACGAACTCAAAGCGAATGATTCCCTGTACAGCCAGGCTTCCACTGTATCCTTTCCGGGCATTGATGCTCCTCTTACCGGACAGCCGATGGCTTGCAAACTGAGCTGGAAAGGGGATACGCTGGTATTAAAATCACGCGTGAATTATACTAAAAACAGTTCAGCAAATGGAACAGCTACGATCGTGAGTTCCAGCATGGACCAGGTGACCAAGCTGGTGAGAAAATAATTACCATCGCTCTAATGAATTTCTAATACTTTTCTAAAGCCCCTCTAACAGCCTGCCCGCGCAGGCTGTAGTATTTTTGTCCTGTCAACAAATATTTATCACTATGGACGCAGGACCCGGACATACCGGTAATGTAAGCCAGGGTGCCCTGTTTTCTTCCTGATAAGGGACCGCCCCGGCTGACCATTAAACTATTCTACAGTCATGATCAGAACAGCAGCAGGCAGCATCAGGCGGCACATACCCTTTACCCAGCAGGTAACTGCAGACGGATTTAATGTACTGGCAGCGAAGAAGCTCCGCCATGTGGCGCGAAGCGACAGGGCCGGTGCCATGAACGTGTTGGACAGCCAGGAAGGCGGTCTTACAGAAAACCAGGTGCAAACCAAGCGCAGGGTGTTCGGGCTCAATGAAATCACCCACAAAAAAGCGCCCGCCTGGTACAAACAATTCCTACAGGCTTTCATCAATCCCTTCATCGGCGTACTGGCCGTGATTGCCATTATATCCTTTATCATGGACGTGTGGCTGGCCGCTCCCGGTGAGCAGGACTACAAAACCGTCTGCGTAGTGGGCGTAATGGTGGTGCTGAGCTCCGTACTTCGTTTCTGGCAGGAGTTCCGCAGCAACCGCGCCGCGGAGAAACTCAAAGGCATGGTGAAAACTACTGCCATGGTGCTGCGTAATCCGGAAGGCGCCCGGGAGATACCCATCCAGGAGATCGTTCCCGGGGATATTTTCCTGCTGTCTGCCGGCGACATGATACCCGCAGACTGCCGGGTGCTGCAATCGAAAGACCTGTTCGTGAGCCAGGCGATGCTTACAGGAGAAGCGCTGCCGGTAGAGAAACAGGAATTCAGCATTGCAGATGCCGAACGCCGCGTACCCTTTGAACTGGAGAACATCTGTTATCTGGGCACCAACGTGGTGAGCGGCGCCGCTACGGCCATCGCCATCAATACCGGTGATCAGACTTACTTTGGCTCCTTTAGCAAAACCCTGATCACCAAAAGGGCGGAAACCAGTTTCGATAAAGGTGTGAACAGTGTCAGCTGGCTGCTGATCCGTTTTATGCTGGTAATGGTGCCGTTGATTTTTGTGATCAACGGACTGGTAAAACACGACTGGATCTCCGCTTTGCTTTTTGCTATAGCCGTTGCCGTTGGCCTTACGCCGGAAATGCTGCCCATGATCGTTACCGCCAACCTGGCCAAAGGAGCGCTGAGCATGAGCAAACGCAAAGTGATCGTAAAAAGGCTGAACGCCATTCAGAATATCGGCGCGATGGACATCCTGTGCACTGATAAAACAGGCACACTCACTATCGACAAAATAGTCCTGGAAAGGCATCTGAACGTATTGGGGCAGGATGACGAAGAAGTGCTTAAATGGGCTTATCTCAACAGCTACTATCAGACAGGGCTGAGGAACCTGCTGGACCAGGCCGTGCTGGAACATGTGGAGGTACATGAGCATATCCAGGCGGGCAACCGTTTTACCAAAATAGATGAAATACCGTTCGATTTCCAGCGCCGCCGCATGTCCGTAATATTGCAGCAGCGCAACGGCAAGCACCTGCTCATCTGCAAGGGCGCCGTGGAAGAGATGCTGGCCCTTTGTTCACATGCTTTTAACCCCGGAGAAGATAAAGAACTGCACCCCGAAAATGATAACGTCATGGTGCTGGACGAAGGTATGCGCAACCATATCCTCCGTATTTCCCGCAAGCTCAATGAAGAAGGGCTGCGCGTGTTGCTGGTCGCCATTAAGGAGTTCGACAACCGCGCCCTGACGTATGGCGTGGCGGATGAAAACAACATGACGCTGACCGGCTTCATTGGTTTCCTGGACCCCGCCAAACCTTCCGCCCAACCCTCTATCGAAGCATTGCACCAGCTGGGCATTACATTGAAAGTGCTGACCGGCGACAACGAGATCGTTACCAAAAAAATATGCCGGGACGTAGGAATACCGGTCAACAATATCCTGCTGGGGCCGGACCTGGACAATATCAGCGATGCTGAGCTCACAAAAGAAATCGACAACATCAGCATCTTCGCCAAGCTAAGCCCCCTGCAGAAAACCCGTGTGGTGAAAGTATTACAGCAGAAAGGGCATACGGTCGGTTTTATGGGAGATGGCATCAATGACGCTGCAGCTTTGAGAGAAGCTGATGTAGGCATCTCTGTGGACACTGCGACCGACATCGCCAAAGAAAGCGCGGACATTATCCTGCTGGAAAAAGACCTGACCGTATTGCGGAAAGGCGTGATTTACGGCCGCCGGACATTTGGCAACATCATCAAGTACATCAAGATGACCGCCAGCAGCAACTTTGGGAACATGTTCAGTATGCTGGGGGCCAGTGCGTTTCTGCCGTTTCTGCCGATGTTGCCTATTCAGTTGCTGGTGCAGAACCTGTTGTATGATATTTCGCAGATAGCCATTCCCTGGGACCGGATGGACAAGGAATATCTCGAAGCACCTAAAAAGTGGGATGCTTCCGGTATTGCACGGTTTATGTTTTTCATCGGGCCTATCAGTTCTATTTTTGATTATCTGACATTTGCCTTGTTGTTTTTCTTTTTCAAAGCCAATACGCCGGAGCACCAGGCATTTTTCCAGAGCGGCTGGTTCATAGAAGGGTTGTTGTCACAGACGCTGATTGTGCATATGATCCGTACGCGTAAGGTGCCGTTCATTCAAAGCTGGGCCACCGCACCGGTGCTGGCGTTGACAACGCTGGTAATGGCCATTGGTATTTTACTGCCATTCAGTCCGCTGGCCGCGGCATTAAAAATGCAGGCCATGCCGGTCCAATATTTTCCTTTTCTGTTCGCTATCCTGACCAGCTATTGTGTGTTAACGCAGCTGATCAAAAACTGGTTCATCCGGCGTTTTCAGAGCTGGCTGTAATCATTTCACGCCATGTTCCGGGTTCCATGATCCCTGTTCCTTGCGGACGAAGATGATCTGCCCGGTATGATAGGCATTGTGGGTGGAGATATTGGCGATGGTGCCGGCGGCGGCAGCGAGTGTTTTATCGTCTGCTTTTTCGACGAATTGTTCCAGTCCGGTAAGTATTTCGTCCAGTTTCTTTACGGCTGTTTCCCAGCTTGCTTTGTCTACACTGGCAAATGTTTCGTTGTTGTCGCCTTTGAAGTCCTTCACTTCTTTTCCGAGGAACTTGTTGAGCTGCCGTTCGTTCCAGAACACGAGGTGTTGCACCAGTTGGCCTACAGAGTGGTTGCCGCTGCCATCTTTCCAGTTGGCCTGTTCAGCCGTAAGGCCTTCCACGGCAGTGTTGGCTGGCACGAACCAGTCCGCCTTATTGTGTGTACTGCGGAGTTGTGTCAGTAAAACGGATTTCAGGGTAGGCGTGGCCGTTTGTCCGAATACGTGTACGGACGCCAGCATAAGCCATACGGGGAGTAGCTTTCTCATAACGCTGTTGAAGTTGTTTGGGGGATGAATAATAGGCATGAAGATAGTGTTTCCTGTTGTTCGTCCCAAGGGAAATATATGAGTGGAAAGGCGGGCAACAATTCCGTTTGCGGGGCGTTACACTTACAGGAGGTTTTTTATTATGACGGAATTATTGAAATGGTCTGATCGCCGCTTTCAGTTTGGGCATACGGTGGATTACATACCTTTTTTCGTGGAGCGGTTGCGTGCTACTGCGCCGCGGCTGGATGAGATGACAGTATTGGTACCGGAAGATATCATGGAGGTCCGGGAACATGACAAGTGGTCCGTGAAGGAGCATATCGGTCATCTTTCAGATATTGAGCTGCTGCATGACAAGCGGCTGGAAGACCTGCGGGCGGGGCGGGAGCTGACGCCGGCAGACCCTGACAATAAAGCCACTGTGGCGGCCCATCACAATCAATATCCGATCAGCGAGCTGGTGTATCATTTCCGGCAGGTGCGGGATAATTTTCTTAAGCAGGTGGAGCATTTTTCGCCGGCAGATCTGGAGAGGAAGGCGATGCATCCGCGGTTGGGACAGGTGTTATCGCTGGCTGACATGTTGTACTTTATTGCCGAGCATGACAATCATCATTTGACGGCGATAGCTACGTTTTTGCGTAAGCATTACGCCTGATACGATAATGGAAAAAAATCCCGGGTTATTTTCCCGGGATTTTTTTATTGTAAGCGAGGAGCCGTAGTCCGTTGAACACCACTACCAGCGTAGAGCCTTCGTGGGCCATTACCGCCGGGCCAATGGAGGCGATGCCGGTGATGGTGAGCGGGATGAGGATGGCTACCATGCCGAGGCTCATCCAGAGGTTTTGTTTGATGATTTTGCTGGCTGTTCTGCTCAGGCCGATGGCGAAGGGCAGGAGCGTGAGTTTGTCGCCCATGAGCGCGATGTCTGCCGTTTCCAGGGCTACGTCCGAGCCGGCTGCGCCCATAGCGATGCCCACCGTGCTGTTGGCCATGGCAGGGGCGTCGTTGACGCCGTCGCCTACCATGGCGACTTTATGTTCATCGTAGGCAAGTTTTTGGATGGCTTCCACTTTTTGTTCCGGCAGCAGGTTGCCCCAGGCATCGGTGAGACCGATTTGCCGGGCCACTGCATCTGCCACCTGCTGGTTGTCGCCGGTGAGCATGATCATGCGCCGTATTCCTGAACTTTTAAGCGTTTTAAGCACTTCTGCCGCTTCGGGGCGGGGTGTGTCCATTACCGAGATGATACCGGCGTAAACAGTCCCTTTTCGTACCACCATAGTGGTGTGGCCGCCACGTTCCAGTTCCTGTACCTGTGTGGTCAGTTCTGCTGCCGGACGATGTTCATCGAGTGATTCGAAGAGGGCGAGATTGCCGATGTATACCGGTGCGCCCTGCCAGGCGGCTTTGATGCCTTTGCCGAGGACGGCTTCCAGCTGCTGCGCTTCCGGGAAGGCCGTATTGCCAAGTTTGGCTTTACCGTCACGAACGATGGCTTTGGCCAGCGGGTGGTCGCTGAGGGCTTCCACGGCCACGGCGGCCTGCAGCAGATCGGTTTCACTGTTGCCGTTCATGGGAATGACGTTGGTCAGCCGTGGTTTCCCTTCTGTGAGGGTGCCGGTTTTATCGAAAGCTACCGCGGTGAGGTTGCCCAGGTCTTCCAGCGGACGGCCGCCTTTGATGAGCACGCCCATACGGGCGGCTCTGGCCACGCCGCTGAGCACTGCGCTGGGCGTGGAGATAGCCAGGGCACAAGGACTGGCCGCCACCAGTACGGACATAGCGCGGTAGAAACTGGCGCTGAAAGGTTCATCAAGCACCAGAAAGGCGAAACATAACAGCAGCACCAGTATCAGCACTGCCGGCACGAAGATGCGCTGGAAGCGGTCGGTGAACTGTTGCGTCGGTGACTTCTGTGACTGTGCTTCATTAACCATTTTCACCAGCCGGGAAATAGTGGAGTCGCTGGCCGGCTGGCTCACCATGATTTCGAGGGAGCCGTTGCCGTTGATGGAACCGGAGAATACTTTATAGCGGGCATTTAAATCTTTTACCTGTTGCAGTGCGCTGGCAGGATCATCGACCGGCATTTTGTCCACCGGTACGCTTTCGCCGGTGATGGGCGCCTGGTCTACACTGCTGGTGCCTGCCACCACGATACCGTCTGCCGATATTTTGGTGTTGGGCCTTACCACTATAACATCGCCGGCTTTGAGCTCGGATGTTTCCACTTCTCTGGTGCCGCCGTTGGTTTTGAGCAGTGCTGTTTTAGGTGCCAGGTCGGCCAGTGCCGTAATGGATTTGCGGGCTTTCTCCATGGCATAATGTTCGAGCGAGTGACCGAGGCTGAAGAGGAACAACAGCAGGGCGCCTTCTTCCCATTTCCCTAAAATAGCTGCGCCGGCGGCCGCCACCAGCATCAGGAAATCTATTTCAAAGCCGCCTTTGGAGATGGTTTCGATAGCTTCTTTGGCAGTGTAAAATCCACCGAAAATATAGGAGGCTATCAGGATGGGCAGCAGTCCGCCTTCCGGCATTGTTCCTGCCGCGACGAGCGTACGCCCCAGTATCCAGGCGATGGCCAGTGTGGCGCCGCATAGCAGGCTGAAATACAGTTCGGTGTTTTTGCCGAATATCATCATCGTATGGGCGTGACCGTGATCATGGTCGCCATGGTCATGTTTTTCTCCGGGCTTGTGTTGATGGCTGCCATCGCAGGCATGGGCCGGTTTGGGTGCAGGAGGCGTTGCGGTCATATTTTCTTTCATGATAACGCTTTTTATGGGCACAAAAATGCTGCAGCACGTCATGAGCGCACAGGCATTGTCAATGATGCTTGTTATTGGAAATTATCAGGGTATGCGGTATGACAGTAGCTCTTATCCGCATGACACAAAATTAACTATTCCTGCAATGCCCGCCCATTCTATTTTTACACCGTCGTTGCAAAAAGCGGCCGTTAATATCCGTAGCTTTGGACTATGAAAGCGTTAACGATCACCGGCTATTCCACGGCCCTGTTTTCCACTTGGTATTTTGTAGAAGAGCTGGGCATCTTGCTGGACGCGGGCGACGGCGTAAGTGCCACTTTGTTGCAGAAAAGCAGAAAAATCAGTCATGTGTTTATTTCACATGCCGACAGGGACCATCTGACCGGATTATTACAGCTCAATCAACTGAATGCGCGGGATGGTTTTCCGGTTATCTGTTACCCGAGAGATGGTGGTTCCTACCCTGCGCTGGAGGCGTTTTCCAAGAGATTTGACCCGCATGTGTCAGGAACGGTATGGATGCCGGTAGCACCGGGCGATGAAATCCGTATCAAAGACGATGTACTGGTGTTGCCGTTGCGCAATGAGCATGTGCGCGCCGCTCCGGGCGTGGTACGCAGCCTGGGTTATAAAATCATGCAGACGAGGCGCAAGTTGCGCCCCGAACTGGCGGCGCTAACGCAGGAGGATATACGAAGAATAGGCAGGGAGCAGGGAAAAGAGAAAACGACCATTGAGGTACGCCGTAACATCCTCAGTTATTCCGGCGATACGCCGGTAGCCAGTCCGGATACCTGGCAGGATGCGGAGATACTGATCCATGAGGCCACTTTCCTGGGAGGCGACGAAGTGATTGAACATCCTTCCTATAAGAACCTGCACAGCCGCCTTGAAGAGGTGATAGAGATGGTGAGCGCCACCAATGTGCAACAGCTGGTGCTGGGGCATTTTTCATCGCGGTATGCAGCGGAGCAGATAGATCAAAGTATCCGGCAGCTGTGTGAGCGGTATGCGTTGAATATTCCCGTTTTCCGGGTATTGCCGGGGCAAACGGTCAGGGATATACTGAGCGGCCAGCCGGTCAACCGGTAGGTTACCGCTGTTGTTGTCTTGATAAAAGACATCTGCCGTCGCCGCAGATGCACCTGTGTACCGATAATTCGTTTTAGCCCATTCTCTCCAACCGCTCATCCATTTTTATTTAAAAAAATAATTTTAAAACTACCCTAGTTTATTAAATTATTTTTATATTGTGCTTACGCACGATGAAATATGAAGGAGCTGCTTTACCGCATACAATTTCACGACGACCAACTGGCTTTTAAGGCTTTTTACCAGCAGCAGATGTTCCCGCTTTATCAGTTTGCCCTGGCATTCCTGAAGCAACATCAGCAGGCAGAGGAAGCTGTGAACGACGTATTTGTAAAGCTATGGCAGCGGCGTCATTCCCTGCAGGAGATAGACAACATCAAGGTATATCTTTATGTGGCGGTGAAACATACGGCACTCAACCAGTTGAGGGCTGCCACGACCTTCGAGGAGGCGGACCTGGACAATGTACAGGTGCCGCAAGTCCGCTTCTGCGCCGGCGCCGAGCAACTGCTGCTGACCCACGAACTGCAGGACGCTATTGCAGCGGCCATCCGGCAGCTGCCTCCCAAATGCAGGATGATCTTTAAACTGATAAAGGAAGACGGGCTGTCATATAAAGAAGTAGCCGGTATCCTGAACATTTCGCCCAAAACAGTAGACGCACAGTTGATGATCGCGATGAAAAAACTGTCGGCTTCGCTTCAACCCTTTCTGCAACACACGACGGTCTGACTGCGGTATTTTCTCACGCACGTTTTGTAAATTGTTGCTTATTCGATTTTGCTGCCACACTAAAAACCTGCATTGTCTGACAGGACAAGGGAAAGCTGAAAACCTTCAGAAAAGAGTAAGCGCCATGTTTTTCGCGTTAAACCGTTTGTTATGAAAAAGAAAACCAAAAAGAAACTCGACGTTTCCAAACTCAGAATTGCAAAACTGAATGAACCCGGCCAGCAAAAAGCCGAGAAAGCAACTATTCCTCCTAATACATTCTGGTGTACTACCACCGGTCTCGTATAAACCGAAAAAAACAATAACGAACAACTATGGGCCGGCCTTTTGGGCCGGTCTTTTTTATGTTGAAGGTTTTTCGTAGATATACGCTTCTATATTTTCGTGGTTTTATGTTTCTCTGTTTCTGCGTACCCTATTTCCCTGTTGCAACGTTCCAATGTTCCGGCTTGGGGTGGATTTTTCGCTGCTTCTCCCGAATTCCCAGGGCTCACGCCCTGGGCTAAGATGTATTCAAGTCCCCTTTGGGATTTTCGAGGTCAAATTCATCTTTACAGGCGATGGTACAAGACTACAATAACTATGATTTTCAATATTCTAAAACTCCGTATAGGCGTTAATGATTTTACCTTTTACATGAGCCGACATAAGTTTTACAGAGTAAAAATAGAGTATGATGTTACCCATTATTCTCGCTCTCCCCACTAATCTCATTTTAAATTTTTTTTTTAATCCTTTTAGGGAATCCGCTTTTTCTCTGTGTCCTTTTCGCAGGTACACTATCTAACCATTCAATGAAAGCAGAAAGAATACTGGAGCTGATGGCGCGGAAAGCCGGCAGGGCTGCCGGCAGGGAGGAGCTGGAAGAACTGGAACAATTGCTGGCGGAGAACCCGGATTATCGTTTCATGGAAAGCGTGCTGGACACGATGTCGGCGCCGGTCCAGGATACGGCTGTGGTGACAGAAGGCTGGGAGAAGATGGAGGCGTTCCTGCAAACACCGTCACGGGTGACGTCTTCCAGGCGTCCTTACTGGTGGGCTGCGGCGGCGGTGCTGCTGGCGGCTGTAAGTGCAGGCATGTGGTGGCTGGCCCGCAAAAAAACACCCGCGGCGCTGGCACTGCAACAGATCAGCGCACCGATGGGCAGCACCATTAAAGCATTACTGCCGGACGGCACACAGGTATGGATCAATGCCGGCAGCCAGATAAGCTACGATGCCCGTTTTGCTGGTAAAAGCAGGGACGTGGCAGTTGCCGGTGAAGTGTTTTTTGATGTGGCCAGCGATGATAACAAACCTTTCATTGTTCATTCTGATAACCTCGCTATCCAGGTACTGGGCACTTCTTTTAATATAAAGGCCTATGGCGATGATCAGAAGGCGGAGGTGGCAGTCATCTCCGGAAAAGTACAGGTGATGATGCGCAACAGCCCCGAGAAAAAAGTAGTGCTGCTGCCCCGCGAAAAACTGGTGCTGTCACTCGATCAACATACGCTATGGGAGGAACGGGACAGTATACAACATGTCAACTTCAGGGTGCAGGAACTGGCCAGCAGCAAAGACCCCGGCCTGGTGATGGAAACAGCCTGGTGCAATCAGAAACTGGCCTTTATGAATGAAACCTTCGCGGAGGTGGCCCGCAAAATGGAACGGCAGTTCAATGTCAACATAGTTTTTGAAGACGAAACGCTGCAGAAAGAAATACTGAGCGGCGTATTTGAAAAAGAAGATATCAACAAGGCGCTGCGGTTGTTGCAGATGACCACAGGATTCCACTATAGGATAGTACAGCAACAGGTTTACCTGTCCAGATAACACATCATAGCAACATTTTATCAACTCAAAAATCACCTGTAATGAACACACGGTCAAACGCACGCATTACCTGAAAACATGTATGAGGGATGAGATAAGCTTCGTCCGAAAAAGAAAGGGAAGAGGTGTGCTCTTCCCCAAAAGGCTTATGTGTATGTACAGGGGTAAGTCAGCCTGAGAAACTTCACTTACACCCTTCTTTACAAACCTTTCTAAAACAAATCTATGAAAAAAAGCAGATTTGGAGGGGCTTCCTATGCGCTCAGCCAGACAGTCAAACTACTCCTCATTATGAAGTTATGTTTTGTTGTGGTGTTATTGTCCTGTTTACACGCTTCAGCAACCGTCTTTTCGCAGGAAAAATTCACGCTCACTTTCGTGAGGGCTGACGCAGACAAGATCTTCGCAAAGATCCAGCAGGAAAGCAACTATCGTTTTTTTTATAACTATACCGCCATCCGGCAGCTGGGCAAGATAGACCTGCAGGTAAAAGACGCCCCTCTGGCGGAAATTATGCGGCGGATGCTGGACAGTTCCGCGCTGGCCTTCCGCATCATGGACAACAACCTGGTGGTCATCTCCCCCAAATCAGAACAAAGCGCAGGCAGGGTTACCGGTAAAGTGGCCGATGAGAAAGGCACACCGCTGGTGGGCGTTTCTGTAAAAGTAAAAGGCGGCAGCCAGGGCGCGGTAACAGACGTGGAGGGACGCTTCTCCCTACAGGCTGATGCCGGAGCGATCCTGGTGATCAGCTATATGGGATTCATCACACAGGAAATTCCGGTGGGCGCCAGCGAACAGCTGATGAACATCGTCCTCAAAGAATCCACCAGCGGCCTCAATGAAGTAGTGGTGATCGGTTACGGCACCCAACGAAAAAAAGATGTGACCGGCGCTATCAGCTCTGTCAGCAGTAAAGACCTGCGCAACGTGCCCGTGCGCAACGCGGCAGAAGCTTTACAGGGCAAGGTGAGCGGCGTGACCGTTTCACAGAGCAGCGGCAGCCCCGGATCTCCTCCGGTGGTACGTATCCGTGGTATCGGATCTATCAGCGGCAGCAATACGCCATTGTATATCGTTGATGGTCTGCCGCAGACAGATATCGGCTGGCTGAACCCCAACGATATTGAGGCGATGGACATCCTCAAAGACGCTTCCACGGCAGCCATCTATGGCTCCAGAGGCTCCAACGGCGTAGTGATCATCACTACCCGTAAAGGCAGTCGCAATGACACCAAAATGCATGTCACACTGGATACTTACACGGGCTGGCAGTCGGCCTGGAAACGACCACATATGCTGAACGCGGCAGACTTCATCAAATATAAAATACAGGCCAATACCGCTGGTGGCGCACCATTGCCCACCGATATCGATACCCCCGAGAAAGTGGCGCAGGTGCTGAAGTTTGTGAACGATAACAGCGGTCCTAACGGTACCGACTGGTGGAAAGAAATCATCCAGAGCAATGCACCCATACAAAGCTACAATGTAGGCGTGAGCGGCGCAGGCAAAAACCTGGTATACGCTTCCAGCGCCGGATATATGAAACAACAGGGGCTCGTGAAAGGGTCTGACTATGAACGCATCACCTGGCGCACCAATGTGGCGGCTGATATCGGGCCACGGGTGAAGCTCTCCACCAACTTCGGCCTCGTATATGAAAACCGCCGCAATGTGGATGAGAACAACCCCTTTACCGGCACCATCTTCAGCGCTATGGCCGCCGATCCGATCACACCGGTATACCGCAACAACCTGAAAAGCGTTCCGGATTTTTACCAGCGTATCATGACCGGGTATGAAGCCAATAACCCATATTCACAATATGCCGGTATCCTGTTCACCAACAAACCCAATCCGGTGGGACAGGTGGAACGCATGCAACAGAGCGTATGGGAAGGTATTGCCATCAAAGGCGGAGCGACGCTGGACGTGAAGATCCTCGAGCCGCTGACGTTCCGCAGTAATTTCGGGATGGACCTGAGCCGCGGCATCTCTAAAACTTTCCAGCCGGCATACTTCCTGAATTCCTTCGACTACGCGACCTATAATACGGTTGGCAATACTTCCGACTGGGGCAACTATTTCGTATGGGAGAACACGTTGAACTTTGACAAGACTTTTGGCAAACATCATATCACCGCATTGGCGGGTATTTCAGCGGAGCTTACCAAAGGGCTAAACTATGGCGCATCGAAGCAGAACATCGTGAACAATAATGTCGATATGCGTATCATCAACGCCGCCACGATGAACCCCGGTGCTTCCGGATATACTTTCTCCAACGCGTTACAGTCATTCTTCGGGCGTATCAACTACGTATATGCTGACCGTTATATCCTGGCTGCCAATGTGCGCCGGGACGGCAGTTCCAACTTCGGAAACGGCCATCGCTGGGGAACTTTCCCGTCTGCTTCCGCAGCATGGCGCTTCACGGAAGAGAACTTCATCAAAAATGCCAACCTGAAATGGTTGAGCAGCGGTAAACTGAGAGCAAGTTATGGTACCGTTGGCAACCAGTATGTGGATGTAAGCGGCCTGTATCTGTCTACCTACGACAATTCCAGCCGCTATCTCTTTGGGAGTAGCAGCAATCCTTTCCTGGGCGCGGGGCGCGTTACCATGGCTAACCCCAACCTGCAATGGGAAACATCCCAGCAGACAGACCTGGCGCTGGACCTGACGCTGTGGGACGGCCTCCTTGATGTGACCGTAGATTATTACAATAAAAAGGTAAAAGACATGCTGGTGGTGGTACCGATACCCAGCACAATGGGTTACCCTTCCACCAATTTCTGGAGCAATGCAGGCAGTATGGTGAACAAAGGATGGGAAGTATCAATTGGACATAGCCATCAGTTCGGAGATTTCTCCTATAACGTACGTCTTAACGTGTCTACCTTCCGTAACGAAGTGCTGAGCATGGGTGGCGGAGAGCCGATCTATACCGCTGCCCACCTGGGAGAAACGATCACCAAAACAGAGGTAGGTCAGCCTGTAGGGTACTACTATGGCTGGCTGACAGATGGTATCTTCCAGACACAGGAAGAAGTGAACAAAAGCCCGCAAAGCGCCAGCTCCCGCCCGGGCGATCTCCGCTTTAAAGACATTAACGGCGATGGCAAACTGGACGCGGCAGACCGAACCATGATCGGTAACCCATGGCCGGATTTCGTATATGGTTTGAATATCAACCTGAACTATAAACGTTTTGACCTGGGCATGTTCTGGCAGGGCTCACAAGGCAATGACGTGATGAACATCCTGCGTTATGATACCGAGTCGGGCACCGGCTGGTACAACGCGCCACAGGGTTTCCTGGAAAAATCCTGGAACGGCCCCGGCTCCACTAACAAGTACTTCCGTATCAATTCCAATTCAGCGCTCAACAGCAGCGTGTCCAACTATTTCGTGGAAGACGGTTCCTATCTGCGGTTGAAAAATATCCAGCTGGGTTACAACTTCCCTGAAAAATGGCTGGAGAGGGCACGTATACCACAGCTACGGTTATACGTAGGTGCGCAGAACCTGTTCACCTTCACCAAATACAGCGGACTTGATCCGGAGATGGGCAATGCCAACCCCCGGTTGATCGGTATTGACCAGGGATACTTCCCACAGGCCCGCACCTTTATGGTAGGCGTGAACGCTAAATTTTAATCCTTAACAATGTCTGTAATGAAAAAGATCGTATATACCTTACCGTTATTGATGCTTTTACTGGCCGCTTCCTGCTCTAAGGATTATCTGGACAGGCCGCCGTTGGGCAAACAAACGGACGACAACTTCTACACTTCGCCGGATGCGGGTTTCAAGACGGTTGTCAACTGCTACCTTGGATTTTATGAGTTTTGGGGATATCAGGCAGCGATTGCAGAGCTGGGCAATATGGCCACTGACGAAAGTGATAAAGGCGGTTCTGACGCCAACGACCGTCCTTTTGTAGTGGACCTGGGCTTTGGCCGTGCGCTCGCCAATAATGAAACGCTCAACGGCCTGTGGGCTGCCTGCTACAAAGGTATCGGCAACTGCAATGTGGCGCTGGAACGGCTTCCTGAAGCCAAACTAATCGATAGCAAAGGCAATCCCATTGATGACAAAACCAAGAGCCGTTACCTCGCGGAAGTGCGTTTTCTGCGCGCCTACTACTACCTGGACCTGGTGCGTGTATTCGGCGGCGTGCCGCTGCTGACAAAAACGCTGCAGGTGGAAGACCGCAACAAGATCGTACGTGCCGCTTCCAATGAGGTGTTTCAGTTCATCACCAGTGAGCTGGAGGCCGTGGGCAACGATGCCGCGCTGCCTTCCCGCAACGACCTGCCAGCCACAGAACTGGGCCGTGTCACCAAAGAAGTGGCATGGTCCGTACAGGCAAGGGCTTATCTTTTTTTCGCTGAAGATGATAAAACCCTCTACGCCAAAGCCCGCGATGCGGCCAAAAAAGTGATCGATGCCAACGCCTTCAGCCTGGACCCCCAGTACCAGGCGCTGTTCCTGAAAGACGGCTATAAAAGCCCTGAGGCGGTATTCCCGATTATTTTCGGCGATGATCCCGCTGCATTTATCTACGGCACCACGCTGCCTGTCTATTGCTCGCCACGCAATGTCGGCGGATGGGGCTTTGACTGTCCTACGCAGTCACTGGTAGATGAGTATGAGGCCGGAGATCCACGTATTCTCTTCACCATCCTCGACCAGGGAGATGTGTTCCCCGGCGGAGAAACGCTGGACTTCTCTTCCTATCCGAATACGGGCCATCACAACCGCAAAGTGTTCCTGCCCGCCAACCGCCGCGGCCAAGGATGGGGCAACGATGCCTGGACCATGCACCTGGTACGTTATGCGGACGTACTGCTGATGTACGCTGAAGCCCTGATTGAAAGTGGCGGCAGCAAACAGGAGGCTGCCAATTATATCAATATGGTGCGCAACCGCGCCAGCAACTCTTCCCATACTGACGTGGAAGCCGTGTCCCGCAAACGGGTAGTAGCGGCCACGCCGCTGCCGGCGGTATCTGCCGGCGACGACCTGCGCAAGGCCCTGCGGCACGAACGCCGCGTGGAGCTGGGATGCGAATACGGCCGCGTGTTCGACCTGCTGCGCTGGAACATCTATGTGACCACCATGAAAGATTATTCCACCAGACCTTATTCCAACGGAAAAGGCAACGCCTTCAGAGCGCCTGCTTCCGGCAGTAAATACCTCTTCCCGATACCGCAACAGGAAATAGACCGGACCGGCGGTGGTATCCAACAAAATCCCGGTTATTAATTACGAATTACAAATTACGAATTACGAATTGGGGAGACTATGAATCATGGATTGTAACGGACCGTCACGACAGTTAAGAAAATATCTGTAAAGGCAAATAAGGGATTTCTGCTGTAAGGCTGCTCTCCATTCGTAATTCGTAATTCGTAATTGACATAAGTGAACGCTATAATCGAAAGAAATGAAAAAACTATGGTTGCCTGTGTTGCTCGCATTGCTTACAGCATGCGGGGCCAAACGTTCTGTTACCCGTATTTTATGTTACACTAAAAACACAGAAAGCCCCTGGGTAAAGCAATTACAGGAGGCGGGACAAAAAGAAGGCTGGCAGATAGTACTTACCGGCGACAGGCAGTATTTCCAGGATGATTCCCTGAAAGGCTTCAGCGCAGTATGTGTGCCCTTTTCACTGACAGACAGTTTGAACTACCGCGACATACCGGCGTTGAAACGTTATGCGGAAGCCGGTGGTGGCGGTATCCTCGCCGTGAAAGACAGCGCGGCGGTTAAACAGGGATGGCCCTGGCTGCGCGAGTGGAACACGCTGCCGGAAGGTAAGGAGCTGGAACAGGACAAAGGCCGCCTTTACATTGTGCCTGCCACAGCTACGGCTGCAACCATACAATCCGCTGTCCGTTACCTGGTAGGCAACAATGCCTGGCCGGACTACAGCAAATCCTTGACCATTGCGCCACCGGACACTAACCGTTACACCTATACGGTACTGGACCACGGCCTGGACGAACCAATGGAGATGTGCATTCTTCCCGGTGGAAACGTACTGTTCGTAGAACGCAAAGGCGCGGTGAAACTCTATGATGCCCGCCAGCGGCAAACCAAAACCATTGGCCGCTTCGATGTGTTCAGCGGTATTGAAGACGGCTTGCTGGGCGTGGCATTAGACCCTCACTATGAAAAAAATCACTGGGTATATTTTTACTACGCGCCGGCCGGAGAAAAATGGTACAATAAACTGGTACGCCTCGAACTGCATGGTGATACGCTGGACATGTCTTCCGAAAAAGTGCTGATGGAGGTGCCCACGCAACGCCGCTATTGCTGCCACTCTGCCGGTTATCTGTTCTTCGGGCCGCAGGACCTGTTGTATTTATCTATCGGTGACAATACCAATGCGGAAGAAACCCACGGCTATACGCCAGTAGACGAAAGACCCGGACGCGAGTTGTCGGATGATCAGGCCAGTTCAGCCAACAGCATGGATTTGCGCGGTAAGATCCTGCGTATTAAGCCAGAGCCGGACGGTACTTATTCTATTCCCGAGGGCAACCTCTTTCCGAAAGACGGTTCCAAAGGCCGTCCTGAAATCTATGTGATGGGATGCCGCAACCCTTACCGTTTTTCTGTAGACATGAAAAATGCATTTGTCTATTGGGGCGATGTAGGACCGGACACGAAAGTCCCGTCCGCAGAAGGTAGCACGCTGAGCTTCGATGAAATCAACCAGGCAAAGAAACCCGGTTTCTTTGGATGGCCTTACTTCAACGGCAACAACGAAGCCTATCCTTTGCTGGACTATGCTACCATGAAAGAACGACCAGGTAAAGACCCGCTGCGCCCGGTGAACAATTCGCCGCATAATACAGGTCTCAAGGAACTGCCGCCTGCACAGCCAGCCATGATATGGTATGGTGACGCCGCTTCCCCGGTGTTCCCGATGGTGGGCAAAGGCGGGGAGACTGCCATGGCCGGACCGGTATTCTACAGCGATCAGTTTAAGAACGCGCCTTATAAACTGTCTGATTATTACAACGGAAAACTGTTTATCTACGAATGGATGCGGCACTGGATCATGGCCGTCACGTTGGACTCCGCCGGCAATTACCTGCGTATGGAGCCTTTCCTTGAGAATATTGATTTTGCAGCGCCTACCGATATGAAGTTTGCGCCCGACGGCAGTATTTACATGCTGGAATATGGCACCAACTGGTTCTCCAAAAACTCCAATGCCAAACTGGTGCGTATCACGTATTCGGAAGGCAACCGTCAACCGGTAGCGAATATACGCAGCAGCCAGTTGTATGGTGGCGCGCCGATGACAGTGAAACTCTCCGCTGCCGGCTCCATGGACTATGACAAAGGCGACAAGCTCACCTATACCTGGAAGATAGGCGACAAACAACTTAGCGGTGAGCAGGTGGATTACACGTTCTCTCAGCCCGGTGTGTACAAGGTAGACCTGACGGTAGCTGACGACCATGGCGGCAAGGGAACGTCTTCCGTGGACATCAAGGTAGGCAATACGCCGCCGGACGTGCGGATCATGACCTCCGCAAACAGGAGCTTTTACTGGGACAATGCCGCACTGGATTATAAAGTGATGGTCACCGATCCGGAAGATGGCACCCCTGACAGCAGCAAGATCAAAATCACGTTTGATTATCTCCCGATGGGAAAAGATTTCGCATTGGTACTCGCCAATAACGGTGCCGGCAATACGAAGTTCGCCAAAGGACATCAGTTGTTCTGGTCGCTGGACTGTAAGTCGTGCCATACAGAGAATACCACGTCTATTGGCCCCAGCCTCCGGGAAGTGGCCAAACGTTATGCCGACAACGAGACAAACGTGAACAAACTGTCCGCCAAAATTATTGCCGGCGGCAGTGGCAGCTGGGGCAACCGCACCATGTCAGCCCATCCGGACATGTCTGTTGACGATGCCAGGGAGATCGTGCATTACATTCTGTCTCTCAGCAGCGTGCAGGGCACCCTGCCCATGCAGGGCGTACAGTCTTTTAAGGCACATGCCGGCAAGGGCAACGAGGGAGGCTATCTGCTGATGGCCACCTATACCGATAAAGGCGCCAATAATATAGAGCCGATCACCAGCAGGGATTATCTCATGTTGAGAAACCCGCGGGTGCAGGCTGAAGATTTTGATGAAGGGAATGTAAGCCTCATCACGATCACTACTGCGGGGTTGGCGTATACAGCTGTGCGCAACAACAGCTATATCCGGTTCAACCATCTGTATATGGACGGCGTGAAAAGCATGCAGTTCAACGTGCAGGAGCAGGGTATTGGCGGTGTGGTGGAAATCCACCTGGACAAGCCGGATGGCCCGTTGGCAGGCAAGGCGGTAGTGAAAGCCGGAACTGCGGCAGCAGCCGGGCCAACAGCAGGCTGGAAGCCGGTGTCCGCGGCAGTACAGCCGGTGACGGGGCAGCATGACCTGTATTTCGTGTTCAAAAGCAACGATGGTAAAGATGGTTATCTCTTTAACATGGATTGGATCAATTTCTCCAACAATAACTGATCGTATGTCCCTTTCCGTAAGGCTGCGGCTGTCCGCCCTGATGCTATTGGAGTACTTTACCTGGGGCGCCTGGTATGTCACCATGGGCACATACCTGATCACCGCGTTGAAAGCCGACGCGGTGCAGGTGGGCGCAGCGTATGCCAATCTTTCTATTGCGGCCATTATCTCCCCTTTTTTCGTGGGGTTGATAGCTGACCGTTTTTTTGCGGCGCAGAAGGTGCTGGGCGTATTGCATCTGGCAGGTGCGGCCACGTTATATCTGACAGGCAGCGTACATGATTTTGGTAGTTTCTGGTGGCTGATATTACTGTATACCTTGTTGTACATGCCTACGATGTCGCTGGCCAATGCTATTTCCTTCCGGCAGATGACCGATGCGGGGAGGGAATTTCCCTCCGTGCGTGTATTCGGCACCGTAGGATGGATCATTGCCGGTTTGCTGATAGGCTTTGCTAAGGTGGAAGCCAGTGCCGCCACCTTTCATATTGCTGCTGCCAGTTCTTTGTTGCTGGGCGTTTACAGCTTTTTTCTGCCCGATACGCCACCGGTGAAGAAAAAGGTGCAGCTATCTGATGTGCTGGGACTGGACGCGCTGGTATTGTTTAAAAGCCGTGCTTACTGGTTGTTTTTTATCACGGCTATTGCCGTGTGTATACCACTGGCATTTTATTACAGTTTTACCAATGCTTTCCTGAACGACAGCGGCATGAGCAATGCCGCGGGTAAAATGACGCTGGGGCAGGTTTCCGAGTTCCTGTTCCTGCTGCTGATGCCGTTGCTGTTTGTGCGCATGGGCGTAAAGCGCATGCTGGTGCTGGGCATGGCCTGCTGGATACTGCGGTATGTATTGTTTGCCTATGGCGACAGTGGCACGGGCACGTGGATGTTGTATGGCGGCATTGTGCTGCATGGCATGTGTTACGATTTCTTTTTCGTGACCGGGCAGATTTATACAGACCGCAAAGCAGGAGAGGCCGTGAAGAACGCTGCGCAGGGATTGATCACGCTGGCCACCTATGGCATCGGCATGCTGGTAGGATCTTACGTGTCGGGGTTTGTGGCGCGCCGTTTCAGCGGGATAACAACCACCGGTCCGGTATACGACTGGCAGGCCATCTGGCTGGTGCCGGCCGGTATTACCGGTGTGTTCCTGCTGTTGTTTGTTTTTTTATTCCGGGATGATGATCAACAATAACGATAACAATTAAACATTTTTATATGGGAAGAAAAATTGCCATGCTGGGCAGTGGTTTTATCGGCCGGTTTTACGCCGATTCCATCCACAGCCAGCGCAGTAAAGACAGGATCGTCAGCATTTATTCCCGCCGGGAAGAGAGTGCGCAGAAATTTGCGGCAGACTATCAAACGCCTCACTGGACGACGGTCATGGAAGATGCCATCAATCATCCGGAGGTGGACGTAGTGTGTATCGCTTTGCCCAACAACCTGCATGAAGCGGCCGTGATGGCCTGCTGTAAGGCAAAGAAAGCGGTGATCTGCACCAAGCCGCTGGGCCGTAACGCCGAGGAAGCCAAAAGAATGCTGGAGGCCGTAGAAGCGGCGGGCATTTTCCACGGTTATATGGAAGACCTGGTATATACGCCTAAGTTCTCCAAAGCCCTGCAAAGCGTGCAGGACGGCGCCTTAGGCCGTATCCTCTGGGCCAAGTCGCGGGAAACGCACCCCGGTCCGCACAGCGAATGGTTCTGGGACAAAGAACAGGCCGGCGGCGGCTGTATCCTTGATTTGGGTTGTCACTGTGTAGAGATCGCCCGCAGCTTTATCGGCAAAGATATCAAACCGGTAGAGGTCATGTGTTGGGCGGATACACAGGTAAAACCAATTGATGCGGAAGACCATGCCATCGGACTGGTAAGGTATGAAAACGGCGCCATTGGCCAGTTTGAGGTAAGCTGGACTTTCCGCGGCGGCCTCGACCTGCGTGACGAGGTGATGGGCACCGAAGGAACGATCTGGCTCAACAGCTTCCTGCGTACCGGTTTTGATATGTTCACCACCGGCAAAGGTGCGGAGTATGTTGCGGAGAAAGCAGAGAGCAACACCGGCTGGTTGTTTCCCGTAGGGGATGAGTTAAATGACCTGGGATACAATCATATGTTCACAGACATGTTCAACGCCATCGAACAAAACAAGGCGCCGCGTGAATCCTTTTATGATGGTTATGTGGTGAACGCCGTGCTGGACGCAGCTTACCGGAGCGCTGCCAGCAAACAGTGGGAGCCGGTGAAGCTGGAGATATGGCGTGGCCGCGAAGGAGTAGACAAAGGTGCCTCGCTGGTGGATTATGATGACAAACATTATCTGATCAAAGAAGAGAAAACACACTTCGGCAGCACGAAACTGATATTAAAAGAAAAACAAAGCGGTAAGATCATTGAAGTGACCCGCTAATCATCCAAATAAAAAGATATGACCGCATACGATCGCAGGAAATTTCTCAGAACAGCGGCAATAACGGGTGTAGGGCTCGGCCTTGTGGGCCGGGCCGGCTCCCTGTTTGCCGGCACGCCTGCCGAAGCAGGAAAACGGGTAGGCATCATTGGTTTGGACACCTCGCACAGTGTGGAGTTCACCAAAATGCTGAACGCACAAAACGCAGATCCTGCCTACCATGGATTTAAAGTGGTGGCCGCTTATCCGCAAGGCAGTAAGGACATTGCTTCCAGCCTGGAGATGGTGCCCGGTAATCTCGCCAAAGTAAAGGAGCTGGGCGTGGAGATCGTGGATTCCATTGCAACGTTGCTGGAAAAGGTAGACGTAGTGCTGCTGGAGTCCAATGATGGGCGTGTGCACCTGGAACAGGCGCTCCCGGTGTTTAAAGCCGGCAAAAGGATTTTTATCGATAAGCCCATAGCCGCTTCCCTGGCAGATACCAAAGCGATTTTTAAAGCAGCCGAAAAACATAACGTGCCGGTGTTCTCTTCTTCCGCCTTACGTTTTATTGACAGCATCCAGCAGGTGAAGCAGGGCAAGATCGGCAAAGTGGCCGGGGCAGACGTGTATACGCCGTCGCCTACGGAGAAAACGCACCCCGACTTGTTTTGGTACGGTATCCATGGCGTGGAGATGTTGTTTGCCCTGATGGGTACCGGTTGCCGTAAGGTGACACGCACCACCTCCGCAGATATGGACCAGGTGACCGGTGTATGGGCCGATGGCCGCATCGGCACCCTGCGCGGCGTCATCAAAGGCCCGTATGGTTTTGGCGGCCATGCTTTCGGAGAAAAAGGCATCATGCCCATCGGTGATTTCAACTCGTACCAGCCGCTGGTATTGCAGATCACTTCCTTCTTCCAGACCGGCGTGGTGCCGGTAGACCCGCAGGAGACCATCGAGATGATGGCCTTCATGGAAGCAGCCGATGCCAGCAAAAAGAAAAAAGGCGCTCTTGTAATGATGAATGCGTAGCGCCCTGTCCCGGGGCGGGCTTCGTGTCTGCTTCGGGACTTTATTTACTCGTAGAGGAATTCCGCATAGGCGACGGTCAGCGTTTGGCCGTTATGGAATTTCACCCAGCCATAGGGCTTTTTTTTGTGGCCATAATCTTCCCGGTCTGTTAGCTGTGCCCAGTCTCCCCGCACTTCTCCCACTTTAAAACAATCATCGCAGCTGTCGTCCCGTTTGGGGAAAGGAATCCGTTTGCCCCCCGGCGATTCAAACAGCGGCATGTCCGGTTTCACATGAACGATAGCTGACCGTTGCAGCAAATTTCCCCAGGTTTCATACAGGTACCAGTTGGGATTATAGGTGCCTTTTTTACCGTTAGCAGGCATGCTGTTATGCAGGTCTTTTTGTACCATGGTTTCATACACGGCATATCCGGGCTGAATGCGGATAAAACAGGTGAGCTTTTCCTTTTCATTGATCACCACCCGGAAATATGTTTTCGCTGCCTCCACCACGCGGAACTGTAACTCCGGAGAGAAGTGCACCAGTCCCATGTTGATATGCCGGCGGCCTGTTTCGTAAGTGTCTCCTTCAAAAAAACGGTAAGGGGCGAAGCGGGTTTTGAGCACTTTGGTCAGGAAAGCATAGCTGCCGTCTTTCTTTTGCCTGACGGCCAGTGTGTCGAAGGGTGTTTTGTCGCCGGCATTGGCGTACAAAGGAATTTTTTCAGTAAAACTGATTTGCAGGATGCCGGTGCCGATTGAGTCGTAACGGGCCAGGGGAGGTAAAGCGGAACCGGGCTGCCGGCCGCAGGCAGAGAGGCTGAACAGGACGGAGAGCATAAAAAAACAAAACTTCATGGGTGTTTTTTTAATGCAGGATGCTGTCAGCAGCCCGGATTCCATAAATTATCCTAAACTTTTCCCATATACGGGTCCGTAATGCTTTCCTGGCCCGTTTCCACGCGGCCGGCGTATCTCCGGGCGTATTGACCATGACCATCGGCCAGTACCGTGAAATCGTACCATCCGTGGCTGGATTGCAACGGCAGCAGGATTTGCGCGGACTGGTCTCTCGTCACCGTACGGGTAATGGTTTTGTTACCATAGGCGTTGTCCCGGATGGTAATGCTCAGTGGTTTGCCGCCATTATTAGCCAGGGAGAGCAATACATTGCCTGTGGGCTTTTGGGTGGATTTATTCCGTTCATACGTACACGTAGTGGTGATGGCAGGATCTTCGGTATTGCCAATTGCTTCGCGGAAGAAACCATTTGGCCCATGCAGCAGCAGGTGGTAGCGGTTGTTTTCGAATGCGCTCAGCGGCCATTCATAATGCAGCTGGTCACCGGCTTTGACGGCGAAGGACCAGTTGCGGCATTTGTCGGTGTTGCCTTTATCGTCTTTGTACGTTACCGGTGCTATTACAGTAAACGGTGAGCCTGCGGCTGCCGCGCCAAAGATTTTGTTGCCGGCCGCTAAAGATGCTTTCACCTGGCGGGAACCGGGTTGGCACTCAATCTCGGCGTACAGCTCATAAGGCAGGGCAGGAGAGGGGCGCACGCCTTTTTCCTGCGGCGCCAGCAGATGGGCCGGCGTGGGTTTGCCGGTCACTTGTGCGACGGCTTCTGTTGTCAGTTTTTGAAAACCGGCGGGGATGTTTTTGAACTGTGCGTTATATATTTCCTGCACAAACTTTTCCTTTTGCAGGAAAGGCAGTTTTTCTTTTTTAGGTGCAAAGGTGCTGAAGGCAGCGGTAAGATCGCCGCAGATAGTGCGTCTCCACTGACTGATATTATCCAGGTGTACCTGTTTTTTGTATTTGCGGTTCACGAACGTTTCGAGGAACTGCAACGTGGACGTATGATCGAACACCTGTGAGCATACTTTGCCGCCGCGGCTCCAGGGCGATGCGATGATCAATGGAACGCGGAATCCCAGTCCCACAGGCGCTTCGCGGGCCTGTTTCTGATGGATGCCCTGCGCCAGTTCATTTTCGAGTCTTACATGTTCCACTTCCGTGTCAATACCGGCGGACACTTTGCCGGTGCCGGGTTTATTTTCATCCGGGATGGAGAACGGCGGCACGTGGTCATAGTAACCGTCGTTTTCATCGTAGGTAACGATGAAGATGGTCTTCTTCCATACTTCGGGATTGCCGGTGAGGATGTCCATGATCTCTGACACGTACCAGGCGCCGTACCAGGGAGCGCTGGGGTGATCGGAGAAATTCTGCGGGCCGCTGAGCCAGGATACGGCAGGAAGCTTGCCATCACGTACGTCCTGACGGAACTGGTGCAGGATATCGCCTGCCGGCACCGTGACTTTACGGTCCCGTCCATCGTCAGAATATTGGAACGTGGTCACGCTGCGGAAATTGGGATCGCCACTGTTGATCACAAAGGCGTTATAGTACAGCTGTTTTTGTTGCGCCGACAGTTTTTCAAAACTTTCTTTGTTCCATTGGGCCAGTTCTTTGGTGGCGTTGTCCAGTACTTCCTGTTTTTTCGCGATGTCGGTGCGTATTTTCTGCGCGGCCTCATCGGAGGAAGGTGAGGCTTCCTGTAGTTTGTTGATCTCTTCCGGAAGCGTTTCTACCTGTTTGAGCAGCGTTTGGATATAGCGGGAGGAAAACTTCACATGATATGCTTCGAAGAATTCGAGGAGGTTACAGCCGAAGTTGGCCAGCCATGCGCGTTCTTCGCCTTTGAAGCCACCGCCGCAGCTAAGGTCGTTTTGATAAAATTTCCAGGGAATATCATTTTCAGACAGCAGTTCCGGGAATGTTTTCCAGGTGTGTTTGCCGTAGCTGAAGTCGTCGTTGCGGATGTTTTGTTTGGTGCGACCGTTTTCTTCACTGTTGATTTTACCTGTCCAGAAGAAGGAGCGGTTAGGCGTGGTGCTGGTCATGCCGGAACAGAAGTGTTGGTCGCATATGGTGAAAGCGTCTGCCATGGCGTAGTTGAAGGGGAGGTCTTCGCGTGTGAAATAACCCATGGTGAGCGGCATGTGTGCATATTGTTTGTTGCCCGGTTTTTTTGCCAGCAGCCATTGATCATGTTTGCCTGCGTTGTACGCATCGACCTGACTGGCGCGGGAATGGGGCAGTGAGCCCATCCAGGTGATTTTAGTGTCTTTGATATCGAGGCGGAATGGCGCGTAGGTATCTCCTTTATCGTCTGTCTGGAACCATACGGGTTTCAGGTCGGGCAGCGGTATGGCACGAGGGTCGCGGAAGCCTCTGACGCCCTGCAGTGTGCCGAAGCAGTGGTCAAAGGAGCGGTTTTCCTGCATGAGTATAACAATGTGTTCTGCGTCGAGCCAGGTGCTGCCAGGTGTTGGGTCTATCGCGAGCGCACGTTGAATAGATGCCGGCATGATAGTGGAAAAGCCGGCGGCGCCGGAAAGCAATAAGGATTTTTTCAGGAATTCCCTGCGAGTGTCCATGAGTGGAATCGTTTAAAAGTGTGGCTTAGTTTAGTTTGTGTCAGGGGCGAAAAATAATCATCATTTTAATTAAATGGTAACCACTCATCCATCTTTTATGATATTATAACAGCAGAAGGGAGAGCAGGAAAACGCAGCACATGGCCACTATGCCCATGATCAGCGTAGCGATGGTATATACGCGGAGCATGTCTTTTACCTCCAGGCCGGAGAAGCGGGAGATGGCCCAGAAGTAGGCGTCGTTGGTATGCGATACCATCATGGAACCGGCTCCCATGGCCAATACACATAACAGTGAACCATTGGGCGTGTGTAAGCCAAGCGCAGGCAACAGCGGGTGAATAATGGAGGCCGCCGTGATGATGGCCACCGTGGAAGAGCCCTGCGCCGTTTTAAGGATAGCAGTGACGAGGAAGGGTAATAGTATGCCCGTGCCCGTTATGGCCGGGTTGTCGGCGATATGTGCGCCAATGCCTGCTTTGGCGAGGATAGCGCCGAAAGCGCCACCGCCGCCGATGATCACGAGGATGCCGGCAGCTTTCTCTGCGCCTTCCTGTAGTATTTTGCCGAAACCTTCACCCTGGCCTTTGCGCAATCCCGGCAGTGCCAGTACGATACCAATGGTAATGGCGATCTCTGGCGTGCCGGTAAGATTTAATATCTGTAACAGCGGGGAAGAAGAATTTTGTTCCAGCGTAAAAACAGAACGCAGGGCAATCAGCAGGATGGGCACGGCAATAGGCAGTACGGCCATCCAGACGGAAGGCAGCGCCTCCGGCGTGGCGTCGGTTTCCATAGTGCCGGGTGTTATAACGGGCAGGCACCGGCCTGCGTATAACGACCACGCATATCCGCAGAAGGAAGCGGGTAAAGCGATCAGCAAGCCGAATAACATCACCCTGCCCACATCGGCCTGGATAACGCCGGTAGCGGCCGTAATGCCGGGATGAGGCGGCATCATACAATGTACGGCATACAGACCGGTGGCCAGCGAGGAGGCCATGATCACCATTGATACGCCGGAACGCCATGCCAGCGCCTTGTTGAGGCCACTAAGCACAATAAACCCGGAGTCGCAGAAGATAGGCATGCCTACTATATAGCCGATGATATTCAGCGCCAGCGGTGAACGCCCGGTGCCGGTTTGCCGCAGCACGTAAGCGGCCAGCACCGTCGTGCTGCCGGTATGTTCGAGGATGAGTCCCAGTGTAGTGCCCAGGATAATGAGCAGTCCGAGTGAACCAATGATTTGTCCGAAACCGGTTTTAATGGTGGTGAGTATATCCGTTAACGGTAGCTGGAAGATGAGGCCGGCGAGTAAACCGGCCAGCAGTAAAGCGAAAAAAGCGTGTATGCGGTAGCGT
This sequence comes from Chitinophaga varians, assembly GCF_012641275.1. Lineage (NCBI taxonomy): Bacteria > Pseudomonadati > Bacteroidota > Chitinophagia > Chitinophagales > Chitinophagaceae > Chitinophaga > Chitinophaga varians. The sequence continues at coordinate 595,235 of NZ_JABAIA010000001.1, read as the reverse complement.
GCGGTCAATATCACAATCAGTGCGATACCAGCCAGCAGCCCGCTGATACTCTGCAACAGCGAGATATTGTTCATGGGCGGCAGTGATAGTTCTGATATTCTACAAGATATCTATTATATCGCCATCCCGCAAATATATAATTAACCCCGGGTGGATGCCCGGGGCTGTGACGCTGGTCTGCCTGGTGGCGAAGATCAGTGCTGTGTTGATCGTTGTTCGTCTGAAGTATCGTCCTGGCTTGTCTTCTTTTTTTGCTTTGATCTTCGTTACCAGGAGGACCAGGCGTCGTGGTGCTATTACAACAAATGTGGAGGCAGGGGTATTCCTTCGCTGAGGTCTTCTGTCACCGGCGCCAGCCGTCTTGTTTCCAGCGGGATGATACCGGACCAGACGGGGAGGTCTTTGTCTTCATCATCGCCGGTCATGCCGGTACGCACTTTGGCGGACGCTTCATCGAGGGAGAAGGCCAGTACGGTGGTTTTACGGACTTCATTCTCGCGGATGGGACGCAGATAGTCCCAGCTGTTAGGAACGAATTTTTCGGTGAGCCAGCGGAAGGCTTCTATTTTCTGTGGCACGTCCTCAATTTTTTCGGGGGTACCGAACAGGATGACGGAGCGGTAGTTAACAGAATGGTTGAAAGCTGATTTGGCTACCACAATGGCATCTATCAAGGTGACGGAAATACATATCGGCAGGCCTTTTTCTATTTCGCGGATGAAATGGCTGCCCACGGAACCATGGATATATATTTTGTCTTCATGGCGTACAAATCCGGTAGGAATGGCAAATGGTTTATTGTCAAGCGTAAAGCTGATAGTGCAAACGAGCGCCTCGTCCAGAATGGCGTTGATGGTATCCCGGTCGTAGGCGGCCCTTTTCGGATAACGGCTGGGCGTAAGATGTGGGGGGATAGGTTGCATGTCGTTGTAATTTTTTACAAAGTTGTACCTTTATTGGCTCGGTGTTATCATCCGATTCAGATAAAATGAGTAGTCCACTTTTTTCCTTGTTACAATTAGACCGGGAAGACAAGCAGCCAGTGTATTTACAGCTGGCCAATCAGTTGATGGGATTGATCCGGACCGGCCCCCTGCATGCCGGCCAGCGGCTGCCCAGCAGCCGGGAAATGGCAGAGAAGCTGCAACTGCACCGCAAGACGGTGGTACGCGCCTACGATGAGCTGTTGGCCCAGGGCTGGCTGGAAAGCCATACCGGCAGCGGCACTTTCGTGGCCCGTCATCTCCCGAAAACAGAATTACAAACGCTGACAGATAGCAGGGAAGCCCCTTTCAACCCGCAACGCACGGCCGGTTTCTCCTTTATCGTCCCGGAACACCTCAACCGTCCGGTGATGAAGGCCACCAGCCATCTGCACCTGGATGATGGTTTTCCTGATGCGCGCCTGGCGCCGCTGGAAGAGCTGACGCGTAATTACCGCGGTCAGCTGCTGCATGGCAATCCTTACGTGCGACTGGGCTACGGGGACACCACCGGCGCTTCCCGCCTGCGGCAGGAACTCTCCACCTATCTCAATGAAACCCGGGGCCTTAACACCACGGCGGAAAATATCCTGATCGTCAGAGGGACTATTATGGGTTTCTTCCTGGTAGCCACAGGGCTGGTAAGCAAAGGGGATAATGTAGTCAGCGCCAGCATGTCGTGGGCCGGCGCAGCGGCTAATTTTATGCAGGCCGGCGCACATCTGCATACCGTGCCGGTAGATGAGTACGGTATGGACACCGATGCGCTGGAACGGTTATGCCAGCAGAAAAAAGTGCGTATGGTGTATGTGACGCCGCATCACCATTATCCAACTACCGTTGTGCTGCGGACCGACAGGCGTTTACAACTGTTACGCCTATCTGAAAAATACGGTTTCATCATTTTTGAAGATGATTACGATTATGATTTCCATTACCTGAGCAAGCCGCTGGCGCCATTGGCCAGCGCAGACAAAGCCGGTATGGTGTTGTATGGCGGGTCCTTTACCAAAGCCATATCCCCGGCTTTTCGTGTAGGCTATCTCGTGGGTTCTGAAAATGTGATCAACTACCTGGCCAAGCTGCGGCGTATTGTAGACCGTCAGGGGGACCTGATGCTGGAGAATGCTTTCGCGGAATTGCTGCACAGCGGTGTGATACACCGGCATCTGCGCAAATCGTTGCGCCTGTACAGGGAGCGCAGGGACGTGTTCTGCGAGCTGCTGCGCTCCGAGCTGGGCAACGATGTGGACTTTCAGGTACCGGTGGGCGGCATGGCCGTATGGACCGGTTTTGATACCCGCATTCATCTGAAAACGCTGGCGGAGAAGGCCTTGCAGCAGGGCCTCTATTTCTATGACGGCCATACCTTCGATGTGCCGGGCAGGAAAATAAACCACACGCGGCTCGGTTTCGCGTCTATGACGCCATCGGAGCTGGAACAGGCGGTGGGCATCCTCCGTAAAATTATCAGGAAGATATAGGAGAAGAATGCATTTTAACCAGGGCAGATTCTTCCACGATGGCCCTTGTTTTAGGCAGGCATTCCGGATAATTTTCGCGGATGTATTTCACCAGTTCTTCACGCATGTAACAGCGCAGGTCAAAGGCATTGCCTGACGTGGCGGCGCTCATCAGCGTTCTGACCTCGATGGTGCGTTCAGTCGTGTTCGTTACCTGTAATGCGCTGGCGCGTCTGTCCCACAGGGGGGAGGCCATCAGCAGCCGGTTGAACTCCGCCCTGATTTTATCTACCGGTGCTGAATAATCGAGATAAAAGAAGGCTGTCCCCAGTATTTCGGAACTGGTGCGGGTCCAGTTCTGGAAAGGTTTCTCAATAAAATAATTGATCGGCAGGATCAGTCTCCGCTGGTCCCAGATATTCAGTACCACATAGGTAAGGGTAATTTCTTCCACACGTCCCCATTCACCTTCCACTACCAGCACATCATCGATACGGATGGGCTGTGTAAAGGCGATCTGAAAACCGGCAAGCAGGTTGCCCAGCGATTTCTGCGCAGCAAAACCAATGATGATACCGCTGACGCCTACGCCGGTAAGCAGGCCTGCGCCCAGTTTGCGCAGACTGTCAAAACTCAGCAGGATGGCGCAGGCGGTGAGTATTAATACCACTGAGATGGCCAGTTTACGTATAAATTGCAGTTGGGTACGTATTTTCCGCTCTTTCAGGTTGTTGGTCTTCTTCAGGTCGTACGTGTGGTACACATAATCTTCTGATACTTTGATGGCGCCAATCACCAGTGCGGCGAAGGAAAGCGTGAGCGCTATTTCCACTACGCGGCTTAAGAGTGGCTCATCTTTAGCGGGTATCCGCATCAGTGGCATCAGCATGTTAAGGATGAGCAGCGGCAGGAAATAATTAAATGCTTTTCCCAGGTGTAGCAGCGAACTGTGTATCAGTGAAAAATCTCCGTCTTTTGCAGCTGTTCTGCGCAGGAACTGCGCCAGCAAAAACTTGATCAGCCATCCTGCAATTACTGAAATGCCCACCAACATCAAATCCCATATGATGTTGGGCAAATGGTCCGTTTTTTCTAATATATCATTCCACATAGGCGCGCAGGGCACAAAAACGGTGCCGCAGGGGGATTCTAACATTAAAATAATGTTAGAATCAAATTATCGTGTCGGTTTTAAAAAGACAATTGAATAATTTTTGTCATGGCAAATCGTTATTGAATACAACCAATAGGAGAATACTACCGCCTGTAAAATGAATATTAGCCAATAGGTGTCACCGTTACCATCGGTACGCTACCCGTAGCGAAAGGTAGCTATAGCCGCCTCTCTCCAGCACATTTTGTTCAGATATGCCCATGCCCTGCGGTATGCCCATCAGCTGCAGGCCCATATCTATTTTGCCTTTACCCGCAGGAAGCAGGTAACCAACAGCGGGAGCAATTGCCAGGCGGCTGCGTACATGTTCACTGCCTTTAATAACGATGCCTGTACTAACGCCGCCATAAAGGAACGGCCAGGGATAATAACGCATGCCTGCCATAACCGGCATGAGGTTGAAGGTGGTTACATTGACATGGGCCCAGGGATCATACAAATTTGTTGAGAAGTGTTCATAGCCTGCAATGGCCACTACAGAGAACCTGGTATGAAACTGATATTCACCTGCCAACAGGGCGCCGATACCTTTGGCATCCAGCGCACGCAGGGTGGATATGGACGCCGATGGCCCTATGCTGAGTGTGAATTTTTTCTGGGCGGTGGCGGTTATAGTCGACCATGACAGGAACAACAGGAACACTATTTTTTTCATGCCGGTATAACGGCCTGAAACGCACAAATGTTACATATTTGGAATTAGCCCGCGTGATGTATATATTTAGTGACTGTAAGGTAGAAATTTCACGTTACTGCTAAAATTCCATTATTGATGAAGAAAATATTATCAGGCATGGCACTGTTGCTATGCAGTTTTTCCACGCTCCTTGCGCAAAAATATCAGGCCGACTGGAACTCACTTAACAAACGGGGCATTCCTGCATGGTTCAACGAGGCCAAGTTCGGCATCTTTATCCATTGGGGCGTGTACGCCGTGCCTTCCTTTGCCGTGGTAGGCCCTGGCGGCTATTCTGAATGGTACTGGTACAATCTCGACGGCACCAAAGAAGGTAGTCACGCTAAGGTGCGGGCGTTCCACGATCAACAGTACGGCCATGACGTGCCTTATCAGCAGCTGGAAAAACAATTTAACGCATCCCTCTTTGACCCGGCGCAGTGGGCGGACATATTTCAGCGCTCCGGCGCCCGCTACGTGGTGCTTACCTCCAAACATCATGAAGGATATTGTTTGTGGGACAACAAACAGGCTGATGCCTCCTGGGGCCGGCCCTGGAACGCAGTAACGGGAACGCCTAAACGTGATTTGTTGGGCGACCTGACAGTGGCCGTCCGCAAGGCGGGCCTGCGCATGGGATATTACTATTCGTTGTATGAATGGTTTAACCCGTTATGGAAATCAGACAGGCAGCGGTATGTAAAAGAAGTGATGATGCCGCAGTTCAAAGACTTGGTGACCCGGTATAAACCATCGGTTATTTTTTCCGATGGCGAATGGGAGATGTCTGACACTGCGTGGCACAGTACGGAACTGCTGGCATGGCTGTACAATGAATCACCGGTGAAAGATGAAGTAGCTGTAGATGACCGCTGGGGCAGCAATACACGCGGCAAAAACAACGGCGCCACTTATCTGACATCGGAATACGGTAGTGGCATGCAGCCGGGCGTGGTATGGGAAGAGAGCCAGGGCATTGGACAATCATACGGCTACAACCGGATGGAAACAGCAGACGATTATAAAAAAAGCAACGACCTGCTGTTACTGTTGACTGACATCGTATCACGCGGCGGCAACCTGTTGCTGGATATCGGACCTACCGCTGACGGACGTATCCCGGTGATCATGCAACAGCGGTTGCTGGACATGGGCGCATGGCTGAAAGTAAACGGTGAAGCCATCTATGAAACGAAACCCTGGAAAGAAACCCGTCAGTGGAGCAGTGGTAAAAGGCCTGAGGTAAAAGAAGCCAGTTATATGTCCGGTTACAATATCTCCACGTTGGTGCAACCTTCTGGTGCACACGCACATATAGAAATGTTTTTCACTACCGCGAAAGATGCCTTATATTGCATAGTGCCACGTTTTGAACAACAATTGCTCATCCGCAACTATACCGCTCCTAAGAATGCCGCCTGTAGTATTCTGGGTTGCAACAAATCAATCAAAGGGCAGCAGCGGGGAAAAGATTATGTGATCGATTTATCGGGGCTTCGCCCGGGAGATGTTTCTCCACAACTATTTGTAGTGAAGATAAAATAAGCGCTCATGAATTTTGAAGTAGACTGCCTCCGCGAGGCCGGGCTGCTGGACGCACCCTCATTGTTATCTGTATTGGGAGAAGGCTGGACGGAAAACGATGTCCGCCGTCTGTATCCGTTAGCGTTACCACAGGCAATAACAGGCCGGAAGATGGAACTGGTGCGGCAACTGGCCGATGCTGACGGGCATTCCCGTTTATACCGGGTAGGAGAGTATTACCTGTTTGAATCTATCGATGGCTGGATGCATGATATATTTGCCAGCGAGCCGCTTATGCTGGACCTCATAGCGGCCATGCAACACCTAAAGCAAAAAGGATAAAAAAATAGAAACCCCGGTTGATTGCAGCCGGGGTTTCGTACTTTTAGGCGGTAAAAAGAACCATCAGCATGTCTCAGAAAATCCAGCTGCTTGCTATTTCCGGCAGCACCCGCCAACAGTCCTCGAACCATCAGTTGATACAGGCTATCGCCGCCCTGGCCGCAGATGTGGCCGATGTACAGCTGTTTGAAGGACTGACCGGCATCCCGCATTTTAATCCCGATCTTGATACGGACCAGCCTCCTGCTGAGGTGACTGCTTTTCGCGAACGCCTGCGTGCTGCCGACGCCGTGCTGATCTGCACCCCGGAATATGCAATTGGTGTGCCGGGCACATTGAAAAATGCCATCGACTGGACCGTTTCCTCCATGGAGTTTTCTAAAAAGCCGGTAGCGCTGATCACTGCCGGCACTTCCGGCGTGAAAGCCCATGCATCCCTGTTGGGCACTTTGCTGATAATAGAATCGAAAATAGCCACTGAAGCGCAGCTGGTGATTTCCGCAGTGAGAACGAAAGTGAGTCGGGAGGGGGTTATTACAGACGGGGACACACTGGATAAAGTAAAGGCGCTGGTACATGCGTTGATAGCAGTGGTGAAGGAAGAACCTGTGGAGCTGCTTCCCCCACCATCGCTGCGTTAAATTATTTTCTGTGCCATGGTATCAGCGTGTCTGCCGGCACATCATATTCGTAAAGCTTTCTTGTTGCGGTATTGATATATAACCATCCATCGGTGACAAACCGGGGGTTGGAATGGTCTTCCTCTTCCACATGGTGACCAAGATGGATGATCATGTATTCCGCGGAATCTGTTTTCTCCGTGTTGTCCAGTATCCAGGTAAAGGAACTGTCTTTCACGGCGAATTTGATCAGTTCATTGCTGGTTTCCTTTGCGTAAGCCATGATCAATGAGTCAGCCCAGGCCGGTGTGGCGCCGGGAATATTGTTGGCATCAGTTTTTGCCTCCGCTGTTACAGCGGCAGGCGGCGCGGCGTTGACAGTAGCTGTGGTGGTGTCGGTTTTCCCTTGTTGGTCATTTCGGTCAGCACAGGCCATGGTCATGCATACAGGCATCAGGTAAATAAAATACTTCTTCATAAATTATGTCTGGTATATAAACGTCTACCTCGGTACTAAAGTATGTAAATAAATTAATACCTGTTGGATTATGCCGGAAAAAACAATACGAGGAGTAGTGTCATAACCTGTACAGCGGCCTATCAGCCGGGAAGAAACAGGTGGTTTTTTAAGCGGCGCCGGAAATTTTTCGACCTACAGGACATATATGAAGGGAAAGGACTGCCTTTGAATTGCGTTTCTTTGAATGTATTTGCGTACTGCTGATTGGTGGGTTGTTTTTTGATTTAATTGACTTCATTCCTGAGTAGTAAGGTAAATTATTGATCATCTGTAAAGTGATTGTTGTTACATATTTCACAGAATCCGTTTCCTCGCTGAATACCACAGTTTCTGCATGTAATTAAAATTTGAATTTCCTTTGGTCGGTTGACTAAGGCTTCTTTGTTCATGTGGTGGATTTTTCTTTTGGAAAATTAATGAATCCTTTTGAGTGATTTGTGAATAGAATGTAAATGAAGGTGTCGATTGGGATAATATTTTTATTTTGGGGATAATTTATTCTTCTCATGAGATATCTCTTATTTGTTATACTCTTTCTGCCATTCGCCGGGCTGGCCCAACGCCAGGTGGCTATCACCATGGACGACGCGCCCGTCATGGCTTTACCGGAATATTATACCGCCGGACAACGTAAAGCTGTCAGCGAAAAACTGCTTCAGCAAATCAACGCATTACGCACGCCGGTGAGCGTCTTCATCGTTGGCGACAATTGCATCGCCCCCGATAATCAGCTGCTGTTAAAGAAATGGGTCGACAACCCGCTGATAACGTTGGGCAGCCATACGCTGCATCATCCCAATTGTGCTGACTTGTCCATCGACAGTTTTAAAATGGAAGTGATGATAAATGATTACATCATCAGGGCCGTAGCGAAAGATAAACCGGTGCCATACTTTCGTTTCCCCTATAACGCGATGGGGAAGGACAGCATGGCACAGGCCGAAAGAACAGGCTATCTGAAAGAAAAAGGATATACGGCTGTCCCGTTTACGATAGAGAGCAATGACTACCTGTTTGAACGGTACTATCAGGACGCGTTAAGGGCAAAAGATAATCGCAAAGCGAAAGCCATAGGGGAAGCGTATATCCGTTACACGTTATTTTCGTTTGATTATTTCGAAAAACTGGCGCGGGAGATATTTGGTCGTGACATTCCACAGGTATACCTCTGTCATGTGAACCAGCTGAATGCCGACCATTACACTGCGTTGGTGAAAGCGCTGCAGCAGCGTGGCTATCGGTGTGTGTCCCTGCAGCAGGCGATGCAGGACAATGTCTACAATACGCCACTGTACGATCATAGCCCGTATGGCTTTTCCTGGCTGTTCCGCTGGATACCGGATGCGGCTATACGGAAAACACATCTGCGAAACAGCCCGGAGTCGGATAAAGAGCTGGCGGCGTTTAAGTGATTATAATTTTGCCTTGATATTTTTCAGCTGATGGATATGCCTTTGTGTATGGGTATTGATGAACTGTATCCATTCGTAGCGCGTGAAGGGGTCGAAGCCGTACACGACAAAATCGAGGCAGGTATCTTCCAGCGTAACGGTTTGCGCAGCATGGAGGAGGCTGTCCCACCGCTGGCGCAGGCCTTGCAGCAGCGCTTCTTTATCATGGCTTTCCTGTGTGGGCAATATCATTTCCGGCGAGGGGTATTTGGCGTTGAAGTTGAGGAACAGGTCACGGATGGCCTGCAGCTGTTCGTCCGGCTGACGGTCAGTAGGGGCGGTGTTGCCGTATACAATTCCGCAATCGGCCGCTTTATAGACATGCTCCGCCACCTGTCCGGGCGTCCAGCTGCCTTCAAACGGACGGGCATTGATCTGCGCTGCGGAAAAGGAGGATACTGTTTCCAGCAGTGCGTTGCCGGTGGTTTCTACTTCATTGATGAGTGCTTGTCGCATAACATGTGGGTTTTGATACAAACTTACTATGCTTTCACCGCCCCCGGAGGGTGTAACTATGACTTTTCACGGGGTGCATTGCGACAATGCATTTTAATAGCTATCTTGTGCGTGAAAACATATTCCACGTAAAAGAACTCACCATGGATTTACAAACATTTATGACTGCCATGAATGCTGCCCGGCCCCCTGATGGGCTGACAGTGTATTTGCAGGCATTGTGGTATGCAGGCAAAGGTGACTGGGACCATGCGCATGAGCTGGTCCAGGACCTGCCAGACCGCGATGCGGCCCATATTCACGCCTATCTGCACCGCGTTGAAGGCGACCAGTGGAACGCAGACTACTGGTACCGCAGGGCAGGGGAAAAAAGCCCCGCTGTAGGACTGGAAACAGAATGGCAACAGCTCGTCAGCAGTATGCTGGTTGCCGGTAAAAAATAAACATCAACCTAACTCAACAAATATTTTATGAAAGGAAAAATCATACTGACCGCCCTCTTAGCCGGCGGATGTTATATGGCACAGGCACAGGACCAGAAAGCCAAACCGGAAGATACCGAAATCTACAATCCCGTTCCGCCGGAAGTGAAGCCCGGCAAAAAATGTGGAGACGCTCCTTCTGATGCCATTGTCCTGTTTGACGGGTCCAACCTTGACCAATGGGTAATGGCAGACGACAGGAACACACCTGCCAAATGGGACGTGTCTAAAGGTATCCTGACAGTCAACAAACAGGCAGGTAACATCGAAACCAAAAAAACGTTTAACAACTATCAGCTGCATATCGAATGGCGTGTACCGGCCAACATTACCGGCACGGGTCAGGGCAGGGGCAACAGCGGCGTATTCCTGGCTTCCATTGGCAAAGGCGATGCAGGCTATGAGTTGCAGGTACTGGATTCCTACAATAACAAGACGTATACAAACGGCATGGCGGGCAGCATCTACAAACAACATGTTCCGCTGGCCAATCCTATTAACAAGCCGGGTGAATGGCAGGCATATGATGTGATCTGGACAGCGCCTGTATTTGGCAGCGATGGCAAATTGGTAAGCCCGGCCAGGGTGACCGTACTGTTTAACGGGGTATTGGTACAGAACAATGTGGAGCTGAAAGGTCCTACCCAGTATATCGGTACTCCGGCCTATCGTCAGGCACATGGTCCAAGCCCTATCAAGCTGCAGGCCCACGGTGACAAGAGCGAGCCACTGAGCTTCCGGAACATCTGGGTACGCGAGTTATAATTCTTTTTTTGCTGCTCATTTGAGTATCAGATGGGCAGCAAAAACCATTTCCCGCAGCAGTAGCTGCATGTCTTCCACCAGCCAGTCAAACAACGGGTCTTCCTGCCTTCGCCTGTAGGCCGTCACTACTTTCCCCACTACTTTTGTTAACCGGTAGCTCATGATAAAAGGGGTTCGAACGGTGTTAATACTTTTCTCATAAATATAATATTTGGCGAATACAAACTTACTGTCGGATTTTTATATCCGGGGGCCTCTATTACGACAAAAAAGGAGGTTGTTTACGACATTGGTTTTTTTTATATTTGGTACATGAAACACATATCCATCCTCGTCCCCAAAGGTGATGTAGCCCTATCTTGCATCGAAGGCTCATTTACTGTGTTTAACAAGGTCAATGACTTTCTGGCCGCATCGGGCAGATCTCCTTTATTTAAAGTGCAGCTGGTGGGGCTTGCACGGGAAGCAGAAACCTACCACCGTCTTTTTGCTGTAACACCGGACCTCACATTGGATGAAGTCAGTCAGACAGACCTGATTGTTATTCCTGCGGTGAACGGTGACATGCAACAGGTGATCAGTCAGAACCAGGAATTCTTCCCCTGGATTGTAAAGCAGCACCATAAAGGCGCCGAAGTGGCCAGCCTTTGCGTGGGCGCATTCCTGCTGGCATCCACCGGATTGCTGGACGGAAAAAAATGTGCCACCCACTGGTTTGCCGCTCACCATTTCCGGAAGATGTTCCCGGACGTACAGCTGGTCTCAGAAAAAATCATTACAGATGAAGGTGGTATCTACTCCAGTGGCGGGGCGGCCTCCTTCTACAACCTGATCATCTACCTGGTGGAGAAATACGCCGGCAAGGAACTGGCCATCCTCTGTTCCAAGATGTTTGAAATTGAATTCGAACGCAGCAACCAATCACCCTTTATCATCTTTGAAGGCCAGAAAAGCCATGATGATGAACCTATCCGTAAAGCCCAGGAATACATCGAAAATAATTTCTCGGAAAGAATCACGGTAGACCAGCTGGCCACCATGTTCTCCCTCAGCCGCAGAAACCTGGAAAGACGTTTTAAAAAGGCTACCTCCAATACGGCCGTTGAATATATGCAGCGCGTAAAAATTGAAGCTGCCAAAAACAGCCTGGAAAGAGGTTCTGAAAACGTAAGCGAAGTAATGTATAAAGTAGGATACACCGACACCAAAGCATTCCGTACCACCTTCAAAAAAATCACGGGCCTCTCTCCGCAGGAGTACCGTAACAAATACAACAGACAAGCCATCGCCAGCTAACTGCAGGGACGGCTGTCTGATTTTTGTAGCTTTTCTTCCTCATTCAGTCTGCATCCGGATGGGTATTTTACTGCCCATCCGGGAAGGATTTGTGCTGTCCGTGCGTTATCAGGGACAGCCATAGTTTTTATCCCTGTCACCGTATAAAAACACGGTGATATGAAAACATGCCCGGACGAATCCAACAGGGAAGCACATACTTTTTACCAGGAAGCGCTCCACCACCTGAACGCCAGCGGCGCCGACTATATGCTCGGCGGCGCCTTTGCCATGTTCTTTTATACCGGTATCTACCGTGACACCAAAGACCTGGATATTTTCTGCAAATGGACCGAATACCCTAAAATCCTGCAATATTTTTCCGTGCAACCCGGCTACCGGGTAGAACTTACTGACGTACGCTGGCTCGCAAAAGTGTATAAAGGCGATTATTTTATCGATATCATTTTTGATACGGTCAACAATATCTGCCGGGTAGATGATACCTGGTACCAGCACACCGTCAGCACCACCTTTGAAGAGGTGCCGGTGAAACTGATGGCCCCGGAAGAACTGGTATGGTGCAAGATTTATGTGCAGAACCGCGAACGCTTCGATGGTGCGGACGTGAACCATATCCTGCTGCGGTGCAAGCCGTTCGACTGGAAACGGCTGCTTTTCCGGCTCGATCAGCACTGGCATCTGTTACTGGCGCAACTGTTGATATTCCAGTTCGTATATCCCGCTGATTATCCGGACATCATTCCGCGCTGGCTGTTTGATGAGCTGATGGACAGGGCCCGTCAGCAGTATGAACTGCCACCGGCGGTGGAAAAGGTCTGCCGCGGTCCTTTCATCGACCAGACCCAATACGAAATCGACGTCAAAATATGGAATTATAAAGCATACACTATTAAAACCGTATAGTCATGACCGATACCAAACATCCTGTCCGCATTGCTGCTGTGGCAGATCTGCATATAACGGCGGCGGACAAAGGCCAATGGACCGAATGCTTCAAGGAAGTGGCTACGCAGGCAGATATCCTGCTGCTATGTGGCGACCTGACCGACACCGGCGACGAATCAGAAGCCGCGGTATTATACGATGAACTGAAAGTCTGCAATATCCCGGTTATCGGGGTGATGGGCAACCATGACTGTGAAAAAGGACGGCAGAAAATTATCTGTAACATGATCCAGGGTATTACCAATGTACATATCCTCGATGGAGAGGCTATTGTGGTGCATGATATCGGTTTTGCCGGTGTGAAAGGCTTTGGTGGCGGTTTCGACGGTCACATGCTGTCCATGTTCGGCGAAAACGCGATGAAGGCGTTTGTGCAGGAGGCGGTGGATGAAGCGCTGCATCTGGACAGGGCGCTGGCCAAAATAGAGAAAGAGCATCCGGGCATGAAAAAGCTCGCGCTGCTGCATTATTCACCTGTGTCGGAAACAATTGCCGGTGAGCCGGAACAGATCTATCCTTTTCTGGGCTCTTCCAGGCTGGCGGAGCCGCTTGCCCGCCACAAGGTAGTTGCCGCTTTCCATGGTCATGCGCACCATGGCCGGCTGGAAGGCCATCTCGGCGACGTGAAAGTCTTCAATGTGGCAAAGCCGATACTGCTGGGCGCCGGCTATAAACATCCGTTTTTTATGTTCGAGGTGAGCTGAGGACTATACGTTTTTTTGCCGGTATAACGTTACCGTATATACGAAGGGACCGCTACCGGCGGTCCCTTCTAAATTTCATGTCATCGGTTACAGGTCTTCCGTCAGCGGTTCGTCTCCCGCCAGTTCTTCATCGTCAATAGGTGTTTGTTCCGGTATATCCTCTTCCGCCCTTTTCTGTTGTATTATCCGTTCCCTGCTATGTGGATCTTGCGGATGCAGCGTTTCATCTGTAACCTTTTTGTGCTCATTGCTACGGTCAGAGCCGGTTGTTTTTTCTTCTGCTGGCATAAAAAAAGATTTACGGATGGAAAATAAAACCGGTACGCTACCGGCCTGCCTTGTCATGGTAGGCCTGTTCCCATGCATTGATAGCCTCGTCCGGAGTACTGCCGGTGCCGAGGATGACAGCATCGCTTCCTGCACCCAGTACACAGAAATATTCAGGCCCGTCGCGATATACATCAGGCATAAAATTTCTGGCGGCAGGAGGGAGTGCCGGATTACTATAGTCTATCTTTACATGTTCTCCTTCTAACGAGAAATGGTTCATACTTGAGCTGTTTTCTCCACCTATCCGGTCTAAAAACCATGCCGTTGCCGCCAGTCATTTTCTTTGTTTTATACAATAAAAGCAGGGAAATGTGCAATGCCCCGGACCGCCGGTTGTATTACTTTTGCCGTGACAGACGCAACCTTCGGTAGCATATCAGCATGAACTGCAAAAACATGAAACATATTATGTATTTGTGAAGCTAAACTGCCGCTGCCGTGGCTACTGTCAACCTTTTTGACAAAAGAATATCTTTTATAACAGTTGTAGGTTAATGATAAACCGGGGTATTCCTATCCCGGTTTTTTCATGATTTGTGTAGGTTGTTCCACGATGAAGACCGGCTACAGCCTTGTGTCAGGTGGCTGTACACTTGTGTCCGAAATTTGTGTTAGGAATGGACATGTATTATTCCCATATTTTAGCCGGCGAGTGGACCGGTTACCAAGACCTGATTTTCGATAAGCTGTACAGATGGGGCGTTGCAGCTGTGAAAATGTTACCCAATCTGGTGGTGGCCATCATTGTGCTGCTTATGTTCTGGCTGTTTGCCCGGTTAATGCGGCGCCTGGTCTATCGGCTGGTATGGAAAATGACAGACACTGTAGCTATTTCCGGATTGGTGGCCAGCACTGTTAACCTGTTGTTGTTGCTGATAGGGCTTTTTGTTTCACTGAACGTATTGCGCCTGGACAAAGCGGTCACTTCTATGCTGGCCGGCGCGGGCATTATTGGACTGGCACTGGGCTTTGCATTTCAGGACCTGACAGCCAACTTTATCTCCGGTATTTTTATCACCTTCCGTAAACCCTTTTCAGTAGGGCATATCATTGAATCCAACGGATTTACCGGCACGGTGAACAACATTCAATTGCGCTCCACCACGATGATCACAGCAGATGGACTACATGTGATCATCCCCAATAAGGATATTTTTCAGAAACCGATCATCAATCATTCCCTGACACCGCTGCGGCGCATTAACCTCACTTTTACCCTGCCCGTCAGCGACCGTCTGCCGGAGGCGGAAAAAATTATGTTGGACATCGTACAGAAAAATAAATCGGTGATACCGAAGCGGCCACGCACGGTACGTTTCGACAGTATTGACGGTGGCAATGTAAAAGCATTGCTCTGCTGCTGGGTCAATAACGAGCAGGAAGGTACTTACGAAGACACGGTGCATGAGCTGATCGTAGGTGTAACCAGTGAGTTAAAGAAAGCCGGCATACTTTGATGCCCGCTTTTTGTGTATCTTCCCGGCATGATGCCCACCGCCGAAAATATGACGATTAAACTGCTGGGAACCGGAGACGAACTCCCTTATGACCTGTTGCTGCTGGCCGATCCCTCCCGGGAGATCATAGATTCCTATATCCGTGATTCCCGCGTGTATGTGGCCCTTATTGGCGATGTACGTGTAGGCGTATACGTGCTGACGCCTTTGGAAGATAAAAAAGCGGAAGTGAAAAATATTGCCATACATGAATCATGGCAGGGGAGAGGGCTGGGGAAACAGCTGCTCACCGATGCCGCGATAAAGGCCAGGGACCTTGGTTTCAGGACACTGGTGATTGGTACGGGCAATTCCAGCGTGGCACAATTGTATCTCTACCAACGCAGCGGTTTTGAAATTACCGCCATCCGCAAAGACTTCTTTATACAACATTACCCTGAGCCGATCTATGAAAACGGCATACAATGCAAACATATGATCATGCTTGAAAAGACGCTCTGACGGCCCATCGCAGAAATGGACAGGCGTGTATCAAAATCGAACAGTTTAAATAAAAAATCTATTTATATTATTTTGATAGCTATGGGTGCGTAAGATTGGCGCTGGATATGCTGACAATAGTGTCTGTATAAAAGCCGGTATCATGTTTAAAAGTTACTTCCTTACCACGTGGCGTAACCTGGTAAAAAACAAATTTTACTCCCTGATCAATATTGCCGGTCTCACTACCGGGCTGGCGGTTGGGTTGCTGATCCTGCTGTGGGTGCAGGATGAACGTAGCTTTGACCGCTTCCACCGGCACAAAGACCAGCTGTACCGGCTGGAGAACAGGGTGGGCACGGGTGTGAGCCGCCACATCTGGACCGTCACCAACGCTCCTATTGCAGTAAATGCGCAGGCCCGGCTCCCGGAAGTGAAAGGCATGTTGCGGATGGCCGATAACTATGTTTGGTCTTCTTTCCGGTACAACAACCAGCTATTTGCTGCCAACAAAGCATTCTTTACAGACACGACGCTTTTTTCATTGTTTGATTTTCCGCTGGTCCAGGGAAACCCCGCCCAGCCTTTTCCTGACCCGCATACGGTTGTGATGACGGAAAAAGCCGCGCATAAATATTTCGGTAATGTATCCCCGCTGGGAAAGGTGATCATGGCCAACGACAAAACCAGTTTTACCGTCAGCGGTATTATCAGGGATTTTCCCAAGAACTCTTCCATACAGGGGGAATTGTTCTTTCCCATGCAGTTATTGAATGACATGTTCTACGCCGGCAAGGGGAAATATGCCGACCAGGAGTGGAATGAATATAATTTTCATACGTATCTTTTTCTACAGCCTGGCAGTAAAACCGCCGCGCTGGCCAATCAGCTACGCAACATACACCTGGAGCACAACCCTGAAGACACTGACATTGAATACCTGCTGCAACCACTGGCCAGCATGCATCTTTACGATGCCGACGGGCGGGAAGACGGGATGCAGACAGTGCGCATCTTTGCGATCATCGCTGTTTTGATACTGGCTATTTCTGCCATTAACTATGTGAATCTCTCCACCGCCCGGGCGGTATTAAGGGCCAAAGAAGTGAGTGTGCGCAAGATCATTGGGGCGGAAAGGAGACAGCTGTTTCTGCAGTTTATATTGGAAACGGCTTTTGTTTTCGTATTGTCGCTGGCGTTAGCCCTGATATTAGCCAGTGCGTTGCTGCCGTTGTTCAATCAATTGTCCGGAAAAGAGCTGGTCATCAATTTTATGAGTGGCCGCCTCTGGATGCTCGTAGGTATTACCGGCCTGGCTACACTGGCGGTGTCCAGCATTTATCCGGCGTTGATGTTGTCGTCGTTTGAGCCGTTGAAGGCGCTCAAAGGCATAGTGGTAACGGGTATCCGCAACATCACTTTCCGCCGGGTGTTGGTGACCGGACAGTTCGCGATTTCCATCGGGCTTATTACTGGTACGCTGATCATCGGGCGCCAGCTGCATTTTATGCGGACACAAAATCCCGGTTACGATAAAGAGCATGTGCTGATGTGCCAGTTGTCACAAGGCAATGCGCACTACGACGCCATCCGGGAACGGATGTTGCGCGAGCCGGAGATCAAAAGCATGGTCAGGGCCTCCGGCAATATCGCCATGCTGGGCGTACAGTCCGGCGATACACAATGGGAAGGCAAAGAAAAAGGAGAGACGGTGATGGTGTATCCGCTCAGCGTTGAAAAGGATTTTATTCCTTTCTTTAAAATGCAGTTGTTGGCAGGAACTAATTTCTCCGGTACACCGGCAGATTCTGCGCATTATATCCTGAATGAAACCGCCGTACGGGAAATGGGGCTCAAAAACCCGGTAGGCCAGCGTTTCCGGTTGTGGAAAAAAGAGGGGACTATTGTTGGCGTCATCAAAGATTTTCACTTCGCTTCGCTCAGGGTGAAGATAGAGCCGGTAGTGCTTTATTATAAGCCGGAACGTAACGATATGTTGCTGATGAAGACCAGCGGGCGCGAAGCCCCCGGCGCCATTGCCGCCTTAGAGAAAATATGGCAGCAGTACAGTCCGGACATACCGTTTGAATATCATTTCATGGACGAAACCTTTGACGACATTTACCGGGCTGACGGGCGTACCGGATCGCTGTTCAACGTATTTGCCGGTATTGCCATTTTTGTGTCCTGCCTTGGTTTGCTGGGGCTGACGGCTTACACTGCGCAGGTGCGTACCCGTGAGATCGGTGTCCGTAAAGTGCTGGGGGCGGGCGTGAGCAGTATTGTACGTTTGCTGACCCTGGATTTTATCCGTTTGATATTGATCGCCAACCTGATCGCGCTGCCGGTGTCCTGGTGGGCCATGAGCCGGTGGCTGAACGAATTTGCCTATCGTATTCCGCTCAGCTGGACCGTCTTTCTTTTCTCCGGATGTATAACATTGCTCATTGCGTTGTTTACCATCAGTTTTCAATCTATAAAGGCCGCCACGGCCAATCCTGTCAGGAGCCTCAGGACAGAATAAATTTATTTCCAGAATCCCAGCGCCTGTATGTGGTCGCTGGCACAGCCTCTTGCCTTTAATATTTTTCTGGCCGCCACTACCAGGTGGGAGTTGCCGGCGAGATAATATTGCCATGACGGATGCAATGCCTGCTGTTCCAGTTGGGTGAGCAGTGAGGTTGTGTTGGGCATGGTATCCAGTGGTAGTTCAGGAAATGTCTGTGCAAACTGGCGGTGTGCTGCTTCGGGTATTACGACCATGCCGGATATCCAGTTGTGGGAAGCTGCCAGTTGCTGCAGTCCGTTGAAATGTCCAATCGCGCTCTGGTCACCGATCATCACGAGGTGAGAGCCCTGTACTATTTTTTGCCGGGTGCCATCCACACCGATATAGTGCATGGTGTCGCCAGGGGAAAGGCTTTTCGCCCATTCAACACCGGCGCCTTCGTGGCTGGTATCAATAAAAAGGGTACAGGTGCGGAGAGAGACATTCCAGCGGGCCGGCGTATAGTCGCGATAGTGATATGGCGCTACGCGGCATTTGATATGAGGCGGTGACTGCCAGTTGTGCATGTTCACGCCGGGCAGGTGAAGGTCTATTTCGCAGAAACCGGTTGTTTCCCAATGCCGAACGTCCAGCACAGATCCTTGCCGGTTAATGGTTTTCTCAAGGAGCCCCATGCGGCGTTGACGTAAAGTAGTTGTTTCCATGTGCATTTATTTACCATGCAAAACAACGAATGAATCATTGCCCGGGAAATAGACAATCAAAGGGAAAGATTGGACAAATCGCGGTATCTGGCACGGAAGGTCAGGGGCGTTTCACCCGCCAGCTTATGGAATACGCGCGTGAAATAGGTATGATCTTCAAAGCCGGTGCGGAACGCGATCTCTTTAGTAGTAAGGTCTGTATAGTAAAGTAGCCGTTTGGCTTCCCGTAAGGACTCCTGCTGTATCCAGTGGCTGACAGGAAAGCCGGTATGTCCTTTTACCACTTCGTTGAGATAGGAAAGGGAGAGGTTCATTCTCTCTGCATAGGCGGCCGGGCTTTTCAGGGAGAGAAAATGTTCTTTCACCAGTTCTTTGAACTGCCGGGTGATAATGGCTGCGCGGCCGTTCTGTTGCCGGCTGCTGTCGCTGGCTTGCAGGAATGCTGCGGCCACCATGCCTACGTAGGCGTCAATCAGGGAATGCAGTACTTTGCGTTGCAGGGGATCGCTGCCGGACAGCTGATCGTATTGAAACACCAGCTGAAGGCATTGTGTGAAAGGGCTGATATCGTCCACCGGAATACATTGTTGTTCTCCTTTGGCGTTTTCAAAGATATTGCGCCAGGTGTCCTGTACCAGCGGGATTTCTACCGCAAGGAACCAGCCCTGGGAAGTACCATTGTCCAAATAGTGATGTACCTGTCCGGGTGCGATGAACCCGATGCCTTTGCCCTTGGGGCTATGAAGCGCGAAGTCGATCATCAGTTCCATTTGACCGCTGTCCTGCAGGAAGAACACGAAGTAGTCGTCACGGTGCGGTTCCAATGCTTCCAGTGTACCGGGCTTTATCTGGGTGTATTTTATTTCAATCCCGTTGCCGAAATGGGCTTTATGGGTGGGTACCTGTTTTCTCTTTTGTTGTTTGCCGGGCATAGTATGTTTATTTAGGATGACAGGAGCGCATAGGCTGTTTCGGCGGTCCGCAGCGCTATGGTGGCATCTTCGCCGGCGTTGAGGCTCCAGGCGGCGGAGAGGCCGCCGTAGGCGATGATCCACCGCAGCAGGCGGGAAGGCTCTATGCGGGCGGCGGTACTGACTACCGCTACCTGTCCGGCGAGCCGTCCGGGCGTGCCGGCTGTTTCCTGGTCAGGGTTGCAGAAGATATTGGCGTAATCGTAGCCACGGTCGCCCCATAATCCTTTGGGATCGATGGCCAGCCATCCTTTGTTGCCGCCGTCGAGTACGTTGCCATGATGAAGATCGCCATGCAGAATGCTTATTTCCTGCTGATGACGGAGCAGGTCGTGTGCAATCAGCTGTGCGTCTCCGAGGATGCCACCGTATTTGTCGGCCGCGGGGCGCAGCTCATCGAACCATTTTTCCAGTGGCACCAGTTGAGCGGGCGGCGGCGTGCTACGCGGGGCGTGGAGCAGGTCTGCCACTTCGCAGATAATACGGCTGGCGGTAGCATCTTGTCCGTTACGCGCCATTTCCGCCAGTAGCGGTGTGCTGTTGACCCGTTCCAGCAGCAATGCGGGCCCGTGCTGTTGCAGCACTTTTACGGCGCCTGTGCCGTTCCAGTAGGCCATTAATAAACCGCCGCGTTGCTCTTCTGTTTCGAGGGCTATTTTCAGCATGGCGGGCTGTTGTTGGTAACGTACCGGTTGGAGCCAGCAGGCGTAGGTTTTGAATGGCTTGCCGTCGGGTCCCAGCTGCCATTGTTGCAGATAATGTTTCCGTTGCTGGTCACCGGCCCTGAAAGCAGCTGCTGTTCTCCATTCCTGCACAGGGGCGGTGTTATGATGGTTGGACATCCGTTGAAAGGAGATCGTTGTTAGAAAAAAAGTCCCTCCGGCTGGCGGAGGGACAACCGGTTATGACGGTATATTATCTTTTGCGATAACGGTCCAGTCCTGGCTGCCGTGGCCTTTAGCGATCCAGCGGTCCATTTCTTCCGCGATCGCGGGGATAACGGCGAGTTGAGTGCCGTTTTCCTTAGCGGCGTTCATAAACAGCTGGGTGTCTTTGCGGGACATGTTCAGCTCCCAGGACGGTTGGTCGTACGTGCCTGAGGTCAGGCGTTTTAGCCGTGGCACTACCTGTGCGCCAGGGTTCCAGGCGTTGAACAGGGAATACACTTCCTCCATTTTTATGTTGAGCGCTTTGCAGAGAGACAACATATCAGAGAGGCCGGCGGTGAAGGTCACCAGGAAGAGGTTGCCCATCAGTTTAATAGCGGCGG
The DNA here is from genome assembly GCF_012641275.1 of Chitinophaga varians. NCBI lineage: Bacteria > Pseudomonadati > Bacteroidota > Chitinophagia > Chitinophagales > Chitinophagaceae > Chitinophaga > Chitinophaga varians. The sequence goes on along the minus strand of NZ_JABAIA010000001.1, from coordinate 574,110 downwards.
CTTTTCCCGGTTCCGGACCGAAGTTGAGCACTTTACCGGTGAACGGCGCCAGTTCAGGCTCCAGCTGGCTGATCAGCTCCTGGTCGCCGGACACGAGGATGTTGCCGGTACCTTCCAGTGCATTGGCAGGGCCCATGAACACGGGCGCATGCTGATAAACAAACCCACGTTCCTTCCATGCTCTGGTGCGTTGCACAGAACCTTCGGCGGAAGTGGTGGTATGATCTATGATAATGGCGCCTGGCTTCAATCCGGCGCTGGCGGCGGCTAACACCTCATCTACAGACGCATCGTCTTTCAGGGTAAGATAAATCCTGTCTGCTCCTTTTACGGCATCTGCCGCATTTTCAAATGCTTTGGCGCCATAGGCTTCCAGTGCAGTTGCACGGGAGGCGGTGCGGTTCCATACCTGTACCTGCAGTCCTTTATTGATCATTGCCCTGACAAAGCTCGATCCCAGCAGGCCCATACCTAAAAATGCTACCATAATATTGATTTTTTGGCAAAGGTAGGAAAGAGTGGGAATATGGTTTTTACACTTATAAAGTCATCAGCCGCATAAATGCGGCAGTGCTGCTTTTGTTTTCCCGTGCAGCATGCAGTTCGCGGAGGTAGGGAAAAGTGTGGATATTATACCGGAAAGCTGGCAGCTTGTGGCTGAACTTCTTCTCAAGGTAATCATTGAGCGCTGCGTCGGTTTTATCTCCTTCTATATAGGCATTCAGAAAATAATACAGGCTTTTGTATTCTTTCTCCAGCAGCAGGTGCAGGGCGATGACAAATGCGCCGTAGGTGATATCGTTGCTGCGGGCGATGATACTGCCTGCTTTCTCATAGAAAGCGGTATTCAGCTGCTGGTAATGTTGAGGTAAAAATATCAGGCAGAAATATTCGATGTTGTTGTTTTCAAAAACGCCGCCGGTGGTTTCTCCGCCGTCCATATTGTGCCAGGTGGCCCACTCCATGAATTCGTTGAGCGGCTGCCGGCCGGCCAGCAGCTCGTCCAGCTGGTGTGCCAGTCCTTTTACTGTGGGAGCGGTGTCTTTGGCATATTGTTTATAATCCTGCCACTCGAAAAAATAATCGGGCTGGTAGTTTTCCAGCGCTGTCTCAAAAAGAGACACCGGATCGGTGAACCCGGGCTCATATGGTTCGGGCTGCAACACTTCTTCCATTTGGGCAATCAGTTCCCTGGTAGTCAGTTCTCCCTGGAACCAGCTGATGATCATATCGTGAAAAAACGGGTATTGTTTTCCCGGAGCATTCATGGACAAACAGGTTTATGAGCGCTAATGTACGAAAGAAGTGATTACAGCGGCGTTCGCAAGCCGCGTGGCCGGCGAACGGCCGTTCATCTGTTATTTCTTACCGAAAAACCGCTGCTTCTCGCTTTTTGCTGGCACCATACTTTGTATCGCCGCCGCCGCTTCAATGGAGCGGTCAGCCTCTATAAGGCTGGCGCCATCACGGATGATGGCCTGATAGGCGGCAGCGCGGGCAGTGGCGTCGGGTTGTTTATCGTAGGTGGGCGCGGTGGAAATCATGCACATGACGCCGCGCTGATGAAGTGTTTCGTATAGCGGTTGCAGTTGGGGCTTGTTGTCGGGGCCTACATAGGCCATGATATGCGACCACGGAATGCCGGCGGCTTCATATTCGGCCATGGCCTCCGGTGTTTTGACGAAAGCTTCAAACACAAAGTCCTTGTTGCGGTCATAGTACCACCGGGCTTCCCTGGCGGTATGTACGGTGATCATGACATGTCCTGCTGCCTGGTTTTTAGTGATGAGGGAAGCGGTCATTTCAAAAGGCACGTCTTTTTTATCGAGGATCAGAACGGTTTTACCTTTTGCCCAGGTGATGGCTTCCTGCAGGGTAGGGATGCGGTATTCCGTGATGTTACCGTCCACATCTTTCAGCTTCAGTTGTTTCAGCTCGGCCAGGGTGTAGTCGGATACTTTGCCAGTGCCGGTGGTGGTGCGGTCCAGTGTGGCATCGTGCATAAGCACGATAGCGCTGTCTTTTGTCAGCCGCGGGTCTATTTCAAAAGTCGCGGGCGTATGCCGCAAGGTGTTTTCAAATGCCGCAATGCTGTTTTCCGGGAAACCGGTGTTTACCCCGCCACGGTGACCGCTGATGAAAGGGATGTCTTTACCGGTATAACGAAGAAATGCCTGTAGCTCTTTGCTGTTGCGGATTTTTAGCACATGCATTTTTTGCGCATGGGCAGACAATTGGGCTGTCAGGAAAGCCGTTGCCAGGAACAGTTTTTTTATCATGATCAGGATTTGACAAGCGCGAAATATATCTGTTTTGTTCCAACAATACCGGAAAGGTATATTAAGTTATTTGCATATTTTATTATTCCTATGCTTTTAGGAGAAGATAAAAACGGGAAAACTCCCCTAAATCTTTAGCGTGCATGAATTATTTTTGCAGTTCCTTTTGAGATATAATCATACCATGATCTTTAGGAAAATCGCGAACTGCTGGAATGCTGTCGTTAACATAGGAATACATCCCGGATTGTCTTTTATTGAAACGAGAAGGACAAAACTCCTGAATACGGTGGCTATTCCGGGGGTTATACTGACATTGTATTTCTGTGTTCTCAACCTGGTACAGCACCGGCCGGCATTAGCGCTGGTGAATATCGTCCATACCCTTGGCGATCTGCTGATACTGTACCTGAACAAAAAACAGCGTTACCTGCAGGCAAGGGGAGTGGTGATCGTATTAAGCCTCACCCTGTACGGTATTTCAGGGCTTTTGTTCCGGAACGGGGCGGAGTTTTACCTGATACTCATCCTGGTGCTTACCTACCTGATTTATGACAACAAATGGTTATTAGGTTTCCTTTCTGTATTGATCATTTCTGTGATAGCATTTGTGTACTATGCGCCGGTAATGTGGGACCTGAAGCCACTGGTGCCTTCCGGCAGGATACTGGCCAACCTGGTGATAGCCCTGGGGGTGGCGGTCATCGCCCTGATTTATTTCAAAAGCGTGCATGCTGAATACCAGGAACAGACGGAAGAACAGCGTAAAGTGCTGGACTTGCTGAACCGCGACAAGGTGAAGCTGTTTTCCATCATCGCACATGATATCCGCAGTCCGCTGGCCACCCTGGAAGGGTTGCTGCTCATGTTCAGCAATAACCACTACAGTGAGGCCGAAATGAAATCGGCAGCGAAGGAGCTGCACCTGAAAGTGTCGCAGCTGGGAGAAACGCTCAATAATCTCCTGCGCTGGACAGCCGGACAAATGAAAGGGCTTCATACCGAGCCGGCAGATGTGCTGCTGGCGCCCCTCGTCAATGATGCGCTCAGCACCTTTGAACCCAATATCCGGCAGAAAGGGCTGAAGCTGGACATGTCAGTGGATGACCGCACTCCGGTATATGTAGATACCAATCAACTGATGATCGTGCTGCGTAACCTGATCAGCAACGCTATTAAATTCAGCCACCAGGATGGGACCATCACCATCAGCACCGCCACAGACAATAAAAACGTATGCCTGGCCGTGACTGACGAAGGCATGGGCATGGACCGCGAGCGGCAGGAAACACTGTTCTCTTTCGGTTATAAACCAGGCTACGGCACCGCAGGCGAACGCGGCTCCGGAATTGGCCTGGTGCTGTGCGCCGAATTTATCCGCCAGAACAATGGCGAAATAAGCGTGGAAAGCACACCAGGCAAAGGCACCACCTTCCGGTTGACATTGCCCGCCGGTCATGAAAAAACACCGGAAGAAATAGAAGAAGAATGGTGGGCATAAATACCGCTGCCTAAACTTTACATGATACTGGGTTTGATGAAATATTTTCATAGCTTTGTTTTCAAGGCTAAACATTTTCATCAACCAAACCAATGCCCGCTTACCACGTATACGAGGACAGTGAACTACTCGACTTTGTAAAGTCGGGCAATGAAGCCGCGTTTGATGAAATCTACCGCCGGCACTGGCACAGCCTCTATCACAGTGCCTATTACCTGCTCCAGGAAGAAGCTCCCGCCATGGACATCGTACAGGACGTATTCGTCTGGTTCTGGGAACACCGTGACCACCTGGTGCTGACCTCTCTCCGCGGATATCTCCTTATGGCCGTCCGGTATAAAGTGGCCAACTATTTCCGCCGGCAGAAAGTACGGGCCGCCTTTGCCGCAGAATCCATAATGCTCTCCCGTGAAGAAGGCGCCTGCGAACAGGCACTGGAGCTGAAAGAACTGAAAGCAGTCATTGCCAGCTTTACCGCGGAACTGCCCGAACGTTGCCGGGAGGTATTTCAACTGAGCCGCCAGGAACATTTGTCTAACCGGGAGATAGCCCGTCAACTGGGGGTTTCAGAGAAAACGGTGGAGAACCAGCTGACGATAGCACTGAAGAAATTAAGGGTGAGACTGGGGAGTATGTCGTTGTTGATGTAGGTGCATTAGAAAGAAATCGTGTTTCCTTCTTCCAGTTTTATCTTGTACTTGCTCAGAAAAATAGCTCTTTGGGAGTTGGAAGACGCTCTGGTGGGGTATTTGTCCTGTCTTTTGAAACAAATAATGGCTTTCGTTTCGTAATTTGTCAGATCAATGCTTTCACTTCTGAAAGCCTCGATTGTTGCTGCCAGTTGTTCTACTGCTTTATTCCGCTTGGCATTTCTGGCGCCGGCACTGCTCCATTTGATTTCGACAAAGAAAAGTTTGTCCGTGCTGTGCAGAATGCAATCACATTTACTGACCTGATTTGGAAACAGGCATTTATCAGTTTTTATAAATTCTATTTCAAGTTGATAAGGATTTTCTACCATAAGCTGATGATCTTCGTGAGCGCCTACGATTTGTGAAGGTCGGCCATCGTCAGCATCGCAGACGTAGAATACCGGATCAGTAATAGTTTGATAGGAACTCCGCTGGCCGCACGTCGATGTAGCCAGGTGCTTACAGTCTCCGAAACTTGCTCTTATGAGTGTTTTCATGCGGTTAGTTTGCTAATTCCATTAATGCATCAAAATCATCTGAGAGCTTGTCTGAAGCTTTGTCAATGAAATTGTCAATGATAAGGCCGTTTTCGCGGTCGAAAATGGATTCTGCCATGCCATTAGATACTTGATACGCAGTGAAGTAGTCAGGGTCTATTTCAGCGGAAACTACATTGTTAACTTTTTGATAGAATTCTTTTCTATTTAAATCACTAGATAGAATAGAATCCTTCACTTTATTGGCATAAAGAAGGTTGTTTAATGCAGAAAGAATATAAGGACTATGCGTAGTGTAGGTGTGTATTGAGCCCGAATCTTCCCAGTATGGCTCATTTCTTGAAGATTCCAGTTTCTTTATTAACTCATATTGTGCAAGAGGAAATAAATTTAATTCAGGTTCTTCGATTACAAACGATCTATGACCAGCCACGTCTTTATGAGCTAAAATCGGAATTAAAAGGGGTAAGACGCTCTGAACACCAGAAGCTGCTTCTGTCAACTTTATACTGTGCTTTGTGCTTGTAAATATCCTGTCTTCTCCATTTATATTTTTGTAAACTAGGTCCTTCTGCAAAAAACTTAGATCAATGTCTTCAATAGATGCTTTCTCAACTTCTGCCCCAAACGCCAAGATATGTTTAGGAATAGGAACGTTATGTAGCAATAAATTGAAAGACGCGTTTTTAACGATATTGACAAAGTTTCGTTCAGCAGGAATGTACAGTGCTGCATTGGTGCTTAAATTAGCCTCAGTTTCCTTAATAACTTTTATGATTTCTGAGAACTGCCCTTTAGTTAAGTTGGTTAATTCCCGAGATTCTAGGTCAAATACACTGAAGTCTAAATCTGCTCCCAATATTTTTAAAGTACGAAAGCTAAAACCAATGAACTTGCTTGCGAGGTCACTAATGCTATACGTTATGTTTGCTCGGTTCTCCTCAAAGTTCTCCTTCAACTCTTCGATCATTTCAATTCTATTGAGAAGTAGCGGGGTGTAAGTTATCTTTCCCTTCCTATAGCTTATGGAATGTAACTCGGAGGTAAATTCTATTTCAGTTCCATTTTTAAGAAATGAAGAGATATTATATTCCTCTAATACCTCCCTAAATTGCCAATTGACCTCTTGTGGCTCAGCAACGATATCAAACCTATCTTCCTTAATAAACTTTCTCGGGGCTTTAAAAATAGTATATAGCTTGGCCAAAGCGCTTTTACCGCTCGCCTGTGGCCCTATGAAAACATTCACATTTCTCAGATCCAAATCCACAAATTCTATTGGCCCAAAGTCTTTAACTATCAATCTGGACTGCATATGCAACTAAAAATTTAATGTAAAATACAGAACTTAACACAGAAACAGAAAATTAACCCGCTCGCGGATGGATTAAAATTCTGTCAAAAAAAATTCACCACCCCTTTGGGGGATCACCTCCATAAAGGTGCCTATTATACGAGAACGTCCTCTATGGAACAGGAAGCACTACAGCGTTTATTGGAAAAAATCAGTGATGGCACGGCCACAGATGATGAAATAGCCTCGTATCTCCGGTATTGTGAAGCAACGGAGAAAGCAGGCGAACGCTCCCTGCCACGGCCCGATACGGAAGGCGTGGAGCTACGTATGCTGGCCGCCATCCATCAGCGCACCGGCAGGCGCAAGCCTCGCCGTATGGTGCGTTACTGGTATGCCGCAGCGGCCATGCTGACGGGCCTGATAGCCCTGGTGGCATACCTGAAACCGGAACGCCATGCTGCGAAGCCGGCGATGGCCACGTCGGTTCAGCAGGACATTCCCGCCGGTACGGACAAAGCGGTGCTCACCCTCGCAAACGGCAAAAAGATCACACTTGGAACAGCTGATGATGAAGCCGTGGCGCAACAGGCAGGGCTGAAGGTATACCGGAGCGACAGCGGCGAGATCGTCTACGAAGCCACCGGCGCGGGCAGCGGTTTCCATGAAATCAGCACGCCGCGCGGCGGACAATACCGGGTAGTACTGCAGGACGGCAGTAAAGTATGGCTGAACGCGGCTTCTTCCCTGCGTTATCCGGCTACCTTCACCGGCAGCACCCGCACGGTAGAATTGAAAGGGGAGGCCTATTTTGAAATTGCCGGCAATGCCCGTCAGCCTTTTATTGTACATACGCCTTCGCAACAGGTGGAAGTGCTGGGCACCCATTTTAATGTGAACGCGTATGAAGACAATGCACACACGCAGACAACTTTATTGGAAGGCCGCGTAAGAGTCAGCGCAGGTCATAACGGAGTTATATTAAATCCAGGAGAACAGGCCAGCCTCAACCACCAGGGCGCCCTGTCCAAAGCCCCGGCAGATGCGAATGCCGCGGTAGCCTGGAAAAACGGGTATTTTATTTTTAACGATACGTACCTCACGGAAGTATTGCAGCAACTGTCCCGCTGGTATAATGTGGAAGCAGATTTCAAAGCCGTTCCGAATATGCGCTACAACGGCGTCATTCCCCGGAATGTACCGTTGTCAAAGGCTCTGGAGATGCTCGAATTCACCGGCGGCGTCAAATTCAACGTGAACAATAATATCATCAGTGTCAGACATTAAACAGTAAAACAAGGAGGAAAAAAATCGTCAACCAAAAAAAGACCGGCCATGCGCCAACATGACCGGTCGGAGATAAGGTAAAACAGTTACCAAACGCTTATTCAGTAAACTATTCTTTCACCTAACCAAGCAAATGTATGAATTTCAGAAATCCATACAAGGGGGTGTTTTGTCCCACCACCAGGAACCCCCGTCACCAGTACCTAACAAAATTTTTAAATGTTATGAAGCTGACGTTTCTGTTGATGACGGTCGCTTTCCTGCAAGTGTCTGCTGCTGCATTTTCGCAGCAGGTAACGCTGCAACTGGAGAAAGCCTCCCTTAAAACAGTGTTCGCCGAAATCCGGCGGCAGACAGGCTATCAAGTGCTGTTCAGCACGGAAATACTGGAGAAAGCCACTCCGGTCAGTATACGGGTCAAAGACGCTTCCATCGATGAAGTGATGGCCACCGTACTGTATCATCAACCCCTGTCATACCGGGTGGACGGGAAAATCATCCTGATTGGCAACAAAACACCTAACCCTGTTACCATGCCGGTCGTCGTAAAAATGCCGGTCAAAGGCAAGGTGACCAACGACAAAGGAGAGCCGCTGCCTGGTGTCAGCATCCTGGAAAAAGGAACTGCCAACGGTACTGTCACTGATGGACAGGGCGCGTTTTCCCTGAATGTACAAGGTGCGTCGTCTGTACTGATTGTCCGCTTTATCGGTTATGCGCAGCAGGAAGTCAAAGCCACGGGCAATATGAGCATCGTGCTGCTGGAGGACCTTTCTGCCATGAATGAAGTGGTGGTGGTAGGTTACGGCTCTCAGAAAAAAGCCAACCTCACCGGTGCTGTGAGCTCGGTAAAAATGGACGAAGTACTGGGCGACAGACCCGTTAGCTCCGCCTCACAAGCCTTGCAGGGCGCTGTTCCCGGGCTACAGATCACCTATGGTTCCGGGCAGCCCGGTACGTCCACTGCTATCAATATCCGCGGTTATACTTCTATCAATGGCGGTGAACCGCTGGTACTGGTAGACAATGTACCGATGGACATCGACGATGTAAACCCGAAAGACATTGACAACATAACAGTGCTCAAAGACGCGGCAGCTGCCTCTATCTACGGCGCACGCGCTGCTTTTGGCGTGATACTGGTCACGACGAAAAAAGGAAAGAAAAACCAGCCCGTACGCTTCAGCTATTCCAATAACTTCACTTTCAGCTCACCTACCACACTGCCTAAGAAAGCCTCGCCGCTGGAACTGGTACGTGCCCTGAAAGATTTCGGCACCAACTCCTACTGGACAGGCCAGAATGTAAACACCTGGCTGAAACTGCTGGAAGAATATCAGCAAAACCCGTCCTCTTACCCTGACGGCTATACGACGGTAAACGGGCTGAAGTATCCGCTGGCCGAAACAGACCTCTACGGAGAGCTGTTCACCCGTGGCTTTGAGCAGATGCACAACTTCTCCTTCGGCGGTGGTTCTGAAAAAACAACGTTCCGGGTGTCCGGCGGATATACCGGTGAAGACGGTATCCTCGTTACCAACAAAGACAAATACACCCGTTATAATTTCAACGCTTTTCTCGGTACGGAACTGACCAAAAACCTCAACGCCAGCGTAAACCTCTTCTATAAAAACAGCAACCGCACTACGCCGGCGGATTTCGGCAGCCTCTTCTATAATGCGATCACCTATAGTTCGTATATACCTACGGGTTATGGCACTGCGCCCAACGGGGATGTGCTGCCCTACAATACCCCCAATAACGTGGTGAAAACAGAGCCCGTCAATACCACGTTTGGCGACGATCTGCGCCTGTTCGGTAAATTGGAATATAATCCGCTCAACGGCTTAAAGATCACCGGAGAATATACGTACGACAAAAGAAACCAGGACGACCGGAAGATACAGGGCAAAAATGAATACATCAACGCGGCCACTTATGACCGCCAGTTCCTGAACAACAATACCCGTTACACCCGTGCTAACGATCAGACGGTATATCAGGCGGTGAACCTCTACGCCAGCTATACCAAAGCGCTGGGGCAACATCACGCCACGCTGCTGGTGGGCACCAATCAGGAAATCAGCAAGCAGGAAAATTTCAACATCAACAGGCTGGACATCCTGAGCCCACAGGTGCCTTCCCTGTCCACTTCCACCGGTACCATCGCAGGCGGTGACGGCTTCGGTGAATACGCTATTTCCGGTTACTTCGGCCGCATCAACTACGACTATAAAAATAAGTACCTGCTGGAAGTAAACGGCCGTTTCGATGGCTCCAGCCGCTTTGCGCCGGGACATCGTTTTGGTTTCTTCCCTTCAGTGTCTGCCGGCTGGAATGTCAGCGAAGAAGCTTTTATGAAACCGCTGAGCCCTGTGCTGTCACAATGGAAGCTGCGTGGTTCTTTCGGCGAAATAGGCAACCAGGTGGTGTTTAGAAGAGACAAAAACAATAACAGGGTGCCTAACTATTACCCCTATATTCCTGGTATGGAGCCGTACAACGCTTCGTGGACAGACCCTGCGACCAACATCCGTTACGTGTCCCTGGGCATGCCTGCACTCGTAAGTTCCGACTTCACCTGGGAAACGGTGCGTACGCTCGATTTCGGTACAGACATCAGTTTGTTCCGCGACCGGCTGAATGCCTCGTTCGACTGGTTCCGCCGCAGCACCCTCAACATGCTGGCGCCGGGCGCCGAACTGCCCGCTATCCTGGGCGCGCCCGCACCATTGCAGAACGTGGCAGACCTGCAATCCAAAGGATGGGAACTGCAAATGTCCTGGAAAGATAAGATACGGTCTGTGAGTTATTCCATCGGCTTCAATCTGTCAGACAGCCGTGCCTTCATCACGCGGTATAACAATCCTGCCGGCCTGTTGACCATCAACGGCAGCGGCCAGCTGGACAACTATTACACCGGGGAAGAAATAGGAGAAATATGGGGCTTTGTGACCCACGGATTTTATACCGTCGATGATTTCCAGAAAGGATCGCTGGACGCCAACCTGCAAAAAGGCACACTGTTGCCCGGCGTGCCCGGATACCGCGGCGTGCCGCAGAACCCCGGGGATATCCGTTATGAAGACCTGAACGGCGACGGACAGATCTTCACCGGCAACAATACCCTGTCAGACCCCGGCGACCGTAAAGTGATCGGTAACACGCAACGCCGCTTCCAGTTTGGTGTTTTCGGCAATGCTTCCTGGAATAATTTCGACTTGTCCTTCTTCCTGCAAGGCGTTGGTAAAAGAGACCTGTGGCTGAGTAACCAGCTGTACTGGCCTTATCTCAACCAGTTTGGCACCATGTACAAACATAACCTCGACTACTGGACGCCTGCCAATCCGAACGGTTTTTATCCACGCGGATATCCCGATGGCGCCGGTAACGCCGACAAGAGCCGTTTTGTGCAGACCAAATATTTATCCAACGGCGCTTACCTGCGGGTAAAAAACATCACGCTGGGATATACCGTGCCGAAGCCACTGCTGAAACGTATTTTCATCGATAATATTCGTGTATTCGTGAGCGGTGAAAACCTTTTCACGTTCGATCATCTGCCCGATGGCATGGAGGCAGACGCCAATATCGTCAGCGACGGCGGTATCTATCCATTCCTGAAGAAATACAGCTTCGGTCTTAATGTTAATTTCTAACCAGCAAAACCAATCAGTATGAACCGTATTCAACATATTGTTTCCATTGCTGCCGCAGCCTTGTTGCTGCACAGCTGTCAGGGCCGGCTGGACCTGCAACCCAAAGACCAGCTTACCGAAAAAACAACGTTTACACAATACGATAATATCAAGGCCTACGCCTGGCAGTTTTACGAAGTGTTTCCCGGCTATGCGCCCGCAAGCGTGAACAAGGAGTACGATGCGGACCTGTTCCTGAATGCCAATCCCAACGGGGAATCCAACTGGATATGGCAGCGTGTGACGATCCCCTCTGCCTCTGACGATTACAAAGACCCTTATGCCAGGATACGGGCGGTGAACATCATGCTGGACAACCTGGACCAGTCACCGATTTCAGCATCGGATAAAGACCACTGGCGCAGCGTGGGGTATTTTTTCCGGGCCTATAGCTATGCTAACCTCGTGAATAAATACGGCGATGTGCAGTGGGTGGACAAAGCCCTGTCTGATAGCGACGCAGACCTGCTCTATGGCAAACGTACACCACGTGCCGAAGTGACGCAGAAAATACTCGACCAGCTGTTGTGGGCAGAAGCGCATATCAAACCTGCCGGCGACGGTCCCAATACCATCAACGTAAACGTGGTGCGGGCGCTGATTTCCCGCTTCGGGCTCACAGAAGGCACATGGCGTAAGTACCACCAGCTGGGCGACCCGCTGCCCTATTTGAGGGCCAGCGCAGACGCCGCCGCCAAACTGGTGAAAGATTTTCCCTTGCTGAATCCTAACTACGACCTGGATTTTAACAGTGAGTCACTGGCCGGCGTGCCGGGCATACTGTTGTATAAACAGTACGATCAAACGCAGGTGTATCATTCACTGGCATCGCTGGGGCGCAATTCTGCCGGCCGCTGGGACCTTACCAAAAAAGCTGTGGACATGTACCTGATGACCGATGGACAGACACGCTGGAGCAGTCCTTTGTTTGCCGGTGATAAATCACCTTACACCGAATTCCGTAACCGTGATAAACGTTTATACTTCACCGTGCCGCCGCCGTTTAAAGTGCTGGTAAACCATCCCAGTATGAACTGGCAGCCGACCGCCAATCCTGCGGACCAGGAGTACTTTCCGGTGATGGCCGCTATCTCCGGACCTAAAAACAAAACATTGCCCACGCTCAACTGGCAGGGGCTGGTGGTGCGGCAGGAACCGCATTTTGTAGACGACAACCAGGGACAGCCTTTTAACGTTACGTATACCGGTTACCGTTTTTATAAATTCAGCAACAAAATCCAGATGGTGCAGAACCTCGATGTGAACGATGCGCCCATCTTTCGTATGGGGGAAGTGCTGATCAACTATGCCGAAGCCAAATACGAGCTGGGCGAGTTTGACCAGGGCATCGCGGAACAAACCATCAACAAGCTGCGTGCGCGTGGCGGCGTGGCGCCGTTGCAGCTGGCGGCCATTCCCGATGATCCTACCCGCGATCTAACGGTGACGCCTGTACTATGGGAGATCCGTCGCGAGCGCGCTATTGAACTGATGGGAGAATCGTTCCGCTTCGATGACTTGCGCCGCTGGAAGAAAATGGATTATGCCGTGCAACAGAAGCTGGGGCGCTGGATTAAAAAAGGCGCCGATGTATCCGCCACCGCGCCCATTCCTGTTCAGAATGGCGCTACCGAAGGATATATCGCCTACGAGAAAGTGCCGCCCGCACCTTTTCCCGACTATTATTATCTTTATCCGGTCCCATCTAATCAAACGGTGCTGAATCCCGCGCTGGCGCAGAACCCGGGATGGAAATAACCCATAAAAAATGAACGTGATGATGAAAAAAATGCTTCTTCCGCTTTTGTCAGCCTTATTGCTGACGGGGATGTCTATGCAGGCGCAGCAGCGCCCGAACATTGTGTTTATCCTTGCTGATGACCTGGGATATGGCGATCTCGGCGTATATGGCCAGCAGAAAATCAAAACGCCCAATATCGACAGGCTGGCCCGGCAGGGAATGATGTTCACCCGTTTCTATGCCGGTACTTCTGTGTGCGCGCCTTCCCGCTCTTCTCTGCTGACGGGGCAGCATACCGGTCATACGTACGTGCGCGGCAACAAGGAGATAAAGCCTGAAGGCCAGGAGCCGCTGGCAGATACCGTGCAGAGTTATGCCAGCATGCTGCAACGGGCAGGTTATGTGACCGGTGCCTTCGGTAAGTGGGGACTGGGCATGGTAGGCACTTCCGGCGCGCCTGATAAAAAAGGCTTCGACGTGTTTTACGGATATAACTGTCAGCGCCAGTCGCACCGCTATTATCCCACGCATCTGTGGAGCAACAATACCCGCATTGACCTGGAAGGGAATGACCTGACACAAAAAAAAGTATATGCGCCGGAGTTAATACAGCAACAAACGCTGGCCTTTATTGAAAACAACCGCAGCAAGCCTTTTTTCCTGTTTGTGCCGTCTATTCTGCCGCATGCGGAATTATCCGGGCCGGACGATCAGTATTACAAACAATATGAAAATGCTTTCCCCGAGAAGCCGCATCAGGGCAATGATTACGGTCCTGGCGCGCTGGTGCCCGGTTACGCTTCCGTCGAAAAGCCACATGCCACGTACGCTGCTATGGTCAGCCGCCTCGACGCATACGTAGGCCAGATACTCGATAAACTGGACCAGCTGGGGCTTACACAGAACACCATCGTTATCTTCAGCAGCGACAACGGCGCACATCGCGAAGGTGGTGCCGATCCGGTGTTTTTCAATAGTTCCGCCGGTCTGCGCGGGTTTAAGCGCGATCTGTACGAAGGGGGCATCCGTACGCCTTTCATCGTCAAATGGCCGGGCAGAGTGAAATCCGGCAGTCGCAATACCTTTATGGGCGCGTTCTGGGACCTGATGCCCACCTTTACAGACATAGCAGGCGCACCAAAGCCGCCCTACACCGATGGTGTTTCCCTGGTGCCTACGCTTACCGGAAAAGGCAGACAGGCGCAGCATACTTACCTTTATTGGGAATTCCATGAAGACAATGGAACACAGGCCGTGCGTATAGGCAAATGGAAAGGTTTCCGAAAAGGGGTGTCAAAAAATGCGCAGGCGCCACTGGAATTATATGATCTCGACAAAGACCCGGCAGAACAGCGTAATATCGCTTCATCCCATCCTGGTATCGTCAAAAAAATAGAAGGGTATATGAAAGAAGCGCATATTGAAAGTCCGGTATTCCCGCTGATCGCACAATAAAAAGTCATTAAACAAATAAAAACAGCCAGCTCATTCGTGGGCTGGCTGTTTGCATGAACGGGTATTTTTTTGTACTATTAACTACGTTTAAAATTCCCGTTTATGCATACACGTCGTAATTTCCTCCAACAGGTGGCAGCCGCCACCATGGCCATCCCGCTATCATCGCTTGCCAGTCTGGCTGCCGTGCCCCGCCGCGAGGGACAGGTGCTCAGAGTCGCCCTGATGGGCCTGGGTGGCTACGCCAACCGTGTGGCAGAAGCCATGCAGTCCTGCACCAAAGCGAAGCTCACCGGTATAGTGAGCGGTACGCCCGCTAAAATAAAGGACTGGCAAAGCAAGTATGGCATCCCCGAAAAGAACTGCTACAGCTACGATACTTTCGACCAGATCAAAAACAACCCGGATATCGATGTGGTATATGTGACCACGCCGAACGCTTTGCATCACAACAATGTGATACGTGCCGCAGCGGCCGGTAAACATGTGATCTGTGAAAAGCCGATGGCCCTTAATGCCAAAGAAGGCAGGGAGATGATCGCTGCCTGCAAAAAGGCCGGGGTACAGCTGCTGGTAGGCTACCGGATGCATTTTGAACCCAAAACGCTGGAGGTTGTCCGCATGCGTAATAATGGCGAATTTGGGAAGATCCTGTTCTTCCAGGGCCAATGTGGTTTTCGTATAGGCGACCCCACGCAATGGCGGCTGAATAAAGCGCTGGCAGGCGGCGGTTCCCTGATGGACATCGGTATTTATGCGCTCAACGGCGCCCGTTATATGGTAGGGGCAGACCCCGTATGGGTGACCGCACAGGAAACGAAAACAGACCCGGTGAAATTTAAGGAAGGCGTAGATGAAACGATACAGTTTCAGTTGGGATTTCCGGACGGCACGGTGGCTTCCTGCCTGTCGACCTACAACATGAACAACCTGGACCGGTTCTTTTTAAACGGAGAGAAAGGTTTTGCGGAACTGCAACCGTCTACCGGTTATGGTCCTATCCGTGGACGTACCCATAAGGGAGAGCTTACACAGCCGCATAAGACACATCAAACAGTACAGATGGACGAGATGGCGGGCATCCTGCTGGAAGGCAAACAGCCGGTGGTACCGGTCAATGGCGAAGAGGCACTGAAAGACCTGCAGATCATCGATGCTATTTACCAGGCGGTGAAAACAGGCCGTAAAGTGGACCTCCATCTTGGGTAACTATCCTCTGAAAGTGTTGGGCGCCACAGATGTTTGTTTCCGGAAGAAATTGGAGAAATGCGCCAGCTCTTCGAAGCCCAGGCTGTAAGCGATCTCGGAGATGCTCCAGTCGGTTTGTTTCAGCAGTATTTTAGCTTCCTGTAATATTCTGTTGCTGATCAGTTCCGTGGTGGTTTTACCGGTTTGGTCCTTTAATACTTTGTTGAGATGATTAACATGTACCGCCAGTTGCCCGGCGTAATCTTTCGCCGTGCGGAGGCTTATTCTGTGCTGCGGAGAAGCCACCGGGAACTGGCGTTCCAGCAATTCCATAAATAGTGACGATACTCTTGCCGCCGCATTGTGCGAGGGGTTTAGCACGGCGACAGGCTGCAGTTTCTGGCCGTAGTGGATGAGTTCCATGACATAGTTGCGCAGCAGGTCGTATTTGTAGAGATAGTCGGAAGTGAGTTCTTTTTGCATTTTTCTGAAGATGGCCAGTATTTCCGTAGCTTCTTCATCGGAAACCTGGAACACCGGCACGCCTCCCGGGCGGTAGATAGGCAGCTCTTCCAGTATCACGCCGCTTTTCATGCGGGTGAGGAATTCAGCATTAAAAATACAGAAGCAGCCATTTTGTTCTTCCTCCAGTGGTACCCAGTTGTAGGGTATTCGTGGAGTGGCAAACAGCAGGGCGTTTTTTTCTACCGGGATGATCTTGTCCGCATATTCCGCGCGGTTTTTCCCGCTAATGAGACTGATTTTGTAATAGGTGCGCCGGTTGTAGGGCATCACGCCCTGTTTGCTGACCTCCGCGGTATTAAACACATTAAAGTGGCCTATTTCTTTGCCGGCGTCTGCCGGTTGTTGTTTCTCTGTCTCCCTGTAAAAATCTTCCAGTGTACTGATATCCATAATCATGTCGGATTTGCACTGGTCAAAGGTACAAAAAGACCGCTGATTTGAATTTTGCAAACAATGGATTGATACACACAACCAGCCGCAACAATAGCGGGTTTACCTTTGTAATATCAAAAACAATATTTCATTTATGGCATCTCATAAAAAAATAGCACTGATAACAGGCGGCAGTCGTGGACTGGGCAGGAATATGGCCCTGCGTGTCGCAGAAAAAGGTATAGACGTAGTGATTACCTACCATAGCCGTAAAGATGAGGCTGATGCGGTGATCAAAGCCATTGAAGGAAAAGGCGGCAAGGCGGCGGCGCTGCAGCTGGAAGCCGGCAATATCAAGGGTTTTCCGGATTTTTTTCAACGGTTGAAAACCGTGTTGAAGGATACTTTTCAGACAGACCATTTTGATTTCCTGGTGAACAATGCCGGTACCGCATTATATAAGCCGTTTGCCGAAACAACCGAGGAGGAGTTTGACGCCGTGATGAACATCCATTACAAAGGTGTTTTCTTCCTGACGCAGCAGGCGTTGGCATTGCTGAACGATGGTGGCAGGATTATCAATATTTCCTCCGGTCTGGCGCGGTTTTCCTATCCCGGCAGTTCCGCTTATGGTTCCATGAAAAGCGCTGTTGATACGCTGACACGTTACCTGGCCAAAGAGTTGGGGCCGCGTGGCATAGGTGTCAATGTAGTGGCTCCGGGCGCTATCGAGACAGATTTCGGTGGTGGTCATGTAAGGGACACGCCTGAAATCAATAAAACCATAGCGGCCGCCACAGCGTTGGGCCGGGTGGGGTTACCGGAAGATATTGGCGGTGTGGTGGCGTTCCTGCTCACCGAAGATGGCCGTTGGATTAATGGCCAGCGGATAGAAGTGTCCGGTGGTATTCACCTGTGACCATGACCGCCGGCAGATGTGATTGTTGCTGATGCCCCTGAGTGGGTGGATGAATAATAAAAACAGCCATGGATGTTGAATCCATGGCTGTTTTTATTTTTTTATTTCTGTTGTGATTTTTTTACATCTCCTGCGAATAATATAATAGGCAGATGTTATCGCGTAGTAGTTGCAAAATTATTTTCTCCACGTGATCGTTGCTGATTTCGTCTCTGCAGAATTGGTACCAATGCGGATGATGAATTCGCCGGGCTCCCAGACGTATTGCAGGTCGCTGTTATAGAATTTCAGGTCTTGTGTAGAAATATTGAAGCTGACTTCCTTGCTTTCGCCGGGTTGCAGGGATATTTTACGGAACCCGATGAGGTCTTGTACAGAGCGGGTGACAGAGGCTACCGGGTCGGTGAGGTAGAGCTGCACCACTTCTTCCCCTGCATATTTACCGGTGTTGGTAACGGTAACGCTGGCGGTGATGGTTTCATTACCGGCGGGGTTTTGTTTGCTCACTTTTACGTCACTGTAGGAGAAGGTGGTATAGCTGAGGCCATAGCCGAACGGGTACAGGGGCGTATTGGGAACATCGAGGTAATCGGATTTGAATTTCTGGAAGGCGGTGCCTTCCAGTGGGCGGCCGGTATGTTTATGATTATAGAACACCGGTATCTGGCCTACGTTACGGGGGAAGCTGGCCGTGATTTTCCCGGACGGATTGTAGCGGCCAAACAGTACGTCGGCGATGGCGTTGCCAGCTTCGGTGCCGGGGAACCATGCATCGAGGATGGCGGTCACGTTGGCATCTTCCCAGGAAATGGTCATCGGGCGGCCGTTCATGAGCACCAGTACTACGGGTTTGCCGCTTTTAACGAGTGCTTTGAGCAGCGTGCGCTGACTTTCGGGAATGTCGAGGTTGCTGCGGCTGGCGCTTTCACCGCTCATTTCGGAAGCTTCGCCTAATACGGCCACCACTACATCGGCTTTCTGGACAACGTTGAATGCTTCATGCAGCAGCTGATCCGGGCTGCGGCTGTCTATTTCCGCGCGGGGACCGAACACGTTCACGTTTTTGGCGAGGGTGGTGTCATCGGTGAGGTTGGCGCCTTTGGCATATAATATTTTCACGCTGTCGCCCACTACGTTGCGGATACCTTCGCGAACGGTAACGGCCTGTTGCAGGTCGCCGGATACGGCCCAGGTGCCCAGCATATTGTTTTTGCTGTCAGCCAGCGGGCCTATGAGAGCGATGGTGCCTTTAGCAGCGAGGGGCAGCGTTTGCCGGTCGTTTTTCAGCAGCACAAAAGAGCGGGCGGCTGTTTCGCGGGCAACGGCCCTGTTGGCCGGCGTCAGGATTTCTTTGGCCGAACGGTCTTCCCGGATATAACGGTAAGGGTCATCGAAGAGGCCCAGTTTATATTTGGTTTCCAGCACGCGGCGGCAGGCGTTGTTGATGTCCTGCAGGGTCACTTTACCTTCCTGTAATGATTTTTTCAGGGTGGTCAGGAAACCTTCGCCTACCATGTCCATATCCAGGCCGGCCTTAAGGGCCAGCGCAGATACGGCTTGCAGGTCGCCGAGGCCATGGGCCATCATTTCATTGACAGCGGTGTAGTCACTTACGACGAGGCCCTTGAAGCCCCATTGTTTGCGGAGCAGGTCGGTGAGCAGCCATTTGTTGCCGGTGGCGGGCACGGCGTCGATATCATTGAAAGAAGTCATGATGCTGCCAACGCCTGCGTCGATAGCGGCTTTATACGGAGGAAGGTAGTACTGGTACATTTTGATGCGGCTCATGTCTACGGAGTTGTAGTCGCGGCCGCCTTCAGCAGCGCCATAGAGGGCGAAGTGTTTCACGCAGGCCATGAGGGTATTGCCCTGGCTATAGTCTTTGCCCTGGTAACCTCTTACCATGGCTTCGGCTATGCGTGAGCCAAGATAAGGGTCTTCACCGGAACCTTCGGCTATGCGGCCCCATCTGGGATCGCGGGAGATATCGACCATAGGGGAGTAGGCCCAGGAGAGACCGTCGGCAGTGCCTTCCAGCGCAGCGATGCGGGCGCTGCGTTCAATCAGTCCCATGTCCCAGGAGGCGGAGAGGCCCAGCGGAATGGGGAAGATGGTTTTATGTCCGTGGATAATGTCCAGCCCGAATATCAACGGGATGTGCAGCCTTGAATTTTTAACGGCGATGTCCTGTATCTTGCGGATCTTTTCCGGGCCGGTGATGCCAAAGAGGCCGCCTACATTGCCTTTGCGGATATTGTCATCCACTCCCTGGCTGACTACCGAGCCGGTAACGGTACCGCCTCCCGGCACTACGAGGTTGAGCTGGCCGATTTTTTCCTCTAAAGTCATTTTGCCCATCAGATTGCTGACAAAGGCGTTCATTTTGGCGTCCTGTGCGTGTGTTTCCGTGGCGACTACCAGTAGTAGTCCAATTAGTAGCTTCTTCATCTCGTGTATTTTAAGGCCCGTTGGCGGGGCATTTCAGGGTATCCGGTAAGATACAAAAGCGAGCCGTCGTCCATCGGGAGACCACGAAGGTACATTGATTGTGCCTTGTCCGCCAAAGAAAACCGGCGTTAAATCACGGACGGTCTGACTAACGATGTCGAGCAAACGAAGCTGCACGTTTTTTCCGAAAGGATGTTCCTGCTGCTGGTCGTCCATGAAACTGAGGAATACGACCAATTTCCCGTTGGGCGACGGATGCGGGAACCAGTTGGCGTAACGGTCATCTGTGAGCTGCTCAGGGTCGCTGCCATCGGCCTTCATTCGCCAGATCTGCATCCGGCCGGTACGATAGGAGTTGAAGTAAATATGCTGGCCGTCAGGAGCGTAGTCTGGCCCGTCATCCAGTCCTTTTTCGCGGGTGAGCCTCTTTTCGGGGCCGCCGCCTGCGGGAACGGTATAGATGTCGAAATCGCCGTTGCGAAGCCCTACAAAGGCAAGGGTGCTGCCATCGGGGCTCCAGCTGTGCCAGTAGGAGGGCGATTGACGGGTGAGCTGTTGCAGGGGCCCTCCTTCGGCAGGCGCGGTGAAAACATGGGAGCCGTTGGCGCCGCTGCTGACGGCCAGCTGCGAACCGTCCGGAGAGAAGCCATGATCGTTGTTGGCCTGTAAGGTGCTGTCAAACGGCAATTCGTCAGTGACCCGGTCGTTTAGCCAGTACCGGTATAACCTGCCCTTTTTGTTGAACAGCAGGTAACGGCCGTCTTTCGACCAATTGGGCGATTCCAGCAGCGTGGCCTCGGAATATACAACGGTGCGCTTGCCGGTGCCCACATCAATGACTTCCAGGGAACTGTGTACATGGGCAGGGGCCTGTGCCTGTGCCTGTGCCCGACTGTGGCCGGCATACAGGAAAATAGCAGCAATGCCTGTCAGTGTACGTAGCAGTGGTATATGTGTAACCATATCTATGAGGTGCGACCAGGGTTTCAGAAGAGGAGCGTTCGTCTACAGGGGAAGGGCTTTTACTACCGTATTGTGTTCTCGTGTACTGAAAGATAAAAAGTCTTTTTGATATGTGCGGTTTAAATTGTGTTGGCAGAAAAGCGGTACAAAGGATTAGCCCGCTGCCGGCGGAGCCGGCAGTTGCAGTCAGGGCATTTTTTTTGAGCCCGGTTATAAAAACATATTTATGGCAACGAAGAAAAAAGTATCCAGGCCAAAAAGAAAATGGTCTGCCCGTGTAACCATGCCGGAAGCCACCGTGGAAAATGTGCTGCACGCGGTCAGCAAGGCGTTACAACTGGCCTGGCAGTCGGTTGCCTGTAAGTGGTGCGACCTAATAATTCATCGCACCGATGGTAGATGTATTCCATGGAAGGCTGCCGCGTCCAGTCGATCGTGCAATGAAGATGCTGAAGCAGTGGTGCCCACCGGTGCGGTTCTCCGTCCATACTGATCACCAGGCTCGGCGTAGCGGTGGCTGCGGCAATATGGGACACGCCGGTACAGTTGCATATCAGCGCGCGGCTGCTTCTGATCAGTTGTGCCATACAACCCAGAGAAGTACCACCGGCCAGGTCTATGGCCGGAAACCGCATATAACGCTTTACTTCCGCGGTAAGGTTTTTTTCCTGTGCAGTGCCGGTGAGCACAATTTTCCAACCCTCACTGGCGAGGTAATCGGCTATAGCGGCAAAGTAAGCTGCTGGCCATTGCCGCTCCGGCACGCTGGCGCCGGGATGTATGCAAACATATTCGTAGTCGCCAGCAGGCAGCGCCAGGGCTTCAAAGGCCCGTTTGTCCGCGGAGGTCAGTGGAAATTCCAACATGGTATTGGGGACCGGAACACCTATATGTTCCAGCAAATGCAGATGCCGGTTGATCTCATGCAGGTCTTCCGGATAAGTTGTGAACAGGGATGACGGCGGTCTCTCTCCGGCAGGCATGAAACCCGCAGTATACCTGGCATTCCATTGCATTACAATATCATTGATGATGGTGCCGTCGCCCTGCATTTGCAGCGCCAGGTCATAATGCGTCTGCCGTTGCTTTTGCATGAAAGCGGCAAAAGCAAAGGTGTCAGGTTCCTTTTCCGGCAAACCGGCAAAGCCGGGAAATATGACCAGGTCATCGATATAATGGGAAAAACGTTCCCTGAAGATGGCAGCCCATGGTAGTCCGGCGAGGGTGATATGCGCCCGCGGATACGCGAGCCGTAAGGCCCTGAATGCGGGAACAGTGCATAAAAGGTCGCCCAGTTTCAGGGCCCTCAGTATGATAATTCGTTGCACATCTTGTAACATGGCGGTGGATGTTAATGGTTACATAAAAAATGAGCGATATCTAATCATGCCGTAAATATGCCAGTACACCGAGAGGAAAGGATCGGTCCTCTTCCGCGCCATCACTTTTTATTCATCTGATGAATGTAAAAAACAAGGTGGGCGGTTATTTTTTCATAAAGAAGGCCCAGCGAATGCGGCATGTCTACCTGGCTGATGCGCGTAAGCTGCAGATGATGTGGGTAGCCGTCTGTCAGCTGACCAGGCGCATTGGCAATGGCCTGCAAAAAGATCGGGTCCCACGGTGACAGCCATTTCTCCGGCATCTCTTTACCGGCGGGGAAAAGCGGAAGGTTAATTTCCGCTTCTTCCCCCGTTCCGGCAGGCATCAGTAAATAAGGGTCAAAGGAGTAAGCAAAATGATCAACCTGGTGTAATGTAATCCCGGCTGACTGCAAACAATAGTTGATAGCGTGGTAAGGCAACTCGTAGGCTGCGAATGGGATGGGTCTTTTCCCATGTTTTATGTGCGTAAAACGTTCGTCTTCCGCGGCCGCCACCAGCTGCCCGTCTTTTACAAGACAGGCGGCAGAATCGTGGAAAGCAGCGTTAATGCCTAAGGTATACATGGTCGATGGATGATTAAAAACAAAAATTTAACAGGTTAGTAGCAGTAGTTCAGGCATTTCCTGAACTTCCCTCTTGTTCTTCTCCAGGTTCCCATTCAATATCGTCAGCCTCTTCATCGGAGAGACTGTTTTCTTCAAGGTCCTCTTCATCCAGTACAGGATCAGTGTCTTCCACTGTTTCACTGTCCTCCTCGCCGGGATTGTTTCCCGGGTCTGCGGCTGTAGGCACGGGCACTCGCTGCATCGCTGCACCCGGTAAAAAGGAAGGGCGTTTCCGCCGCATGGTTGATGTAGGTGTTGGAAATAACATAAGCGTGATTTTAGTTTTATAAACCCAAAGACTACGCCATGATGCCAAACGGCTTCCAATGCCTGTAGCGGTATAGATATGCGGAAACACTTACTCATCCAATAGGGGAAACGGGATACATAATGGGAGATATTTTACAGCATGTACCCGGTTAAAATCTGCTGCTAAAGGCTGTACCCGTAAAAAAATAGTATCTTCGCCCGCATTTTTTAGTGAAAGCATCATGAAACTGGAAGAACAATTACAGCAAAGAAGCGGCAACCAATGTGAGTTGTGCGGCTCTACAGACAATCTCAAAATGTATGACGTGGCACCCCGCTCCGGCGATGGCCCAGACAGCACCGTGCTGATCTGTCATACCTGCCGCGCGCAGATTGAACGCAAGGCCGAGCTGGACAACAAACACTGGAGCTGTCTCACCACGGCCATGTGGAGCGAAGTGCCGGGCATCCAGGTACTGTCCTGGCGCATGCTGCACCGCCTGAAAAAAGAAAGCTGGGCCATGGAAGCCCTCGACATGCTGTACCTTGATGAGGAAACACTGGCATGGGCACAGGCTACCGGCGATCATGATAACGACGACGCCGTGGAACTGCACCGCGATTGTAATGGCAACGTGCTCCAAAACGGAGACAGCGTGACCCTTATCAAATCCCTCGATGTAAAAGGTTCTACCCTGAATGCTAAAATGGGAACGGTGGTGAAAAACATCCGCCTAGTGGAGGATAATACAGAACAGATTGAAGGGAAAATAGAAGGACAGCTGATCGTCATTCTCACCAAATACGTAAGAAAGCAAAACTAGGCTACAGCGGCATGTTGATGGCATCCATGAACAGCTTCAATACATCTGAAAGAAGCGGGAGCTTTTTTATTCTTTCTTTTTTTCTTCCATGTGATGCTCATAGCCTTTTACATTGACTAAGAATATCAACAGGATCACAATGATCACCACCAGTACGATGTAGGCGATCATAAAAGGAAAATTATAGATACTGAGGGGCATCAGGTTGGGTTCTTTCTGTCCTGGCCTGGAGAAAGGCGCTGCATCGGCCTGCGGCGCTTTTCCGGCTTCTTCTTTTACATAGGCCAGGATGTCGCGGATCATGTCGTCTGAAAGATCGGGATGGTCCGGCATCGCTACCTGGTTATTGGCATTATATACGGCCAACGCTTCTTTATCACCTGCTTTTACCATACTCTGGGACGCTTTCACAAAGCGGATGATCCATTCTTCGCTGTGGCGCTGGTCTACCCCGGCAAGGGCGGGGCCGGTCAGTTTTTTATTCACGTTATGACAGGAGGCGCAGCGCGCCTGAAACAGTTTTTTACCTTCTGCCGGATTGGCGGCCTTCGCGGAGAAGCAGTATAGCAATAATATTAGGCCGATCAGTTTACTGTTCATGTTGCAGTTTTTTGATGTCCCTGATCAGCTGGTCTACAGCTGATGCGGACGTGCCTTGATAATAACCTCTGATATGTTGTTGCTGGTCGAGCAATACGATATTTTCACTGTGGATGAAATCGTCCGGTCCTCCGTCGCCGTCGGTGGCCGTGATGTAAAGGCCTTTTCGGGCGAAGCGGTAGAGCGATGGTTTATCACCGGTGAGGAGCGCCCAGCCTTTGGCTGGCAAGGCAAACCGCCGGCTGTACCGCAGTAACGCGGCGCTGCTGTCCCGCACGGGGTCTACTGTCAGGGACAGGAAAGCAACGCCTGTATCACTTCCGGCAGCAGCGTATACCCGTTGCAGTTGGTGCATCATCGCTGGACATACCACCGGGCAGGAAGTAAAGAAATAGTTCGCTATGGTGATATGCTGCTGTAACCGTGTATTCGTCACTGTATCCCCGTATTGATCGGTAAAGGCGAATGCGGGCAATACCGCTGCCTGTTGCGGACTGCTGACGATAGTGTTGTTGGGGCCGTACCATGGCAGGGGGGCATAACGGTCTTCTGTCCACCGCACGAGGCTGTAAGCCAGTAACGGCACGCAGATCAGCAGCGCCGCCGCTGTCTTCCAGGAATACAATATGTGCCGGAAGCGGTGATGCATGTCATGGTTTTTTATGCACGATGGGCGTGGGGTCGGTCGGTAAATAAGGCGGCGCCTTTTTACCGGTGTTGTTCAACGCATCGGAAATGGCCGGCAGATAAGTCATGAAGAGTATGAAACCCATCAGGATGAGCCACGGCCGGAAGGTATCGAACAAGGGAATTCGTTTTTCCTCATGCAGGCTTTCGCTCACCGGGAAATCGATCATCGGCTCGGCGCTGCGCTTGCGCAGGAAAGTACCGAAGAACACGATGAAATATAAAAAGCCTGCGGCAAACATAATGCCGCCGCCGGCGAGTCCCAGCATGCTGGAAATAACCCAGTACGGATGGTACTGTTCACTGGCGGGATTGAGGTAAGTGAGGCCCATATTGGTACGGCGCGGTTCTCCCATCAGTCCGCCCCACATGAGCCCGGCGGAAAAAATCAGTACGCCCACGGTCCACAGATAAGGTATAATAGTATTAATAGCCGGCAGGTATATCTTTTTACCGGTGAGCTGCGATACCAGGAAAATCGACATGCCCAGGATGGCCAGGAATACCGGGCCGGCTACGGTGAGATGAAAATGTCCGGGTATAAAGGCGGTATTATGTACCGTGTTGTTCAGGGAATAGGAAGCGTTGACCAGCCCCGTCAGTCCGCCGAAAATAAAGAGGATCAGCCCATTGATGAGGTATCCGAAGAGAAACACGTCTTTCCGGAAGAACGGCAGTTTCCATATCCAGCTGTATAACCCTTTACCACCCCGCAGCCAGGAGGCATGTTCCAGCGAAGCGGCAATGGTAAAAGCGGTAATAAAGCTGGGAATGGCCACGGCAAAGGTAAGCAGTGACTGGGTGAGCTTGATGCCCCGGCCGATGGAAGGGTCGCCAAACTGGTGATGTACGCCAATGGGAATGGAAAACAACAGGAAAAGGAAAAAGGCAATGCGCCCTGCGGTGCCGGAGTAGAGTTTACCGCCGGCCAGTTTGGGCAGCATGGTGTAAAACATGATATAGGCGGGGAGGAGCCAGAAATATACCAGGGCATGGCCAAAGAACCAGAACAGGGTACGGGCCAGCATCACGTTTACGCCGGCGGTCCACCCCAGGCTCCAGGGCACCAGTAATACAAGCACTTCATAAGCTACCGCCAACGTACATACGAACCAGATGGTGAAATTGACCAGCGTGCCGATCACGGCCAGCGGCGTATTCTCTTCCCGGTGTTCCCTCTTCCACCGCACATATACCACGGCCCAGTCCCAGTAAGCTACCCAGGAACCAACGATCAGCATGGCAGTGCCGATATAAAATGCCGGATGTGCTTTTAATGGCGGATAGAAAGTATAGAGTACCGATGCTTTGCCCGATAATATGGCGGCAGCGGCCATCAGCGTGCCGACTATCATCAGTACCAAAGACAGCATGGACGCTTTACGCCCCGGTTCACGCTTCAGGAAAAAGGCGATGGTAGCATGACCAAAGGCCACTGCAAAAAAAGTAGTGAGCACAATGGCATTGATCACACCATGCAGCGTGAGGCCCTGGTAGTAGTCCAGCTTTGCCACCGAAGCCTGGTGGATCACGCCGGCCCGGTAAATCACCTGCATCAACCCGTGATAAATGCCAATGGTGAGTAACAATACCGGTACAAACAGTTCTGCAAGGATGATGTTCCTGAGGTATCTGCTTACATTCATCGCGACTTATTTTTTGGGATAGTTGACAATTATTTCTGCCTGCATGTTCTGATGGCCGGTGCCGCAGAATTCATGACATACGACTTTATATACGCCTGGCTGGTCAAACCGCACCGTCGTTTTGGCGACGCCTCCGGGAACACCCATCAGGTTTACATTTTTGTTGTAGATATCGAAGCCGTGTACCACGTCCTGCGAGGTGAGGAACAGGTCCACTTCGCTGCCCACCGGTATATAGGTGATGGCCGGCTCAAAGCTCCACATCCGGGCGACGTAGAAGATCTGATAGGTGGTTTGGTCGATCTGGTTGACCCTCGCGGTTTCATACGATTTATCGTAGGGAAGGCATTCTGTTACATCCGCTTTTTTAGCGCCCATCGCGTAAAACAGGGAGAAAATAAAAAGGCCGGACAACAGTAATGCCGCAATGATGACGTTCCGTTCAAATTTGTCGATCATGAGGAAACAGTTTATATCCTGGAAAGCATGAGGAAATAGATGCCGAACCATATTATCAGTCCTAATACCACCAGCAGCGCGAAGAAGGCGATGGCGCCCCGGGGAACGAATTTTTCCTGGTTGTTGGATTCTTGCATAAGACAGGATTTAAGAGAGATATCTCTTTGTTATACAAAAAATCGCCGGAAATGTTTGATGTTTTGTTTTTGGGGAGATAAAAAAGCCCCGGGAGACCGGGGCGGATTATTTGTTTGTAGAGTGATTTGTTTATTTCAGGAAGCCGGGTTGCCTGTAAGCCGGATCGGGGTACTTATAGAAGCCCTCTCCGGTGGCGGTGCCGAGTTTTCCTTTGTCGATAAAGTTTTCTTTCAGGAAGGCGGCTGCTTTTGCCTTTTCCGGATCTTTGGTTTTGTCAGCGGCCATATTGGTGATGTTGTAGGCAGTGGTGAGCCCCACGACGTCCAGTATGCCGAACGGCCCCAAAGGTGCGCCGGTGGCCACCATCCATGTCTTGTCGATGGTCTCCACATCGGCCACGCCTCTTACCAGCAGCGTGGTAGCGGCATCCAACAGCGGCACCAGCAGAGAGTTGACGATATAACCGGGTTGTTCTTTGTGCAGCGGAAGTGCCACCATGCCAATAGATTTGGCAAAGGCTACTACGGTATCAAAGGCCGCTTTGCCTGTGCCGGGATGCCCCATGATTTCTGCCGTATTGTGTTTCCATATTTCATTGGCAAAATGAAGTGACAGGAAACGGTCCGGTCTTCCGGTGGCGGCAGCAAACTGGCTGGGCAGCAGGGTGGAGGAGTTGGTGGCGAAAATAGTGTCCGGGTCTGCCACGGCAGCCAGTTTTTGGTAGAACTCCATTTTGATGGACGGGTTTTCCGGGATGGCTTCTATTAGCAGATCGGCGCCTTTAACGGCGGCTGCCAGATCGGTGAAGTAACGGATACGGCCCAACGCAGTGTCAGTGTCTGCTTTTTCCAGGTGAAGGTCACGCTGATAGGCGCCTGCCAGCTGTTGAAAAGTGGCTTTGGCTTTTTCGAGCACTGCGTCGCTGATGTCATACACATTGACCTGGTACTGATGGACTGCGGACTGAAAGGCTATCTGGGCGCCTAATACGCCGCTGCCGGCCACGGTAACTGTTTTTATATTCATATGCTGAGATTGTTGCGGTGATGGAATATGATTAACGGTAAGCGGTGTGTACGGCTTTGGCCAGCACATCAGGACGGCGGTTGTAAGGTGTTACAGGCGCCACTTCCCTGTCTATGTTGAGCAACGTGTACACAGCAGTGCGGGCGGCCCTTACGGAGTATTCCTCTGTAAATACCATGTCCTGCGGTATCTCCACAAACTGGCTGATCATAGCGAGGTTGGTGGAACCCCTGGGCACTACCGGCGGCCGGTCGGACTTGGCATGTGGCTGAAACAACGCATCGATGTAGGGCATCATAACGGGGATGACGTTCACTACGCTCTCTTTGATTTCAGTTTCATGTTGTTCAAAATGCAGGTGGTGTAGCAACTCGGTGAGGATTTCTTCCCCGGTGCAGTCGATCATTCTTTTCTGCACAAAATCGCCCGTTTTGTCGGGATAGAGGCCGTAGCCCCAGAAGATGGTGGTATCCTCGCCCTGCGCTTTAAAATGCGGTTGCGCTGCCACCACGATAGACATCCGCCAGGAGGAATCTTTGAAGGTCATCAGTGCGCCGCTGCCGGGTTTGTTGCCGGAGAAGGCTTCTATGAGCTTCAGCATTTTGTTGCCCCGGAAGGTGGCGGTAAAGGAATACCATTTTGTTTCATCGGGTTTGCCGAAGAAAGGGTCCGGATTACCGAGGCGTGGTTTTTTAAGCGCAATCTTTTTCCACAGCGCAAAAGAAGGCGGATTGTCCGGCAGGTACCGGGCCGGCGTTTTATAGTCGCCATTATCGGAGTTGTCCGTGATGCAGCCGTTCGTGAAGAAACAGAGATCACCTTCCTGTAGCGCGATACTGCCTGTTTGTCCGTCGGCGTCCTGATATTGTATAGCCGTTACCGTTATACCGTTGTCGTCTTTGAAAATAAGATCGGTCACGGTCCTTTTCAGGGAGTAATCGACCCCGAATTTGTCGAGGTGTTTTTTGATGGGAAGGATGACGGATTCATATTGGTTGTACGGCGTTCTGGTGACACCTTCCAGCGTGTCTATCCTGGAAAACTCCAGGATCATGCGGTTCATGTATCTTCTGAACTCGAAGAGGCTGGACCATTCCTGCCATGCGAACGTGGTTTGCCACATGTACCAGAAATTGGTGGTGAAAAAGTGGTCGCCGAACCACTCGCGGATGGTCATATGGTCCAGTTCATTTTCGTCGGTGAAGAAGAGTTTGAGCATCTTCATCCGGTCGTCATGATCGAAGCCCATGGAATGCACGTCGAGGATTTTACCGTATTTATCGATCAGTCTTGCTTTGGCGTGGGTGGGATTGGCATGGTCGAAGGCCAGTATTTCGTCTTTTACGGAGATATTGGGCATTTCGAGGGAGGGAATGCGGCTGGTGAGGTCCCAGAAATTCTCATATGTTTCTTCGTTAAGCATTCTGCCACCACGGCATACAAAGCCCTCCTGTTTGGCGCCGGCGCCGTCGTTGCTGCCGCCTAGAATGGGCAGTGCTTCGATGATGTGAATGTTTTCTCCTTTGAAACCAGCGTCTTCAATCAGGTAAACGGCTGCGGCCAATGAAGCGAGGCCTCCGCCTACAAAATAGGCGTGTTTGTTGCTATCGTGCATAATCAATCAATTTTAAGCAGTTTAACGGAGTTGTGTGTGATGACTTAACAACCGGGTGGTTGTTTTGTTGTCTCAGGGTTGCGGGATAACTGCAGTGGTGTATAATGAGTACAATTTCCAGCCGAGCGTTTCATACAGTGCTTTGCCGGCAGGTGTAGCCACGAGTATGCCCTTTTTGAAGCCACGCGAGACGGCTTCCATGGTGAGGGCGTTCATAACGGCGCTTCCCAGTCCGCGGCGCTGATGTGCAGGCGTGGTGGCGATGCGGTCGTAAATAGTATAGTCGTCAACGATAGCCAGCAGGCCACTGGCGGCTGTTTCGCCGTCGGCAGTGTATATGGTGGCTGCGGGGCCGGCGCTGGTGGTGGTAACAGTAAGGGTGTATCCTTCAGGAAGCCGCACCCCTGGAGGGTGAACAGGCAGGGAGCAGGTCATCATGAATCCGGGGCGCTGTATCTCCCAGCGGGGAGGCAGTACGGGTCTTACGAGGGAGGCCGGCGCACATACTTTCAGAAAAACCGCCGGTTGGAAAATGGTGTTGGCGAAGTGAAACAGACCGGGGCCAAGTGCAGAAAAAACGTACCGTTTTTGCTGGTCTGGCCATCCTACATCTACCCGGAGTCCGCCGTGGTCGGCTATTGGAGGTGGGAGTTCCCGCGCCAGTGACCAACCTTTCAGCCATGTTTCCACTATCTGAGGGTCTGCTTGCTCATATGTTTCTTCTGTTGTCATGAGGCACAATAAAGGTAGGCATTTGATGTCTCCCAAAAACATCTGTTATAGTAAAATATTCAAATTCTGTGTCTGTTACATATTCTTCCGGTGGATTAATTTTGACATCAAAAACAGGAAATCATGGAAACAGATCTGACGTACCTGCCGCCCAACCTGCCCGTCCCAACAGATGACGGCGCCTGTGATCATCTCGACGGATTACAAATACCGGATATACAATTAGCTGCCACAGACGGCACGATGCTGCGCCTGCGGAATATCCCCGGGAGACTGGTCATTTATTGTTATCCGATGACAGGGCCCTCCCATATCCCATTGCCCCCCGGATGGGACGAGATACCCGGCGCCCGCGGATGCACACCGCAGGCCTGTTCCTTCCGTGACCACTATCAGGAGCTGCAACAGTTACAGACAACTGTCTTCGGCATGAGCACGCAGTCACCGGAAATGCAGCGCTCCGAACGGGAACGCATACACTTGCCTTTTCACCTGCTGAGCGATGAGCACCGGCATTTCAGCGAAGCACTCAGGCTACCTGTGCATATGGTGGACTCACTCATTCTCATCAAAAGACTGACGCTGGTCTTTGAAAATGGTTACATCCGCAAACATTTTTATCCTGTATTTCCGCCGGACAAACATATCGATGAAGTGCTGGCTTACCTGAAAGCAACCGCTGTATAAACCAGCTTTTGCTTATTTTTGCGGGATGAAGTACATAGATTGTGTTGGCCTTATCGTAGTGGAAAACAGAGAGCTGATGCTGGCTTTCAGTAAAAACAAAAATGCCTGGTACCTGCCCGGCGGGAAAGTGGACGCCGGCGAAACACCGCTGCAAGCCATGCAACGGGAAATAAGAGAAGAGCTGAATATGGACCTCCCTGCTGACAGCCTGCATTGGTACTATCACATTACCGCCCCGGCTTTCGGCGAAAACAATGTGGAGATGCGGCAAAACTGTTTCCTGCATCAGTTGCGGCAAACACCGCAGCCATCAGCGGAAATAGGCGCCGTGCGTTTCTTCAGCCTCGAAACATACCGAAAAGAACAGCATCAGGTACGCGGTGTATTGCTGGCATTTGAAAAACTGCAACAGGACGGCCTGGTGGATTAACAATACTATATGAAAGTCATCCGTCATCAAGATCATATCGATATTATGGCTGAGGAAGGCGAAGAGATCACTATTCACCGGGAAACAATATATCCCGGCAGGGTAGTGGTCTTTAAGCGCTTGTCGGAAAATGCCTGGCAGGAAATCCATTTCGATAAAAACAACGGAACATGGATCAGCCGTGAAGAACGGGAACAAACGTTACCTGTTTTGCACTTTGACTTCGGGGAGGCTGGTATTAAAGCTGAAGTGGAACATGTATTTCTGGACACGATCAACTTTAACGGCTATACGCCCCTGCACAAGGATACGGAAACCATACGTGTCCGGCTGTTTCGTGAGGGGAAAGCGTGTGGCCATGGCGTTCGTGAAGTCCGGGTAAATGAAGGAAGATATGATTACGCCAAAGCCGCGCGCCATGATGTGGACAGTTTGTTGCAAACGGAGGCTGGCAAACGGAAGTTTGACCTCTTCCTGCGTGATACATATGCCCATTTGCCTGTGGAAGAAAAGATTCACTATCACTACGGCCGCATCCTCTTTGAAGACAGGATGCAGGGCGGCTATCCTTCCGGTTATACCAGTCCCGCAGCAAGCTGTTTCGCCAAATGGTTCATAGATACTTTTTCGCCCTATAACACCGATTGTATCGGTACTTTACAGGAGATCGCGAAGCGGTTCGGTCTTCACATCGATGAAACGCAGTTACGGGAAATGGTCCGCTATGAATTACACAGCGCTGAATGGCGGACCATCGCGGGTCAGCTGGGGCTGCTGGACAAATAGCCACTGCTGCGTAACGGGTTTCATCAATGCTGAATAATGTTAAAGTCAATTCATTTTTTGCAATCCCGCCCGGAAAAATCTAAGTTTACAGCCCATTAATACTACGGCCATGCAACGCATGCACGAACTTCTCCGTCAACAGGTAAATATCACTGAAGAAGACTGGCGCACTTTTTCTGCCTGCTTTGAACCTAAAACCTATCCGGCTAAAACTTTCTATCTGCAGGCAGGGGAAACGGAGAACTATCTCACCTTCGTGGAAAGCGGTGTGGTACGTTTTTATGTAGAAGCTGCCAATGGCGATGAAACGACCGTCGGATTTGCTTTTGACGGCTGGTTCATGTGCGTGTACAGTTCGTTCTATACCCGCGAGCCTTCGCGTTATTACGGCGAAACCATCACTGAAACAAAGTTGTGGCGTATTCACTACGACGATATGCAACGGATGTACGACCAGCTGCGGGTCGTGGACCGGATAGGCCGGCTGGCAACGGAACAAATGCTGCTCATCAAATCAGAACGGGAACTGTCATTGCTGACGAAGACGGCGGAGGAGCGTTACCTGGACCTGCTCAGCAAGTCCCCGCAGCTGTTCCGTTATGTGCCCCTCAAGCACCTGGCTTCCTATATCGGCATTACCCCGCAGGCGCTCAGCCGTATCCGCAAACGGATTTCTTAACCCAGGTTCATCTGCCCGGCGATGTTTGTCAGCTACCTTTGCTGAAAACTATGTGAAGTGAGCCAAACAGACCCATTCCGCCAGATATCGCGCGGCATCTACACCTGCCTGGAACAGACTACCGGTGCGTCCTATGATTTTAAAGCAGGTTATTACGAGCGGCTGGTCAGTACCCACTGGTTCAATCGCCTCTTCTGGGACACCTCCCGCAACGATTACCAGGAGTTTGCGGCCAAAGGAATTCTACGTACAGCCGGCACCGTATTGGACATCGGTTGTGGCGGCCTTGCACAAACATCGCAGCTGTACCGGGCCACCGGCAATGACTGCATACTGCTGGACCGCTCCGTCGAAATGCTTAAGATAGCCCGGGCCAGGCTCTCTGCCGATAACGGCAGGTTGCCTTCCAATATACAGCTGCTGCAAGGCGACGCCTTTCAGTTACCTTTTCCCGACCATACCTTTGATACCGTATGCAGCTTTGGCACCATTCATCTGTTTGACAACAAACGGGCGTTTGTGGACGAAGCCTTGCGGGTGCTGAAACCCGGCGGTAGATGTTACTTCTATTCCATGACGAGCGAGCGGAAGATCAGCCGCATTTTTATGTCTTCCCTGCGGCTGGTGCATGAATTCGGCGAAGTATACTCTGCGGCGCAAACGCTGTCATTGTTTCATCAGCGGCCGTTGCTCGTCAGCAGTCATCTGATCGGTAGTACTATATTCATGGAGGGACTGAAAACGAAATAGGTTATTGCTCCGCAGGTACTGCGCGGGATTGCGCCCTGGCAGACCATCCTACAATGACCAGGGCTATTACGCTCCATAACAACAATTGCCAGGTGGCCATGTCCCAGCCGCCATACTGCCACGCTGCCACACCACAGGAGGTGCCCAGGGCCGCGCCCATAAAATAGGCTGTCATATATACGGTATTGAGC
This sequence comes from Chitinophaga varians, assembly GCF_012641275.1. Lineage (NCBI taxonomy): Bacteria > Pseudomonadati > Bacteroidota > Chitinophagia > Chitinophagales > Chitinophagaceae > Chitinophaga > Chitinophaga varians. The sequence continues at coordinate 539,762 of NZ_JABAIA010000001.1, read as the reverse complement.
CTGCTGTGGGCGTGTTCGTGCAAGCTGTATATCCGGGTGAAATTAGTGATCTGTGTGGCCTGTACGCCTACGTCCAGCAGGAAGATGCTGACAGACAACAACAGTATGGAATGAGGAAATATCTTCAGCAGCAGAATACTGACAATGACCATCGACACGGTCAGGAACAGCGATTTGTAAACCTGTCCCTTGTCTGCCAGTTTACCGAAGAGAGGGGCCGCCAGTGCGCCGCCGATAGCGATCAGACCAAACAATCCGATACGCGAGGCGGAATAATGCAACGGCGCCGCGCTCAGGTGAAAAGTCAGCGTTGTCCAGAAAGAACAGAACGTCCCAAACGTAAAAGCGCCCAGCAGCGCGGCCTGGCGTAATACGCTGTATTCCCCGATGAGTTTTACAGTAGAGGATAACAGTTGGGGATAACTGCCCTGGAATTTTGGAGGTATCACCGGCAGGTAACGGTACAGGAGCACTGTCACAATAAGCACCAGCAACGCCGATATGGCAAATACATAACGCCAGCCCAGCAGATCGGATACGGCGCCCGCTACCACCCGCGCGCCCAGTATGCCGATGAGAATACCGGCAAACACACGTCCGACCGTTTTACCCCTGTCGCCTGTGCTGATGGTGGCTGACATAGGCAGCAGTATCTGTGCCGGCGTAGAACCGATGCCGACGAAAAAGCTGAGCAGGCAGATCTGCTGTATGCTACGCGCAAAACTCAACAGCAGCAAAGAGAAGAACAGCAGGCTGGTCAGGCCGGTGATCAGTTTTCTGCGGTCCAGCTTATCGCCCAGCGGCACTACGAAAAACATGCCCAGTCCATAACCCAGCTGGGCAAGGGTGGAGACCCTTCCCGCTTCACCGGCAGTAGCGCCGGTGGCGGCGCTGATATCATTCAGGATAGGCTGGTTGTAGTAAATATTGGCCACTGTCACCCCGGCGGAAATAGCCATCAGCGGGACCGTGAATGGATGGTAAGGCGTTGTTTTCATCTTACAAACCTACATTGACGGGGCTGCGGAAAACTTGTACTTTTGAGGATATTACTTGTATCAAAATGAGATTGATCCAGCACGACGATTTGTTTATCCGGCATTTCCAGGCAGGGGAGTGGCCCTTTGAACTACATAACCACAACCATTTTGAACTGATCTTTATTCATCACGGAGCAGGTACGCACCAGCTGAACGGAGAGACTTTCCGTTATGCCGGCCCTTGTGTGTATGCGCTGGCGCCGGAAGATGAGCACATCATTTATATTGAGCAGGAGACGAAATTCACGGTACTGAAATTTACCAACGTATATCTCGGACAGCAGTTGCAGGCTGCCGCCAAAGAACTGTGGGAGCAACGTTTTCAGCAGCTGATCGTTGCCACGCGCTCGCATGGCATACCGGCGGCGTTGCCGGAAGCGCTGGCCCGCATCGGTAACGTGATGCTGGTCATTGCGGCGGAATGGACGTTGCGCCCGGTGCCTTCCAACGAGGGCGTGTTACATCTGATACGTGGCGTGCTGGCGATGCTGGCGGAGCTGCTCACAGAAACGCAGCAGGGGCCGCTGCGGTCTGTAGCGCTTACAAAGGCCATGCACTACATCCACACACATATTGCCACTCCTGAACAGCTGCAGCAGGAGGTGATGGCGCCGGCGCTGCAAATGGGAAAGGCGCGGTTACAGGGATTGTTTAAACACGAGCTGGGCACTTCTGTCCGGGATTATATCAATGAATATAAAAGCCGGCAGATCGAAAATAAGCTCCGTTACAGTGATATGAGTATCAAGGAAATCGCCGTCAGCTACGGGTTTGGTGATCTCAGTCACCTGAATAAATTCTTCCGGAAAATGAAAGGCGTGAACCCCCGTTCTTACCGGGCGCAGTATAAATCAGGTGAGGACGCCTGACAGGAAATCTGCATAGAAGTCGGGAACAGGACTGTTACGTATGCCCGTTAACGTTAACTCCATATCATACTCCACTTTTTGTATCGTGGCACGGAACATTTCGGCCAGCGTAGGTGCGTTGCTGTTACAGATCTCCAGCCGGAGGTAAGACGCCAGCCGGTCGGGCTCTTTGCTGCGCCCGGCGGAGCCGGTGTTGATGGCGGTTTTCAGGCCGTTGCTGATGGTGCGGACATACGACAGATGGGTATGTCCGGTGATGAGGATATCTGCGCCGGCATTGTCCATCATTTCCTGCAGGGCTGCTTCGGGGTGATCGGCATAGAGGTACGTCTCATTGCTGTCGGGAGTGCCGTGCGCCAGTAAAATACGGTAACGTCCAAAGTGGAGGCGCAGCAGGGATGGCAGGGTACGGAGGAACTGTTTGTTATCGGCGGTGATGGTGTTGCGGGTAAATTCGATGGCGGTCAGCCGGGCGGCCCTTTCTTCCGGTCCGTGTTTGGCCAGGGGCTTCACGGGGAGGTCAAAAGCGATACGTTCGTCGTGGTTGCCCATAATAGTAGGAATACGCAGGGAACGGACCCGTGCTATCACTTCGTTGTGCCAGGGGGCGGCGTCGGTAAGATCGCCCAGGCAATAGAGCTGGTCGGCCCCATAGCGGGAAATATCTTCCAGCACGGCTTCCAGGGCAGGCAGGTTACCATGGACATCACTGATAACGGCTATTTTCATCATCCTCTCTTTGGGATGAAGGTAGGAAAGGGAGGGAGAAGAAAAATGGTATTAATAGCAGGAAAAGTTGTAAAAATGCAACGGGCCGGCTTTACGTGCCAGCCCGCTGAAAATATTTACAATAGTTTTTATTTAGCCGGTGTGATCACGAGTTTTTTGAATTCAATCGGACCGTGGTCGCCCTGAATATAAATCGGGCCGGGTTCACCTTCGTTGCTGTCCAGTGCGCCGCCGGTGATGCCGGGGATTTCCTGGTTGTTGATCACGGTTTTACCGTTTACCACGATGGTGACCATGCGTCCGATGAGCGTGATATCGTAGGTCTGCCATTTGTCGGGGCCGAGCGCGTTGATCTCGCTGGGGGCCAGGAAACCGTATACACCGCTGAACAGTACGCTGGACGGGTGAGTGTCCGGGCTGCTGTCTTCGATTTGTACTTCATGACGGCCTCTCAGGTAGATACCGCTGTTGCTTCCTTTCTGGTATCTGAATTCAGCGTGCAGTTTGAAGTCGGTGAATTTCTGCTCGGAGACGAGGTTGGCGCCGGAGTGCGGGCTGGTGAGGATGCCGTCTTTTACTATCCACTGGTTTTCTTTGCCGGCGGCTTTCCATCCGGAGAGGTCTTTACCGTTGAACAGGTTAATGGGCTTGCCCCAGGCAACGGTGCCGGTTTTTTTCAGGTAAGGGGCTTTTACGCCTTTCCAGTTGTATTTTTTGCCTTCGCTGGTGGTGATGGTGCCCTGGATGCCGGCGTCGGTGAGTTCACCTTCGATGACAAAGTCCTGGTTACCGCCTTCCCATTGTGGTGGGATGGAGAAGTTGAATTTACCGTTGTCGAAGTTGACTTTCGCTACGGGCCGGGCGCTGCCGGAGGTGCCTACAAAATATCCCACGAGGGTTTTGAAGCCGGAGAGTTTCACTTCCAGCCAGGAGGGGGCGGATTTACCGTTTTCGTCGATGGTGATGTCCCAGCGGCCGATCAGAGCTTTCGCATCTGTGGGCGCCTGAGCAGTGCAGGGCTGCGGGTGGCCGGATGCCATTGCCGGGGCCATGGCTCCCAGTGTTAATAAGCCGCTCATGCCGAGTACCAGGATGTTTCTGCGCATATGTATCATGTTTTAGCTGATTCTTGAAATCTTTCAGCAGAACAAGATACCGCTTATTCGCATTTTTCCAAATGCCTATCTTACCTCAAACCGCAGGTATTTGCTGAATACGCCCATCGTGGAGATGCCCTGGATGACGCATACAAATACGCCGGGAAGATCATTGAGCCGGAAAGAGAAATTGGCGTGGCCCTGTTCGTCGGTGTTGATCAGGTGGTTCCAGTACAGGGTGGTATTGTAGTTGCGGGCGGTGACGGTATCGCTGGCCTGCTGGAATTCCGGCACCTGGTATACTGGTTTTACTTTTTTCACATAGCCGGGTTCCTGTTGGGGTACGGGTACCTTAGGGTTTGCGGGAGCAGGGGTGATGACGGTGGCTGCCGCTGTTTCTTCCGGTGTGAAGATGGTGCTGTCGGCCATATCTTCCGGCGTATAGGGGTAGTTGATTTTGGCAAGCTGGTGATTGACTCTTTCGATATCATTCAGAAAATTGATTTTAAATTCAGACTGGTTACCTTTCACTACGCTGAGGATGGCGTCCGGTTGTCCGGAAGGGGTGAACAGCTGGTAGGAGTTGAGGCAGAAGAGCCCGTCTTTATTGGTTTTCAGGGTAATCATTTCATTGTTTTTCATGAGCAGCAAGGGGATGGGTTTCTTCACTTTTTTAGTGCCTTTGGTGACGAAACCGCTGACCGGGTTGAGTTCCTGTTGCGCAGTGGAAAGGTCTACCGATGCGGGGAGCCGGTATTGGTCGATGAAATAGTAATGGCAGATGTCCCATTTATCGTGTTTGCGCAGTCTTCTTTCGCACACGCAGGCGACGGAGAACAGTCCCTGTATGGCTTTGCCGGTAGTGTCGGTAAGTACCACGCGGCAATTGACCATGCCTCGTTGCTGATAGGCCGCAGAATCTGTTTCCAGCCGGATGCAGATATTGGAGTCCGGTATTTTCAGTTTAGCCGTACGGGTGGTATCTGCCGGCGTCTTTTTCATTTTAAAGGCGGGCTGATGTGGTTTGCGGACGGATATCCACTGCTGGAATTCCTGTTCGTGGTTGTCAGCGATGTAGTTGTTGGTGTAGCCTACGAGGGCATAGTCGCCGGAAGGCAGGCTGTCCGGCAGTTCCAGCAGACCTTTGCAAACGCCGCGGTCAAATGCAAAACGTTCGTTGAGCACCGGTTTATGGGTGACTGGATTGATGAGGGCCACGAAGAGCGTGTGATAGGGGAGGGTGTCGGTCGCCCGGATATTCAGGAGGTAACCGGTGAACCATATTTTTTCCGCGGGCGTGTAGATGTGTTTGTCTGTGTGGATATACAGCCCTGTGGAGTTGATGTCCCTGTTTTGTGCATGGCAGGGGATGTACAGTATGTACAGAATGATGCTCAGTTGCAGGAGTGTAAAGTTTTTCATGGCTGTTTGGTTGTAGTCAGTTTTCGATATAGGCCGGGAACGGCCGGGTTATGATGGTAATGGTGCTGATGCAGTCCTTACCACGTTACTGCAATACTATAGCAGAATCAAGGCCTAAGTCTCCTGATCTCTCTAAAAACCAGCGATTAACGTGAGATTAACATGCTGTCAGGCAGGCCCTTCCAAAAAAAAGTTCCAGCCTTGTGATTTTTCTCTTCATCCGGCGAATAATAAAACAGTAACATTATTTTTTATCAATGGATTCCGTTATTACAGATCAGTTCCTGGCCGTAGTAGAGACGCACAAGGGCATCATTTACAAGGTGGCCAATGCCTGGTGCAGGCAGGCAGAGGACAGGAAAGACCTTGTTCAGGAGATCATTGTACAGTTATGGAAGGCATTTGGAGGTTATGACAGCGGGAAGGCGCAGCACAGCACCTGGATATACCGTATTGCGCTGAATGTGGCCATTTCCTTTTACCGTAGGGAAACCCGCCGTCAGGCCGCGACAGACAGGCTGAAGGCGGCGGTGCTGGAAATGGAAGGCAACGGGACTGTAATAGAAACAGATGAACAGCTGCAATTGTTGCAGCGGTTCATACATGACCTTCGGGAGCTGGACCGGGCGCTGATACTCTTGTATCTGGAAGAAAAAAGCCATCAGGAAATTGCGGAGATACTGGGCATCTCCGTGACCAATGTGGCGACGAAGATCGGGCGGATCAAAGTATTGCTGAGGCAGCAATTTTCACGTATTAAAACGTAATCGTCATGCAAGACACAGACATTATTCATCTTTGGAAATCGTACGAAAAGCAGTTGGACGAAAACCTGTTCCTGAACAAAAAAAACGCAGCAGAAATTACCGGCATTAAAATTCATTCATCTATCGCCGCTATGCGGCCCATCAAATACTTTGCGCTGCTGGCGGGCATTTTATGGGTTGCATTTATTGACACGCTGCTGGTCGGCATGTTTAGCACCGCCAGCCCGTTTTTCCTGGTGTCAATGGGCATTCAGTCACTGCTTACCACTGTTGCTATCGGTATCTACCTCTATCAGCTGATATTGATCGAAACGATAGACATTTCGGGGCCGGTGCTGGACGCACAGGAAAAGCTGTCCGGACTGAAATCTTCTACCTTGTGGTGCGCCCGTTTGTTATGGCTGCAACTGCCGGTGTGGACCACCTTTTACCTTCATGCGGCCATGTTCATCAGGGAAAATGCATGGCTGCTGGTGATACAAGGGATCGTAACAGCCGGCTTTACCATCGTGGCGATCTGGCTTTTTATGAATATTCGTTATGAAAACAAGGACCGTAAATGGTTCCGGTGGCTTTTTGAAGGAAAGGAATGGACGCCTGTGCTTCGGTCCCTGGACATGCTGGAGGAGATAAAGGCGTTCCGGGAAGGAAAATAAGGCAGGGGTGGAAAGGTGCAGGCCACATCTTAGATATCATTTCAGATGGGGCCTCCTGCGTCATCAACAAATCGTAGCCCAGGGCTTCAGCCCTGGGGCTATTGGCGGCGCAGGTTATATTCCGCCCCGTTGGTTTTTTCTGCCTGCCCGGGCGCCTGTATGGAACGTTCCTGCAGCTGAATGGTATTATCATCAATGATGCTAAAGGAAGTACCCCGGTCGGCCAGATTTTTATAAGTGAGATAGATGCTTTTGTTGGCGGCATCGTAGCTCCATTTGCCGGTGTTGTCCATCTGGTGTTCCGGCTTGCCTTCTTTGGAGAGGTAACTTTCTTTCATGCTGAAAGTGGAGTCTGTATGGAAGGTAATGGAAATGTCCTTTTTTTGGGCGCCACCGGGAATAGTGCCTTTGAAAGTACCGGCATTAAAAGCGGCTGTTTCGGGAGCGGGCATGGGCGCAGGCATTGTGGAATCGGGTATTTCCTTTTGCCTGGAGGGGTTGCTGTTATTACAGCCCAGTGTGATAGCGGTGGCTACCGTACAGATGAGAAAGAAAAAGGATGTTTTGTTCATACAGCGGTTTTTATGCATTAACAGCGGTATGCCCGGGTTTGTTTGACAGGATGGTCAATGTGCAGAAGTTTTGGAAAACAGGTTCACGATGATCACGCCGACGATGATGAACAACAAGCCGATAATGGCGGCGGTGTCCAGCTTCTGGCGGAACATCACCACGCCGATGACAGATACCAGCACAATGCCAAGGCCGGACCAGATGGCATATGCGATGCCGAGCGGAATTTGTTTCAGGGTAAGGCTCAGGCAATAAAAAGCAATGGCATACCCGGTGACAACGATGATGGAAGGCCAGAGACGGGAGAACCCTTCAGAAGCTTTCAGCGCGGAAGTAGCAATGACCTCCGCAATAATGGCAATCAGTAGTAGTACGTATTTCATCTGCATCGGTTTACGGCTAAAGTAACAGATGCGCCCCGGAAAAAAAATTTTTTGTCTGATGGAAAAACAGGCGTCCGGCATTTTGGCGTATAGGCTCAATTATATACCGACAGTGGTGCCACCACTGCTCAAAAGATGGCTGGCAGGGAGGCATCCGGGAGAATCGTGTAATGCATGCCGATAGTTCCAAAAGGCAGACTGACAGGAAGCGGAATTGAATAAATCGTTTATTCGCGGCCGTTACATGCAGCGGATAGGCTGACTCAAAGAGGCACAGGTTAATCAAGTGCCGGTTATTTGAAAAAGAATAACTGGTTTAACTTAATTTAGCGCTTCCTATACTTTGTATTTATTTATGCCAATGACCAAACTAATTGCTGTTGCACTGTTAAGCTCCATGCCCCTGATTGCCGCTGCCCAGAAAGATTCACTGCCGGACAACGGATTAAAGCCCCTACAGATAAAAGGTAACCTTATTCTGCCGGGCATAGGCATGTCGCTGGAAAGAAAGTTGTCCCCTAAAACCACGTTGCACGCGGAGATAGACCTGATGGGAAGTTACTATTACACTTACAGCTCGTACTATGGAGGCGACTGGGGGTATGAACTGGTCCCCGCGGTCCGGCTGGAGGAACGTTTTTATTACAACCTGCGTAAACGCCTTGCCCGCGGCAAGTCTATGCGCAACAACAGCGGAAACTTCCTCGCTGTCAGCGGAAGTTATTTTTTCGGACCGGTGGCCAACAGGAACATGCGCAGCCAATGGTCATTTTCATTGCAGCCGCTATGGGGCATGCAACGGGGCGTAGGCAAACATTTTAGTTTTGATGCCCGCTTTGGCCTGGGACCGGTATATTACAGCGATGTCCGCAGATGGGAGGTGCAACCCCGTGCACAATTAATGTTGGGTTATGTCATCAGATAAACGTTCACGGCTATATTTGTTCACACGATAAAGGCACGACGAAGATACAGGTGCGGCATGCTGATTTTTTTATTAACTTGGATAGCTAACCAAGACCTGTTTCCATGAAAATCGCGACTTATAATGTCAATGGTATCAATGCCCGTTTGCCGGTGCTGCTACGCTGGTTGAAAGAGTCTGCGCCAGACGTGGCCTGCCTGCAGGAGCTGAAAGCGCCGCAGGAAAAATTTCCGGAGCTGGCTATCCGCGAAGCGGGATATGATGTGATATGGCATGGCCAGAAGAGCTGGAATGGTATTGCTATCCTGTCTAAAGTAGGTGTGCCGCAGGAAATCAGAAGAACGCTGCCGGGAGATGAGGAAGATGTGCACAGCCGCTATATGGAAGCTGCTATCAACGGGGTATTGATTGGTTGCCTGTACCTGCCAAATGGCAATCCTGCGCCAGGGCCGAAATTTGACTATAAGCTCAGCTGGTTTAAGCGGCTGACGGCTCATGCACAGGAACTGCTTTCACAAAAGACGCCAGTCATTCTTACCGGTGATTACAATGTGATGCCTACTGACCTGGATGTATATAAACCGGAACGCTGGGTGGATGACGCCTTGTTCAGGCCGGAAGTAAAATCGGCTTTCCATGCGCTGGTGGCGCAAGGCTGGACAGACGCCATCCGCAAGCTGCATCCCGGTGAAAAGATTTATACCTTCTGGGACTACTTCCGTAATGCTTACGAAAGGGATGCCGGCCTGCGGATAGACCACTTTCTGTTGAGCCCCGAGGTAGATAAGCGCCTGGTGGCTGCGGGCGTGGACCGTCATGTACGGGGATGGGAGAAGTCCAGCGACCATGCGCCGGTATGGATAGAATTAAAAGGCGCGTGATCAGGCAGGGGTGACTTTCTGTACTGCTGCCAGTACTTCCAGCAACTCGGCCTGCAAACTTTTGCCTTTGTCTTCATTGTACCACTGCTGTAATTCGATCTTCGTCCGTTCAAAGTCTGCTTTCTCTGCTTTCAGCCGGTTGTACAACACCTGGCATTCGGCGGGCCTGGGGCCCCATACGGCCATATCGTTGCCATCCCGGTCACGGATGATCAGTTTGGGGATGGACCTGGTGCCGTTGGTCAGATACTGTTCTATCAGGAAAGGAGGTGTATCACGTAGCTGTATGTCGATGGTGATCAGCGGATTCAGTGCCGCTATTTTGTGCAGGAAAGGCACAATATGCGCAGCATCGCCACACCAGGGTTCCGTGATGATCACCCATTGTTGCGGGGTCGTGATATTTTTTACGGCCGCTGCGATGTCTTCGACGATCACACCGGTTTTCAGCCAGCGTTGTTGTCTCGACCAGTTGAGTTTTGTATAATTGAAATAGTCGGGGTTGCTGTAAGGAGCCTTCGGTTCCGCGTCTTGCAGGATGTTCTCAAACAGCTGCAGATAGTCTGTAAAATTCATCTCTCACATTTTTATTGTTGAAGGCCGGAAATAATTTTCCGGAAGGCCGCAGCAGCATGGTGCACCTGTACGCTCCATTCTTCTGCTGCACCGCCATCGGCGCCGTCCGTGATATATTTCAGGCACAGAAAAGGTATATTCTCTTTCATGGCCACCATCGCGAGGGAATATGCTTCCATATCGATCACGTTGTAGTCAACGGTACTGTGGCCCGTCTCGAAATTGTCGCCTGTGCCGCAGATGCCATACTGAAAGCCGTCCAGCTGAAGCCCATATTCCAGCACCGGTTCCAGGTTGGAGAATGGCGTTTCATATTTACGGTAGCCAAGACCGGTAACGTCCATGTCCCGCTGTATAAAACGGTTGCAGCATACTACTTCGCCACGTTTGAAAGTGTTACTGCCGGCAGAGCCCAGGTTGACGATCAGTGCCGGTCTTTCTTCCTGTATCCTTTTAGTCAGGTTAAAAGCGGCGTTCACCTTTCCGATGCCGGCGATCAGGATATTATCCCCGTTAAATTCTTCCGCTGCTTCGGAGCTGAGTGCAAAGACAAAAAGTGGTCGCTGGCTCAACAGGCTGGTGATATGCTGCGTCTGTACTGACGGTTCCTGGATCATATATGTTCTACGGTTGTGTTAGTAATTGAAAGCTGCCGCAAAGTTACGTTAAAATGCGGTAGCAGAGCGGTGTTTTGGGTGCGTGGTTACCTGTGGGATACCGCGATATTGACTTACATTTATTACTTTAGGCTTACGATGGACCCACAGCAACAATTTAACGAGACCCTGCGGCAATGGATAGCTTTTCTGGACGATTATTCACTGGAGATGGTCTGCCGGCCAACCAGCGCCGCGGCGTGGTCGCTCGGACAGGTATACAGGCATATCATCGATGATACCGGCTGGTATGTGGAGCAGGTGGAGACGGCATTGGTGCGCCGGGAACATCATGATCAGGAGATGACCGAAGAAGGCCGGCAGATACTGGCCAATGGGTTTCCGGACATACGGATTGCAGGACCTGCCACTAACACGTTTATTCCGCAGCCGGAAAGCCTTGACCAGTTGCGGCAAGGGCTGTTGTCCATTCAGCAGTCGGTTGCGAAGTTATGTCACAACGGTGATTTTGCAGCTGCCACAGGCAAAACGAAGCACCCGGGCCTGGGATATTTTACGGCGGCGGAATGGCTGCGTTTTGCGGTGGTGCATATGCAACACCACCTGCGGCAAAAAGAGAGAATCGACGCGCAGTTGTTTGCCGGTAATACAGTGAATAAATCAGTACTTATTCAGTCGCCGGCAGCGAAAGTGTGGGAAATGCTTACTGTTCCTGAAAAAATAGGGCAATGGATGATGGACACGCCGGTACAGGTTGCGTCTGACTGGCAGGTGGGCAGCCCGCTGGTGTTTACCGGTGATCTGCATGGGATACCTTTTGAAAACAAAGGCGTGATACTGCAACTGGAACCGGAAAAACTGCTGGCTTATACACATTGGAGTTCCCTCTCCGAAAGGCCGGATGAACCGGGGCAGTATGGCATTATCACCTTCAGGCTGACAAGTACCGCTGAAGGCACGGTGTTGGACTTCTCCCAGACGAATACCGGCAAATACGCCACGGACCGGCATGTCAACTACTATTGGGGCACGGTGCTGGTACTGATTAAAAGACTTTGTGAGGCGGCAGCTACACTAATCACCCCCATGAAAAAATAAGGGCTGTCGGTTTTGTTCTATTTTCCGGGGGTAGCGACGGGTAATTTTGAGTAAAGTTAAAAACAATGAAATACCTGATCATACTCCTTGCCCTGTTAAGCGTAACACCTATAGCCACTGCCACCATTCCGGAAGATGACAAGGAAAAAGCCCTGCTGGTGCTCCAGACCAAATGCAATATTTGTCATGTCCGCAATAACCCATTCCGCATTTTCAAAGAAAGGAACATGGAAAGAAATGCAAAGGACATCTATAAACAGGTGTTTGTGAAAGGACGTATGCCGCTCGGCAATGAAGTGAAGCTGACAGAGGAGGAGCGAGAAACGTTGAAGAAGTGGCTGGAAGCTAATATACATTAAGTATACTGTTGATAATCAATATATTAAAATATATTAGCAAGATCGGTATAGTAAAATTGCAAAATTTGTATAGTTTTTATGATTTTTCATTAAATATATCCTGTTTTTGTTGAAAAAATATTTCAAGATGTGATCATTTGTTAGTGAATATTTATAGTTTTGCAGTAAACGTTGAAATATATCCAAAACAATCTTATATCAACTAACAAGATGATCACATTAACTGCAAAAACAAACGATATCCTCCATTTGGAGAAGGGAATATCCCTCATTAAAGATTATTTCCCGGCAGGGTTAAGCCAACGGCTGTCGCTGACCAAAGTGTCCGCCCCTTTGTTCGTTCAATCCGGTACAGGATTTAATGATGACCTGAACGGCGTGGAAAAACCGGTAAAATTCAACCTGAAAAATATCCCCTACCCGGTGGAGATTGTTCAGTCTCTGGCCAAATGGAAACGTATGCGCCTGCATCAGCTGGGGCTGGAGCCGGAACAGGGCATCGTGACAGACATGCGGGCTATCCGCCCGGATGAAGTGGTGTCGCCTGTTCACAGCTTTTACGTGGACCAGTGGGACTGGGAAAAGCGTATCCTGGCAGAGCATCGCCGTATCAGTTACCTGAAAGAGACAGTAGAACAGATCTACCAGGCTGTCCTGGACACTAACGCCATGCTGGAAGAGGCGCACGAAAAGGCGCTGGACCTGCCTGCGTCCGTGTATTTCATCGATAGTGAAACACTGCTGAAACGTTATCCCGGTCTGACGCCCAAAGAAAGAGAAAACCGTATTGCGAAGGAATATGGCGCGGTATTTATCATGGGTATCGGTGGCTTGTTGTCTGATCAGGCGGTGCATGATGATCGTGCCCCGGATTATGATGATTGGTCTACCGCTAACGAAGAAGGTTTCTATGGCCTGAACGGGGACCTTATCCTGTGGAACCCGGCTATGAACAGTGCGCTGGAGCTGTCTTCCATGGGTATCCGGGTAGACGCTGGCGCGCTTCGTGAACAGCTTGCGCTGAAAGATTGTGAAAGCAGAAGCGAATTATTGTTCCACAGTAATGTATTGAACGACGTATATCCGTTGAGTATGGGTGGAGGCATCGGGCAGTCCCGCCTGTGCATGTTCCTGCTGCAGCGTAAACATATCTCCGATGTACAGTCCTGCATCTGGCCGGAAAATATCTAGAGATCCAGATACTGAAGAAGTCCCAAAAGGCATGCGCTTTTTGGGATTTTTTTATACCTGGAGATGTAGCGATACCACGTCTCCGATAACAATTATGGCCGGGTGACCGATGCCGGCCTGCTGTGCACGGAGATGAATATCGCTGACCGTGCCTGTTACGATGCGTGCCTGTGGCGTGGTGCCTTCCTGTATAATAGCTGCCGGCGTATATTGTTTCCCATGATCTATAAATATTTGCAGGATGTACCCGAGGTGGTGCATGCCCATGAGGATAACGACTGTGGCAGTAGACTGCGCTGCCAGGGCGATGTCGCCGGAGAGTTGGCCGGAGCAGGTGGTGCCGGTCGTTACCCAGAAACTTTCCGCCACGCCCCGGGAGGTAACGGGTATCATCTGTGAGGCCGGTACCGCTGTGGCGCTACTGATGCCGGGAATAACAGTCACGCCTATATGATGTTGCTGCGCCGTAATAATTTCTTCCACTGCCCTTCCAAAAACGAAGGGGTCTCCTCCTTTCAGTCTCACCACATGGCCGTACTGTTGGGCCATTTCCACTATCAGCCTGTTGATTTCTTCTTGTGGCAGGCTATGTCGGCCGCAACGTTTGCCTACATACTGCCGGATGGCTTGCGGTGGCGCGTGATCCAGCAACGCCGGGTTTACCAGTGCGTCATATAAGACTACGTCTGCCTGGCCAAGCACACGGACCGCTTTGAGCGTAATCAGTTCGGGGTCTCCCGGGCCGGCGCCGATTAGAGATAAAAATGGTGCTTTCATTTATATGGCAAATAAATTAATGTTAAATAATTGCCGGCTGAGCATTAAAAAACTACCCGTCCGGATTGTTCCTGATCTACGCCTGCTAAGGATAACCATTTGTTTTCAAATTATATTATAAATTAATTAATATGATTAAATTTTGAATTGACTATTTAAAAATAAAGTCAAAACAACTAATTTCATAATCAAAATCGAATGATCGGTGTAAGAAATGATAGTAAGTGCTCTTGAGAATATCATATTGAAAAATTGCTAATATAAATTCTCCATCCAAAATCTCTTCCAATGAAAATCGTGGTTATTGGAAATGGCATGGTGGGCTATAAATTCTGCGAAAAGATCCTCACCAAATCCGCAAAGACGCCTGTTGAACTGGTCGTATTTGGCGAGGAGCCCCGTCCGGCCTATGATCGTGTACATCTCACCTCCTGGTTTGAAGGCTCAACAGCAGATCTTTTAATGGCTACCACCGAATGGTACGAGCAGCAGGGCATCCGGCTGCATCTGGCCGACCCGGTAATTGCCATTGACAGACAGCAGCAAACAGTACGTTCCTACAGCGGCATCGTAGAGACCTATGACTATCTCGTTCTGGCCACCGGCTCCGCAGCCTTTGTGCCGCCCATACCCGGCGTAGAAAAAAAGGGCGTCTTCCTGTACCGTACCATTGAAGACCTGGAAATGATGAAGGCCTATGCGCCACAAGCCCGCAGCGGTGCGGTAATAGGCGGTGGCCTGCTGGGCCTCGAAGCTGCCAAAGCCCTGCTGGACCTAGGCATCACTAATATTCACGTGGTCGAGTTCGCGCCGCGGCTTATGCCCCGGCAGATAGACGACAAAGGCTCTCGACTGCTACAGGAAAAACTGGGGCAGCTGGGCCTGAAAGTGCTCACCAGTAAAAATACCAGGAAAATAACCGGCGAAGAAACCGTCAGCGGCCTGCAATTTACAGACGACACGTTCCTGAAAACGGACATGCTGGTGATATCAGCCGGCATCAAGCCCCGCGATGAACTGGCCGTAGCTGCAGGACTGGCAACCGGTCCCCGTGGCGGCATTGTGGTAAATGAACAACTCCAGACGTCTGATCCGCTCATCTATGCGATCGGCGAATGTGCCCTCTATCAAAACATGATCTACGGCCTCGTAGCGCCAGGCTATGAAATGGCGGAAGTGGCAGCGTCGCATCTCTGCGGAGACAGCAAAGCCTTCACCGGTTTTGATATGAGCACGCGTCTCAAACTCATCGGCGTGGAAGTGGCCAGCTTTGGCGATCCTTTTTCACCTGCGGACAGCTGCCACAGCATTGTATTTGAAGACCGGCTCAAAGGCATTTACAAACGCATCGACGTTACACCCGACGGGCAACAGCTCCTGGGAGGCATCCTGATAGGAGAGGCCAGCGCCTATAATATGCTGCTGCAAACAGTGAAAAATAAAATGGCCCTGCCGGCAGACCCGGCATCATTGTTAGCACCGCCCGCACGGGAAGGCGCAGCTGTCAGCGCCGGTGTGGACGCGCTTCCGGACGAGGCGCTGATCTGCAGCTGTGAGAGCGTCAGCAAAGGCGCGATCTGCGAGGCGGTAACATCCGGGCACGAATCTTTCGATGATATCAAAAAATGCACAAAAGCCGGCACCTGCTGCGGAGGATGTGCACCCATGGTGAAAGACATTATCACCGCCACGCTCAAATCACAGGGTAAATACATCCGCAATGTGATCTGCGAACACTTCGCCTACTCCCGCCAGGAAATGCTGGACATCATCAGGATCAATACACTGCGCTCTTTTGATGAAGTGCTGGACCACTGCGGCCACGGCGAAGGTTGTGAAGTATGCAAGCCAGTGGTGGCTTCCATCCTGGCCAGCCTGTGGAACGATATGATCCTGGCACAGGGTAATGACACTGCCCAGGATTCTAACGACCGCTATCTGGCCAATATTCAGAAAGGCGGTACGTATTCAGTGGTGCCACGTATCCCCGGCGGGGAAATCACTCCGGAGAAACTGATCACCATCGGCATGGTGGCACAGAAATATCATCTCTACACCAAAATCACCGGTGGCCAGCGTATCGATCTTTTCGGGGCGCACCTCAGCGACCTGCCGCTTATCTGGAAGGAACTGATCGATGCAGGGTTTGAAAGCGGCCACGCCTACGGGAAAGCGCTGCGTACGGTGAAGAGCTGCGTTGGCTCTACCTGGTGCCGCTTCGGACTGCACGACAGCGTGAGTTACGCTATCCGCATAGAAGAACGGTACCGCGGCCTCCGGGCGCCGCATAAAATCAAATCTGCCGTTTCAGGCTGCATCCGCGAATGTGCGGAAGCACAGTCCAAAGACTTCGGCATTATCGCCACGGAGAAAGGCTGGAACCTCTATGTATGCGGCAACGGCGGCTCCAAACCACAACACGCGGTACTGCTGGCCGCCGACCTGGACAGCGAAACCTGCATCCGTTACATTGACCGTTTCCTGATGTTCTATATTAAAACCGCAGACCCGTTGACCCGCACGGCCACCTGGCTCAATAAACTGGACGGCGGTATCGATTACCTGCGAAACGTAGTAGTACAGGACAGCCTGGGCATCGGCGCACAGCTGGAAAGTGAGATGCAGCTGCTGGTAGACAGCTACAAGTGCGAATGGAAGGAAGTAGTGGAAAACCCGGACTTGCGTAAACGCTTTTCCCATTTTGTCAACTCACCGGAAGAGAAAGACCCTACTGTAAAATTTGAGACCCTGCGCAATCAGAAGAAAGCTGCAGAGTGGAAATAATCGCATCATTAAAATGTACTGTTATGTCTATGTCATCAACAACGATTCACTGGTTCCTGGCATGTAAAGCATCGGATGTGCCGTCTAACGGCGGCGTATGTGTGAAATATGGAGAGGAACAAATCGCCCTGTTTTATTTTGCCCGTAAAGACGAATGGTATGCCACGCAGAACCTTTGCCCGCACCGCAAACAGATGGCCCTGAGCCGCGGTATGACCGGCACGCTAAAGGATGAGCCCAAAGTGGCCTGCCCTTTTCATAAAAAAACATTCTCACTGCTTGACGGGCGCTGCCTGTCAGACGAAACAGAATGCTCACTTAACGTTTATCCGGTAAAGGTAGTAGATGGCCAGGTGTATATAGGCGTAAATGAAGAAACAGCAATGGTAACAGTATAAGTTGAAACCCGGCAGCGGGCAGGCTGGCCGGGTTTCGGATCTTATATTGATTGGCTCAAATAAAATCAACCAAAGGTACATGAAAAAATGGTTTCAAGGCGGGATCCCCTGGATACTGCCAGGGCTGCTGCTGTCGCAGCACGGCTATGGCCAGTTTACACTGGGCGCCCAGTTGCGTACCCGCACAGAACTGCGCGACGGACAGGGCGCTCCCAAACTACAGGGAACATCTCCCGCTTTCTTTACGTCCCAGCGTACCCGCCTGATGGCCGGACTGAACACTTACCGCCTGAAGCTGGGGCTAACAGTACAGGATATACGCGTCTGGGGACAGGACGCATCCACTATCAACCGCACCACCACGCCTGATAATAACGGCTTCATGCTGCATGAGGCCTGGGCCGAAGTCCTGCTGACGGACACCGTGACAAAGGACCGGCGCCTGGCGCTTAAAATAGGCCGGCAGGAACTGGTATATGACGACAGCCGTTTGCTGGGCAACCTCGACTGGCTCCAGCAGGGGCGCCGCCACGATGCCCTGCTGGTAAAATATGAAACAGCGGTATGGACCGCACATGCAGGACTGGCATTTAACCAGAATAAAGAATACGCGGCGGGAACAGTGTACAATCCGGTCCCACCCGGTAACTACCCCGCGAACACCAACGGCGGCGGTGCCTACAAAAGCCTGGAATTCGTATATGTGTCCCGGAAGTTCAGGCAAAGCAACCTTTCTTTTCTGCTGCTGGCAGACCAGTTCCCCAAATTTCATATAGACAGTACCGTTACCCCTGCCCAGAAAAAGTGGGAAGCGTCTGTACATAACCGTTATACCACCGGGCTGTATTATACCGGGCAGTACAACAACCTGTCGTGGACCGCAGCTGCCTATTACCAGGGCGGGACCAACAGCAGCGCGCAGGATGTCAGCGGTTCGTTGCTGACAGGATACCTGCAATATGGTTTCAACCGGCGTGTCAGTGCAGGTGCCGGCGCTGATTTTACCTCTCCTGATTTTGATCCGTTGTATGGTACGCCTCATAAGTTCTGGGGGTATATGGATTATTTCTATGTGGCCAGCGCTTTTGGTAATAAGGGGCTACAGGACTATTACCTCCGGGGCAAATGGAAACCCGGCAGTCGGTTCACCGCCGGCGCCGATGTGCATGAATTCTTCAGCGCAGCAGCCATTGCCGGTAACGGCAAACGGCTGGGCACAGAAGTAGATATAACGGCTACGTATACACTGACCAGTATGATTGCTTTTGAAGCCGGCTACAGCCACTTCTGGAGCACGCCTTCCCTGGCTTTGATAAAGCAGGTCAATAATGCGTCCGGTAATAACAACTGGGCTTATGTGACCGTCAATATCCATCCTGAATGGCTGATAAACAAATAACCAAATAACTAAATAATTATGCCTGCTCTAACAACACTCAATATATTCCGTATTGATTCCATACAGATGCGGACTTTCCATATCGCCTGGCTAATGTTTTTTGTTTGTTTCTTCGGGTGGTTTGGCCTGGCCCCGCTGATGCCTACCATCCGGGAAGACATGGGCCTCAGCAAGGCGCAGATTGGCAATATCATGATCGCCTCCGTGTCGGGCACTATTATCGCCCGGCTGTTGATTGGCCGCCTCTGCGACCTGTGGGGGCCGCGCAAAACGGCGGTCCGCCTGTTGGTACTGGGTTCGCTGCCCGTTTTCCTGGTGGGCCTGTCCAAAGACTATATGTCTTTTTTATTGTTTCGTTTAGCCATCAGCGTGATAGGCGGCTCTTTTGTGATCACACAGTTCCATACTTCCCTGATGTTTGCGCCCAACATCAAAGGCACGGCCAATGCCGTCGCCGGCGGTTGGGGCAACCTTGGTGGTGGCGTCACCAATATGGTGATGCCGCTGATCTTTGCCGCTATTGTCGGTTTCGGCTATACGAAAGGGGAGGCCTGGCGCTATGCGATGATACTGCCGGGGCTGATGATGCTGGGTGTGGCATGGCTGTATTACCGTTACACCAAAGATACGCCCGAAGGGAATTTTGATGAGATACAGCGGTCGGAAAAAGCGGATAGCATCGACTGGTCGGTGCTGCGTGACTGGCGCATCTGGGTGCTGACCCTGGCTTACGGGATGTGTTTTGGGATGGAGATCACTTTTGATAATGTGGCCTCTTTGCATTTTGTGGACACCTTTCATTTATCGCAGCGCAGTGCTGGTTTCTGGGCCGGCGTCTTCGGGTTTATGAACCTCTTTGCCCGTGCGCTGGGTGGCATAGCGGCGGACAAAGCCGGGGCCAAAGCGGGCATCAGAGGGAAAGGATGGCTGCTGGCAGCGATGTTGATGCTGGAAGGCACCGGTCTGCTTTTATTTGCCAGTGCAGGTTCGCTGGGGATGGCCATCGTTGCCATGCTGAGTTTTGCCTTGTTCCTGAAAATGGCCAACGGTGTCACCTACGGCATCGTGCCGTTCCTGAGTAAACGCAATGCCGGCCTGGTGAATGGAATTGTTGGCGCAGGCGGCAATATCGGCGGTATGTTGTTTGGATTTTTGTTTAAATCAGATCATATCACTTATATCGATGCTTTTAGCTACATCGGCATGACGGTGATGGCGGTAGGGGGACTGGTACTTTTTACCCGTTTCACCCCGAAAGCCGAAAGGGCCGCCGTTACAATAGAAGAAGCGCCGGTAGTTGTATCCTGATCATTATTAAAAAAGGCATTATGCAGCCTCCTCTTAAAACGACCTGTTGTTATTGCGGTGTGGGATGTGGTATACTGGTCCATAAAGACCGGCAGGGAAAACTGCAGGTGGAAGGCGACCCTGACCATCCGGTGAATAAAGGGATGTTGTGTTCCAAGGGAATGAACCTGCATTATACCGTCATGGACACGTCTGACAGGTTGTTGTACCCTGAAATGCGCTACCACCGTAACCTGCCGCGGCAGCGGGTGAGCTGGGACCAGGCGCTGGAGCGGACCGCGGCCGTGTTCGCGTCCGTCATACGGAAACATGGCCCCGACGCAGTGGCGTTCTATGCATCCGGACAATGCCTCACCGAAGAGTATTACGTTGTCAACAAATTAATAAAGGGATTTATAGGCAGCAATAACATCGACACCAATTCCCGGCTTTGTATGAGCAGTGCGGTGGCGGCCTACAAGCTGGCGCTGGGAGAAGACGCGGTGCCCGGCACTTATGAAGACATCGAAAAGGCTGATTGTATTTTGGTGGCCGGCGCTAATCCCGCGTGGTGCCATCCTATTCTCTGGCGGCGGGTAGAAGCGGCAAAGGCGGCCAACCCCGGACTGAAGATCATTGTCAGTGATCCGCGTGTCACGCAAAGCTGCAGCATCGCAGACCTTCATCTGCAAATTAACCCGGGAACAGACATCGTGTTGCATCATGCCATTGGAAGGGCATTGATCGAAAACGGCGATATCAATGCTGCTTTTATCGATGCGCATACGGAAGGATACCTGAAGTACGAAACAACGGTGATGGAACGCACCGTTGAAGAAGCAGCGGCCATCTGCGGCGTTGAGTCCACCGCTGTCTATGAAGCGGCAGAATGGATCGGCAAAGCAGGCGGCTTTATGTCCTTATGGACAATGGGATTGAACCAGAGCGCTGCCGGTACCAATAAAAACCTTAGCCTGATTAACCTGCATCTGATCACCGGGCATATCGGGAAGCCGGGCAGCGGCCCGTTCTCGCTTACCGGTCAGCCGAATGCGATGGGCGGCCGTGAAGTCGGTGGCCTGTCCAACCTGTTGCCTGCCCACCGGTTGCTGAGTGACCCGGCGCACCGCCGGGAAGTGCAGCAGTTCTGGGGTGGCACCACTATCTCGGAAAAGCCCGGCCTTACAGCCACGGAAATGTTTGACGCGCTGCACGACGGTCGCCTGAAAGCAATCTGGATCATGTGTACCAATCCGCTTATCAGTCAGCCGGACGTGCGCTTTGCGGAAGCGGCGCTGCAAAAGGCGAAGTTCGTGGTAGTGCAGGAAATTTCTTCCAAACCGGAAACGCTGCGTTATGCGGACGTAGTGCTGCCTGCTGCCGCCTGGACTGAAAAAGAAGGCACTATGACCAACGCGGAGCGCCGTATCAGTTACCTCGGTAAAATCACAGCGGCGCCCGGAGAAGCACTTCCGGACGCGGAAATCATTTGCCGTTTCGCACAGCAGATGGGCTATAAGGGCTTTGACTACGCCACAACGGAAGATATTTACAAAGAACATGTACAACTGACCGCCGGTACCAATATCGATATCAGCGGACTGAACTACGATATCCTGAAAGCGCAGCGCAGTGTGCAATGGCCTTACCACATGGGAAAAGGAACGCCGCGGCTGTTTACCGACCACCGGTTTTATACCGGCGCCGGCAAAGCGGTGATACACAGCTTTGAAGATGACCACCGGTCGGAACCGCTCACGCCCGAATGGCCGCTTATCCTCACCACGGGCCGTATCCGTGACCAGTGGCATACGATGAGCAAAACCGGTAAGGTAAACAAGCTGAAACAGCATATCGGCAGCGCCTTCCTGGAAATACACCACGAAGATGCTGCGGAGCGGAACATCACTGATGGCGACATTGTAACGGTAACGAATATTCGTGGTCAAGTGCAGGTAAAAGCCCGCGTTTGTGATACGATCAAAAAAGGCGTGGTGTTTCTGCCCATGCACTGGGGGAAAATACTACACAACGATTTACACCGGGCCAATAACCTCACCAGCAAGCGGCTTGACCCTATTTCCAAACAACCGGACTTTAAGTTTGCCGCCGTACAGGTAGCACGTTACCGGAAACCGGTACAGAAGATCGTCATCATTGGCGCCGGCGCCGCTGCCTGCGGGTTTGTGAAATCGTACCGTGAATTGAACACCACCGACGAGCTGGTGGTTTTCGGCAAAGAAGACCAGCCGTTTTACAACAGGGTGATGCTGCCGGACTATATCAGCGGCGCCCAGTCCTGGAAACAGCTGGTGAAGATGACCTACAGCGAAGAGAAAGCGACCGGCATTACTTTGCACAGGGGCGTCAGCATTGTGGATATCGACCGTTCACAAAAGACAGTAAAGGACAGTAACGGTAACGTACATACGTATGATCTGCTGATACTGGCCACTGGCAGCCGTGCCGCTACTTTGCGCCATGTGCCGGCACTGGAAGGCATCTTTACCATGCGTACCCGCTACGATGCGGACGCCTTCAAAGCCCATGTTGATCCTCAGAAAGGAAAGGTAATGATCATCGGCGGAGGGCTGCTGGGCATAGAGCTGGCGGCGTCCCTGAAAGAGATGGGGATAGCGGTAGGGCTGCTGCAACGTACTTCCCGGCTGATGGACCGGCAGCTGGACACATTGGGAGGCCAGCTGCTGTACCAGGAACTGACAGACCGGGATATCGAGATTTACTATAATGATGAGGTAGACCGTTTTTCGGGGCACGGACAGCTGGAAGGCATTCACCTGAAGAGCGGCCGCTATATTGCCTGTCAGGCTGTGGTGATGTCTATCGGCACGGTGCCCAATATCGAGCTGGCCAAAGCATTGCAGTTGCCCTGCGACCGCGGTGTGATCGTGAATGAATACCTCCAGACCGCCGATCCGGATATTTTTGCGATCGGTGAAATAGCCTCGTTCAAAGGGATGTTATACGGCATTACCGCAGCAGCGGAGCAACAGGCTGCGGTGGTGGCACGCTATCTGAACGGCGATATCGGCAGCTACTACCAGGGTTCGCTGACGATGAACATCCTCAAAATGCACGGGGCCGATTTCTGCTCACTGGGCATGGTGGAAACGCCGGATGATCCGGCTTATGAAGAAGTGGTGTTTATCGACAAAGCCAAACGTTATTACAAAAAATGTATTATTCACCAGGACAGGCTGGTAGGCGCTATCCTCATCGGCGATAAATCGGAGTTCCCCGAGTTCCGTGACCTGATACAGCAACGTATGGAGCTGTCAGACAAACGGCTGGAACTATTAGGTTCCGGCAAAAAGGGGACACCCGTTATCGGCCGGCTTATTTGTTCGTGTGGCAATGTAGGCGAGGGGAATATAGAGGAGAAAATAGCTTCCGGCTGTCATCAGTTGCAGCAGCTGTGCCAGGCTTCCGGCGCAGGAATGGGCTGTGGCAGCTGTCGTTCGGAGATCAAATCAATACTGGAAAAAAGCCTCGCTGTTCCGGTATCTGTACCGGTTTAATTATGGCCAGACAATCACATACCATACAAGTCAATTTCAGGGGCGGTATTATTCCGCCCGGCATATTGCTGGAGCTGCTTGAAATAGCGGAAGCGGCTACGGTCACGCAGGTACGCTTCGGACTGCGGCAACAGTTATTGCTGGACGTGCCATATAAGCTGTTGCCCGCTTTTAATACCGCCTGTCATGACCGTCAGATAGACCTTTCGGAGTACCCAAATATGCTGAGCACTTATCCGGCTGCCGGCATTTTTCTGCATGATACCTGGCTGGTGGAGGGAATCTATAAAGATATCTTTAACCAGTTTGATTATCTGCCGTTATTAAAGGTCAACATCTGTGACAGCAAACAAACTTTTGTCCCGCTTTTCACCGGGCATATCAACTGGATATCGTCGCACACGGCCCACTACTGGCACCTGTACCTGCGTTTGCCCGGCAGCCAGGAGCTGTTTCGCTGGCCGGAGCTGATTTATACCAACAGCATAGCGGCGGTCAGCAAAGCGGCGGAAACGCTGATGCTGCGCGGACTGGAGCCTGCTGCTGTTTTTAATGACATCAAAGCGCTGCTTTCCTATATTTTTCGTGAGAGCGATGGAGAGCCGGAGTTCCCTGCTTTCCATCTGCCCTACTACGAAGGGTTTAACAAGCAGGATAACAGCTACTGGCTG
Source organism: Chitinophaga varians (assembly GCF_012641275.1). Classification (NCBI taxonomy): domain Bacteria; kingdom Pseudomonadati; phylum Bacteroidota; class Chitinophagia; order Chitinophagales; family Chitinophagaceae; genus Chitinophaga; species Chitinophaga varians. The sequence continues at coordinate 515,724 of NZ_JABAIA010000001.1, read as the reverse complement.
GGGATCTATCGCCGGGATGAAACGTTTCCGGTTTCCTTTTTAAAAGAAGTGTGCCGCCTTTGCATGGAAACCCGCACGGGCCAGCTATACAGCACTCCGTGGAAATCGCTGGTGATTAAAAATATTGATGCCGGTCACCGGTATTTGTGGGATTATCTGTTGGGAAAATATGCTATCAATGTGCGGCATGCCGCCAATGAACTGAACTGGCAGGTGGAAGATAACAGTGAAGACGGACTGATTATAAAACGTTACATCATCCGGCATTTTGATGTGGCGGACGTGCGTACCTACGGCCTGTGTTTCAGTGTACGGATGAAGGAGCAGACAAGCCTGTTCGGTAATATCGTGATCCGCAAAAAGGCGAGCCGTCATGGCAGCAAACTCAAATATATGCAGCGGTATGATATCCTCTATACCGCAGGTTTTAATGCCAATTCCGCTGTGCTGGCGCCTTATAGGGAAGATGTGTCCAAGGAGCAGCTGGGGCCTTATGTGGCTTCGTTATGTAAGTTGTTTTACGAACAAAGAAGTGAGACGGACATGCTGCAACATTTTGTAAAAGCGCAACAATCGCCGGTAATGAAGGCAGACACCGTGCGAAAGGTGCATCAGTGTGTGTCCTGCCTTACGGTATATGATGAAACGGCTGGCGACGAGTGGCAGGAAGTGCCTGCCGGCACATCGTTTACGGCTTTGCCTGAAGGTTACTGTTGTTCGGTGTGTGAAGCAGGGAAGGAAACTTTCAGGGAGATAGCCGTGACCGTTACAAGCTGATTTTTATGTTGCCTGGGATAAAAAACATACAGCCGTCTCCGTAAGGGGGCGGCTGTTGTTTTCAAAACAAGGTTTCCGGTTAGCGTCCCAGGAAGGTGTCTACCTGGTTGAAGAACCATTCAGGCTGATCGGTCATAATGAAATGGCGGGCATCATCTGACATCGAAATGACAGCTTGCGGGGCTTTCTGATATTGTGTGCGATAATTTCCCAGTACCATATCGCGGCCAATGCCATAGTTTTTATAGCCTATCCAGTCTGCCAGCACCAGTAGTGGGCAGGTGATCAGGTTCAGTTGCTGCCGCAGGTCGGTGGTGTACAGTTCATACATCACCTGGGCCTGGGTAGGGGAGTGGCTGCGCATGGCCATGTTCATTACTGGTATGCGGTTGATACTGTCGGTGATGAGGCTGGGCAGGACCATCAACTGGTTGGCGCGTGTTTGTTCCGGTGTCAGGGTAGCCATGGCCTTCTGCATATTGGCGGCTATTTCGCGTGTTTGTTGCGGGGTGGCGTCCGGGCCCATGGCAAATGCCGGGAAGAAAGGGCCGGCGCTCACCGCTACCACTTTACCTGGCAGGTCCGGGTATAGGATGCCCAGTTGCAGCGCTATAAAGCCGCCGAGGCTATGTCCAATGACAGTCGGTTTGTCAAGCCTGTTGTCCCGGATAAATCCTGCCAGTTCGCGGGTGATGCTTATCAGCAGGCTGTCGGACTTGATGGGAGGCTGACCGGCAAACCCTGGCAGCGTTAGGGCATAACAGGTGTAGTGGTCACGGTAATGTGCCATGGATTGCTCCCACACTTCGCCGGAGCAGTACAGGCCCGGAATAAAAATAACGACTTTGCCTTTGCCTTCTTTTTTGACGCCGAAGGAATAATGTTGTGCGGATACTTCAGGCCTGATCATCGCCAGGTACAGGCAGATGAACGTAAAAATGCGGACAGGTACGTATTTAAAGAATGGTATCATATGGAGTTGTTTTATCGGTTGATCCGGCACAAAGTGAATTATTCTGCGGGGACGATAAAAATCAATTTGACAAGAAGCTGTTTCTGACGGACGAAATATTGTTTTACGCGGATAGTGCCTGCCAGGACGCCCGGAAGCGGGGCGGAGAGGCATTTAATCCATCAGAAGACAGGTTTCGTCAATAAATGTTGTTAACTTCCCCGGACCTTGCTACTTTACCTACTTATGCGACGATTCTTTTCCACATATAAAGGAGCACATATCCTGTTTTGGCTGGCCAGCCTGTGTTTCTGGACTTATTCCACGTGTGCTACCTACCATGTGTCCGTAGGGGAGGCGCTGCGTAACAATGCTCTATACCTGTTTTTTCAGGCCATACTGGTGTATGCTATTATTTACTGGTTGATGCCACAGTATTTCTATCGCAGGCAGTACTGGCGGTTTGCGCTGACTGCCACCGGATGCTGGGCTGTGATGTCGTTGTTGATTGCGTGGCTGATGTTGTTGCTGGTCAAAGGCGATCATCCCATGGCGAAGATAAGCGGCATTTTTTCTTTTGCCATCTATACAGCGATGACCAACTTTTATGTTTGTTTTGTATTTATTGCGGCTAAAACCATCAAGGAGCGGCTGGTGGAAGAACGGCATCAACGTGAAGCGGAAAAGGAACGGACCGAAAATGAGCTGCGCTTCCTCAAATCGCAAATGAACCCGCATTTCCTGTTCAATGCTATCAACAGTATTTATGTGCTCATCCGAAAAGACCAGGAGATGGCGGCCGGTACGCTGGCCACTTTTGCGGACATGCTGCGGTACCAGTTGTATGAATGCAATACCGAAACCATTCCGATAGAAAAGGAAATAGCATATTTAAACAATTATGTGCAACTGGAGCAGCTGCGGAAGGGGAAAGCTTTACAACTGGATTACCAGGTAGGAGCGAATGTCCGTCATTTTTCCATTGCGCCGCTGCTGCTGATCCCTTTTGTGGAGAATGCGTTTAAGTATGTGTCTACCTATACTCACAAGGACAATCATATCCGGTTGAAACTGGACCACCATGACAATGATTTCCTGCTGGAAGTAGAGAACAGTGTGGAGCCGGTGACCAGCCGGCCGATGGTGAATGGCGCCGGCGGTATCGGGCTGGAAAATGTGAAACGCCGGCTGGAACTGATCTATAAAGGAAACTATGATTTACAGATCACCCCGGGTGATACTGTTTTTACTGTAAAACTGACCTTGAAAATAATATGAACCTGCGTTGTATCATTGTTGACGATGAGCCACTGGCCAGAGAAGGGCTGGAACTGTTGGTCAGGGAAACCGGCATTCTGGATTTTCTTGGCAGCTGCTGTAATGCGATGGAAGCCAGTCAGATGCTGGCACGCGAACAGGTAGACCTTATGTTTTTGGATATTGAAATGCCGCGTGTCCGTGGTATCGACTTTCTGAAAGGGCTGTCATCTCCCCCGTTGGTGATCATCACAACAGCCTATCCCAATTTTGCGCTGGAAGGTTTTGAGCTGAATGTATTGGATTACCTGGTGAAGCCCATCACACCGGAACGATTCCTGCGTGCGGTCAATCGTGCGCGTGACATGTTAACGGTCAAACATACGCCCTCGCCGGAAGCGGATTTTTTCTTTATCAAGTGCAACAACAGCTATGAGAAAATCAACTATGACGATATCCTTTATATAGAGGGTACGCAAAACTATGTAACGATCAATACACAGCAGGGTAAGTTTATGACGCTGGCCACCATGAAATCAGTGGAGGAGCAGCTGCCGGTATGCCGTTTTCTGCGCATACAGAAATCGTTTATTGTGGCGGTGAACAAGATACAGTCCTTGTCAGGCAATGAAATTACGATAGGTACCCATAAGATCCCGGTAAGCAGGATTTATAAAGATGAGCTGATGCAGCTGATAGACAGACACCTGATCAGGAAATAATTGACTTGAAACTAAAATCCCCGGCACCGGTGCCGGGGATTTTAGTTTTGAAGGGATTTAATATTTGTCCTTTCGGAAAACAGGCGTCCATTTGCTTTTGGGTTCAAAATGTTTCCAAAGCAGCGCGGAAATTTCCCGGATCATGTTGACCGCCTCATTGTCGGCTGTCCACCGTTGGTCCTGGATGTTTTTGGTGCCGATATAAAATACATAGTCCCCGTGTGGCGCATTGACCAGCACTACTTCCGAGCGGGATTCATTGACAGAGCCTGTTTTAGCGGCCGCCTGCACATATGGCGGTATCTGGGTGAGCGCCTGTTCGTCGTAGTAGCCTTTGGTCATCAGTCGGTACATCCGTTCACTGGAAGGGCGGCTGATGATTTCTCCCCGGAAGATTTTTGTCACCAGTGTCGCCATTTCACGCGGGGTGGTCTGGCCCCAGCCATATATTTTCCGGTTCTCTTCCCGGCCAGGGGTACGGGAATTTACGCGGGTGTCTTTTAAACCATATTTTTCCAGCAGGGCGTTAACGGCCGCGCCGCCGCCTGCCAGCTGCTGATTCCAGAGGGAAGTGGTGTTGTCGCTGTAAGCCATCATTAAAGCAGCAAGTATGCTGACTTCTGTTTCGGAGCTGTCTTTGAAGAATTGCATCAGGCCGGAGCCGCCGGTTTTGGCGGAGTCACGGTATATCAATGTCTGGTGGTAGCCCAGTTCTCCCTTGTCCAGTTTATCGAACAGTCCCACCAGCAGCGGGACCTTTACAATACTGGCCGTCGGAAAGATGGTGTCTGCATTGATAGCAGCCCATTCGCCTGTTGCTAACTGTTGCACATATACGCCGGCGGTGCCTTTGAACTTATCGACGATCTGCTGCAGTTCCTGTTGCAGCCGGGTATCCGGCTTTTTCTTCAGTTGGGAAAACGTAATGGCCGGCCATAGCAGCAATGCCAGCAGCGTGAATTTATGCATGGAATGATGAGATTGTACGGCAAAAAGATAGAAAGAAAAGTGGAGGAATAAAAGTACCTTTTCCCTAAGTTCAGCGCAGTCCCCATATTTCCTGTTCCAGTTTATTTCTCAGGTTGGTGAAAAATACACTGAACAACGGGATAGTTTTAGGCCATGATGCCTCCAGTGATACGAGGTATTCGGTGGGTGTTTCCTCAATAATCAGCCGGCCATCGGTAAAATCAGCGAACTTGCCCCGGTGACGGCCTACCCTGAAGGCAGCGCCCGAAAACCTGACCATATTATCTTCTATATATGCCTCGTCAGCACCTCCAAGGCGGATCTCACGTCCGTAGAGAGTTAACAATTGGTCGAGTGTAACGCCGAGTATCTGTGCCTTGATGAAATAAGTTGTAGCAACAGGCATATTTAATTCGGTATAAAGGATAAGATGAAATAATTTACATTAACGTACTCAAAATATATAAAACCTATGAAGAAATGTTTGTTTTCCTTTGTACTGAGCACCACATTTTTAGCCGTACATGCACAGGAAACTTTAGAGACAGTTACACAAAGAGGGAAAACCACCACGCAACGAATCGTCTTAGGCACCGTTGACGACGGAACTACTAAGCTTCAGTTAATGGATGGTGGCATGACGATCAACGGAGGATTGAACAACCAGGATTCCCGTCCTCCGCTGTCAGCCGGAACGGGATATGAGATCCGGGCAAGGAGCAAAGATAATCATATGCTGGATGATGGCTTTTTACGGTTGACCGCCGGTGGAGGTACTAACTTTCCCACAAAATCCTTTATTGAATTGTCTGGGTACTCCACCGTTCCTGAGATGAACCAGAATATTGTGATAGGGACAGCCGGAACAGAGCGGATACGCATCAATCCCAATGGTTACGTAGGTATCGGTACCAACAAACCCTACGCGATGTTATCTGTAGCAGGTGACATTATGGCTAAGAAAGTGAGAGTAACGCAGACCGGCTGGGCGGATTATGTATTTGACTCCTCGTATGTACTGCCATCACTTGAAGCAGTGGAAAAACATATCCGTCAATATAAACATCTCCCGGAAATACCGGCAGCAGCGACTATCCTGAAAGACGGGCTGGACCTGGGCGACATGCAGCAGCAACAAATGAAGAAGATAGAAGAGCTGACGTTATACCTGATAGAACAAAACAAGAAAATGGAACAGCTTCAGCTGCAACTGCAGCGGCAGGAAGCGCGTATTAAAGAACTCGAAAAGAAATAACACATGCAATATTCACTGCCTTACTTCGGAGAAATCAACCTGGCGCAGTTGGAAGAATACTACCAGGCAACGACTGCATCAGGCGTCAAACTTGATCTGAACTTTGAACACACCAGCGTTGATGTGAGAATGGCTGATCTTATCAAGTCGTGGTTGCAGGACATTGAACAGCTGGATAACCAGAACATATTGGCTATTCAGCATGATTTTGCCACCGGTGAAGGTGAAACACGCGATTACATCCGTTTTTATATCGAAGAACTGGAGAATGAGGAAGTGGCAGGCATCATTGGGGATGCAGGGAGTGACGAAGAAAAGTCAACTGCATTGTTACATAAGCTGAGATTAAAACGCGTAGGCTTTTATCCTGATGGTAAGTATGGTACCGCCGATTTCGCAATTTTCGATTATACCATCGATATCAATGGAAAACCCTGTGACCAGCTGCTGGTGCTGAAATGGAAAGAACCGCGGCAGCTGGCTGAAATCACATGGGAGAGTTGACCGTTGCTTCCTGTTGGGCTATCTTTCTTTGTTTATTGCCCCAGTTGCTCAGTTGACTTAAGATAGGTTCCAGTTCCCGGGCGGCATCTGTCAGTTCATATTCCACCCGGGGTGGTACTTCCGGATAAACGGTCCGTTTTACCAGGCCGTCCTGCTCCATCGTTTTGAGCTGTAATGTCAGCATACGTTCAGTGATATACGAAAATTCTTTTTTAAGCTCGCTGTAGCGCATTTTGCGTGCGGCGAGCTTATCCAGTATCAGGAGTTTCCATCTGCCGCCAAGCATGTAAATAGCGTAGGTAAGATCGCAGCCGGTGATGCATTTTTCATTGCGGCTATAGGTCGAGTTTTGTTTTCTGTTTGCCATGACGCACATATTTGTATGTACCACACAATTGATGGTATACAACATAAAATTAACAGTTGCTGTTTACTTTTACAAAGAATTTCAAAACAACAGTCATGGACCTCTATTTAAAAGGAAAAACAGCAGTAGTAACAGGTGCCAGTCAGGGCATGGGACGTGCCATCACCAAAGAACTGGCCCTTGAAGGCGTGAAAGTATTGGCCACCGGAAGAAATGAAGATTTATTGAATAGCCTGCGCGAAGAAGTAGTGGCGGCAGGGGGCGTGGGACCGGTGATATTATCGCAGGACTTTATGGCGACCAATGCGCCGCAGAAAATAGCCGCAGCGGCATTCGCAGGATTAGGGCATGTGGATATCCTGGTGAACAACGCCGGCAAAAGCGTGCCACTAGACGTCATCGGCGCGGATAAAGACTGGGATGCCTCTTTCCTGCTGCATTTTGACCGTCTGCGACAGCTGACGCAACAATTCCTTCCTCAAATGATGGAGCGCCGCGACGGTGTTATCCTCAACATCACCAGCACCTTCGAATTGCGTACCATCAATGCATCTTCGGTGGCCAAAGCGGCTGTAGTGGTATGGTCCAAACAACTGGCCGGAGAACTGGGCAAATATGGCATCCGGGTGAATAACCTGCAGCCGGGCCTGATAGATACGGAAAATATCCGTCCGTTTTTTCAGGGCGAGGAGCGTCAAAAATTTGCATCGAAAGAAATACCACTGGGCGATTTCGGGGAAACACAGGACATTGCCAATATGGCAACATTCCTGGTATCACCCCGTGCCAGGTACGTGACCGGCACCATGGTGGGAGTGGATGGTGGTCTGCGCTATAGCGCGTTTTGATGAAGGTTGTCACTGCAAAAGGCGCCTTTGCAGTGGCCTGCCGGAAGATAATGCTTTTGGCGTTTTTTGTGGTATTTTTGACCTACCATGTCCACCGTATTACAACAACACATCCGTAAGTTTGTGGATGTCAGTGATGAAGACCTGACTTCCATCCTCTCTTATTTTGAAAAAGTTGCATTGACCAAGAAGGTCAACCTGCTGGAAGAAGGCAAAGTCTGCAAGTATGACTATTTTGTAGAGAAAGGCTGCCTGCGGTTGTTTTTTGTCAATAACAAAGGCGTGGAAAAAACAATCCAGTTTGCCATTGAAAACTGGTGGATGGCGGACTATACTTCGCTGCAATTGCAAACACCTTCTGAATTCTATATACAGGCTGTGGAAAAATCCGAAGTGCTGGCCATCAGTGTCGCCAACCGTGAAACAATGCTGGCGCTTCATCCCAAGATGGAACGTTATTTCCGGCTAGTACATCAGAAAGCGCATGCTGCTGCACAGTACCGCACCCGCTACCTGGGAGATTATTCCAAGGAACAGCTCTATCTTCATTTCAGCCGTAATTTCCCGGAGTTCGTGCAACGGGTGCCGCAGCACCTGCTGGCTTCCTACCTGGGCCTCACCCCCGAATATCTCAGCGAACTAAGGGCCAGACGTATTTCTTAATCCAGCTTAAGTTTTTCCGGTAGCCGGCGTTGTAGTTTTGTGCTGTACTAAAAAAATAACAGCCATGAGTCAACGTCTCCATATGAAAAGATTAATCCCGGAAGGATATAAAGCCATTCTCGCCATGGATACTTTCCTGGCCCACAGCCCGCTGAAAGAATCCCACAAAGACCTGATCGATATACGCACAGCGCAAATCAATGGTTGCACCTATTGTATGGACATACACAACCGTACGGCGTTACAGCACGGAGAAAGCAGCCAGCGGCTGTTTGTGCTGAGCGGCTGGCGGGAAGCCGGCCTCTTTACGGACGAAGAAAAAGTGGTGCTGGCCATGACGGAAGAAATCACGCTGGTCCACCGGCATGGACTGAGCGATGAAACGTATCAACTGGCCTTGCAGTATTTTGATGAGACCTACATCTCCTATCTGATCATGGCCATCATCTCTATTAATGCTTTAACGAGGGTAGGGGTGAGCACACGTATGGAAGTGGTGAAGGTCAATAGTTAAGGCGGTTTAGCCCATGCTACGGAACAACACATCTGCATCTTCCTGTTTGCAGAGCGTGGTGCCGGGGTGCATCGTAGCGGCAGTGCCGCAAGCCACACCATATTTTACTGCCTGTAATATATCTTCGCCGGCCGCCAGTTTGGTGACAATACCAGCCACCATGCTGTCGCCGGCACCTACGGTACTGAGCCGCTTTACAACAGGCGCCTGTATGCGATGCACCTTTTTTCTCTCTACCAGCATAGCGCCGGCTGCGCCCAGGGATACTACGAGGAACTCACACCCTTCCTGATCAAGCACCTGCTGTGCTGCATGCACGACCTCTTCCCCTGTCAGCTTGTCTTTACCTGTCAAAGCAGCCAGTTCTCCCAGGTTAGGTTTCAGAAAATACACGCCGCTATTGGCAGCCAGCTTCAGAGGCTCTCCTGATGTGTCTACCACGAAGGCAGCGCCATTTTGTTGCGCGATACGCCCTGCCACACTGAAGGCATTGGCAGGCACGCCAGGTGGCAGACTGCCGCTCGCCACCACAAATGCGGCATCCCGGGTGAGCGCCTCGAGGCGTAACTGGAAATGCTGCCATTCCTCCTGCGTTACCTGCGGCCCTGGCATATCCAGCAGGAACTGTTCTTTAGTGGAGTTATTGTATAGGATAAGGTTCTCCCGGGTGATACCGGCAATAGGTATCCTGATAGATGCCACCAGCTCCGCTTCCAGCAGGTCATGAAAGAATGCCCCGGTATGCCCGCCTGCCAGGTATACCGCTGTGGCCGTCCCTCCCAGTTTTACGATCGCCCTTGCCACGTTAACACCGCCTCCTCCCGGCTGGAAGACCGGTACAGAACATTTCAGTTTCTTATCCGGCAGCAGCGCCGGTACAACGGTGCTTTTGTCCAGCGCCGGATTAAAGGTGATAGTGACGATTCGTTTCATACGTCCTTAACTTTTACTGAATTTTCAAACAGATGTACAAATTTATGCGTTTTTAGCGGACGACATTTGTGTAGTCAAACAGTTCAATTGTATGAGCAATCGCAGAACATTTATCAAACAGGCCAGCGCCACCGGCGCACTCAGCGTTTTACCCTTTACGCAACTTTTTTCTGACAGCCCAAAAACAAAAATCATGAATAATCCTACTCACTGGGCCGATGGTTCCCGGCTGGTGGTCTCCGTGTCCATGCAGTTTGAAGCCGGTGGCCAGCCGGACAATGCAGAAAGCCCTTTCCCGCAAAATATGCAGCAAGGTTTCCGTGACCTGCCTGCCGCTACCTGGTACCAGTACGGCTACAAGGAAGGTATTCCCAGAATGCTGGACAACTGGGACAAACTGGGCATTAAAGTGACTTCCCACATGGTGGGCACAGCAGTGCTCAATCATCCGGAACTGGCGAAGGAGATCGTTCGCCGCGGCCATGAAGCAGCAGCGCACGGGATGAACTGGAGTTCGCAGTACAACCTTTCTTATGAGGAAGAGAAAAAGTTTATCAAAGACGGTGCAGACGCCGTGAAACAGGTAACGGGCGTAATGCCCGTAGGATATAACGCCAACTGGTTACGGAGAGGAGAAAATACCCTGAAGATATTACAGGAACTGGGTTTTATTTATCATATTGATGACCTGAGCAGAGATGAACCTTTTGTGATACAGGTCAACCGGAAAGATTTTGCCGTAGTGCCCTACACCCTGCGCTGCAATGATATCCTGTTGATAGAAGGGAAAAATTTCTCTGCCGGCCAGTTTGTTGAACAGGTGAAGATGGAGTTCGACCAGCTGTACCTGGAAAGTGCGCAACGCCGCAGACAAATGTCCATCAGTTTTCATGACCGCATCGGCGGTACGCCACAGATGGTGAAAGCCGCACATGACATCATCCGTTATATACAAGACCACAAGGGCGTGAGCTTCAAACGTAAAGATGATATTGCAAAAATGATTTTACAGGATAAAACGGCGGTGAGGGAATAGTCCCTCTTCCGCCGCAGGTGCCACTGATAAAGGAAACAATGTCTTAACAATTATTTTATATGCGATCTTACCGGCTGCTGATTACTTTTGACATATGGCTATTGAAAAGGAAGGACTTCCGGATGAAGGGCTGCTGGTAGAAAGGCTGCGTCAGGGCGATGAAAAAGCTTTCCGTGCGCTGTATGATTTCTATTGGGAGAAGCAGTACGACCTCGCTTATTACAAGCTGGGCGAGAAAACATTGGCGGAAGAGATCACCCAGGAAGTGTTTGTGGCCCTGTGGATACAGCGCGAAGCGCTGGACCCCGGAAAGCCTGTGGGCGCCTGGTTATATGGCGTTGCCAAAAACAGGATACTCAATACCTACCGTAAACAGTTGTCCCACCACAAATACCTGCAACATGCCCCCCTGCAGGAAATTACCCATAACACGACAGAACAATTATCTTTTAATGAGCTGAATGCCGCCGTACAGCAAAGGATCAATGAACTGCCCGACAAATGCCGGGAAGTGTTTACCATGAGCCGTATACAGGGCTTCAATACGCAGCAGATCGCTGAAATGCTGAACATCTCCCCCAAAACTGTCAACAACCACCTCGTAAAAGCACTCCGCATAATGCGGGTGAACCTGAAAGACTATATCGCGCTGTTGGTCCTCTTGTCTATCCGCAGGTAACATTAATTTAACGTAGCACTGCGTAGGTGTAAGTCCCCACTTGCGGTAAGTATGATTGACACCGGCCATCAGCCGGTGTTGTAATTACTACTTCCATGCAGGACAGGAATGAATTAAACAGGCTTATAGATAATTATCTCAACGGAAAAGCCACACCGGAAGAAACCATCTGGCTTAATAACTGGTTTGAACAGCTGCATACGCCCGGTAAAGACCAGGACGTTAATCGCCGTGAACTGGGACAGCGCATTTTTGAGGCCGTGCAGGTACAGCTGGATATGGCCGCGCCGCAGGAAGAAACGCTGACTGTTCGCCGTAGCTCACGCGTGGTACGGTGGCGTATTGCCGCTTCCGTTATTTCAGCCGCGCTGGTGGCCGGCGGTGGCTGGTGGTACCAGTCGGCCGTGAAAACACGCAAGCCGCTCGCCAAAATGCTGGACCTGCGCACACAAGGCGGACAGATGACCAAGATCACGCTGACAGACAGTTCTGTGGTATGGCTCAATGCCAACAGCCACCTGCGGTACCCGGAAGCATTTGCTGATGACCGCACGGTATATCTTCAGGGAGAAGCATATTTCGACATCCATCCTGATCCCGGACATCCTTTTATTATCGAAAGTGGCGGCTACAGGACCAAAGTACTGGGCACCGCTTTCAGTATCCACGCACATGCGGCACCACAAATATACAAGGTGACCGTAGCCTCCGGAAAGGTGGCGGTGTTTAAATCGGCCGACAGCAGCCGTATCGCATACCTCACCGCTGACCAGGAGCTGCGCATCAATGAAGATGCCGGCACCCAACAGGTAAGGACCGTACACGCACAAACGAAAATGTCCTGGAAAGAAGGAAGCCTTACCTTTGAAAAAGACTTCCTGTCGGAAGTGGTGATATCCCTTCAAAGCCGCTATGGCGTGACGTTCGCCTTCAAAAAGACACAGCTGAAAAATATGGAGATCAGCGGCATTTTTGATCATTCCCAATCACTCAACGATATCCTGAAAATATTAAGTAAAGTATACGGCCTGCACTTCAGCCGGCAGGCAAACGGTATTATACATATTTCCTGATCATTAAAATCCATAGCATGGAAGAAAGATTTACATAACGCGGCAAAGAAAAAACCGGATCACGCAAGCGTACCCGGTTTAAGGTGCGATGCTGATGATACCAGGCCTGAGAAACCGCATCATCGCGTCGCTGTCATTAACTAACCCGAAGGATTAACTAATTAACAAGGTAAAAGTATGAATTTTTTCCTGGGGAAACCCTGCGCTTATTTTAAATGGGTTATGCGTATCTCCTTTTATGTAATGGTGGCTTCCATTGTTACAACAAACCTGATGGCCAGTGTGAGCACCAAAGGGCAGTCCGTGGAACGGACACGCCTCTCGGCCGATTTCAGGAAAACGCCGCTCCGGACAGCACTGGAACAGCTGTCTGCCAGGTCCGGTATCCGGATCTACTTCAACGATGAAAAAGTGGATAATGCGCAACGGGTGTCTATCCATACCGACGATGCGCCACTGCTGGAGATCCTGGACAAATTGCTTGCCCCGGCCGGATTGGCGGCACAGGTGTATAGCGACAATAAAATCACGGTCGTGCCCCTGAGCGCCATTCCTCCGCCGGTGAAAGGTACCGTAACGGATAAAAACAACGGCACGCCCCTGCCGGGCGTAGGTATCCGCATCAAAGGCCAGAGCGGCGGCGTTATCACTGACGGCTCCGGCCATTTCAGCATCAGCATCCCGGAAGAAGGCGCTGTACTGGTGATCTCCTATATCGGTTACCAGCAACAGGAACTGAAAGTAGCAGCAGGCACCACCTCCCTGCAGATCGCGATGAAACCTTCCCGTACCCAGCTGAATGAAGTACAGGTACAGGCCCGCCGTAAAACCAATACGGAAGCTTCCGTCCTCGCAGAAAGAAAAGCCTCCGCCATCGTGCAGGACGCCATCTCTGCGGCCAACATCGAAAGAACGGCCAGCATCACCACCACCCAGGCTTTACAACGGGTGTCCGGTGTTACCATCACTGACGATAAATATGTGGCTATCCGCGGTCTGGGCGACAGAAGCGTGATCGGACAGCTCAACGGCGTACGCCTCGCCTCTTCTGATCCGGACCGCAGCGCTATCCCGCTGGACCTCGTGCCGGCAGCCCTGCTCGATAATATCACCATCTATAAAACCTATACGCCAGACAAACCGGCCGATGCCGCTGCGGGCATCATCGAACTGAAAACCCGCTCTGTGCCGGATACGGCGGTGCTCAGCGTTATCGCGCAGACAGGCTTCAATTCCAATATCGGACTGGGAGGCAGCATCAACAGCTTCAACAATGCAGACCCCGGTTTCCTGGGCCAGAAAGTGAAGCAGGCAGGCCTGTCTAAAGACTTCATTGCACTCGGTAGTCAATACCCCGGTGGATTTTCACAGGTGCAGTCCATGATCGCCAACAGCGGCAATGACCCGCAGCTGAAGCAGGAGGTGAACCGCATCAACAATATTATGCACGGCTTCGACCCGGTGCTCACTACCCGTTATACAACAGCGAAAATGAACCAGCTTTACTCCGTGACCTACGGCAACAGCTTTAACGCTTTTCGCAAACATAAACTGGGCGTGATCGCTGGTGTCAACTACTATCAGCGGGCGACAGACATCCACGGCGGAGACCTCACCCAGTGGAGCATCTACCAGGGCGTACTTACTGGTAATAACCAGGTGAACAGCACCCGTATCATCCCTAATTATATCACACCTAATAACATCAACCTGGGGAAGTATATCTCCTACAAGGAAAATACCGGTACCTCCACGCTCAACTATGGATTTCTCGGAGGCCTCACTTACCGCTTTAATCCCCGTCATGAAATCAGTATGCAGTACATGGGCAGCAGGGGAGCGGAAGTACAGGCGACCAATTTATACGGCGCCTACGAGTACACCGGTTTATCAGGAGATGTGAGCAACATCGTGTATTCGCTGAAGCGCAGCTACCGTACCCTCAATACCTTTAACCTGCAGGGGGAACATAAACTGACAGCGGGCGAATACGCGCCCCGGTTGAGTTACAACTTCGCCACCTCCACTTCCAGCCAGGATGATCCGGATTACCGTTTTGTGAACCTCGCGGCTTACACGCCTGTTGGCGGCGGTGCTATCAGCGTGCCTGGCAGCCTGCCTAATTCTACCGGTGTTACCGGCACACCAGTATATTATTCACTGGTGTCCGGTTATGTGAATGGCTATGGCCCCTACGGTATCATCCAGGCAGATCCCAACGGCCGTCGTTACCGCAGCCTGAAGGAAACGAACTATAACTACAAAGCCGATCTGACGCTGCCTTTCCGCCTGCTGGGCAAACGGCAGGAATTCAAAACAGGCTTCAACTACCTTTTCCGCGACCGTCAGTTCAGGGAAAACGTGCTTTCATTGCCAGGCTCCAACTTCTCGTCCACCGGCAACCAGGCGCTGTATACCGTTCATGGCAACCTCGATCGACTCGTAGGCTATGACCAGATCGGCATCAAACAACCAAACGGCCCTGTCGGTGAAGGACAGCCTGCTGTTGGCGGGTTCCTGTACAACGCACAGAAATCTCCCAATAACTATAAAGGCTCCTTTGAAACACGCGCTTTCTATGGTATGCTGGACCTGCACCTGCTGGACAACCTGCGGTTAACAGGTGGTGCCCGTTTTGAGCTGACCGATATCCGCACGGCGGTGGACACTGCCGGCGTTTTCCTGGACCCTGCACTGACCACCCCCAACAAAGACGGGCAGACCGTGAAGCTGGTATTTACCCAACCTTACTCTGTCTACAAAACAGACTATAAGCCCTATTATTCCCTGAACCTTACCTATACCCTGCAGGAAAACATGAACTTCCGCTTAGGGTACAGCACCACGCTGGCAAGGCCGGAGCTGCGTGAAATCACCAACGTGTTTGAGTTCGATCCCTTCCAGTTTGCACTGGTAGTGGGTAATCCCAAACTGGTGAACCAGTCCACTACCAACTACGATTTCCGTTGGGAATGGTTCCCTCATTCCGGTGAAGTGATCGCCGCTTCTGCCTTTTACAAACAGATAGACCATCAGCTGACGAAGGTGTACACCCAGAACTCTGCCGGCCTGGACGCCCGTTTCCCTGAGTTTCCGGCCATCCGCTTTGAGAATGACCCTAACCGTGGACAGGTATATGGCATCGAGCTGGAAGTAGTGAAAAACCTCGGCAGATGGTGGTATCCGCTTCGGAACTTTAATCTCGGTTCCAACCTGTTGCTGGCACAGAGTGAAATCAAAAAGTCACCTGAACGGCTAAACGATTCCAGGATCGTGGACCGCCGGTCCCCGTCCAACAGCCCGCTGTTTGAACAGGCGCCTTATTCCATCAACGCTTATCTGAACTATAACAACCCGCGCACCCGCACAGACCTCACCCTTACGTTCAACGAAGTAGGTGAGCGGCTGATACAGATCAACCTGACCGGTGAGCCCGACCTGTACAGCAGGCCTGCACCCGTACTGGATTTTGTTTTCAGTCAATATCTCACCAAAAGGTTACAACTGAAAGGATATGCCAAAAACATTCTCAACCCCGCCTGGAGAGAAGTATATGCCAATCCCGGCACCGGAGGGAAGTACTACGGTAACATGTATATCCGTCGCAGTTATTTCAGAGGCACTGAATTTATGCTGGGATTGAATTATAATATTTTCTAAAGGGAAAGACCGCAAAATGAAGATAATGCAAGCAGTAAAATATTTTTTCCTGACATTCCTTCTTACAGGGCTGTGGGCCTGCAAGAAAGACAAAGCGGACTACCTGTTCCGGGAACTGCCGCAACAGCCGCCGCTGACAGCATCCACCGTGCGGCTGATGAACATGGGACGGACTGCCACAGAACTGATCATCAATGATACGCCACTGACCAGTTTCGTACAGCCTAATATCGAAGGGTACTTTCTCGACGCACGGCCTACACTGTATTTTCAGAACGGTCGTATGGGCAGCAGTTATACCATTCCGCAGCGGTTTATCGGCGCTAACGGGAACGCACATATAAAAATCGGGAGCATGATATACGGTCATAAGGAACTGATATATCCCAAGGAGTTTGATATCCATGAGGATGTGAACAACCCGACCGATTTCTACAATGTGTTGTACGGCGATCATGGGGGCAGCAATATACTGGGTGATGACTCCCTGTTTGCCATTCCTCGCTCCATATCCCCGCCGGCCAACCCGGAACATTTCAAAATACGCCTGCTGAACCTCAGCTCCGCACCGGATGCAGCGTCTCTTGAAGGAGATATGTCACTCGTATTTGCAGACGGGACAAAAGTAAGCGCCACTACCAACAACATCGCCACCGGGAAATATTCAGATTATATAGAACTGCCTTATGGTACTTACCAGTTTAAAGCGATGACCAACGACGGCAGACTGCTGCCGGCCGTGAGAGTAAATGCTGATGAGTTGTTGAGCGTTGTTAACAGAACGACAGGCACCATGACAAACGGTAACAATCCTGTAGTAGATACCCGCCTTACGTATGCGCCTATACGTACATTTCAGCCCGGTGGTGTTTATACCATCATGGTATGCGCCAGCATGAGCTTTAGCTCGCTCGATGCCGGCAGCAGTTCTGCTTCTCCGGCAGGTATCAACAGCTATCGTATCATCGCAGACAACAAAGAAGCGTTAAATATCACCTATGGCCGTTTACAGGCGGTGAATGCCATGCCCGGTGTATCTGTTTCTGTCAGCGTGGACAGCAAGCCCCTGCAGGAAGGTGCTATGGCTTTTTCCAAAGCTACCGGATATAAAACATTGGTCAACGGTACACATACCGTGCAGCTCACAGATGCCAGCGGTAAGAAACTCGCCGAGCAGTCCCTGACCATACAGGGCAGCGATAACTATACCGCCTGGGTATATCCGGGAGAGAATGGTCAACCGGCGATGAAGCTGGTGGCCAATAACCTCAGCGGTAGTTTTTATCTCAGCAGCAACCCTAAAGGCGATGACGGCAGCAATGACCAGTATACTTATTCCATGCCGTTTAAGATACGTTTCCTGAACCTTACCACTGATATCCCTGAAGTGACCTTCACAGGCGCCAATGGCGCGCTGTTGAATGATTTCCTGAGCTTCAGAGGCGGCAGCAGCCAGCATATCAGTAGGGGACAGGTCATCACTGATCAGCCGTATATCTTTTTCTCTCCTTTGACGGGCATCAAAAAGCTGGGCGTATACGCTTCCCAGCCGGGTGTGCTGCCGGGTGACTGGATACAGGAAATTCCGCAGCTGTCCGGTACTGATTTTATTGCCCGTCCGGAATTATATGCCGGCTTGCTGCCCGCTTATGAAACAGGCGTGTATACCGTAGCGCTGACAGGTAGCCTGCATCCGAAGAATGCCGGCGAAGCCGCTGCCAGCATGATTATCATCAAACATAACCAATAATGGCCCATGAAGCAGGAATATAAAAACAAGATTCATTTTTTAGGGGGACTGATCGCTTTGGTTTGTATCCTGGCAGCAGGCTGCCGTAAAACGGATTTCCCGGATGTCAGTTCACCCGCTTATCTCCGGGTGTTCAACTGTCTGACCTATAACGTCACTATCGACAACAAAGATGCTCCGCAACCTTTCCTGACCATGCTGATAGACCCGGTGCTGGATGCTTCCGGCATGCCTGTCAACGCAGACGTTACCTTCGATTTTATGACCACCAGGGGCCCGCTGGCAAGACCATACCCCGATGCCGGCAATACCGCCCTGTGGCAGAAGGAGTTTCCCGGTACGGCAAAAATACCCGTAGGCCCTATCGTGAACGGCTACGACCTCTCCGGCTACGGCATGGTGAAAAGCGGTAGCCACCGGTTTATGTTCATCTCACGGCCACGCAGCAACGACCCGTTCTACTCCCTGCCAGCCAGCGCCAGAAAAGGCATACTGGTGGATACTACTGTCAACCTCGAACAAGGCGAGATCTATACGATGAACATACTGGAAAAATCTGTATACACAAGGAAGACAGGGCTCTACCTCCGCAAGGAAATATTCACCAAAATCCCGTTGTCGGATTCACTGGTGTACACCAACTTTTACAACCTGAGCTCAGAAGGGTATGCGCAGACCTTTGTATTCGATGATAACAGCAAAAACACCTGTATCAGGGATACCATGAACATCTTCTATACGCTCTATGCAAAAGACCGGCAGAAGATCAAAGGATATACGAATGCCTTCATGACCGGCGTGACCCGCTCACAGGAACCTGTAGTGCATCCTTACAGCAACTTCCCGCTGTTCCCGGATTCTACCGCCAACCATATTTATGCCGGTACGTCCGGACAGATGTTCAATATCCTTAGTCCTGGTACGCCGCCTGACCAGGGCGAACAGTCTGATGACAGCAAAGGTAACTACACCTCTTTTGCACTAGGTCCTGAAGCGCCGGCGGCCGTGTTCAACCTCGGTGGTGATGTGCGTACGGGCATGGTCATCTCCGTTTACTCCGGTGTCTATAATCCGCGGTCATTTGCTACTGTCAACACCGTAGAATATGTGAATGGCAATATGTACATCACCACGCTGCAGCGCCGTTATGATCCGCCTGTCTATAAATAAACGAATCATGAAAAGATACTTCATCGCTTATATTTCCTTGTTGATGCTGTGGGTAACGGCCTGTAAAAAGATAGACGTTACCGGTGACGAACACACGTCCGATATCCGCACTATAGGTGACTTTATACACAATAACTACGATCTGAGCCTGTTGTCTGCCGCTTTGCAGCAAACGGGGCTGCTGGACAGTCTCAATACAGATGGGCCTTTCACCATATGGGCGCCGGACAATAAAGCGTTTAACGATATCGGCATCAAAAAGCCGGACGACTTTGACCGGATGAACAGGGACAGTCTGCGTACCGCCCTGAAAAATCTGATGCTCAAAGACCGTTTATACACGTCCGTTATCCCCACGCAGCTGGACAACCGCTATGCCTGCCTTGGCGGCATGTCGTCCTATATTTCCGTGGGCGTTATAGGCACCAACGCTGATGCCTTTCCCACGGCCTTTAACGGAAGCCTGGTATATGATGTGGGCAAACGTAACCTGGGCATGAAAAACGGGGTCATACATATACTGAAAGGAGTGCCCAAATACAACGAACGAAACACGCAGGAATGGCTGGCAGCAGATACCACCCTGTCCATTTTCGTGGCTTTGCTGAAGAAAACCAATCAATGGGATGCCCTGAAGACAGAAGGCCCGTTCACCATATATGCACCGGTGAATGACGCTTTTCGCAATTCTCAGCTGACACCCGACAGTATCGCCAAAATAGACCTGGCACGTTACAAGCCGCTGGCATTTAACATATATACGCTTGGGTTAAAACCACATCATATCCTGATGAATGATATGACGGTTATCGGCGCCACCAGCGCCCGTATTGACCTGGGAGACGGATATTCCATTAATCCCAACCCCTACGGTGGTTTTAACGTCTATGCGCCGGGAGGTAAATGGAACTACCATACCCCCGGCGGTGTAGACATTGCGGATGGTGCAAAAGGACGGGATATCATGACCACCAACGGAGTGGTGAACCGTATCAATAACATCCTGTTGTACCCGGACTCCCTTTTAATCAAATAAAACCGGAAATGATGAAGAGAAAATATTTCATATATACGTTTGCGTTATTCCTGCTGTTTCTCTCCGCCTGCCGGTTAAAAGATGCACAGGTGACACCGGTGGGCAAGCCCCTGGAGTATGCCGGGCCTACCCGCAAAATCCGTGAACTGCTGGACAGCACCAACCTCACTGTTTACAAGGCTATCTGGAAAAAGGTGAATATGGATTCCGTGATCGCTGACGGAGCCTGGCAGGCCTATACATTGCTGGCACCGACAGATGACGCTTTCGCTAAAGCCGGTATCACGGCGGACAAAGTGAAGGTCATGCAGGTTGAAGACCTCGATACCCTGTTGTTTTACCATGTACTCGACAGCTGGCTGTCAGGCGACCAATTGAAAAAACTCACCGGCAGCAACAATATGCGTTCGCTGCTGCGGCGCACAGACCTGCC
Organism: Chitinophaga varians; assembly: GCF_012641275.1. Taxonomy (NCBI): domain Bacteria; kingdom Pseudomonadati; phylum Bacteroidota; class Chitinophagia; order Chitinophagales; family Chitinophagaceae; genus Chitinophaga; species Chitinophaga varians. Next base: position 495,126 of record NZ_JABAIA010000001.1, on the reverse strand, counting down.
GGGCTTCTACAGCAATGACCCTTATATCTACGCGCAGTATCTGGGATATCATGACGGTAAACTGATGATTAACGGGAAACCCTACACGCTGAAGCCGCTGGAAGCCATCAACGGTACCATCTACCTGCTGGACGCCGTGCTGAACAAACCGGCGCAGGACATGTACGATTACCTGCTTAATAATCCTGAATTCAGTTACCTGATGGAAGCCTTTCGTATCAGCGACAGTATTTACCAGTTGTCGTGGAAGCAGCCCCGGATGACGGACCTGCTGAAAACAACAGCGCAATACAAATCGTTCACACTGTTTGCGCCTACCAACCGCGCTTTTCAGCAATCCGGGTTTAATACGGTGGATGATCTCCGGCAAAGGGCATTGCTTTATGACGTGGGGGATTCCTACTACAATGATAACATGTATTACGTGAGCCCCACCACGTCATTGGACTCCGTGCTGTCGGCCAATCACCTGGATTTTAATGCTGCCATGAAGCCCAATTATCCGTTGGTGCTGTTTTCCAACGACCTGACGGACAACGCCATGCTGGCAGGTTTCCAGATCAGGCCCGGATCTACTTATCACGAAGGGCCGCAGTTTATCCGGCTTTCGTTTGCCAATAATGCCGGAAGCATTATGGTAAAGCAGCTCGGCTCATCCCTGCCCGCCCGCAAACTGGTAACAACCGACCTGCTTTTCCGTAACGGGGTGATTCACGTGATAGACGATGGTCTGTTTATGCCATAAGGCTCATCAAAAATATTTAACAAGATGAAGAAATATATATTGTTTGGGTTGATGACAGCCGCTTTGATTTCCTGTAAGAAGGACGACGATAACCTGTCCCGACCTGATAAAGACAACAATAATATCCTGTACGTGATCGAGGATAATAAGTTCAATTTCTCTTTTTTCAATACCGCCATAACGGTGACCAACTATGGTCCCACTTTCCGTGAGAAGGGCCCGTACACCGTGCTGATACCGGATGATAACGCTTTTCAAAAATCCGGTTATAATACTGTTTCAGACGTGGCCAAAGAAAAAGGCGCAGTGCTGATGAACATGGTAAAGTATCATACCCTGCCGGGAAAATGGCAGCTGGACAAACTGCCTTTCCGGTTTAATCAGCCGGTCACCACCGCTACAGGCGCGCAACTGTACGTTACCCATTGGGTACACGGAACAGACACCGTTATCGTGGTGAACGGCACCCGTGTGACAGCGCTCAATATGCCTGCCAGCAACGGATTGATACAGGTGATTAACACCGTGCTGAACCCGCTGGTGCAGGATAAGCTGAGCGACGCCGTGGCCGCGGAGCCATCGCTGACTTATTTCAACGCCGCCCTGCAACGCGCAGGCCTGAAAGATCTGCTGAAAGGCGATGGTCCGCTCACCATATTCGCCCCCGGCAACGACGCTTTCATCAATGCCGGTTTTCCTACCACCGACAGCATTGTGAAAACCGATCCCGCATTGCTGCGCAACCTGCTACAGTTCCATATGCTGGCCACCCGCCGCTTCGTATATGACTACGTGTTGACAACTGACAACAGCAACCAGACGCAGCAGAATATGCTCAATAACAGCGCCACCACCGTTAACCTGCAAAATAACGGCAACGACTATAGTATCACCATCCAGGGAGCCGGTAACCGGCAACCGGCACAGGTGCTGAAGTCCAATGTGCTGACCAACAACGGGGTGTTGCATATTATCGATCAGGTATTAACGGAAAACTTCTGATGCGTTATTTAAAATGATCCGAAAATGAAAAAATTATATATACTATTCAGCCTCCTGTGTGTGCTTATTGCCACGCACCTGCAGGCGCAGGAAACCAGCGGACGGCTCGACGGGCGCGTGCTGGACGGGAAGGGGCAGCCTGTTCCCGGTGTAACGGTACGGGCCATACATACGCCTACGGGCACACGTTATGGTACCGTGGCCGGTAATGATGGTCGTTACCACCTGGCTGGCCTCCGGATTGGCGGCCCCTATACAGTGCAGGCATCCATGATGGGAATGGGCACACAAACGAGAGATGGCTTGCAGGTAAGACTGGGAGAACCTTTGCAGCTGGAGCTGATATTGGAAGATAAACAGAAACAGCTGTCGGAAGTTGTGGTGAAAGGAAACAAAGTGGCCAAAGCCAGCACCTACGGTGCGGGACAGAACATCAGCAGCGCGCAGCTGAAAAATATGCCGACGATCAATCGCAGCATACAGGATATGACGCGACTGGTGCCACAGGCATCGAAAGACAATTCCTTCGGCGGTACGAACTTCCGTTACAACAACGTTACCCTCGATGGCGCCATCAACAATGATGCGATAGGATTCAGTCCTTCTACCGGTGGCATCACCGGTACTTCCGGCATGCCCGGCGCCAGCACCCATACCAATCCGGTGTCCATGGACGCCATAGAGGATATGCAGGTATACCTCGCGCCATTCGATGTGAAGATCGGCAACTTCACCGGCGGCAGTATCAACGCGGTGACCCGTAGCGGCACCAACACCTTCACCGGTTCCGTATATGCTTTTGGCCGTAATGCCGCTATCACCGGCAAAGACAAAGCCGGCACCCTCGGCAAAATGAACAGCGACTTCTACGATTATCAGACCGGTATACGACTGGGCTTTCCTATCATCAAAGACAAACTGTTCTTTTTTACCAATGAAGAATTTACCGGCCGCCGCGATCCCGTGCAACTGCTGGCAGGACAGCCTGAAACGGCACAGATACTCTCTGCAAAAGACGAGCAGGATATCCGCAATGCCACGCTGCAGCGCTACGGAAATGCCTTTGATCCCGGCACCGGCGGCGCTTTCAGCGCTAAAAGCAATTCCCATAAATTCTTTAATCGCCTCGACTGGAACATCAACGATAAACATCAGCTGTCTGTCCGCAACAATACCATCCTTTCTGAAGCCATGATGATGGACCGGGACCAGGCCGATTTCCGCTTCACCAGTATGGCTTACAAACAAACCAACAACCAGACGTCCACTGTGGCGGAACTGAAATCCCGCTTCAGTCCTCAGCTGGCCAACAGCCTTATCGTTGGTTTTACATCGGTGAAGGATAAACGTGATCCGCAGTCCGATCCTGCATTGCCGCAGGTACAGATCATGGGCCGCACGCCAGGCACTACCATCTATCTGGGCACAGACAGGGAAGCGGCTATTTTTAACATGCAGCAGCGCACCTGGGAAATCACTGATAACGTGACCCTCTACAAAGGAAAACACACCTTCCTCTTTGGTACGCACAATGAACTATATCATATCAACTATGGCTTTGTGAACAGCTGGAACGGCCGTGTGGATTATCTCAGCATAGATGATTATCTCCAAAACAATCCATGGCGCGTAAGGGGTAGCTATAACTATACAGACAACAGCAGGGCCTATATCATGGACCACCCGCAGTCTTTTAACCTGGACATGTTGAGCGCCTATGCACAGGACGAAATTCAGCTGACAGACAAACTGAAAATTACGCCAGGTATCAGAGCCGACTATACGTTGTTGCCGGAAAAACCAACGTTGAGCGACAAAACCCAAACCGCCATCCAGGACGGTTTCCTTGGCACCACTTACTACTACACGCCACTGAACCGGATCACCAACCATTATCTTAACAGGGTACAGATCTCTCCACGCCTGGGCTTCCGTTACGACTGGATGGGCAATCAGCGCCTGATTCTAAGAGGTGGAATCGGTATGTTCACCGGCAGAATTCCGCTCGCCTGGCTGGCCTATGCCTATTACAATAATGGCGACACGTACGGCGCATTCGATCAGAAAGCTGACCAGCAGGCATTCGTAAAAGGTTCCGATCCGCTGAAAGGCGGTAACAACGGCATCGGCGGGTTCATTGAACAAAATGGCGCTGTGTTGAACAATAAAAACACCGGTAAAACGCAGGTGGACGTGGTGGACAATAACTTTGTGATGCCGAAAGTGCTGCGTACCAGTCTCGCCGCTGACTATACTACAGCATCAGGCTATAAGTTCACCATAGAGGGTATCTATACCAGGAGCCTGAAAGATGTGATGTTTAAACAGGTGAATATTAAAGATGACCCGCGTTATTACGGGTATGATGTAAATCAGTCGCAGCCTGTATTTGGCGGCAGCATAGATCCTCGCTTCGCCAATGCGTATGAATTAAGCAATACCAATAAAGGCTACCGCTACAGTCTCACCGGCAGCATCAATAGGAATTATGCATTCGGATTAAATGCAGGAGTGTCTTATACCTACGGTGAATCAAAAGACGTGGCCAATGGCATTCGTAACTCTATGGAGAGCAACTGGCAGCTGAACCAGGCGCTGAACCCCAACAATCCCGGTCTCGCGTATTCCAATTTCGATATCCGCCACCGCATTGTTGTGCATGTAGACTACCGCAAGGCGTGGGACAAAAAATGGGTCAGCAGCTTCTCATTGTTTGTCAGCGCGCAGTCCGGTTCTCCGTTCACCTACGGTATCGTGAACAACAGCATACAGGGATTGCCGCAGCAGGTAAGCCTGGTGTATATTCCACAGGCTACAGAGGCGGTCCGTTATTTCCAGGATTATACAGATGCGGCGGGTAATGCGGTAACAGCAGCGGCCCAGGCAGAAGCCTTTAACCGCTATGTGGATGGCAACGCATACCTGCGCAGCCGTCGCGGTAATTTCACTGAAAGGAATGCTGGCCGTACGCCCTGGAACACACAGGCCGACTTCCACTTCGGGCAGGAGTATCACTTCTCTGGTCGTCCGGGCAGCAGCTTCCTCACCTTTACACTGGACGTGATGAACCTCACCAATCTGCTGAACAAAGACTGGGGCAGGTCATATTTTTCGCCTAATACTTTCAACTCAACAGCCAGTGTGGGATTGACACCTTTTTATCCCGGCCGGCAGAGCAAAGAGAATTATCCGGTGTACATGTTTTCAGATCCGGGAAAACCTTATGCGGTTGATTTCTTTAATTCCCGCTACCAGTTGCAGCTGGGAATGAGGTATTCATTTTAGGTAATCGATATCAAATTAAAAAGTGATGAAACAATTTATATATTTTTTAGCAGGCGCCATGCTCATGCTGGCTGCCTGCAAAAAAGACCATAAGGAGGTAGAGACGCCGCTGACGGTTTCCAACTTTATGCCGGGCAGCGGTAACCCCGGTACGGTGGTGACTATACGCGGAACGGGTTTTAGCCGTACGCTGGAGTCCAATGAAGTAGCTTTCAATGGGACTGCCGCCCGGGTAGTCAGCGCCAACGATTCCGTGCTGGTGGTACAGGCCCCGGACAAAGGCACTACCGGCCCCATAACAGTTAAGAGCGGCGACCGCACCATACAAGGCGGTACCTATACCTATCAGGCATTGAGTATTCACGGTATTACACCTGCCAACGGTCCGGCCGGTACGAACGTATATATTTCAGGCGCCGGTTTCACCGCGACCGACGGCCCGGCTGAAGTGACCATCAACGGACATGCAGCCATTATTGCGAATTCCAACGATACCCTGCTGGTCGTGATAGTGCCTGCAGATGCCGGTGCCGGCGCGATAGAAGTGAAAGTGAACGGTACACATGCCACTGGTCCGGCATTCAACTATCAGTCCATCGCGCAGATCAAACCTGTGAAAGGCGGCGCTGGTACGCAGGTAACGCTGACAGGTTCCGGTTTTGATCCGGTTGTTGCCAATAATCAGGTTTCCTTCAACGGAGCCGTGGCCACCGTGGTCAGTGCCACCGCTACGTCACTGGTGGTGATAGCGCCGGCCAATGTAAAAACCGGTCCGGTGTCGCTGACCATGAACGGGCAGAAAACCACTGGTCCTGTATTTACGCAGGTGCCGCCGCCTTCTGTCAAGACGGTAGCGCCGCTCAGTGGCCCGGTTGGCAGCACTGTTACCATCATGGGAGATGAGTTCAGCGATATCACCGACGAAGATTCCGTATTTATCAATGGCACGGCAACGCATATATTAAGTGCCATGAAGGGCCAGCTGGTGGTCACTGTTCCTCCCGGCACCACCTCCGGTACGCTTAAAGTAGTGGTAAACGGCCAGGAGGTAAATGGCCCGCGTTATACCGTACAGGCGTTAGGGGTAGCGGAGCTGTTGCCTGACAACGGGTTGGCTGGCACCGTGATCAGGATCAGGGGTACCGGCTTTGACCCTGTGGCGGCCAATAACCATGTTACCATTAATGGCCTGGCGCTGACAATCAATACGGCCACCGACACCGTGTTGACCGCTACGATACCTACCGGTATCACTACCGGCGCCTTGCAGATCACTACCGGTAGCCTGTCGGCCACAGGGCCGCTGTTTCGCAGGGCGGGCGTCAGCCTGTTCTATCAAGGCGCGATGGTGGTGGCCAACCAACGGGGCATGGCCATTGACAGCAAAGGATATGTATACCTGAGCGCCAACACAAAAATTTACAGGATCAACCCGGACGGCTCCGGTGGTACGCTGTTCGCGGGCGATGATAACTCCGGAAATGCCAACGGCACCGGCGGCGCTGCACGTTTTAACGGTATCTGTGGTCTTGCTTTTGATGCAAACGACAACCTGTATGTGGCCGATGGCTGGAACAACAGTGTCAGGAAAATCACGCAGGCAGGAGTGGTGACGACCTTCTACTCCGGTATCGAAAATCCACCGCGCTATATTACAGTCGATCCGTCAGGCAATGTGTATATAGGGTCTGAATACAACGGCACCTACCGCATTTCTGCCGATGGCTCCCAGATCAAACAGCTGTCCAGAGGTGGTTTCTCTTCGCAGTTTACTTACGTGAACGGGTCCGTGTTCTGGTCCAACACCGATGGCGGTGCGGTGTACCGCTACAATAGTGTTACCACCGAGGTCGGATTGTTTGCGGGCACCTTCTTCCAGTCAGGTTACGTGGATGGTCCGCGTGGCGTGGGCAAGCTGGACGGACCAGGTACGTTGGTGTATGATCCTGTAAGCGGATTGATTTATGTGATAGATGGCAATAATGCGTCTATTAGAAGCATATCACCGGCAGATGGCACCATTGGTACGGTCACCGGTTCGGGCGGCACTTATGAGCCGTGGCATACCGGCAATAAGAATGGTACTTTACAGGAGGCGCTTATCTCGCCGGCATCGGCGGGGTCTATGGCGGTAGACCGGCAGGGAAATATCTACTTCGTGGAAGATTTCCTGGGGCAGATCAGGAAAATAACCTTGCGCTGATAATAGCCCGATCATAAAGAAGGGTCCGTTTGTCTTCAGGCAGCGGACCTTTTTTATTGCCGGTTTTCTGCGATCATCATGCCGTGAATTTTTATCGGGATTAACACGAAAGTCCGCTCCGGCTTGCCGGAGCGGACACCTGTTATATTCTGATCGTACAGAATGTGGAGCTAATAAGGTTGATTGTCTTCTTCAGACAAGTTACCGAATGATGGTGAACATGTTTTTAGTATAACCACCGTGCGGCTATCTTGTCATAGTTAGACAATACAGTGGCGCCGGAATTACACTGTCCTGCATTCATCAGCGAAAGTGCGTCAGTAACAGGTGTGCCGGGGATTTGCATACCACCGGTTTGATTGGTGTGCATGATGGAAATATTATGTCCTATTTCATGCGTAATAGTACGTTGACGTTGTGCAAAGCTGTTGCCTGCAATATATGACTTGTTGATCTGGATGAGGTTACCTGCCTGACCATTGGAAGGGAAGGTGCCCTGTCCGCAGATGCCTGCGCCAAGGTTGGTGTCCTTGATCAATATGTCATAGGACGTACCGGTAACGATGCTGAGGTGTAAAGCAATGTCGCCACCGATATTGTTCCACTGGTCAATGGCAGAATTGATTTCCGCCATCATGGAAGCCATGCTGTCGTCTACTTTGATACGAACATTCAATGCGTTGGCTGCGGTCAGTTTGCTGCCTGTCCATTGTTGCTCGGTGGAAGCTTTGCCATCAGGGACTACCATGTCTTTGGGGAAGCGGATGTCTCCATCGACGATATATGCGTCGCCGTTATCAACGATGTCGCTTTGGGAAAAGCCCAGGCGTTGAATGTAGGACATCACTTTGTCTGCGTTATCTTTTTTTTCCTGCACTACAGGTACATCAGCATTTTTGCTACAGGATGCCAATAGGAATGCTGACAGTACAGTAAAGGCAAGTGTTTGAAGGGTTTTTTTCATGGCTAATTTAATTTGGTGATTGAGGGGGACGATCAAAATATACAGGATAACATGTACAGTAGCGGAAATATGGCTATTTCGCTTCACTACCGGAATGTTTTTGTGATTCAGACTGGTTGTATGTGCGCTGACGGATTTTATTTGTTTGTAAAGCAATGACAGCATAGCTTTCCGGGTATAAAGCAAATGCGTGGCATTCCTATCGTGCAGACAGATTTAGTATTTGTGAATATTGTTGAAATTAATAACGGTTTAGAAAAATCACTTTGTCAAACGGGTTTGATCAGGTTTTCGTTGTGCTCGTCGTGCTTGAAGCGTGTGCCGTGCTTTTGTGTACAGATTTTGGTTTCTAGTCAGCAATAATATAATAAACAATTCAAAAAAAGAATTTTTTTTGAACGAAAAACGTTTTACCATAATGATAATTGTTTTAGTTATTTGAAGAATGCCTGGCATTCTTCAAATAACTAAAACATCAGAATCTCTAAACAATAAAATGATGGCGGAACGTTTGTAACCAATTTTTTTCACGGTCCCAGAGCAGTGCGTTCTTTTTTCCTGTCAACAGTTCGTAGAGCTTTTTTATTTCGGGGTTGCCGGCAACATGCTGCACCAGGAATTCAAGCGCAAAGATGATTTCTGTTTTACCATCGGTGCTGATCGCCTCTATGGCCCGTTGTTTGGCCACCAGTTGTTTTACCCGCCTGATAAGATCAGGCACCACCTTTTCGTCACCGTATTTAATGACGCCGTGCAGGGCGGTGAACTTGTTTTTGCCGTTTTCCAGTTGTTCGCGGAAAAGGTCGAGATAGGACGCATCGCCTAATTTCAGAATGGCGCTCAGTGCGGTGCCGGAGACATCCTGTTTTTTGTGTTCCAGCAATTTCACGAGATAAGGCAGACTGGCAGGCGACCCTGATGTGGCCAGGGCGATGTTGGCATATATCAGGGCGTATTCATTTTTACTGGTGCTGATAACTTCCAGCAGGGCTTCCTCAGCTGTTTTCTCCGCGGAACGGGACAGCGCTTTGATAGCACTTTGGCTGACCTGCCACGAACTACTTTTCACCGCCTGGACCAGGGGCGTAAGATCGGTGCCTGCCGGCTTTTCCAGATCTGCGAGGTGGTCCAGTATATTCGATTGAATATATTTGTCTTTTTCTTTTGTTACCCGGGAGATAAGAAACTCCATCGCTTCCCGGTTGTCGGTATTTTCTGCGATATGCGCGAGCGTAAAGTAGGCGCTCTTGCGTCGCCGCGCATCTTTCTCCGTGTTGATGAAAGTGATCAACTGGGGAATATGGGCGGTATTGTTGAGTTTTTCCGCTTCTCTCAGCGCAGCCCATGAAATGGTGGTGCTGCTGCTTACGCCCGGCGGCGGAGGCCAGTCGCTGGTGTCATTCATACGGTCGATCAGTTCAGTCAGATATTGGTCCATGGCGGATGAAAGAATTAATGAAGGGCTAAATATAAGCAATTGTCCGCTAGGATGTTACAGGCCAATGTTCATGCGTGGTTATTTCCGCTTTAACCGCTCCAGAAACTGCTGCCGGTAGGTAAGCCCTATCGGTAATGACACCTTATGCAGCATCACCATGTTTTTTTCATACATCGTAATATGCCGGAGGGAAATAACGTATGACTTGTGTATGCGGACGAAATGCTGCGGGGGCAATAGTTCCATCAGCTCGTTCATGTTCATCAGCGCCATCAGCTTTTTTTCTGTCGTATGGAATTGCATGTAGTTACCGGCAGCTTCAATATACAGGATATTGTTTGTCCGGACGCGGTGCCACTGTGAGCCGCTTTTGATCACGACCTCTTCTTCCGCGGGCGTATTGCCTGGTTTGTTGCCGGCTGCGGCAACAGCTTTATTGACGGCTCTCAGGAAACGGGGATAGTTGATGGGCTTCAGCAGGTAGTCGACGGCATTGTATTCATAACTTTCCGCCCCAAATGCCGCATAGGCGGTGGTAAACACCACCATGGGCTGCACCGGCAGAGAGGCCAGCAGGTGCATGCCGGACAGCCCCGGCATATTGATGTCGAGGAAAAGGAGGTGTACCTCTTCCCGCAACAGGTACTCCATGGCTTTAAACGGATTGGTGAAACTGCCGGCCAACTGCAGCCGGGGCGTTTGTTCTATGTAACGTTGCGTCAATGCCAGGGCTAAAGGCTCGTCATCCACCACTATACATTTCATGGCTGTTTAAATTTATTTCAAGCAGGATGTCAAAATGATGATCGTTATTGTTGATGTGCAGCTGGTGCCCGGAAGGATATAGTAACGCGAGCCGCTTTTTTACATTGGCCAGCCCCACGCCGCCCACCTGCGGGATGGCTGTTGCCGGCGTTCCCCCTGCGCTGTTTTTTACAGAGAAAGACAACTTATTGTCCACCACCAGCAGCTGTATGTCGATGTAAGACAGCTCACCCAGTCTGATACCGTGTTTAAAGGCGTTCTCCACAAAGGGGAGCAATAACAGCGGGGCTATCTGGTGATGGCTGTCTGCCTGGTGGTAAAACCGGATATCCGCCCGGATCTCATCAGAGATCCTGAATTGCTGTAATTCAATATAATCTTCAATGTAGGTGATCTCTTGTTCCAGCAGTACCTGTTCTTCATTGCTTTCATACAACATATACCTGATCAGATAGCTGAGCTTGTCGATAATACCGGCAGTGCGGGCATCGCCATACAGCGTGGCGCTGGCATAGGCGGTATTGAGCGTGTTGAAAAGAAAATGAGGGTTGACCTGCGCCTTCAGAAAATTCAGTTCCGCTTTCAGTTTTTCCTGCTGTATCACCTGCTGCTGCGCTTCTTTTTTTAGCCAGGTACGAGTGAAACCATAGCCCATGGCCAGACTCAGCAGGATAAGGTCGAAAACGGCGTTGATCAGGATTTGTTCTTCGAATGACTCTTTTTGTGTAGATACAATACTGTCGAAAAAGAGGAAATCGATGACAGACTTCAGTGTGGTGGTGCCGATATAAAGCAGCAGCAGTTGCAGTGCCAGTTGCTGCTTTTTTTTCAGTGCAGCACCCCGGGGGATGATGATCAGCGACGCAGTATAAAACATGGCGGCATTGATCAGGGTGCCCACTGTCAGCGGATAAAAAAGCGTATGCTCCCTGCTGCTGAAAACACCAATGGTGTCGGCAACGAAGGCAAAGAGCAGATAGGCGCAGGTCCAGATGAGCAGGTGGATAATAACTTCAATGCGTTTTCTTTTCAAGTACGGTGATTTACGGATGAATGTAAAGCTATTCCCGTGTATGGGGAAAAAGAGTTGATGAACCGGTGTTTTTTTTATTTGAAATGCGTAGACAGTGTTAACCGGTATATACAGATAGCCGTGGGCGTTATTGGTGTATTAGCTGTGGCCGCCGCTGGATACAGGACTAAGTTTGCTGTAAATCACAACACATGAAACGTTTTTTTACATCGCTGTTGTTACTGACGGCAACATTTTCCATCAACGCACAGCACTTCAAGGGTATCTGGGTAGGTACGGTAAACCTTACCGGGATGGAGCCTCCGGAGGTGGCCTTCGAAATTGCTGCTGACAGCGCAGGACAGCTGCGGTCACGCATGCATATCATCAACCAGAAAGTTTTTAATATCGAAACGGAGAACCTTATGGCCATCGGGGGACAGCTGACAATGGATATTCCGGCGATGAGCACGCACTACGAAGGCCTGTTGATCAACGACAGCACCCTCTCTGGTTTTTTTCTCATGAAAGACAAACGCAAATTTCCATTCGAGCTGAAAAGGCGGGACGTCTTGCCTACCGCTGCGCTGAGAAGGCCACAGGAACCTGTTCCGCCGTTGCCATACCGGGAAGAGGAAGTGACATTTGTTAACCGTAACGCCGGCGTTTCGCTGGTGGGCACGCTCAGCCTGCCGGCAGGAAAGGGGCCTTTCCCGGCGGCAGTGCTTATTTCCGGCTCCGGTCCAAGTGACCGCAACGAAACCGTATTCACCCACAAGGTATTCCTGGTGCTGGCGGATTACCTTACCCGGGCCGGTATTGCGGTGCTGCGGGTAGACGACCGCGGCGTCGGTAAAAGCACCGGTGATTATGAATCCGCTACCAATGAGGACCTGGCAGACGATGCACTGGCAGGGGTACATTACCTGCAATCCAGAAAAGAACTGAATCCCCGTGCCGTCGGGCTGATCGGGCATAGCCTTGGCGGAGAAATAGCGCCTATTGCCGCCGCTTCGCCGGATGTGGCTTACGCTGTGTTGATGGCTGGCAGCGCTTCGGATATGATCACGGCCTATAATGAATCCATCATGGCCGTTGGCAAAGGGAGTGGCGCCAGTGCTGAGGCTATTAAAGTAAACGTGAGGCTGATGGACAAAGTGCTGGAAGTCATTGCAGCAGAACCGAGCGACAGCATCGCCAAAATAAAGCTGGCAGCGGCATTGCTGCCGTTTGACGCAGAAGTGGCCCGGCTCTCTGCCCGCGACCGGGAAATCATGGAATTAACACAACCCCTGCATGCGGAGGAATTTTATCCTTTTTTGTCGGGCCCCAGGCGTGCCGACTTTTTTCGTGACCAGTCAGCGATTTTGCGGAAAGTGAAATGTCCGGTGCTGGCTATTAATGGCAGTAAAGACGTGCAGGTGCTGCCTGCCCAGCTGCCACGTATTGAAAAAGCTTTGCGTGAGGGTGGTAACAAACAGGTCACCATTAAATTATTCCCCGGGAAAAACCATTTATTTCAAAATGCTAACACAGGACTTCCTGTGGAGTATCCGGACATCGAGCAAACTATCGCGCCGGACGTATTGGCTTATATGGCAAAATGGATTAAACAAAGGGTATATTAATTAATAGCGGCCATTATCAAATGGCCGCCATCATTTATTTTACTCCGCCTTCAGGCTTTTTACCGGATCTGCCAGTGCCGCCCTGATGGACTGAAAACTCACTGTTACAATGGTAATGGCCACTGCTCCCAGGGCCGTAACAAACAATACGCCGGCGCTGATATTGATCCGGTACTCATATTGCTGCAGCCACCGGTGCAGCAGGTACCAGGTGAGCGGTGCGGCCGCTATACAGCTTAATACCGCGAGGACGACAAAATCTTTGGAAAGTAACAGCCACACCTGCGATATGGAAGCGCCCAGCACTTTCCGGATACCGATTTCCTTGGTGCGTTGTTCTGCCATATAGGCCGCGAGCCCAAAGAGGCCCAGGCAGGAAATGAAAATAGCCAGTACGGCAAATACGCCGGCCAGATTACCGACCAGTGTTTCGAAACCGAACTTATCGGCATATGCATCGTTAACGAACTGGTACCGGTAAGAATAGAATGGATTGTGTTTGTTGAAAACGGGTGTCAGTGCGGCTATTGCTTTATCAGTAGGCACGCCGGGCGCCAGGCGGTACGTGATGACGTTGGCCCAGTCAGGATTGTATAAAAACATACAGGGAGGCACTGAGGAATAAGGAGAGCCCATTAGGGCGTCCTTTACAACGCCGATCACTTTCTGGGTCTTCTTCGGCTCGTTCCAGCGTATGATCTGATTGATGGGATCTTTGAAGCGCATGCGTTTAACGGCCGATTCATTCAGAACGATGTAATCTGTATCAGATGCCAGGTTGCCGGCGAAAGTCCTGCCTGCGATGACCGTCATGCCGGTGGTCTTAAAATAGTCTGCGTCGGAAACAGCAGTGGTCCCCAATTCCAGCGATTCGCCAGGTTGTTTGCCCTGCCACTCCCGGATATTATTGGTTACCCATATGCCGGTAACCGGACTGGACGACTTAGTGACGCTGCTTACCACGCCTGTTTGCAGCAGGTCGTTTTTCAAAGCGTCGTAGTTGTGGTTCATATCCGGACTGTTGTCGGTCATCATCAGCCGCTGTGTATCATAGCCTTTGGGGCGGTCTTTGGCATATTGGATCTGTTGATAGATGACTATGGTGGTAATCATCAGCGCTACGGAGCAGGTGAACTGCACCATTACCAGTACTTTTCGCGGCAGTACGGCGGCTTTGCCAGTGTGCAGGGTACCTTTCAGTACTTTTACGGGCTGGAAGGACGAGAGGTAGAATGCCGGTCTCCCGCCTGCCAGCAGGGCTGTCAGTAGCACATAAACGGTCAGTATGCCCCAGAAAACGGCGCTATCGTAAGGTATGCGGATATTGGAGTTTGTGAGCGCATTGAATGAAGGAAGCGTTACCTGCACCAACACCAACGAAATCACAAAGGATATCAGGGTAATCATCAATGATTCCAGCAGAAACTGAAATACCAAGTCATTACGATGGGAGCCAATCGCTTTTCGTATACCCACTTCCCGTGCGCGCTTCTCAGAGCGGGCGGTGGAGAGGTTCATAAAATTGATACAGGCAATCAGCAATACCAATAGCCCGATGATGCTGAACATCTTTACATAATCCAATAATCCGCCGGACACCACGCCATTCTTAAAGTCAGCCTGCAGGTGCCACTGGCTCATCGGTTGCATGAATAACTCACTTTTGGCGATACTGTATTCTTCCACACTATATTTTTTCAGCAACATTCTCATATTGGCAGACACCTGGTCAAAGGATGCATGAGGCTCCAGGCTTACAAACGTCTGAAAACTGTTATTTCCCCATTGCGTGCCCCAGTGCAAGACCTTTACCATGTAATTCAATGGAACAATATAGTTGAACTGAAAAGTAGAGTTGGAAGGTACGTCTTCCAATATGCCTGTCACTTTTAAGTCGGTTTGATTATCGAGACGGACGATCTGATCGAGAGGATCGGTATCGCCGAACAGTGCCTTCGCCGTGGAGGCTGTCAGCACAATGGAATGCATGTCATTCAATACATCGCCGGCTTTTCCGCGCAACAACGGATACTCAAATACTTTCAGGAAATCAGGACCGGCGGTTACGCCGTTCAGGTATAACTTTTTCTCTTTGGCCACCAGTCCATGCCAGGCCGTCCAGTCCGTTTGGACCACATACCGGATACCGGGAACTTCCTTTTTCAGCACCTCTGCCAGCGGATAGGAGGTAGACCGCTGCGTGAGTATGTCTCCGTTATAGACGGTCTTGTGCATTACCTGGCAGGTATGCTGATAACCCGGTAGAAAGCGGTCAAAGGAAAACTGGTAATATACCCACAACCCGATCAGCAGTGCTACTGCCATACCAATGGCCAGACCAAAAATATTCAGTGCGCTATACGCCTTGTTGTTGGTCAGGCTGCGCCAGGCTGTTTTAAAGTAATTCAGCAACATGAAAAAGAAGTTAGTCCGCGGCGATATCTGAAGAATAATGCCATAAAATAATTTATTTAATATTATTTTATTATACGTTATAAAATATTCTATATTGTTCGATTTTAAAACAACGATGTCCGGTTTTGGCAGGCTTGTTATCTTTGAGACAAACTATCTGATTTACCGGAACAAGCACATTTCCCCTGCGTGGTGAACTATCGTTATCCAAACAACCTGTAATATGGGCAAAAGTAACAAACAGAAATTATCAGCAGCACAACAGGCTACGTTGTTGGCTACACTAAAATTACGCTTTGAAAAAAATATGCCCCGGCATAAAGGCCTGGAGTGGGAAGAAGTAGAAACAAGGCTGAAAGCCAACGGTGACAAACTGTGGTCTCTTCAGATCATGGAGGAAACCGGCGGTGAGCCTGATGTTGTGGGGTTCGATAAAAAAACGGGGGAGTTCATTTTTTATGATTGTTCTCCCGAAACGCCGGCAGGGCGAAGGAACGTATGTTATGACCGGGAAGCGCTGGACGCCAGGAAAGAACATAAACCGGCAGACAGCGCGCTGGACATGGCGGAGGCCATGGGCGTGTCCCTGCTGACAGAGGAGCAATACCGGGCGTTACAGCAGCTGGGGAAATTTGACCTGAAAACTTCCAGCTGGATAGAAACGCCCGCCGCCATCAGAAAGTTAGGCGGGGCACTGTTTTGCGACCGCCGTTATGATCATGTTTTCGTGTATCACAACGGGGCTTCTTCCTACTATGCTGTAAGAGGGTTCAGAGGGGCGTTGAAAGTATAAACTTACGTAAAACACTATACGAAAAAAAAACAGCGGCCTATTCCGGTTTGATGCTTTTAACCGGATTGGTGAGCGCTGCTTTGATGGCCTGTGAACTCACCGTTAAAAGCGCAATGATGATCGCGAGCATGCCTGCTATGATAAATATCGGGATGCCGGGTGTGATCCGGTAGTAAAACTCCTTCAGCCACTGGGAATTATAAGTTTTTTAAACATCCGGTAAACGTACGATTGCGGACATCGCAGTGCCGGGCATTAACGACCGGCACTGCGATGTTATCTATAGATGATATGACTGATAAAGCGCCGGCAGGAACTGTCCGAGGATGCTCATTTCTTCGTGGCAATGTTTCTGTAAACCGGTGCCCACTTCGTCTGGATATATGCGTACGCGTGTGTCATAGTCATTCTCCAGTTCATTATCAGCGAAGCAGCCGAGCCAGAAGCGGCTTCGCATTTCGCATCCGTAGGACGTGTCTCTCACGAGGTGCACCATTTTAGCTGTCCATCCCGGTGCGCCGTCTTCTCCGAGGCGTGCATGTACAGCGGTGCTGACACCTGCTGCCGTAAAATGTTCGGTAGCAAGCAGCTCGGAAGGAGAGCGGAAATTGATTTTCAGTTTGTGTACTGTATCGCCGCCCAGCTTCTCATGGGCGATGTGGGTACCGCCGATATACTTACCGGTGCCACGTTCACCGATCCAGTCGCTGTACACATGGTCTTCCGGATGCCATTGTTTGTATTGTTCGGTGGTATGCACGTAGCTGAACCACCAGTCGATCATATGCCCTTTTACGTTTATGAGGCTGCTGCGGGCTGCGACCAACAGGATGCCGTTGTCAAGTCTTTGATAACCGGCTTCAAAAGGCAGGTAGCCGGGTTGGAGGAGTTGGTTTGCTTCTTCTGGTTTCATAAAAATATATTTCAGGATGATTGATTCTTTTTTGTCGATGATAGTATGATGATCAGGGAGATGATAATACCGCCGATACCGGTGAACAGGAAAAGGTGCGGCAGCATTACGACGAAGACAGCCAGGAACTGCCCGCCGAATACGGCCATGGCATAGTATCCCAGGCTGGTGCCCCGGTTGTTGGCAGTACTAACGTTGACGGTCATATGATTTAACAGGGGTATGGTGAACCCAAAGCCACCGCCAAGGCACAGTGCGGCGAGCAGCAGCAGCGACAGTTGGCCGGCGCTGTTCAGCAACAGGTTTCCTGCCGCGAGCATTATAAATCCGGTAACAAGCGTAAACCGTTCTGATATACGTTTGACCATTACCGTTAGCCTGCCAGCGGCCGCCACCGCCAGCAATGATACCGCGCCCATATAGTAGCCTGTCTGCGTGGCGCTGAACTCAAAGCGCTGATGCAACAGTCCCGGCAGCTGAAGGATGCAGGTGAAAAAAAGCAGCATGGCCGCCGCCGCTCCTGCTACAATTCCGTACACCGCCGCCGGCACTGCTGTTGTTTCGTTGAGGGTGGTTCCCTGCTGCTGAGGGCTGCGCGGCACGGTGACCGTCATCATCAGCCACAGTGCCCATGCCAGCAGGTAGATACAGAAGGGCAGCCGCCAGTCGATATCGCCCAGAATGCCGCCGGCCAGCAGGAACAGGGCGCCACCCAGTTCAATGGCCATGCCCTGCGCTGCCATTATTTTAAGCCTCGCTTCTCCAGCAAAGTGAGCGGCCAGCAAGGCGGTGCCGGCAGCCATGACCGCCGCGGTGGCGCCTCCCAGCAGGAGGCGGGTACATAGTATCAACCATGGGGGCAAAGAAAAGACGGCGGCTATGCCCAGCAGGCCATAGGCTGCAAGGCCGGCCTGCATGGCGGTGTAGGCGCCCCTGCGGTCTATAAGCGCCCCGGCAAGCGGAGAAAATACCACCACGCCTAAGGAAGGTAAAGTGATCAGCCACTTGCCCATTGTGTCCATGTGTAAATGGGGAGCTATAATGGTCAGCGACGGCGCGATGGCGGTTCCCACCATAATGGTCAGACAGCTGGTCAGCAGGAGCGTAGCTGTACCTGCTACAGAGAGTTGCTGCATAAGTCTTAAGATCGGGTGAAGAGAAGGCTACCAGAGCACAGGGGCGTTGTCGCCGTTTTTATTTTCTGCGTAGTAGAGCGATGGCAGGAAGTGGGAGAGATAACTGAACTCGGAATAACAATGCACCATCAGTTGCAGCCCTGTCTCATCTGGTACGGGGTGTTGGGCGCCGAGATAAAAACGGCTCCGTAGCACGCAGCCCCACGCCGTATCGCGCAACAGGTGAAACATATAGCCGTCAAGCGGATCGCCGTTGTCGTCCAGCGGGGTGTCTTTTCCGAAACCGATACGGGCATATACGGCGGCAGAGACTTCGTTCCGGGCATAGGCCACCTCCAGCTGGTGCGGATTGAATACTTCCGCCGGATGGTGGAACTTAATAGTGGCAGGGACCGGAGGGATGCTGCCCAGTGATTCGGTGGCATGGACAGTGGCGCCGATGTAGTTCTCATGCCGTTGCCAGTGCTGGTCCCAGCCGCCGTGCTGCACATGGTCATGCGGGTGCCACCATTTGATATGCTGCGTCGTCTCAAAAAATTTAAACCACCAGTCCACCATGCGGCCCCGGCAGCCGTGAAGGTCTGTCCGCACGGATACCTGCAGCATGCCATTGGATAAACGACGGATGCCTGTTTCCAGCGGCAGTGGCCTGGCTGACAATAACTGGTCTATATCTGTAAAAAGTTCTTTCTCCAGTGTTGTTCCTGTCTTCATATGATCTTCTTTTTGATGAATGATTAAAATGACAGATCAAATGTAGAGTGGACAGGGGCTTGGAAAACTTGATCGGGGTTAAGTTTTATGCCGGCTTTTTTTGAGTATGCGGCTGTACGCTTCTGCGGTGATGCCCAGGTACATCGCGATATGTTTATAAGGCACCTGCCGGATAATGTCAGGGTAATGCTCCCGCAGCTGATGCACCATTTCTTCCTTAGTGTAGAGGAGTTTCATATCGGTCAACCAGATATCTTCTGCCATCATCTCCAGGATCATCTTCCTGAACAGCACGCCTGGCCCATGGCTCCGGTAGTAATGCCGGAGAAACTCCACCGCCGGCATACTGATTATTTTGCACGGCGTAACGCTCACTATCTGAAACCGGGAGGGCACCTGCATCAGCAGGCTGTCGAAGTTGGTACAAAGGGCACCGGGGAGAAAGAACCGGCCGATCACCGTTTTATCTTCCATACTGAATTCGGAGGCCAGGATGCCTTCTACAGTCAGCAGCACTTCCTCACTTCTTTTGCCTTTTTTCAGAATGACTTCGTTTTTTTTATAGGTGCGAACGCTGGCGCTGTCCACAAGGCTGGCCCATTCCGGATCATCCGGCTGAAAAGAAGGGCCGGCCTTCGTTTGCAGGTAGGCAGTTATCTCATCCATAGTGACAGATCTTAACGGGGTTTGGTCAATCCTGCCCTGATGCCATGTTCCAGGGCAGTAAACATCTCATAAATACGATCGGCGGCGCCGGGCTGAAACCGGTCCTGCATAATAAATTCCGTATAGGCTTCCCTGTTATCATGCAGTGTTTTTACCTGGTGTAAAAGGGCCGCAGGATTTTTCCTGTCGTAAAAGAGGATAGCTTTTTTATTGAGTATGTCCGGTTCGGGATGATTGTTATCTCCCCAATAAATGGGTATACAACCGCTCACGATCGCTTCAAAGACTTTCTCTGTCACATAACCATGCCGGTTGGTATTCTCCGGGCATATGTTGAACTTGTATTGCCGGAGGAACGCTACTTTGTTATCCTGGTACACCGTTTTCAGGGCATCCGTGTTGTTCAGGAACTTACCGGCGCTGTCCACTTTTTCCACTGTGCTGATCAGGTTGAATAGTTTTTTCCGGTTGCCGTTTTTATCATGGCTGCAAATCAGGGAACAGAAACGTTGTTTGGCCGCTATGATGTTCCCGCTGTTTTGTTTAATACTATCTAGTTTCGCTTTGATAGATTCATAGGTGCTGTCAGGCTCGAATAAAAACATTATCCACAAGGGGAACCTGAGATATCCTGGACGATTAATGTGATCGGAGCCGAGGGACAGATCGACGAAATCAGCGCAATAATCGCGGTATCTCCGGAACCTCGCAAGATTTTCACCGGAGAAGAACACTTTGGTTTTGGAAGGACTTTTCCTGATATGTGACTTGTCTCCGAAAAGCGATGCCAGCAACAGTGAATTCTCTTTATCCAGAATGTCTTCAAATCTGGCGGTGACAAAACGGTACAGCCAGAGGTCCTTACTGGCCTGTCCCGGCCAGAAGTTCAGCACTTCAACGCCGTTGTCAAACGGAGTGTAGGTGTAATGGTCATCGGTTTTAAACAAATAGCGCCAGAAATTAAGTCTCATTAGCAGTGGAAAGTAGTGGTACCGGCAATAAAAAAAATAGTTTCCTTTTGTTATAACGCATGAATGTACGATAGATTCATCGTATACGGAAATATTAATATAGATGTTAAGCGGGTGTTATGCAGATTCCGATTATTTTTGGAAGATCAATTTTAATAATGGCTCACTGAAAAAATAACACGCTACTGAAATGACCTATTTGTACACGGCACGTGCCAGATTTGATCAAAATAATACGAAAGGTTTTTCATGGTCCAAATATATTCAATGGAGCCGGCTGAAACAGTTGACAGAACTGGTTTCCCTGGATATGGGTTTAAATGAACTGCTGGTAGAGCCGGACAGGGACAGTGAAGAAGACTGGAAAGAGATCGTGCTGGAGAATGTCTATGAAACAGGGTTGTTCAGAACACTGGAATATGTGCTCCGGAAAGTGGCCGGCCGGGAAAAATTCAATCTCCTGGCGGTGGTGATCGAACCGGAATCAGATTGTTCCCTGATTCACCTGGATGGTTTTGAGTTTCTTGGCTATGATCTTTTGGACCAATACTACGATACCAGCGCGCTGACCAACTGTGGCGGATTTGATGAAACATTCCTCCCCCGGGATTTAAATGAGGTGGGTTTGATCGATAATTATGAAAAAGCTTATGCTATCAGGAAGGCCCTTTTGGAAAACAATCCTGGCGAAGATCACGCGGACACGAACGTAATAGCCGTTTGGCGCCATCGTTCGATAGGGCGGTAAGGGTGGAATTTTATTAAAATATGGCTATTTTCACGGGATCGTTTTTAAAACATAACAGACCTATGAACATGCAACTTTTGAAAGTCGTCAATGGCCTCAGACCCCAAACCGCATTGGCATTGATTATCCAGGACGACGGCAGCCTTGATAATCCGGGACAGTTAATCCATGATGATTTTTCGGGCCCCAAGGTGAAGTCAACCGTGATTTTCTATAACGGAGACAGTATCTATGATGTATGGGTGTCTGCTACGGGCGATATATGGGTTTGCAGTTCTTACGGGAACGTCTACACTACGGCTGATGTCAAATTTCCTGAAAATGCGGTTAAAACCCCTTACGACCTGGACCACGACGATGTCCGTAACAGCGGAATGGACTGGAAGATGTACTGCCTGGATGCTGTTCAGAACGGGACATCCATTTGGTCGCCGGACGGCGTTAATATTTTTGTAGGGACCTACTCGGGGCATGTTTACCGGTGGGATGGACAAACCTGGACACAACAGGAAACGCCTGTGAGTCAGCATGACGGAAAATATATCACGCATTTTGCCGGTTCTGCTGCGAACGACGTTTACGCTATTGGCGCTCATTCCCGGGAGCTGCTGCACTATAACGGAGACACCTGGAAGCGCACGGCGTACGACGAAAGCAAACACGGGAGCATGGACCCTAACGGTATCGTACGCACGCCTGAGGGTGACTATTACCTGGCCAGTGAAGGAGGCCGTATTTGGAAAACCCGTGACGGACAAGACTTTGAACTGGTAGCAGTGGACCCTGAACTGGATTTTGTGGGATTGACGTACGCGCATGATCAGGTGGTCCTGGCTGCCGGTAAAAAGGGTGTTTACAGTATTAAAGACGGAAAACTGTCGAACCTGCGTAATACGTTTACCGCGGAAACAGCGGCAGGAGAAGGCACTCAGGCTGTTTTTGTTCGTCCGGCGAAGGAGGAAAAAGACAGGACCACGCTTGCCTATGCAGTATACACAGGGGCAGAAGAGAGGCCATGGGTGGGATATTCGATATACTTCGGCAAGTAAAATAAGCCACGTTTCAAAATACCTGGTAGCGGGGATGCTGTCAATGCCCCGGTTGTCCTCTTCCTGTGTAGCGGGCTCTTACGCTAAATGCCGCTGGAGATGTGCGATCATTGCGGGTAAGCCCTTAACCGGGACGGTTTGGCCCCGGCGGAAAATAATTTGACGATCCCCTTGCTGAAACGAATAATATTTACATTATATTTATGGCTCCTTTGAAGGTCATGCCTAAAAACTCAAGAAGTGCAAACTATCACTGAAACAGCGGAAAACACGCAATTATTCGATTACGCTCATTGGAATGCTCAGTTGCCTACGCTCAGCAAAGATTACCAGGGAGCCAGTCCTTATCCTCATATTGTATTGGAAAATTTCATGAACCCCGATGTTCTGGCCACCTGCGCCCGGGAGTTTGATAAATTAAATGAGGAAGAAGGGTGGATCAACTACGTCCATTACAATGAAAATAAAGCCGGGTTGAATAAACTCGACCTCTTGCCGGCCACTATCAGGAAAACGATCAACGAACTGAATTCTCCTGAATTTCTGGCGTTTCTCAGCGAGCTGACCGGCATCAAAGGCCTGATGAAAGACGATCTCCTGGAAGGTGGCGGCATACATCAGTCCAAAAGAGGCGGTTACCTGAACATACATGCCGATTTCACCGTACACCCGCACCATCGTCACTGGCAACGCCGGGTAAACGTGCTGGTATACCTCAACCCCGACTGGGTAGAGGAGTGGGGCGGTAAGCTGGAACTGTGGGACACACAGATGAAGGCTTGCGAAAAGAAAGTGCTGCCCATCTTTAATCGTTGCGTGATCTTTAATACAGACGCCGATTCCTATCACGGACATCCGGAACCTACTACCTGCCCCGAAGACCGTCACAGAAGATCGATCGCACTGTATTATTATACCGAAGAAGCCCAGCCTTTCCGCAGAGCTACACATTACATGGTACGCCCGGGCGAAGAGAAAAAGAAATTCATGGTGAAGCTGGACAATACCATGGTGGCCGTTTACACGGAAATCAAAGGTATGCTGGGATCAAATGATAAAGTGGTGAGCAAGATATTGCGGTTTTTCTCCGGGAAGAAGAAAAAGAAATAACTTAACTGCTTAAAAATATAAAAAAGGAAAGGCGTTGAAATTATTTCAACGCCTTTCCTTTTTATCGCATGACCGGTTATTTCACCGGCACTTCTCTCTTCAAAAACACAAACCCGTTTTTACGATACAGTTCTTTTAAGGAGTACTGTTTGTAATCATCCACCCGGTCTACTTTAGTAACAAAATAGGTGGGCTTGTCAATATCTCCTGACAACAGCCAGGATTCCTCGTAAGAATTTGGATTCGTTGGTTTCTCTTTGTGGGTATAGAAGAATGGTGCGTAGCTCCAGTAACCCAGGCAGGTCACATAACAATCTTCACCCTGGCGTTGCTCGAAAAACTCGATGGCGGCGGCCTGTGAATACTTTTCCACTTTGGGGACAATGATGGCGGCGGCCATGAAAATAACCAGCCCTGTTCCGACAAAGTAGGTGGTGGCAGCTTTGATAAAGGCGTGTTTGCGCAACTGTATTAATCCCACGATGATAGTCACCACCATTAAAATGCCTACTGAACCTTCCAGTCCGCTCCAGTGTACATCGGCAGCCATATTCGCCTGGGCGAAGGTATCGTGGACGTAGGGTATCAGTCGTTTGATGTTTAAGGCGATGAGCGTAACCGCCAGCAGTACGATGGCGATGATCGCTCCCAGGATGGTGGTTAATACGCCCACATATTTTTTGTAGTCCATTTCTTTCCTGTCCCATTTATAGAAGGAATAGGCAGCCAGGAAGGTAACGGGGAACCAGGCCAGGGACGAGTAGTGGATAATGCGGGATTGCACGATGGTAAACAACACTGTTACCACCCAGAACAACAATATCATCCAGATTTTAAAATCTTTATCATACCGGCTGGTATAGCGTCCCTTAAAGAATGCTGGGATCGCAAAAAGAGAGGCCGGAAAACAGCCAATGAGCAGCACTACATAGTGATAGCCGAAAAAGCCCGCCTGTCCTGCATCGTGGGTGGTAAAGAGACGGTATTGGTACTTCAGGAACTCCGTGATGAACCACGGACCGTTTTTAGCCGTTTCGTAGCCGTACCAGGTCAAAGTGACCAAAGCCGTCACAATCAGGAACAGCAGTGCATGCCACCAGTTAAAATAGATCCTGAACCGGTTGTAGATGAAATATATGCCCAGCACCATCAGGAACACCATCAGGGCTACCTGCCCTTTGGTAAGGATGGCCAGTCCCATAAAAACGCCGGACCATACGGCATAGAACACCGGTTTTTTATTTAACCCTTCTTTGTCAAAGCCATTCCTTTTCCAGTGATATAATATAAAATAGAAGAGCGCCAGGAAGGTGAACAGGTTAAACCACGGATCAATGATACCGGATTTAAAGTACATATTAGGGAAAAGGGAACCACCGAAAGCAAGCGCCCAGAGAATACCAAATTTTCTGTCGTATAACCTGGTACCACAAATGAGCAGT
Organism: Chitinophaga varians; assembly: GCF_012641275.1. Taxonomy (NCBI): domain Bacteria; kingdom Pseudomonadati; phylum Bacteroidota; class Chitinophagia; order Chitinophagales; family Chitinophagaceae; genus Chitinophaga; species Chitinophaga varians. Next base: position 470,127 of record NZ_JABAIA010000001.1, on the reverse strand, counting down.
ACGATCAGCGTCACAATACCACAAACGGCATTGGGAAACCGGGCCGCGAATTCATTGACGCCAAATACTTTCATGGACAAGCTCTGCATCCAGAAGAACATAGGCGGCTTTTCCCAAAAAGGTTTAAAGTTGACATAAATCCTGGTGTAATCGTCCAGCTTCAGCATTTCCCTCGAACACTCGGCAAAGTTGATTTCGTCCCAATCAAACAAATGCACACGCCCCAGGAAAGGAATGAAAAAAAGCGCTGCAATTACGGCCAGTAATAGAATAGTCGATAGTTTGGGTGTACGCATATGTACTGTATGTAAATGATTGTATTGAACAAATATATGTTGATATACTATCATTTGCAAATTGCCCGGTTTCCGGGCAAATTTGGACGGGAGGCGGAATGCTCTTACATGAACTTCCTGATATTATTTTCCAGTTGCCCTAACCTGTCCTGACCAACTACATCGTTGGCAATAATGACAATCCCCAGCTGTTGGCCCGGATACACGGTACAAAGCGTATTGAACCCGAGTTTCGTGTTACCGTCGTGATAAAAGTAACGCTGACCGTTTTCCACGTTTGCCATCCAGCCGAGGCCGACGCCAAAGCCATCGGTTGTTTTGCCAAAGGTGGTCCGGTGAGACAGCCTGATAGCTTCGTTTTTCTCTGCCAGCTGGGCTTGCAGGTAACTGACTATGTCACTGACCGTCGCATTCATGGAAGGACCTATAAAATAGCCTTTCAGGTTGATGTACGCCACCTGGTCGCCCTGGCGGTTATATCCCTGTGCTGTATTCCTCAGCTCCGTCCGGGTAAGCAGGGGCGTGGTATGCAACATGCCAAAGTGCTTTTGCAGGTAGGTAGTTACCAGCTGGTCATAAGACTGTCGGTAAATCCGTTCCAGGATACAGGTCAGCAGCATATAGGCGGCGCTGTTATAGCGGAACCGCGTGCCTGGTATGGTGTCTGGCCTTAATCTGTGCAGATCTGCCAGCAGGCTGTCCTGGGTGTAGGTGGCGAAAAAATCGGCCTGTTCGCTGAGCGTTTGTCCTTTGAGCCGGTCCGCTGCCCAGGAATAATCATGAAATGAGCCGGGCAGGCCGGAGGTATGGTTGGCTAAATCTACCAGGCGTATGGGGTGACCGTTGAATTGTAAATTGTCAAATGTGCCGGGTAAATATTTCCGGATATCATCATGGAGTGCTGCTTTCTTTTCTGTCACCGCCACAGCGAGCATGGTGGCGACAAACGTTTTGGCCACGGAGCCGATATTATAGTACAGCCCGGGAGGAGTAAGCTGGCCACTGCCCTTTACATTCTCTCCATAACGGTACAGCCGCCGCTGCCCGTTTTGGGTCACTCCAATGACCAGCCCATTGGCAGAGTCGTTTTTCAGATAGATCAGCGCTGCCTGATGCACCGCGGAATCAAGTTTGTTTTTCAAAGGGTTGTCAGTCAGTATGCTTTGTTGGGCATGGGTTTTAACACCTGCGAATAAACCGGTAGTGATGATGAAACATATGCTGAGGGCGCTTTTCATGTTTTCTGTGTTTATAATAAAGTCGGCTGGTGGAATGTTGGTCACGTGAAAATAGACAAATGGGCGACAGCAGGCAATATGCCTGTCACAATATCCCCCTCATAATGTCGTATTTTCCCGTCGCGGGAGAGAAAATCTACCGTTATCTTTATAAAAAAGATAAAAAAATGAGAAAGGTGATTGCCGCAATTAATATGACGATTGATGGTTATTGTGATCACACCTATGGCGTGGCAGATGATGAACTGCATGATCACTACACCGCGCTGTTGCGTAATGCAGACACTATCTTGTATGGAAGGACCACTTACCAGCTGATGGAAAGTTACTGGCCCCTGGTGGCGAAAAATCCCACAGGCGACAAATCAACGGATGAATTTGCAATGGTGATGGAGCATATTACCAAAGTAGTTTTTTCCTATACACTGAAAAGTGTTGACTGGGACAGTGCCACTTTGGCGAAAAGAAGTATTGAAGAAGAGGTATTGGCATTGCGCCGGCAACCGGGAAAAAATATCCTGGTGGGCAGCCGAAGCTTGATTATTGCCTTGCTGAACCTCCATCTGATCGATGAATTCCAGCTCTGTATCCATCCGGTGATAGCAGGGAAAGGCCTGCCGTTATTCGCCAATATAAGCGAGAGCATGAAGCTTCATCTCACCAAAACAAAAACCTTTGGCTCAGGCGCCACCGTATTTTACTACGAGCCTCAGCGATCATGATCACGTTGTTATCTTATCCAGGCTATCAGCGTAACAGTACTGAGCCATCCCATAATGAGTACTACGCACCAGCCTATTGCCTGTAGCCATACAGGGTATCTGTAGGCGCCCATCAGTTTCTTTTTCAGGGCAGCGACCAATATCACCGCCAATGCCACCGGTAGAATAAGACCGTTCAGTGCACCGGCTGTAATCAACAGCTGTACCGGGTTTCCAACGAAAACAAAGACGATGGTGGAGAAAACAATAAAGAACGATATGATCCAGCGCTCATAGGCCAATATCAGGGGGTGAAATGTTTTCAGAAAAGATACTGAAGTATAAGCAGCGCCTACAACAGAAGTAATCGCTGCGCTCCACATCACCACGCCGAAGAACCGGTAGCCTGCTACGCCCGCCACGATGCGGAATACCGATGCCGGCGGATTATTGCTGTCCAGCGCTATGCCTTTGGCCACTACGCCAAGGGTGGCCAGGAACAGGACGGTGCGCATAATGCCGGTGATAATGATACCGCTGACAGCGCTCTTGTTGACCAGCTTTAGTTGCCCCGTTCCGCTGATGCCCGCGTCCAGCAGCCGGTGTGCGCCGGCAAAACTGATATATCCTCCAACAGTGCCGCCTACCAGCGTGATGATCGCTTTAGTGTCGATAACGGAAGGCCAGACGGTTTGGCGGATGGCTTCTCCGAGCGGCGGCTGTGAGCTGACAGCGATGTAAACGGTCAGCAGCACCATCAGCAGGCCCAGCCAACGGGTAAACTGATCGAGCATATATCCCATCTCTTTTATCCAGAAAACGAATAATGCAATACCGCAACTGAGCAGCGCGCCATATACCGTGTCCATCCCGGTGATCACCTGTATCCCTAGTCCGCAACCCGCTATGTTTCCGATGTTGAAAGCCAGTCCGCCCAGTACTACCAGTGCGGCCAGCAGGTAACCCAGTCCCGGCAACAGGTCATTGGCGAGGTCCTGTGCGCGGCGCTCTGTGATAGCCAGCACACGCCATATATTGAGTTGTGCGCCGATATCCAGTAAGATAGATATCAGCACCACAAATCCGAAGGCGGCGCCCAGCTGCCACGTGAAAACGGTGGTCTGCGTCAGAAAGCCCGGTCCGATAGCGGAAGTGGCCATCAGGAAAGCAGCGCCCATAATGGCGGAAGATTTTTGTTTACTCACGGGTGTTGGACAGTTAAATGATGATCAAGCAAGGCGGTATGTATGGCACGGGCATATTCCAGCGCATGGGCGCCATCGCCGTGTATGCAGATGGTTTCCGCTTTCAGCGGAACAACTCTCCCTGACAGGGCGGTCACTTCCTGCCGGGTGACCATTTGCAGTACCTGTTGTACGGCCAGTGTTTCATTTTCGATCATAGCGCCTGGCTGTGATCGGGCCGTCAGCGATCCATCGTCCTGGTACGTCCGGTCTGCAAATACTTCGCTGACAGTTTTCAGGCCGGCTGCAGCCGCAGCGCTGATCAGGAAACTGTTGCTCAGCCCGAAGAGCCGTAGGCGGCTGTCAATGTCTTTTACGGCTTTTGCAATAGTTTGTGCCATAGCAGGTATACGGGCGGCCATATTATACAGCGCGCCGTGAGGCTTCACATGGTGCAGCGGTACGCCATGCGCGCGGCAGATAGTCTGAAGCGCGTAGATCTGCGTGCATACCAGGTCGTACAGCGCTGTATCGGTGAGCTGTTGTTCCCTGCGCCCGAAGTGCTCCAGGTCTGCAAATCCGGGATGTGCGCCGATGGCTACCTTGTGTTCCGTCGCCAGCAGCACGGTTTTGTTCATGATGTCTGCATTGCCGGCATGGTAACCACAGGCAATGTTGGCGCTGGAGATGAAGGGCATGATCGCTGCGTCATTGTCCAGCCCTTCGCCCATGTCACAATTAAGATCGATATAATTCATATGGTAGTAACCATTTTTCCAAATGTAACTGACTGGCGTGTTGCAGGTAGCGTACTGCTTTTTCCTGTTGCCATAATGCCGTTGTTGCGGCTTCCCCGCTGATGACGCTGAACTGCAATGACTGCCCGGGCTGATACTGGGCCAGCGCCGGCATATCGGCGGTGATGACATGTGCTGCCACCGGGTAGCCGCCGGTAGTCTGGTGATCGGCCATCAGTATGATCAGCTGGCCATCGGGGAGAAGCTGTATGGCTCCTCTGCATATGCCGGCAGATAACTGCTCCTCTTTTCTGACGGTGCGCAGGGGCGTGCCGTTCAGCCGGAATCCCATACGGTCGCTATGCGGGCCTATCAGGAAACTGCCGGTAGTGAGCTGCTGTTGTGAAGAAGCCTCCAGTATGTCCCAACAGGCGCCCGGCAGGATGCGGACAGCACCTTGTTGATGATACAGGTGGCTGGTGGCGGCTGTCCACGGAAATGTTTCGGGGTGCCTGTCACCGGTAAACTGCGCGGATTGACGGAGCGGTAGTTTGTCTCCTTTGCGGAGGGCCCTGCCATTAAAGCCTCCCTGTGCCACTTTCAGATGGGTGCTGTAGCTGCCAAGCCATGGCGTCAGGGAGAAGCCATGGCGGACGGCCAGGTAGCAACGTGCCCCGGAGCGTAGTTTTTCAAACGTCAGGATAGCGCCGGCCTGAACATACAGCAATTTATGCATCGGTACGGCGAGGCCGTTGATCGCAGCGCTGAAATCTCCTCCTGACAAGGCAATCAGGGCAGGCGCTTCAAACAGGTATTTGCCGGCAGGGAAATGTAATTCCAGCACCGCTTCACCGGGTGGATTGCCGGTGAGCGCATTGGCCACGGCCATGGCTATACGGTCCATGACGCCGCCGGGATTGATCCCAAGATGCTGGAAACCATATCTGCCTTTGTCCTGTATCGTGTCCATGATGCCCTGTTGTAGTACTGCTATGCTCATTGCTCCTGTTGTATCTGTCTGAAAACTTCCAGTGTGACTGGTATAAACTGCACCCGGTCTCCGGGCCTGCAATAGCACGGATCTGCCTTGGCGGCATCAAACATCCGGAGGGGCGTTTGCCCGATGATATTCCAGCCTCCGGGGGAGTCCAGCGGGTAAATGCCCGTCTGTACGCCCGCAATGCCAACGCTGCCGGCAGGAACGTGTAGCCGTGGTTGTTGTCTGCGCGGGGTTGCCAGTGCAGGGCATACTTCCCCCATATACGGAAATCCCGGCAGGAAGCCTGTCAGATATACCGTGTATATGGTTTGTGAATGCCAGGTGATGATATCTTCTATGGCCACATGACGGGAAGCGGCCATCTCTGTGATGTCCGGTCCCAGTGACGGGTCGTAGCACACCGGGATGTGCAGCTCCCGGGGAGCAGGGAAAGAAACGGTGGCCTGTGTGGTTGTTTGCTTCCGTATATAGGCGGTCATCCACTGCAGTCCCGGTATACGCTCGTGACGCCTGAGTTGTGCTGCATCATATACGATGGTTAAAGAGGCGTACGCCGGTATCAGATCGAGGATATAGGAAGATGTCCCGGAGCGGAGGCTATAATAGGTTTTCATCACTTCCTGATGTATTGCCATACTTATCTGCTGCTGCCATTTAAGGATAACAGCACTGTCACCAAGCGGATGTATGACGTAGTCAGGATTCATGGTAACAAGATAACAAATTTCTGACAAGGTATATCGGGAGGATTCTGTACCTTAATATCATCACGTTATTCCGTATACCGCTATGAACAGGATTATTATAACCCTTACCTTATTTCTCTGCTGTGGCAGCCATCTCAAACTTAGGGCACAGCCATCCCGGTCACCATTCCCTTTTAAAAGTTATGCCAGAACGCTGAACGTGTCTCCCCATGGCAGCATGGCCATCACCACAAAAACGGGGGAAATCGCCTATGCTGATTCGGTCAGTGGTTTATGGCGCAGTATATCACCCATGGATGGAAACTCCAGGCCCTTTGGATGGTTACTGGAACGTACCAATCTGTTTAATAATGATACCGCTTTTACGTCCGGGTTCATCGAAAATGAGGGTAAATATGATGTCATCTACAGGACGGAGGACGGCGGAAAAAGCTGGTCCCGCGTGAATTTCGGACAAGATGGCTGGATAGACGCAGCGGTAAGCCTGTCCAATGGGGAAGCCTGGATGGCCGTTGCTGGGAAAGGCGTTGCTCATACTGCTGATTTTGGGAAAACATGGGAGACTGCGCCATCTGCGGATTTGAAACAGCGATATACCAAAATGTTCTGCAATAGCAAACGAGAGGGGATCATGGGCTCTGTCTGGAACTCATTGGGCTATTCTTCCGATAACGGTAAAAGCTGGATACGAATCGCCACACCGCTGGACCAGAAAAAGTACGATAAGACCAATCCCGACAGACGTCCGGAGTTGGATGGGGTGACCATCTTTAAAAACTACTTCCTGGTAAAACAGGAGAATATGGTTTTCGTTTCTGAAAAGAACCCTTTAGACTGGAAGTACATCAGGAATATTGAAGATTTTTATGCCGATCCGGAGCATGACGACTTGTACCTTAGATTGAAGGATAAATCCATTATTCACGTAAATGAGCGGCTGGACACGGCAGTAGTAGGAAACGCAGCAGGTGTGCCGTTTTCCGGAACCTGTGTAAACGGCAACCTTTATTTGCTCACCGATAATAATATTGTTTGTATAGCTGGAAACAAAAGTATGCAACAGTTTCCTGTGCTGCGCTCAGGCAATATTGTGGTGGAACCACAACCATTTAGGATATCTCCTGATAAATACGAGTATGGAATTGCTGGCAGCATAGTTTATAAAAGGAAATTGGAAAAGGACGAATGGAAACCTATGCTAACACTTGCTGTAAGCCCTGATGTGAATACACTGACATTTAGCCCGCAAAAGAATGAAATAGCGTTTGAGGTAAATAATGATTCCATTTATCACGTAGATATAAACAATGGTAAGATGAGAGTGGACCGGAAAGGCGCATACCTGTCCCGGTTTCAGCATCACGCTGTTAGTCGGGTAATAGTTTCTACGGGCAGCCAGGGATGTTTCCATGGTTATAGCGATAACCTGGAATATGAGAGAGACGGAAAAGAATTTGTACTGATGGACAATAATGCCCAAGGAACGGAGCATACCAGGCGAATGGCATCTTCGGTGGAGGTGATAGCAAAAGATGAGGTGGACCGATTGGTGAAAGCTGTCTGTAACGATCCCCAAAAATTGCCGGTCATGACAGAATTAGGATTTACGCAAAAGGACTATGAGCAATGTAAAAAGGATATTCAGGCGTTTAATGTTAACAGAAGGGTAAAGGGAAGACCAGGTAGTACTTCTTTCTATATCGAGGAAAATAATGTCGATTTTAATAAGCTGATTTCATTGGTAGATAGTATTCAATCACTGGACAGTGCAGCAATTGGTAAAATCCTGTTGAATAGCGAGCATATGTTTAGTACCACCACCAACTGGATGTCGGTAACGTTGGTGAATGATAATGACGAGGTACTGCGAATAGCGTATTCCTATTATGAACAGCCTAATGCTATGCGTTTGCCATGTGTCTTGTCTTTTGATGAAGAGACAATGGTGGCATTTACGCCGGAGATCACCCGCTTTATGGATAAAAATTGTCCGGCTTTGATGAAAGATAAAAACCGAATGCCCTTGTTGTATGACATGGTGAAATATCTCTACTCCATGAGAATGTAAATAGGTATGAATTATTTTATGTGATGTACATTTGGTATGTGGATGGAACAGCATCCTGATGCAGCCTTAAACCCTGGTTTTGGCCTCAGAATTGTGATGGCAATGGCACGCCCCGGCTAGACTAAGTGCAAAAACCGGTACTGAAAAAAACGATACAGAATGTGTCTGTATGGAATATCGAACTATAGATAAAATGGCAAATTTATCCAAGCATCCAAAGCGCCTAAACAAAGTATGGCGTTTCTTTAAAAAATTTGGACCAGGACTGGTAACGGGCGCCAGCGATGATGACCCTTCGGGTATTGCCACCTATTCGCAGGCTGGCGCACAATTTGGCCTCGCCACCCTGTGGACGGCACTGGTTACATTCCCGTTAATGGCCGCTGTGCAGGGTATGTGTGCCAGGATCGGTATGGTCACTTCCCAGGGACTGACAGTTACTTTAAAACAGCATTATTCCAAGCCGGTCCTCTTTATCATGCTGCTTTTCAGTTTCCCGGCCATTACGTTAAACATTGGCGCGGATATACAGGGAATGGGTGCGGTAGCACATATGATTGTTCCGGCTGTTCCTGCTTCAGTTTTTTGTGTTGTTATCACGGGAGTCCTGTTGTTTATCATCATCAGGTACCCGTACCGGAAAATTGCCAATATCCTGAAGTGGCTCTGTTTATCGCTGCTGCTGTATATTATTGTGCCATTTTCGGTTGATCAGGACTGGCCGGAGGTGCTTCGGAGAACATTTGTGCCTGTCTTCTATTTTAATAAGGAATTTATTTCAATAATTGTTGCATTATTTGGTACGACAATTTCTCCTTATTTGTTTTTCTGGCAAACGACGATGGAGGCTGAGGACAACGCTCAAAAAGGGGTTGTTTTTGTAGATAAACGAATGTTGGATGATATGAAGACGGATGTAAACCTCGGTATGCTGCTGTCAAATGCTGTCATGTTTTTTATTATTCTCACCACCGGAAGCGTACTCTTTAAAGGCGGCATACGTCAGATCGATACGGTGGACCAGGCGGCGAGGGCGCTCCAGCCGCTGGCGGGAAAGTTTACCTATGCTATTTTTGCTACCGGCGTCCTGGGCACAGGGTTGCTCGCCATACCAGTGCTGGCGGGCTCGCTGTCCTATATGCTGGCGGAGACTTTCGGCTGGAAAGCGGGACTGGACAAAACGTTCACCCAGGCCAAGCCATTTTATATGTCCATTATCGTTTCACTTATTGTTGGGTTATCGATGGATTTTTTTGGGGTCAGTCCTATTAAAGCACTGTTGTTAACGGCTATTGCGTATGGCCTCACTGCGCCGGTCATGGTGGCTATTATTATGCATATCGGGAACAACAGGAAAATAATGAAAGAACACACGAATTCCTGGTTTTCAAATATCCTGGGAGGCATCACACTGGTGCTGATGTCAATGGCCGCCATAGCGATGATCTATTATTTATTTAAATAAGTATAACGGGCAGCCACCTCCGCAGTTTGCCTGTAAAAGGCAGAGCATGATATGCTTCCCGCTCTAATGTTCCCTGTGCATACCATTGTGTGGAGATTTATGCCCATACCCTGAGCCGGATTGCTCCTTCCCATGCTGCGGCCTTGCCGGCGCATTTATTGCGAAAGAGTTGCTGTTACTATACAGCAAAATACATTTTTATGAATTACAACGTTATCGCATTTTCAGGCAGCTTGCGAAAGGAATCTTTTACTACCCGGCTGGTAAAAGCATTCGCGCAATTGGCGCCGCAGCACATAACGGTGAGCTATATCGATATTGGACAACTGCCTTTTATCAATGAGGACCTGGAGGCAAATCTGCCTCAGTCCGTCCTGGACCTTTATGAAACAATAGAGAAGGCGGATGGCGTTATCTTCGCCACGCCTGAATATAACCGTTCGTACTCCCCGGTGCTGAAAAACGCCATTGACTGGGGTTCGCGGCCAGAAGGGAAAAATAAGTGGAAGAAAAAACCGGTAGCCATTGTAGGGTGTACGCCTTATAGCCTGGGAGCGTTCGGCGCACAGAATCACTTAAGGCAGTCCATTATGTACCTGGATATGGTCCCGCTGCAACAGCCGGAGTTTTACCTGGGGCAGGCTGCTGAAAAGTTTGATGCAGCCGGTAATCTGACGGATGATGCAACCAAAAAGAAAATACAGGAATTATGGGAGGCGTTCGCGTCGCTGATAGAGATGCATGGTGGAAAAAAATAAGGAATGTGGAATTTGGCCCATCAAATGCCACAGCAATCCAGTGCCAAAATGACCTGGAAGAGCTGATTTCTTGAGTTCAACTATTGATATTAGCTATAATTGCTTTTCGGAACTGAGTTATTCGATTTATTTGGGATCGCTTGAGTGCATAGGCGGGCTAAATTTTACAGATTTAAACTGCTCGAGATAACTTGTCAACAGGAAAAGTATATCGGAAAATCTGAAAACTCCTATTCAAGATGTAGTATATAGTTTTCTTTTGAATAACACGTGTATGTGCTTTAGTTCCGTCTCAACTTGCGCAGGTAGGAATCCCACGACTCCAGGTTGATAGGAAGACTGGAGTAGCGTTCAAAGTCATGTCTCATACTGCTTTCTTTTAGATCGTCGACCGTCCTTCCGCCGATAATGATGCTATGAAAATTGACATCCTTGTTGGGGTCGACCTGAGTAGCTGGTTCTGGACCAGTAAAAGCGTTAAAGAGAGAAGTTCCGGAAATCACTTTCTCTCTGATTTCGTGTACATGTTCTTTAAATGCCTGTATATTGCGGTGGATAAAACCCAGTCTTTCTCTGATCTGGCTTGCTGCCGTGTCAATATTGGCATTAAACTTCTGATATCCGGACTGGTTAACAATATTAAAATCGGCCCCTTTCACTTCAATCAATATCACCGTCATCCATGAAACGCCCGTGAATATAGCAAAGTCCACAAAACCATTTCCAACTGGGAATTCGGAAAAGCAGATGTAGTTATATGACGGGGAAGCATAGGTTTCTGCCAGCAAAGACAGATCCCTTTTTATCAGGGACTGTATTTGGCGTTCGCCGGCGCCGGCGTGGACCAGCTCCTGTAATGCTGATTTGCGGACCATGTTGTTTTCTATGGTGAGCTGTCGCACCAGCTTTGCAGAATCTACATAGGAAAACTCCATGAGAGGGTCTATCTGCACCCTCATTTTTTCGATTTCAGTCATCAGGATCTCGTTCTTTCTGGTGATGTTTTTCAACTCTCCTTTATTAGTGGAGATTAACTCGAGGACTTCACCACACTCTATACTGTTCCAGGTAGGGGTATATTTTTTATCGAACGTTACTAGGCTGTAAGCGATGATCGGAATAAAAACCATAAGGCTCCAGATGTTGTACGATAATGCTTTCTTTAGGAATGACTAGTTTGGCAATTAATTCTTTTACAATCACTTCTATTAGTTGCACTACCGATCCGGAAGGATTGAGATTTCCCAAATCAGTTATTAATACGACAACAGCCTGTTTCTTCCAATTAACAAAGGTTCTTACTCTGCATAAACCATCTCTGTAATGCCATCCTGTAAATCTGAAAATGCGATCACTTGTTTTCATAGGTTGGTTGAAATTCTTTAAATAGTATTGAAAATTACCCCTTTTTAGGTAAAGGGTAATTAACTTAACAAAGGATTAACTGAGCTTGTCCCCAATTTGGACACGGTAAACCAGAGATTTTGGACGTATTGTACCATATGAACCATTGTTCGATAAACACTATAAAATACCCTTAAAGAGCAGCAAACCCTTAATGGCAACTTGGCTGGCATTGAGAAAAAAATAGAAGCGCTGGAGGAAAATTCTATATCGAGAAGAAAGTCCCTGCCGAACCCTATGAACGGTTAACGATGAAATTAGCTATTGAGTAGAAGCAGATATTAGAATCTTTGGCCGGAGCCGGCATAGGCAGTTCTAGCTTAAAATAATAGTTCAGTTGGGCAATGATACTTTCGTCTAAGCTCCCTACAACATGAGATTCCAACAAAGTGCCAGTGAAAGAGAAGGCACCAAAACTGCTGTTTCCAGAAGAAGTAGGCTGTAATTGGGAAAAAGGCACATTTCTAATTACAAAAACTAACGAAGTATTTGCGCCAATTGTAAGCCTGAACAGGATTATAGGTTGGGTAAAAAAGAACAGGATGGTATCTATTACCATCCTGTTCCTTTTTGTCGGGATGACTGCCCGAGGGAAGTTGTCTATAATTGTATTGTCTATCAATTAGTTATATTCTTCATTTCCTTTTGGGCCACAAATGGGACATACTTCTGTTAAATCGCTAAGCACTGAACTTTAGTATTCCAAAGGCTAGTCAAATTGAGCAACTTGTATTGTTATATTGCATGTAATTTTAATATAATAGGTTCTTTAAAGCGCTAATTTTACTCCGTTTACTTTAAGGTAATTAGGCATTTTTTCATCCAGCTCAGTCCAGAATTCGGAGGAATGGTTGGGATGAAGTAAATGGACCATTTCGTAGGTAATGATATAATCCAAGACACCAACAGGAGCCATTTTGCCCCGGAACTAATTCAAAATTAATAAAAACGTATAAAGGGGAAAGGGAGAATTCCAATCTATCATATGGTAAATTAGTACTTCGATTTATAACTTATTATTGAAAAAACTCCAATGGCTGACAAGGTGCTTAACCCTCCATTTCATTACCTGATCCGCTTGCTCCAGATCATCAAACCGAATGTCTATATTTCGGATCTGTATATCAATTTCCTTTAGCAACATAGCTGACGGAACGTTGAAAGCTGAGGGTGAATGAAGTCCGTTAGTCATTGCGGGGTACAGCATTAAAATATTGCTGCAGTTTCTCCTCAGTGCATAACTAATCATTTGATACATGTCGTTCTGACTTACCCCAGCTTTTAGGCCATCCTCCGTAGAGCGGCTTTTATATTTCGTGTCGACAATAAGCTGGTCAGGGATGTACAGATCGTTTTTTATCTGAAAGACCTCTTTATTTTGATTAAGCGCCAAATATCCTGTGCTCTGGCCTCGGGTATTCAAAGATGGCCAATGAGTTGTAAGGAAGCCAAAAATGAAATCTTCAAAAACGTATTCCATAGGCACCAGGAAGCAGAAATTCCTGCTACTCTCGTCATTTGTATCAATCACCTGATTAGAGAGGTATAGTTTGCACAATGCCAATATGTGCTTATGGTCTTCAAAAAGCGGGTTCAGTTTCACTTTGTCGCAGTCCTTGGCAGTGCAGGGAATATCGGATACATCGTGGAGTAGAAAAAGAAGCGAATTGAGTTTTTCTATATTAGGCTGATGTCTACTAATGGCAGCTAATCTCTTAGTGATGTATTTTACGATCCTGTTGAACAGATTGTCATACACAAATGGCTCATGCATGCAGTAGAAATGTTGCCATTTCCCCGTGATCAAATTGTGTTTAGTGTAGTTGTCGAAAGATAAGCGCCCCTTCAGGAAGGTAGTTTCCTCTTCTACAGTCTGGTAGGTCTGGAATGGTTGATTGGATATGATTTCCTCTGTATAATTGGCAAAAATATAAATGAGTAATTCCAGGAAATCGTTGAACGCGGAGCTCGATATGTCGGCCAGAGAAAATGGAAACCTGATCTTGCTGCAATAGCTAAGCCAATAGAGTAAATTCTGTTGCCATAGTTTTGTAGGTTCTGTATGGTCTCCTGCGAAAATTTTCGGATACACTTCCATACGAATATCTTCATACTGAACTACGCCAACATAATTTCTTGCAGCGATTTTTCCGTCTACGGTAAAATTGAAAAAGCGCTGCCTTTGTATCTTTTCCTCCTGTTGCTCTTCTTCTGAGATTTCTTCAGGCGACTCGATATAGCGATTCCTGTTTTGCCAGACACTTGAAAGGTAGTTGACAAAATTATTTAATTTATCTTTGTGCGCTTCAAAAGAAGTGTTTTGCCATTCGGAGAGTCTCACTCTGCTACAATTTGATAATTATTTTTGATGCCTGGTTGCTGAATGCCAATTCCTGATTTGTTCAGTATATGTTTTACACTTTCTGCATTGTTCTGGAAATATTCGTTCAACAACGGAATGATCTTGTTATTGAAGATATTAGTCTTATCTGATTCCTCTTTATTAATGAAGAAGGCGTGCCCGATAAAGAAATCAGCGTTTCTTTTCTTCTCATAAATGGCATCATTTAAAGTTTGTAAAACAGAACTCCACCATGCTCCTTCATGATACTCGGGATAAAGGGCTTTGAACTCAAAACGTCTCCTAAGTGCTATATCCAACAGTGCTATAGAACGGTCGGCAGTGTTCATAGTGCCGATAACATATAAGTTGGATGGTACGCTAAACATTTCATGTGAATATGGAAGTTTGATCCACATCTCTGTCAATTTTCCATCTTCATTAGTAACCCCCGTTCGTTTATCCTCTTCCAATAGTGTAATCAATTCACCAAATACAGCAGAAATATTAGCTCTGTTTATTTCATCAATGAATAAGGCGAATTGTTTAGCAGGATTGTTCCGGGCTTTTTCAAATTTTTCAATTCTGTTATCAGGTGTGTCATTATGGCAGGCTTCAAATGATTCATAACCTGCTAATTTGAGTGCTTCTAAACAACTGTTGTAGAAAATTCCCTTTTTTAATTCAAATTGCAAATCGCCAGAAAGTTCCTCTACTTCCTCATTTTTGAGCATGGGCTTTATTCCTTCTATAAAATCTTCATAACTATATTTCTGATGAAAGGTGATGAAATGATAGCGCAATTTATCAGCTACATTTTGAGTTGGCTGTTGCTCTGGGTGTACCACAATGTCCATTAGTTCCTGGCTGATATCAGCTAATACTTCATTCTTGTTTGGCATGATGCCCCAGCGGCTATCTTTGTCTTTTTGAAATAATTCGAAGGATCCTTTGTATTTCGCATTCAACTCTGTAGAGTTGCTGTCTGCATAAGATTGCAATATTCTCCAAATGGTACTTCGGGGAGCTCTGGCTTCCGGGTTCAATTTGGCTTTTACTACAGGGTTACTCAACAGTTCAGAAACAGACACAGGTTTATTCAGTGTACTCATGACAGCAGCGAGTATTTGCCAAAAAGGATAGGCGTTTACATTTTCTCTAAGTACTTCGTCACTGCTCTTTGTAATTCCTTTATCTGTAAAGAAGTCTTCTTTGTACCTATTCAGATTATATGTCTTGCCAGTACCGGGAGGGCCATACAGAATAGTATTGATACATAAGCCAATGTGGATGTTCATAGTTTTAATGCTTTTATTAGTAAAACGACTGTTCCAGATTGCTATCGCTCTATTTTTAATTTCCGGTAAGTGTACATAACAACGGCCTTGTTGTAAATTGTACGAAAACCTTTCTTCTTTTGATAATTCATACCATTCTGCAGATGCGTATTTTACCCATTCTTCATAATCGATTTTGTATTTATTGAAATCTGCCGCTAACTCAAAATTAGAAGTAACAGGTTGAGGGTATTTCAAAATCCTGGCTAATGCAAAAACAGTCTGACCTTGGGTGACTAATATCAAATCATTAGGTTGATACAATAGATCATCGGCGCAAATTGCAATCTTTCGCTCGCGGATCATTTTATAAAAACTTGGCGCCCCCTTGCCCCAATTGCATCCCAGCTTAATGACCGTGTTTGTTAAACGATTGGTTGTATTGCCTGCATTGTCTTGCTCTTTTGGCTGTATCTCAAACCCAAATTTTTCCAGGTACTTATTGGTAGGTTCTCCACCGCTGTTAGGCCAATCCATTGTTTTGTTTGCCATCAAATTGGCATAACGCATAATCTCTTTGGGCGGATAGGCTTTACCATTAATCACTACATCAAATTTGGCGGATGGCTGCAGTGTAATGTTTTCCCGTTCTATTTTATCAACGGCGGCTAAAACATGTTCCCTGGTGATTTTGTCTATACTCATGTCAGTTTACAATCTTGGGTTAGTAGGATTATTGCCATTATGTTGTTTCCATATTTTGTCAAAAACAAATTCGAGGTACTGACGCTTGAAGTCGGCGTCGTCAGTAAATTTTTTGTAGAGGTCGGTGTAGGTGAATATAATGTCCTGCATGAGGTCTTCTACTTTTTTATCGGATGTAATTTTGGCATTCTGCTTATCGGAGTTGATGACAGCGGTTACGGTATCCTCGTCTTTTTCAAAATCTGCGGGCAGTTGCTGAAATAAAAAGCTTTTGACCTTATCGTCGTCCGTCCAGTTGTCAATGCCAAAACGGTTGTTAAATTCTCGTACAATCGTTTCCAGCTCATCAAATGCATTGTATCCTTTCTTTCCTTTTACAATGGCTGGTGTCGGGTCTATTTCTTCTCCGCCATCCAGGCGTATATTTTCTGTGGTTGTTTTGCTGAGTCGGTAGCTGTCCAGGTCTATCGCTTCCAATATTCCTTTGGCAAGATCGTCATGCTCCGCGGGTTTTATTTTGGGTATCAAAAATTTCAGGAACCAATATAGCCGCTCCCAGTATGTGTTGCTGAATGACAGGATCTTGGAAAGGAAAGCGTAGGTTCTGTAGAATGATCTTGCCTTTACATAGAAGCCAATTTGTGCATCTACATGCAACTCACTGCGAAACTGCGCTACGCAGGCATCAATAATGGGATCTAATGTTGTTCGGTCTGTGCTGGTTATATACAGGTCAGTAAAGTTAATCACATCGTCTGTGGCATATACTTGTGCATTGTCCAATGCGTCCTGTAGATCGTTTAGCTTATTGGCGTCAGTTTCTTCGCTCAATATAGTGGTGGTGTAAAACGGCTCGAAGGCTTCTCTGATATCGTCTGTGCTGTTAAAAAAGTCTAGCACAAAAGTATCTTCTTTGTCAGGCTTGTAGGCTCTATTGAGGCGTGACAGCGTTTGTACAGCCTGTACGTCTGCTAGCTTTTTATCTACATACATGGTATGTAGCAAGGGCTGGTCGAAGCCTGTTTGGAACTTATTGGCTACAATAAGGAAGCGGTATTCATTTTTCTTAAAGGTATTTGGTATATCGCCGCTGGCAAATCCGTTAAGTTTAGCTTCGTCATATTCTACTCCGTCAATGGTGCGCTTGCCGGAGAAAGCTGCGATGGCTCTGTAAGGCGAATGTATTTCGCGAAGGTATTCGTTGAAGGAACGGAAGTATTGAATGGCGTTATTGATGGAGCGGGTTACCACCATTGCTTTGGCTTTGCCTCTGATCTGTTTCCTGACGTCGGTATGGAAGTGATCGATCATTACTTTGGCTTTTTCACGAATGGAGAAGGGGTGGTTCTCTACGTAGGCTCTTAATTTTTTCTGTGCCTGGTGTGTTTCAAACTCGGGGTTTTCTTCTACAGCTTTATGCAGTTTGTAATAGCTTTGATAGGTGGTGTAGTTTTTCAGCACATCGAGAATAAATTCTTCTTCGATGGCCTGCTTCATGGAATAGAGGTGAAAGGGATAAAATTTCCCTGGTTCGCCCGGGGTGTCATCGGGCTGTATTCCTTTGCGGCCAAAGGTTTCGAGTGTTTTGTTTTTGGGTGTGGCAGTAAAGGCGAAGTAGCTGGCGTTTTTCAGCATTTTGCGTTGCTGCATTTGCTCATGAATGATGTCTTCGGTATCCTGTGGTTCGGGATCAGATTTAGTGTCTTCATTGCCGTAAGGCTCTGCCCGATCACTCAGTACCCAATTCATTTTGGAAGCGGTTTCGCCGCTCTGGCTACTGTGTGCCTCGTCTATGATGATGGCAAATTTCTTTGCGGCCAGTTCGCCGATCTCGTCCATCACATGAGGGAATTTCTGCACAGTGGTAATGATGATCTTTTTGCCATCTTCCAATGCTCTTTTGAGTTGCTTGCTGCCTTTGTCTATAGCTTCTACTACTTTTGCTACTTGCGCAAATTGTTTGACGTTGTCGCGTATTTGCTTATCCAGCATTTTACGGTCGGTAACCATAATGATACTGTCAAAAACAGGCTGAGTATTGGTGCTATCGTGCAGGCTTACCAGTTGGTGTGCGAGCCAGGTAATGGAGTTGGATTTGCCGGAACCTGCGGAGTGCTGTACGAGGTAGCGTTGTCCAATATCTTTTGCTTTGGCATCTGCTAGTAGCTTTTGCACCACTTGTAGCTGGTGATAGCGGGGGAAAATGAGCTTGCGTTTTATCTTTCCGGTGTCCTCATCTTTTTCTTCTATTACTTGCGCATAGTGCTCTAGGATATGACTAAGGCAGCGTTTGGATAATATTTCTTTCCACAGATAATCGCTTTTGAGTCCATGCGGATTTACGGGATTACCTGCACCATGATCTACGCCTTTGTTAAACGGCAGGAAGAAGGTGCTCTGCCCGCCCAATGCGGTGGTCATATATACAAGATCGGGATCTACAGCAAAATGTACCATGCAACGCCCGAAGATAAATAAAGGTTCTTTGGGGTCGCGGTCTTGCTGGTATTGTTTGATGGCATGTTTTACATTCTGCCCTGTCCAGGGGTTTTTAAGTTCCAGTGTACTAACGGGCAATCCGTTGATAAAGAGCACCATGTCCAGCGAATTGCCGTTGCTGAGGCTGTAGCGCAATTGCCGAGTGACAGAAAATATATTGGATTCGTATTGTTGTACTGCTTTGGTATTGAGTGCGGATGCGGGATTTTTATAGTACAGCCACACCTGCAAGTCTTGGTCTTTAATGCCTTTGCGCAATACATCTATAATTCCGCGTTGTTTAATTTGCTCTGCAAGCCGCTTCAGAAAT
Organism: Chitinophaga varians; assembly: GCF_012641275.1. Lineage (NCBI taxonomy): Bacteria > Pseudomonadati > Bacteroidota > Chitinophagia > Chitinophagales > Chitinophagaceae > Chitinophaga > Chitinophaga varians. The sequence continues at coordinate 451,437 of NZ_JABAIA010000001.1, read as the reverse complement.
TTTTCTTCACCGCGTTTTTGAATGGTGGACCATGCTTCGGGCTGGGTGGTATTGATAAATTCAGCCAACAGCTTTTTATCCACGCACAACTCCCGATCGTAGTCGGTAGGATAGGATATGCGATAACCACCGTCTGTGGACAGTGCTTTTTCAATGATGATCTCAAGACCTTTTTCTGATGTATCGCTGCTCATAGTTTATACAACTTTTATCTTGCCCGTTACTACTTCGGCAATCAGGCTTTGTTTGAGTTCTTTTACTTTTTGGATTTCGGTTTGTATGCGTTGGATAGTGGTATCTATTCTATCAGTTTCAAATTTAATTCTACATAGTACCTCATTCTGCTTTTGAATAGAAGGAATAACAGCCAGATAGTTTTTTACAAATTCAACAGGCACACGCTTTTGCCCAGCAGAGCCTTCCATGAAATACTCTCCAAGAGACAAAAATGCTTCACTATGTAATATCCACCACAAATATTCTGGATTAACCTTTTTTGTATAAGCCCTTACTGTGTGAAATTCGGTGCTTCCAAAACCATAAGGAGTAAGCAGATTTGAAAGTAATGCGCCTTTGCCATTTTCAAAACAAGGCGTAATTTTCGCAACAATAATGTCTCCTTTTTCAAAAAAGGTAAATCCATTTTTTAACTCAAGTGTGGGTTTCAGAATACTACAATCTATTTTCCCATTTTCTGAGACTTTTTCCATTGGCAAGAATACTACGTTATCGCTGTCGTCAATTTTCAGAGTTGATGACGACTTAGTAGGATTGACTTTCCCGACAAACTTGACGCGAATAGTAGGATAAATATCTTCACCTTCATTCAATATCTCATTAATAAAAGCTTTCTTCTGCTCTTTCAGCAATGCTATCAATCGCTCTTTTTTCTCAATAAAACGATTGATCTGCTCTGTTTTTGCATCAAGGTAATGAGCAATGGCTGTTTGTTCTTCGTAAGGGGGGAGAGGTAATGTAGCGTCCCTGAATGCTGTGTAATCTATATTTTGCCCTTCACGAATACCCGTTACAAACAAAGTAAGCGAATTAATAAAGGGATATGATTTGAATAGATGCTTGAAGTAGCCTTTATAAGTATCAGCATCTTTCCTTTCGTAAAAAATACTGTAGGCCGGGCTGATAATTCCCTGATGCCAGGCATATTCTATTCCACCTTGAAATGAACGCAAACTGATAACAAAGTCTTCTTTTCTTACCAGCTTGAGCAAATGAAAATCTTTCTGAGCTGTAACTGTTCTGGTCTCATAATCCTCTTTCCTAACTACTCCTTTGGTTTGTGTAGCAGCCAATAAAGGCTCATCGGGAAATCCTTTTTCAGAACGTTCTTTGAAAAGATGTTTTACTTTCCTCACTTCCCAATGCTCCGGCATTTCCGGAAGCCAGGGAATAGATGTTGGGTTGTATGTTGAATATGTCTCTTGCATAAGTATTATGGCCGAGGAAGGGTGATGAAGTTATTTGTAGGGTCAAAAGACGCTAGATGTATGCCGGGAAAAGGTCTGATCAAAGTGCCATTAATCATGATACCATTAATAAGTACATTTATTACCTCGCTGTACGTTATGAATTGATAATACCATATAGAAAAGAAACCATTTGTTCTTGCTAATTGGATAATATTCTCCAGGTCAGTTGTAGGATTAGCCGCTGTGTATTTTTGATATTGTCTCTTTACAATGTCATATACCTTCAATCTTGTATCCCATCTATCATCTTTGTCTGAATAATCTGAATGTCCGGGAACTCTGTCTATTCCTGTAAGATTAATAAATCCTCTTATTCCATTCGTGTCTGTCGCACTTAACCCCGCTTTAATCTGAATAAGTCCCCCTGTATTTATAGTAATATAGTGAATCAGGTTATTTATATGTGGCATATACGGATTTGTCAGGGCAATATCCTTGTTGCCCTTTACACTATTACAATTTACACATGCCAATAGAAAATTGTCCCAACGATGTTTTAAAGTATCGTAGATCAATACCCCCGCTGCATTAATACACTTTTTGCCATAAATATGTTCCACATGTAAGGCCGAACGACTATTGTATTTTTCGCAAAATGAACAAAAACTACCTATTTCGGATATCAACACTTTTTTTGCTTTTCCCCAAGGGGTATATTCCATTGGAGTGCCGTCTGCCTTTTGTTTATTTGTCTTCACTACAGGTCTCATTGGTCTAATCTTTTTTAGGCATTTCGGACTCTAATAAAGCTACATACGCCGGATCATTATTGTACTTAATCCTCAGTTCGTCTAATTTCTGTTTTGCGTCATGCAATATTTCATTCGGAGCTCCTTGCTTAATCAGGTCAAAATACTCTTTTGCTCTACTTTTCATTTCTATAAATTCTTTGCTTCTCTTCACTTCTTCAACCCCCATTTCCTGCTGCGCGATCTCTTCAATGCTATTTTTGAGAGGATCATCTGCAATCATTCTACCTTCATCTAAAATTCTCAATTCATCAGCTTTCAACGACTGTACAATAAACGGCGAATGTGTAGTTGCTACAAACTGGATTTTGGGAAATGCTCTTTTAAAATCATCTACAATCCGGCGTTGCCAGTTGGGATGCAGGTGCATGTCAAGTTCATCTATAAGTACAATGCCCGGCGTTTTTTCAACTGCCTCTTCTTTTAAATGCGGATTAAGTTGAATGCACCGATAGGCTAAATCGCCGGCAATGGCTATTATGTTTCTAAAGCCATCACTCAGCTGGCTAAATTTGAGTTTCTCTTTTGTGCCTGCATCCGTAGTAAAAATGCCTGTGAGTTCATTCTCCTTATTATCAAAGGCTACATCCTGCCAACGGTCATCGGGTATTAGCTGTGTAATCGTTCTTTTAAATGCCGTAAGATGTGCCATGTCAAGTGGCTGTTCAAATTTTTTAACAGAATCTTCCTGTGTCTTAAACCATTGCAGAAATTCTTTTGGTGAGGCTTTGGCAGAAAGTGCATAAGCATAAGCCATTTTAACACCCTCTTCCTGCTTTTGATAATTTAGTTTTTCGTGTATTGCCCACAACCTACCCGTGCCATAAAAAGCGAAAAGAGGAAAAACAACTCTGGATCCATCGCGACTGGCTTTAAGCAAGGACTCTGCAAATGTCCTGATGTTTTTGGCATCTTTACTGGTAGTATTGTTTTTTATGTTCTCCCGTTTCCATTTCATCTCAGGTTTAATAGCATAATCTTTCCATAAGACCATTTCCTCTTGTTCTGGTCGCCATTCTGCTTCAATTACAACGGGTTTTTGTGGTCTTGGCTGTCCGTCGATCGTTTTCACTCTTACTTCATTTTTCTGTATAGCACGGGAATCGATGCCATCGATACCTAGAAAAAAGCTACCCATTGCTACCGACATTGCCTGAAGCATCGCAGTTTTTCCCTTAGCATTGTCTCCAATAAAAACCGTGAACTGAGGATTGAGGGAGAATGATTCATCTTCAAATCCTTTAAAATTTTTTATGTTGAGTTTATCTATTCGCATACTATGAAATTATTTCGTTGAGCAAACCTTCTGTCTCTTTTTCCAATTGCATAATCTCTTCGGTTATCTCTGCCACGCTGCGCAAGGGTTGGTATTGATAAAATATTTTGGTGAAGGATATTTCGTAACCCTTCACCGTTTTGTCATGGTCTATCCAGGCATCGGGTACAAATGGCAATACTTCTTTTTCAAAATAGGCCTGTATGTTTTGTTTTACAGGTATATTTTCGTAATCTCTCAATTCGGTGTCTGCTTCATATACAGTAGTGCCGCGTTCCTGTTTCTTTATGACAGGCATGGCGGTTTCATCTTTTTGGGAAATAGCATCCAGGAAGGTTTTCCGCTCTTTGGGTTTCCATTTTATTGCCAGTTTTTTTAATGCTTCATCCAGCGCTGGTGATAGTTCATTATAGTCCTGCTGAATTTTTTTTCCAAACTTTTTTTGGAGTGCCGCCATTACGGGCATAAATAGTTCTTTATTGTCAAGTCCAGCCAGTCGTTCCTCTGTCAACTGCCAGGAAAGACGCAACGGACGGTCAACGGTGATGTTCCAATAGGCAAAGTCATCATTATCAAATATACGGCTGATAGGTGTTTCTTTACAATCTGTAAATACACTGGTAATTTCCTGGATGTGCGCTTCGCTTAATTCGTTGGATTTGCTGCCCAGTCCTTTTCGCATTTTACGAAAGATGCCTGATGCGTCTATCAACTGCACTTTGCCTTTGCGATTTTTTATTTTTTTATTACTCAGCACCCATATATAAGTAGCGATGCCAGTGTTGTAAAACATGTCGTTCGGCAACTGAATAATAGCCTCGAGCAGGTCGTTTTCGATGATGTATTTTCTCATTTCACTTTCGCCACTGCCTGCATCTCCTGTAAACAAGGATGAGCCGTTGTGAACGGAAGCTATGCGGCTGCCGATCTCGCTATCTGTTTTCATCTTTGATACCATGTTCATAAGGAAGAGCAGTTGCCCGTCGCTTACTCTGGGCACGCCCACGGCAAAACGCTGATCGAGTATTTCTTTGGTCTTAAGATCTATGATGCTTTCCTGGTCTATCTTCCATGTTTTGCCGTAAGGAGGATTGGATAGCATAAAATCGAACTTCAGCTTGGGAAATCCATCATTGGATAAGGTGGATCCGAAGGCAATTTTCTCAGGGTCTTCTTCCTTAATAAGCATATCCGCTTTGCAAATGGCAAATGTTTCGGGGTTCACTTCCTGGCCATACAAGTGAAAGGTGGCTTTGGGATTTATTTCCAGAGCAAAATGTTCTGCTTCCGTGAGCATACCACCACTACCACAAGCAGGGTCATAGATAAGGTAAGTGCCTTCTTTAATTTTATCTTTTATCGGATCAAAGATAAGATGCGTCATCAGCTTAATGATCTCACGAGGCGTAAAGTGTTCTCCCGCTTCTTCATTGTTTTCTTCATTAAACTTGCGGATCAGTTCTTCAAACACGTAGCCCATACCGAGGTTGCTCAATCCTGCATGAATAATGTTGCCCTCTTTGTCCTTTACAGGAACAGGGCTTAAATTGATTTGTGCAGAGCAGAATTTTTCGATTAAAGGGAAGGTTATATTTCCTTCTTCCAATGTGTCTAACTGGTTGCGTAGTTTAAACTTGCTGATTATGTCCTGTACATCGGAACTAAAACCATCCAAATAGTTTTCAAGATTTCGACGGATGTTAGCTGGATCATTGAGCAATTTTTTGAAGGTATATGGAGATGTATTGTAGAACACATAGCCTGATACCTTACACAATTGGGGTGATTGGTTATCGATCTTCAGTTTATTCAATTGCTCATGCATGGAAATCACTTTGTCCTTGGTTGTTTCCAACAAGGCATCCAATCTGCGCAGTACGGTAAAGGGCAAAATGATATCGCGGTATTTGCCGCGGGTATATACATCGCGGAGTACGTCATCGGCAATGCTCCATATAAAGTTTACGATCTGGTTATGCTGTGTATGATTCACTTGTTCTTTTTTATTTTTTTTGATACTGTTTTTAAAGCTTCACTAGCCAGCTTTTCATCTTTTAATACGTCCATTACCTGGTCTGCCAGCCAAAGTGTTAATAGTTCGGCTTCATTAGCTTTCAGGATTAGAGCGAGATGAATGGCTACTTCTTTTTTTGCGATTCGTTCGCCACGTTCTATTTTGCTGTATAGTGGTGTGTCTATATCGAGTAATGCAGCTACCTGTCGCTGTAGAAGTCCCCGTGTTTCCCGTAGCTCTCTTACCCGCAACCCAAATTGAGTGTCCATGAACTGTGTTTTGACTTGTCAAATTTTGGTAAATATAGGTGTTTACAATAATACTAAATTTATTTAGATTTTTCATCATGAGAGATGCAACTGGTTTGGAGTGGCTTGTACTTAAAATATTGAACCTTATCTTTCCCTGGAAACCATGACAGTAGAGGATGTAAAATAAAAGGAGTGATTAGTTACTTTCACTCAGACAGAGTTGAAGAAGGGAAAAATGGTTAAACTTACTCAGTTAAAACCCAGTAATGTGACTCAGTTTTTTACTTGGTAAAACTAGAAAAAGAATCCTCAGACGGAATTACTATAAAAAAATAGCTCGCTGGATTTCAGCGAGCTATTGTCGGGATGACTGGATTCGAACCAGCGGCCTCTTCGTCCCGAACGAAGCGCGCTACCGGGCTGCGCTACATCCCGTTTTTGCTCGGGGCCACAAAGTAAACACGATTTTTCCTAAAATCCAACTTTTTTTGACTCAAACAGGCAGATGGCCGTTTACAGGGGTTGCTGGCGCACGACGGCCTGTTGTCTTTCGGCAATGGCCGGTAAAATACCATCTCCCTTTTTTACCATAAAATAGTTGGTGCCGGCGACTTTATACCTGTTCACCTGCTTCATTCCGGAGGCCTCCTGGTAGGTATACAGGACGTCGTATTTATCGGTCAGCAATGCTTCGAATTGTTCCTGGCGGATGCTGGTATGGGGATAGCTGACCAGCTTCTCCCGGAAACCGGAACCTACTTTCCCATGGCCATGGTGACTTAATTTGGAGGTCTGGATAGAGATAATATCAAAGGGCTCCAGGGAGAGGCTTTGCCGGTTGAAGATCATAAAATCGGCGTCTCGTGCCTTTAGGGCCAGGAGTGTCTGACCGGGGGATGCTGTATACTGATACGCTCCGGAAGTAAACACAATATCGGCGGGTGGCACGTCTTCCAGGGAGCTGACAAAACGAAGCTCGGCTGTCTGAAAGGGTTTCATGGCGGCTGTCATACCCGGTGTTTCTACAATGGTCCATAGTAAACGCACAAACGAAGGGAGCGTTTTTCTGAGATGGTAGTAGTATTTACCTTCTCCGCCGCCGTAATCTATGATGCTGACCTGCTTACCGGGAGAAACCAACAGCACCTGGTAGACGGCCGACAGCAGTGCCATAATACCAGGGTTCACATCGGGTACTGTGGTGGTGGTCATCTCTGTTTCCAGGCCTGCTCCTTTGTTGGCGACGGTGTCAATAATATCATTATCATGGTAGGCGGCGGAATGACAGGCTTTAAGTGCCTCGTCGTAAGTGGTATAAGTCCGCTCCGGCAACAGCTTATAATGCCTGGCGGTGTAAGTTAACAGCTTCAGTACTTGCATGGTCACATGACTTTGCGGTAATTTATGCCAATGCTGTACAGAAGTCCTGAAAAAAAATATATCACGATAAACTGACTATCCCCCGATTTCTCTGAAATGCCCCGGAGCCGCGCCGGTGAACTGTTTGAGCTCCTTGATAAGATAATTTTGATCATAGTATCCATGATCCGGTGGGAGGGTGCGCAAAGGCCACTACAGGGCTGCTTACCCGATGAAATAAATCGTACCTTGGCGGTATGAAAATGAGCCAATACCTGCGGCAGGGGAAATCCGAGAACTACCAGGACGCGGAAGAAAAAGGTCTGCTGAAGGCGGGTGACGTGGCGCGCTTGCTGACGAAGAAGTTTAAAGAGAAAATATCGGCTGCGGAACTGACGCCTTTTGCTTCGGAATGGCATCATGCCGGCGTGTTTAAATCAGGCAACGCCCTCAAGGGAAAACGCATCTACTTCTTTTCACCTGCTGCCGTTGAAAAGATAACGCTGGAGCAGGTGCTGGCCCGCCGTCAACAACCGGTGAAGGATACACGCGCGGTGAAAGGATGGTACCCGCAATATTTTCGTATGACCGACCCCGTGAGCCGGCGTACTTACAACAAACGTTTTGTAGGCATATACGAAGGACCGGCACACAAAGCGCCGAAAGGCTTTCAATCGCTGCCGGAAGAGGTATTTAAAAAAGCGGTGCAGCAAAAAGGAAAAGAGCTGAAAGCAGGAGAGGTGCCCGTTTTTTAAAGCAGTATCTCTGTTTTTATCCGATGATAGCCTGCCGTAAAAACACCAGGCGGCGCATAACGCTCTACCCTGTCAAGGATTTCAAGGAATGGCTCTTTCCTGAAAAACTCACGGTCCAGCCGCAATTTACGGTCTCCGTAACGGATAATCAGCTGCACTTCCCGGTATCGCCCTACACGCTTCAGATCTACGTCGGTAATATCGGTCCATTGAAAATGGTGTGGCCGGAACCCGCCTGTATATGACACTTCCTGCGGGCTGAGCGTCAGTTTTAACCTGGGATAGGCATACATGGACCACGCCAGGAAAAAGAATGCAAGGCTCATAAAAATGAGACTGTCTCTTTTGTGCTGGGAGAACTCGATGTAACCAATGAAAACGCCCATACATACCATAAATACGGCGCCCGCGTAACAAAGGTTACGGTACCAGTCGGGGAGGGTAAATGTTTCCTGCATATAACGAATGTATTACTTTCACGGCTGCTTTGTCGTTTTGCGTGAAAAAACGTAAATTAAATATCGAAATACTCCATGGTATGAAAAGCTTGCCAACACTCCCGCTGGTCGCAGATCAGCCCCGCTTCAGCCTACTGGACCCTGTTCGGAACAGGATTGAACTGATCGTTTTCTGCAGTGTTTTCAGTTTTTGCTTCATGTATATTTTCCTGCCCTTTAATATCAATATGTGGTATGAAGGGCAACATCTGCACCTGGTGGTGTTCTTCGGCATATTTACCGGTTGCGGCATACTGGGGCTTACGGTTTCACAATTTCTGCTGGCAGGCTGGAAAATCCGCCGCAGGCTCACCAACGCCACCTACCTGTTTTGGCTGCTGGGCGAAATCGTACTGGTGGCATCTATCGTGACCATGGTGGACGTACTGCTGACCGACACTTTTTTCTTCACCTGGAGCGAATTTATCAACACCCTTCGATATACTGCGCTCATCATGCCCCTGCCTTATATGATCTCCCTGCTCTGGTTTTTCTCCCGGGAGAAATATAAGCAGTTGAAATCACTGGAAAACAGGGTGTCACAAATACCCGTGCTACCTGCCCCGGTAGCGGACATTCCGGCGCCACTGCCGGCGCCCGTGCCGGACAGCTGCCTGCAAATCAAAGATGAACAGGGAAAGACCGTCTTGTCAGTACATCCTGCCAAACTGCTGATGATCAAAGCAGAAGATAATTATGTGCAGGTGTTCTATCGCAACGGTGCTGCTGTCAGCAAAGAACTGGTGAGAGTGCCCCTCAAAAAAATGGAATTACAACTGACGGCCAACGGCTTCGCCCGCGCCCACCGGTCCTATCTGGTCAATCTCTCTAAAGTGGTACTTTTTAAGAAAAATTCAAAAGGGTGTTTGTTACATATCGAAGGCATGGAAGATACCCCCGTTCCCGTGTCCGGTACTTACCTGCCGGTGTTTCAGTCAGCCTTCGGCTGATGACCGACATGATACCCGATACCCGTCCTGCTACCATTATCCAATATCAACAGACCGAAATGGCAAAATAACCAACAGCCCGTCCCTCAGTAGTCGCTAAATACCGAAATGGCAAAGTAACCAACAGCCCGTCCCTCAGTAGTCACCAAATACCGAAATGGCAATGTAACCAACAGCCCGTCCCTCAGTAGTCGCTCAGTACTAAAATCTCAAAATACCAAAATTCGTAAATCCAATTTTCGCCCCATATGTGCCTGATTTCACCCCAAACCCGCCGCCGTGGGCACGTTGCCACGGGTGTTTTTGGTAATATCGCCTTTGTCAACCTGTCTAAATTCCACCCTGATGTTCAAAGTCTTATTATCAACCATTATTTGTCTGATGGGTTTTATCCATCTGTCGCAGGCCCAGATCACGGTCTCGGGCAACGTGCGCAATGCGGACACCAAAGAGGTGGTCCCCGCCGTATCAGTGACCATGAAAGAAGCGCCTAACGGCGACTATACCAATGATCAGGGCAACTTCCGCTTTTCTGTAAAAAAACAGTATCCCGTTACCCTGGTTTTTTCCTCCCTTGGATTTGAAACCAAAGAGGTGATCGTCAGTAGTGCCGGCCCACTGAAAATAGAGCTCACCCCTGTGTCCGTGCTCGGCCGGGAAGTGGTGGTCTCCGCCAGCCGCTTTACACAAAAGAAGATTGAATCCCCCGTCACTATCGAACGGATCAGCACCAAAGAAATCATCAACTCCCCACAGCCCAGTTATTTTAATATGATACAGGGCCTCAAAGGGGTAGACGTCACCACTTCCAGCCTTACCTTCACTACTATCACTACTCGTGGTTTTAATACCAGCGGCAACACCAATTTCACCCAGATCGTTGACGGGATGGACAACCAGGCCCCCGGCCTCAACTTCCCCCTCGGCACGGCTATCGGCCTCACAGAACTGGACGTGGACAACCTTGAAGTGCTCTCCGGCGCCTCTTCTGCCCTCTATGGCTCCCGCGGCCTCAACGGCACCCTCGTCATGACCGGCAAAGACCCGTTCAAATACCAGGGCCTCAGCGCCCAGATCACCCAGGGCGTGAACCATGTCAGCAAAGGCAAGTCTAATGATCCGTTTGGGCCATCGCCTTATTATGACTGGACCGTCCGCTGGGCCAAAAAAGTGAGCGACAAATTCGCGTTTAAGATCAACGTGCAGTATATCCAGGCCAAAGAATGGATGGCCACTGATACGACCAATACCAACGGCCCCGGCGGCCCGCTCACCGACCCCAAATACAACGGGGTGAATATGTATGGTAGTAAAACCATGGTGGACATCAACCCGTTCCTGCAGGCGGCATTGCAACAGACGCCGGAACTGGGGCCTGTCATCAACCCGCTGCTGCAAAACGGCAGCAACTATGTGGCCCGTACCGGTTACCCGGAATACGGCTACCTGAGCAACGACGCCAAATTATTAAAGGCCAACGTGGAACTACGGTACAAAATCCGGCCCCGGCTGGAAGCGATCATCTCCGGCACCTTCGGTAAAGGCAATGCAGTGTACAGCAACGATACCCGTTATGCCCTCACCAACTTCGAACTGGGCCAGTACCGTGCGGAACTGAAAGCGGAACACTGGTTCCTCAGAGGCTATACCACCCGCGAAAACTCCGGTAACACCATCATCGCCAGTCCTACCGCACAACTGATCAATGAAGCCTGGAAACCCAGCTTCAACCCGGCCACCAACGACGGCTGGTACCCGCAATACACCGGCGCGCTGCTGGAAGCCATGGCCGGTGGTAAAAGTTACCTCGATGCAAGCAACATCGCCCGGGCTTTTGCAGACCAGGGCCGCCCGGACGCGTCCAGCCCCCTGTTCCAACACCTGAAAGACAGCATTGCGTCCCTGCCCACTTCCAAAGGAGGCACGCTGTTCCTCGATAAAAGCAAACTGTATAACGTAGAAGCACAGTATAATTTCACCCACCTCGTGAAATTCGCGGAACTTATTGCCGGCCTCAACTACCGCCTGTACCGCCTCGACTCCAAAGGCACCCTGTTCCCCGATAACGACGGTCCTATCGATGTGGCGGAATACAGCGCCTACGTCCACGCCACCAAAAAAGTGCTGAAAGATAAACTGAGCCTGAGCGCCGCTTTCCGGTACGATAAAAACACCCTCTTTGAAAAGCCGCGTATCACCACCAGGGCATCGGCAGTAGGAGAGGTCAACCGCGAAAGCTTTATCCGTTTCTCCTACCAGAACGCCTACAGCTTCCCGTCCAACATCCAGGCGCTGCAAAGCACGCCGGTAGATTACAACAGCTTCGCCTCCGGTGGCTCTTCCCGGCTGCTCAACGGCGTATACCAGTTCGACCGCTATCCGGCCTATACCCTGGAAAGCGTCACCAAATACCAGCAAAGTAACAATCCGGCTGACCTACAAAAGTTCGCCCTCAGCGATATCAAGCCACAGTCCGTAGATGCGTTCGAGTTAGGTTATTCCTCCCTGATCGCTAAATGTATACTGATAGATGTGCTGGGCTACTACGCCACCTGGAAAAATTTTATCGGTTATGTGAACGTAGCTAATACGCCCGGTACCGATGATCCGGCCGCCTTCAAGGACCACAGCACTTACATGTCCTATAACATTGCCTACAACGGCGCCGAGAAGGTGAACACCTACGGTTATGCCGCCAGCGTAGCCGTGGACATGACACACAACTTTATGGGGAAAGTCAATTTCTCGTCCGACTTCCTCAAAAACAGGAACAACAGCCAGGTCAACAATTTTAATACGCCTAATTATAAGTTCAATATTGATTTTGGCAACACCGGCTTTGGTAACAAGGAACGTTTTGCTTTCAGTACAACTTTCCGTTACCGTCCGGGTTATTTTTATCAGATAGGGTTCGCTGCCGGTAACGTGCCAGCCTCTTCCGTGATAGATGCGCAGATCAGCTACCGGCTGTTGCAGGCGCATTGCAGGATTAAGCTGGGCGGTACCAACATCACCAATGTGTATTACCGCAACGGTTTCGGTAGCCCGGCCATCGGCGCTATGTACTATGCCAGCTTTGCATACAACGTATTTTAATCATTTATAAAAATGGAAATCATATGAAACGATACAACAGATATCCTATCCTGGCCCTCGCCCTGGCAGGCCTGCTGATGGCATGCCACTCGTCGCAGGAAGACAAGGACGGCTACAAAACAAAACTCTCTTTCGGCCCCGGTGACGAAACGAAAATAGCCGAAGCTTTCCTGACCCTCAAAGACAGCAGCAGCATCTATCTGAAAGAAGGGACCTATAAGTTCGATAACCTGAGCATCGCACAGGTGAAACATATCCGCATAGAAGGCGCCGGCCCCGATAAAACGGTGCTGGACTTCTCCTCCCAGAGCCAGGGCGGTGAAGGCATCCGCGTGACTGACGTGAACGGCTTCTCTATCCACGGCATGACACTGAAAGACTCTAAAGGAGACCTCATCAAAATAAATAAAAGCCGGGAGGTGGTCATCACCTACCTGCACGCCATCTGGTCAGTGTCTGACTCCACCAGCGGCGGTTACGCCATCTATCCCGTGATGTGCAAAAATGTGCTGATAGAAAACTGTTACGCACAAGGCGCTTCCGATGCCGGCATCTACGTAGGACAGACTGACAGCGCCATCGTGCGCAAATGCAAGGCTTATAAAAATGTGGCCGGTTGTGAAATAGAAAATACGTCCAACGCACAGGTGTATGACAACGACTTCTATGGAAACACCGCCGGCTTCCTCATTTTTGACCTGCCGGACCTGTCTCAGCGCGGCGGCCATGTGAAAGCCTATAACAACCATTTCCACGACAACAACGAACGTAATTTCGCCAAAGCAGGCAGTTTCGGATCTACCTGGGGCGTGGGAAACGCCGCTCCCGGCAGTGGAGTGGTGATACTGTCAGCCTCCGATATTGAGCTGTACAATAACCGCATTATCAACAATAATTCCAGCGCTATTTCCGTGGTGTCCGGATTTTTTATTGATTCCAATGCGGGCGCTAAAATGAACGACCACTATGACCCTATACCTAAGAACATTCGCATCCACGACAATGAAATGCAGGTGGGCGACAGCTTTCCACCAGCTGTCTATGAGCACCATACCGGTAAAATACTGGTTGGACTTGAACAACAGTTGAACGCACAAGACCCTGCCCGTAAAAATGCCCGCCTGCCTTTCATTACCTACGACGGTATCACCAGCAACGTGCTGACAAAAGGTAACGCCGCCAATCCCGATTCCATCTGTATCCGCCAGCAACAGCCAAACCTGTTTGTAAATGTGCATGCCCTGCAGATGGGTACCAAAGAATGGCGCCCGGATACTGATGTGACACCGTTCTTATGTAAGTAATGTTATTTTGATAGTGGGTCATTTGATCATTTGATTATCGGGTGACTGTAGATTTAATTTTTTAGCGAGATGAGGAAGCCTTGTTTGCTGTTATTGATGTTTGTTTCCCTGCTGGCATGGCTCAACAGCTGCCAGCAGAAACCTGCGGGCCAGGGAAACACCGGTTTTGCGTTTAAAGAAAAACTGTCTGATTATGGATTTTTTACGGGCGAGCTGAAAGCGCTGGTTCCCCGTAAAGGCGTGGTGCGTTATGAGCTGTCAACGCCACTGTTTACCGACTATGCGGTAAAAGACCGTTTCGTGGTGCTGCCGGAAGGCAAAGCGGCGAAATATACCACCCATGGCGCACTGGATTTTCCGGACTCCACTTTTATCATCAAAAACTTCGCGTATACCAGTCCGGAACATAAGAAGGTGATGATAGAAACACGGCTGCTGTTCAAAGATCCGGCTGGCAAGGGCTGGAAAGTAATGAACTATCTCTGGAACGATCAACAGACAGACGCGGTGAAGTGGATACTGGGCAAAAAAATTCCGATCACCCTGCTGGACGATAACGGAGAAAAAATTTCCACTACCTACCAGATGCCCAATACCAATGACTGTAAACGTTGCCATATCAACAACAGCGTACTGACGCCCATCGGACCGAAAGCGCGCAATCTCAATTTCACGCTGGCAGGACAGGCGTCCAACCAGCTGCAGCAATGGGCCGCTGCCGGTATGTTGCAGGGGATGCCGGCATTGAAAGACGTGCCGCAGCTGCCAGATTGGAAAGACAGTACGCACTACTCCGTTGACCAGCGCGCCAGGGCCTACCTCGATGTGAACTGCGCCCACTGCCACACAAAAGGCGGCGACGCGTTTAATACCGGACTGTTCCTCGAATACGAGCAAACCGGCCATGACCAGCTCGGTATCATGAAACAGCCGGTATCTGCCGGCGGCGGCGCCGGAGGACTGGACTACGACGTGATCCCCGGCGACCCGGTGCATTCTATACTGGTACACCGGATGAACAGCACAGAGCCGGGTACGGCCATGCCGGAACTGGCGCGTACTGTGATCCACAAAGAGGGCGTAGCGTTGATACGTCAGTGGGTGGCCGGGATGCCCCGTCAGTAAACAGCAGTTAAGCATAACATTAGACAGCCGGACAATACGTCCGGCTGTTATTTTTTATGGAGGAAGGAGATGTTATACCCTGAATTTTTGGATTAGTTGTTCTTTGTATGACTGGCTGACAGGGATCGTCAGGCTCTTGGAAAGATAAAGGGTATCTTTTTTAATCGCGATGATCTTCTTTACCGGAACAATGTAGGATTTATGCACCCTGATAAATTCATCAGCAGGCAATTCCTCTTCCAGCGCCTTTAATGTTGACCGTTGCAGCAAATACCTGTCTGAGAGATGGATCTTCATATAGTCTCCCACAGCTTCGATGTACAGGATATCATCATGGTATATCTTTTCAGTGGAACGGTTATTATTGGAAAAAAAATAACTGCGCTCCGGCGTAACCGTTTTCTCCGTCTTTATTTTATCAATGGCCTTCAAAAACCGGTCATAGGAGAAAGGTTTTAAGAGATAATCTACTGCGTTCAGTTCAAAACCATCGATCGCATATTCCTGGTAAGCCGTGGTGAAAATCACTGCGGGAGGACGTTCCAGGTTTTTTAAAAAGGTAAGGCCACTGATCAGCGGCATTTGTATGTCTAAAAAGATCAGGTCTATGGCGTATTTCTCCAGCAATGCAAGCGCCTCCACGGCATTGCGGGCATGGCCCACGATGGTAATGCGTCCGCAACGCAGTATATATTCTTCCAGAATTTCATGAGCGATAGGCTCGTCATCTACTATAATACAGTGTATCATGAAAGATTCAAATCAATTGATAAATAAACTTTGTACTGCTTGTTCCCTTCGTCGATCTTTAAAATGTATTTGCCGGGATAACACAGTTCCAGCCTGGCTCTGACATTTTCCATTCCCACGCCCTTGGGGCCTTTCAGTATGTCAGGATTATCATGCACATCGTTGGCGATTTCGAAATACAACCGGTTTTCCTGTAAGGTGATCTTACTGTCTATCTGCGCGTTTTCCCGGAAATGCTGCGCTCCGTGTTTGATGGCGTTTTCAATGAAAGGCAGCAGTATCAGTGGCGCTATCATGGTGCTACTGTCTATGCCCTGGGATGCAAAACGTATCCGGACATTTCCCAGGCGTTGGTTTTCTATGGCAAAGTAACTTTCAATAAAGGCCACCTCTTTTTCAAGCAACACTCGTTCTGCACTGCTTTCATACAGGATATAACGCATGGCGTCAGACATCCGCAGAATAAAATCCGGGGCGTCTTTTTTCCCTAATAACGTCATCCCATATACACTGTTCAGGGTGTTAAACAGGAAATGAGGATTTATTTTGGCTCTCAAAGCATCTATTTTTAATTGATAGTTCTGACGTTCCATCTGCCAGTTTCTTTGCTCGCTTTCAATGGCGTACCGTAAGAAGGCCACGGAGCTAAAGGCGATGAGGTCCGGGGCCAGGATATTCATGGACCATCCTCTGCCATACGCCATACGCCGGGCATATACCGCAAATTCTGACGCATAAAACCGGTGCAGTTCCTCCTGGCCGTTCAGTTGCATGAAAATCCAGGTGACAAAGTAGTTGTTGGGAATGGAAAGCACCAATACAAAAAGCAGAATAGCAATGAGCAGCAGCCAGTGCTTTTTATGCCGCAGTATCCACGGCACCGCTGCCCGGTAGTACAACAGCCAGTACAAGGACATGGCGAGCGCGTAAATCGCTACCTGGGGATACGGAAACATACTGACATTATGCGCAATTTCCACCCTGTCGACATAATAGGCATATTTATAGGTGCCGACATACAGCACCCATATCGTGATTTCATATATCAGTGGAAGTCCGCCAGTCTTCAATCCTGAATGTGTTTGCATACTGTAAATCTATTCTAAATATCAGTACGTAGTTTTTTTTGCGATGAAACGGTCCCATTTTGCGATAAAACAGCTGCCTTCCTTTTTTGTCTTAAAAAGCAGCCGGGAGAAAGAATAGAATTGGCAAGGGAAACAACGGCAGGTAGTTTTGTGTCATACAAAATCCAAAAACATGAACCGCGTCGTTATCTTACTTATCTCCCTGGTTTTATCTGTGCGGCTGCTTGCACAGCCCGATGCTAAAAGAGCGCTCATTCCGCTGAAAATAAAGGGCAGCGTTATTGCTGCCAGCCAGCTTCAACCCCTGATTAACAGTATAGGGGATCAAAAAATTGTGGGGCTCGGAGAAGGCACGCATGGTACAAAGGAATTTAATGAACTGAGGATCAATATTATTAAACAACTGGTGGAAAAAAAAGGGTTTCGCATTATCTGTTTTGAGAATGCCTTCGGCGATTGTTATTACTTTGATCAATGGATTAATTCAGACAAGCCGATAGACGAGGGAATGAAGAAATATTTGATCGCCCTTTGGCAAACCCGCGAGCTGGAAGGCTTATTTGAATGGGTAAGAAATTTTAATAAACATCATGCGGACAAGGTGATGATCGCCGGTATGGACTTTAACTATATCGGCAGTACGGCCGGCATTATCCATGAAGAGGCCCGGCAACTGAATAATGCGTCCATGATACAACTGGCGCAACAGCTATGCTTTGCTGCCCAGGCATTTGATTCCGCGTGGAATAACCAGATGAAAGGAATTAGCCGGAAAACATTCGCGCTGATCAGGAACAGTATCCATACAAACCTGCACCAGATAGACAGCATGGTCAAAGCTGACAGGCTGCCGGTTACGGAAACATGTAAGCGTGCACTTTTTAATGGCCGGTGTTGGTTGGGAGGAGAAGAAAAAAGAGACAGCGGCATGGCCAATATGGCCGTCAATATAGCGCAGAACGGTAAAACGGTGCTATGGGCACACGCGGTCCATCTGGCACTAAAATCGCCATTTAGCGATAACACCGTAGGTGGCTGCGGAGGCTTGATCAAAAAGATGGTGCCCGCGTATTATTCATTGGGCATGGGAACTGCGGAGGGCAGCTACGGGGGACTGGAAGACCGCTTTGATACCCGGTTGAATGTCATGCATGCCTATGAGCTGCCGGCAGTAACAAAACCAAGCTGGGACGAATTTTTCCTTCAATACAATATCCCGGCATTTTATATGGATATGCATAAAGCCGCTACAGACTCCACCCCCAGACCGTTGCGTCTTATTGGCTATGGCCCGCCGAAATCTATTTCATACAGTGATGAAGTGAATTGTTCCGATTTGTTTGATGGGTATATTTTCATAAAGCATACTACTGCACCTGAATATATTCCGTAGGGAAAGCAGTTTTTGCCGGTCCGGGTCCGCTTAGGCGGCTCCCGGACTGTTGTTTTTTACCCAGGGGGAAAAAAATGATGACTTCTGCCTGCTTCCTGTTGTTCTTTGCCTTCAACTTCTTAGTTTTACGGGGAACAATGAATGAAGCTACAAAGTGAACAAGACATCAATCCTAATCTGAGATAACATGCATTACCTGAAAAAATTACTGTTTACCGTCGTCCTCACGGGTATGGCCCATGCGGCGGTAAAAGGTCAGCAGAAAGGACAACAGCCCAATGTGATCATCATCTATGCAGATGACCTGGGATACGGGGATATCAGCTGCAACGGCGCCACCCGGGTGAAAACGCCGCATGTCGATCAACTGGCATCGGAAGGGATACGCTTTACCAATGGCCATGCAACGGCAGCTACGTGTACACCTTCCCGTTATTCCATTCTCACCGGTGAATATGCATGGCGTAAAAAGGGAACGAACATCCTCCCCGGCAATGCCGCACTGATTGTACCAACAGACCGCACCACGCTGGGCAAAGTGTTCCAGCGGGCCGGCTATCGTACGGCCTGCATCGGTAAGTGGCACCTTGGACTGGGAACGCAGGGAGAGCCGGACTGGAACGGGGAAATCAAACCCGGTCCGCTGGAAACAGGTTTCGACTACGCATTCTTTTTCCCCGCTACGGCCGACAGGGTGCCTACCGTATACGTGGAGAACCACCGTGTGGTGGCCCTCGACCCGAAGGACACCATACAGGTCAACTACCAGCATAAGATCGGCAGCGAGCCTACCGGCAAGGAAAACCCCGAACTGCTCAAAATGCACTCTACGCCCGGTCAGGGACATAATCAGACCATCGTGAACGGCATCGGCCGTATCGGATGGATGACCGGCGGCCAGCGCGCCCGCTGGACAGACGAATCGCTGGCAGGTGATTTTGTGGACCAGGCGCAACACTTTATAGAAGAACACCGCCGTCAGCCTTTCTTCCTGTATCTCGCGCTCAGCGATATCCACGTGCCACGTATGCCCGGCACCCGCTTCAAAGGAAAAAGTGAACTGGGCTACCGCGGCGATGTGATCATGCAGCTGGACTGGTCGGTAGGAGAGATCATGAAAACACTCGACTATCTGGGCATCGCGAAAAATACCATCGTCATTTTCAGCAGCGATAACGGCCCGGTGCTGGATGACGGTTATCTGGACGGTGCTGTTGCCCAACAGAACGGCCACCAGCCTGCCGGCGTTATGCGCGGCGGCAAATACAGCATCCTCGAAGGTGGTACGCGCGTGCCTTTCATCGTTCATTGGCCTGGCACCGTGAAACCTGGTGTTTCCGGCGCCCTGGTAAGCCAGGCGGACCTGCTGGCATCTTTTGCGGCCATGCTCCGCCAGCCGCTGTCCGAAAGCGATGCGCCTGACAGCTGGAACATCCTGGGCACCCTGCTGGGGAAATCACAACAGGGCCGCAGCAGCTATGTGGAACAAGCCAACACACTGGCGCTTGTCAAAGGCGACTGGAAATACATCGCGCCACAGCGCGGGCCTAAACTGTTTGATGCCGTGAACATCGAATCCGGATTGGACACTGTTCCCCAGCTGTACAATCTGAAAACTGATCTGGGTGAAAAAAATAATGTTGCCGCCGCACATCCTGAAATGGTGAAGGAGATGTCTGCTATGCTGGAAAACATCAGGAGCAGTGGCCGCAGCCGCTAAATAGCAATCAAAAAACCTCCAAATGTTACCGTGTCGGTTTTGTTCTATTTTCCGGTAATCCGGTGTGCTAGTTTTGACTTATAAAAACAAAGCAACCATGAACAAAGCACCCATTTTAATATTAGGAGGCACCGGTAAAACCGGCAAAAGAATCGCGCAACTGTTACAGGAAAAAGACCGGCCATTCCGGATTGGCTCGCGTGCTGCATCCCCGTCGTTTGACTGGGAAGATCGCACTACCTGGCGCGCCGCACTGGAAGGTGTTGCTGCAGTATACCTGAGTTATTTTCCTGACCTGGCAGCGCCGGGCGCAGCAGATGCTATCCGTGGTTTCACGCAGCTGGCGGCCGAAGCGGGCGTAAAGAAGATCGTGTTGCTGTCCGGCCGCGGCGAACATGAGGCCCAGGCCTGTGAGGAGATCGTGATCAATGCCGGTATGGAGTGGACGATCCTCCGTTGCGCCTGGTTCAGCCAGAACTTCAGCGAAGGCTACCTGTTGGAGCCGTTACAGGCGGGCTTTGTGGCCCTTCCGGCCGGTGGGGTGCGTGAGCCCTTTATTGATGCCGATGATATCGCTGATGTTGCGGTGGCGGCCCTTACTGAAGATGGTCATGCCGGAGAATTGTACGAATTGACCGGCCCCCGCCTGCTGACTTTCGCCGAGGCCGTGGCCGAAGTGGCCAAAGCTACCGGTCAGCAGATACAATACCAGCAGGTGAGCGTGGATGAATATGCCGATATGTTGGAGGAATATGGCCTTCCCAACGAATTTATCTCGCTGATTTCCCACCTTTTCTCAGAAGTGCTCGATGGCCGTAATGAAAGCCTGACAGATGGAGTACAGCGTGCCCTTAAAAGGGCGCCCCGTGATTTTGGCGATTATGTGCGTACTACTGCCGCATCAGGGATCTGGAATCAGCAGTAATCAAATCCGGAAAAGTATCCGAATCAGGAATGATCAAATCCGGAAAATATCAGGAACCAAGAACTGGTTCCTGATATTTGTTTTATGTATAGTTTATTGATAATCAATTCAAATATTTGTTGAAGGATAAATTTTTCCGCTTTGCGTAAATGCTTTTCCCGATTCGCCGATGCTATGAACCGGGCACGGCGTTCCTTTGCGCAAAATTTATTGAGCGTTGAAAAAATTATACTTCACTATTGGTTTTGTTTTGATGAGCGTTGCCGCTATGGCGCAGAACGGCGTTATCAAAGGTAAAATCAATACTGCGGACGGCGAACCGGCTGCTTTTGTGACAATAGGACTGAAAGACACGAAGAGAGGCACCCTTACCAATGAAGACGGTACTTTCACCGTTAAAAACGTTAAACCGGGCGTGTATACGCTCGTAATATCCTGTACTGGTTGCCAACCCATCCAAAAAACAGTTACTGTAGCACCTGACCAGTCTGTAGAAATCCACCTGGACCTGCAGAATACTTCCAGCCAGCTGAATGAAGTAGTGGTAGACGGTACCCGTACCCGTACCATCAACCGCAAGCCGGTGTCCATCGGCAAACTGCCGGTACCGGTGATGGACCTGCCACAGAGCGTGGCCATTATTGGTCATGAGGTACTGGAAGACCAGCAGGCGCAACGCCTCAGTGATGTGGTGAAGAATGTGAACGGCGTTTATATGGCTTCTCAGCGTGCCGGTACACAGGAAACTTTCAATGCCCGTGGTTATGGTTTCTCCAGCACCAACATGTTTAAAAACGGTACGCGTGTCAACTCCGGCGCCATGCCCGAAATGAGCTCCCTCGAAAGAGTGGAAATCCTTAAAGGCAGCGCTGCCATCCTGTATGGTAACGTAGCCCCCGGCGCTGTGATGAACATGGTGACCAAACAACCGAAATTCAACTTCGGTGGCGAAGTAAACCTGAGGGCCGGCAGCTATGGCCTGTTGAAACCTGCTTTCGACGTGTACGGCCCCATCTCTTCCAAAATCGCTTACCGCGTGAATGGTACCTTCGAAACAGCCGACAGCTACCGCGACCAGGTGCATTCCAAAAGATATTACATAAACCCGTCACTGCTGTTCAAACTGAGCGACCGTACGGAATTACTGGTGCAAGGGGATTACCTGAAGCATGACTTTACACCGGATTTCGGTTTGGGCTCTATTGCCGATACCATCATCAATAAAGCTCCCCGCAATACTTTTTACGGCGCACCATGGCAATATGCGCACACACAGCAGTCTACTGCTTCTGCCAACATCAAACATAAATTCAACGAGAACTGGTCTATCAATGGCCTGGTGTCTTATTCAAAATATGCCCGTGATTATTATGCGATAGAGAGAATTCAGGCAAATGCAAGCGGCGACTGGGACCGTCCACTGGGTAGGAACGCTACCAGCGAAGACTACTATGCTGCGCAGGTAGACCTCACCGGTAAATTTAAAACCGGGTCTGTAGAGCATACAGTGCTGGCTGGTGTAGATGCTGATCGTTATGTTACAGGTACCTATGGTTATGGTCTTGCAGCGACTAAAGTAGGAACCGGCTACATTTACGACAAAATGAACGTATTGGATCCCACTAAATACGCCCTGCGTACAGATCGTCCCGGCGATACTTTGCTGACGGTTAATAATGTGCCTATTAACAGGGTAGGAGCTTATATTCAGGACTTGGTGAGCATCTCTGAAAAACTGAAAGTATTGGCAGGTGTACGTGTTTCTTATCTCCAGAGTGAAATACCGGTGTCCTATAATTTCCAGAATGGCGGCAAGACATTGGGCGCTGCCAAAGGTAAATATGATAATGCGGTATCTCCACGCTTTGGGATCGTTTACAAGCCCATCGCCACTACTGCGTTGTTTGCCAGCTATTCTACTTCCTTCACGCCAAATACCGGCCAGGATATTTACGGACAACCTGTAAAGCCTTCTATTATTAACCAGTATGAAGTAGGTGTGAAAAACGATTTCTTTAAAGGTCTGTTATCTGTGAATGTGACTGCGTACCGTATTCGTAATAACAACTACGCACAAACAGCGCCGTTCCTGGCAGATGGCATAACTGCAAATAACAATACGAACATCAAATCCCTCATCGGCGAAACCCTCAGCCAGGGCGTAGAAGTGGATATTGCCGGTCATCCGCTGCCCGGACTGGACGTTATTGGTGGTTACAGCTATAATAACATGACCGTTGAAAATACGCCTACGTCCACTGGTTCTGTAATTGCCGGTCAGCGTCTCGTGGGTAATCCTAACCATACTGCCAATGCCAGTGTTTTCTATACTTTTCAGGAGTCAGCTGTAAAAGGCCTGAAACTGGGCGCCGGCTTCTATTACATTGGCCAGCGTTATGCAGGCTGGAATAACACAGTTGGCCAGAAGCCGATACCAGCGAGCCGCCTGATTTCCGTTCCGGGATACACCACGCTGGACCTCAGCGCAGGTTATTCTTTCAAACGTTTTGCTGTAATGGGTAAAGTGTCTAACGTTACCAACACGTACAACTACTACGTTCACGAAAACTACAGCATCAACCCGATTCCGCCTACACAGTTTGTAGGTACTGTTTCTTACAAGTTCTAGTGGATACTTTTTATAGTTAGCAAAGAGGCTGTCTCCAAAGAGGCAGCCTCTTTTTTTTGCTGATATTACCGGAAAAATCAAAACCGGCAGCGGACGCCTGCGCTGACGTACAGGTTCGTTGCCAGCCTGTGTTCCGGACGGGTGGAGAACATGTCAGATATCTTTTTGTCCCTGAAGGTGACGGAGCGCAGCAGCACGGTGCCACCGGCGAGATTGAAGTCGATTTTTTTGCTGAGATGCAGGGTGTTTTCCAGGCCCAGGCTCATTTCCTGGTAGCCCATCAGGCGTTTGCCGTCCTTCCTGTTTTCCACGTCATAGGCGCCACCGTTGAAACGGAAAGCGAGTGCCAGGTCGTCGTATTTGCTGAGGGAGCTGCTGACACTGAGCTTTTCGGGGAAGTTGATGTCTACCCTGAACCGGTCGCCGGTACGCCACTGCACCAGCAGGGCGGGCAGTACCATGGGAGTACCGAAACTGTTGGTGAGGGCGGCGCCCACGCCAAGGTTTAGTTTGCGGTTGATTTTGCGGATGAAGATCACGCCACCGGTGATAAAAACATCGTCGTAGGTGATTTTCTCCAGGTCTGTATACAATCCTACAGACACCATGCCCATCAGGCTCCATTTGGGATTGAGCGTACGCATATGTTGCAGCGCTATTTCACCGCCAAACAACTCTTTCGGAAAGACAGAATTTTCGTAGTCTTTATTGGAAAAACTGGTGTAGGAGCCCATCACGCCGAGGTTCCATATACGCACCTTGCCAGTAGAAGTATCTATTTTTTGAGAGAGCGTAAAGCCCGCTCCCAGCGTGAGCCGGCGTTGTACGGTAGTAGCAGGCATTTTGAGGGAATCTTCCGGACGGATATAATGACTGGAAGGCTGATAGTCGGCATTGATGGCAATCCCCGGACCGGTGAGACTGCTGGCGCCCAGCTGCGCCCTGGCACTGCCGGCCAGCAGGAGAAGGCCCGGCAGCAGCCAGTAAGCAGGTTTATTAAATACCGGCTTTTTGATAAGCCGTGTCCGGATGCTGGAAAGTAGGTGTACCATATCGAAAAAAAATATTCAGTTTCGATATCGACACCTAACTATTCGCGTACCCCTATTTACTTGCAGGAAATTTTTAAAAGAGGCGCTACGTCAAATTTGAGCGCGGCATCATTGCCGGAGAAAACAGGGATGCCTTCGGGGTTAATACTGTCGGGCACCGCTTCATAGGCCTTGTCATCCTGCAGTTTGAACACTACAGGGCGTGTGCTTTGTACGCCTTCGCTCATGAACGTGTATTGTGCGTGGATAATATTATTGCGGATACTGCCACTGATGGCGCCGGTGTTTTTGTCTTTTTCAAAATAACGATAGCTCAGGTCTCCGCTAATACTGGTATCCTTTATATGAACCTGTAACAGCACGCTGTCTTTGCCGGTGGCCTTCAGGAAACAGGCGTCGCTGTTGCCGCTGGTCACCTCAGTTTTTAAACTGTCGGTATTTTTATTAGCTTGGCTGCCCGATTGGCTGCAGGAAGTCACCACCGCGGCCAGCAACAAAAAGAAAGGAAGTGTTTTCATAAAATTTAAACGTTTGAAAAACTAAAAGTAACCAAATGACCAAATTTCTGAAGATTTTAGGTGTGTTATTTTTTTTACGGGGGATGTGTGTGGCCGCGCCGGATACGGCTGTTGCCGGCTGTCAGCGCTGCATCGTGCTGGCGGAGCAGGCGGAACACCGTATCGTTATCGCCGATATTGCCTCCGGGAAAATAATCTGGGAATGGAAGCCCGCCCTTTGCGGCGTATTGCCGGAACATGTGAAATGGTTCAACAATCCCAGCGAAGCCAAAGCTGTCCGCAAAGGGGAATATATCCTTATGACCGCCTCCGGTGGCGGCGTGGCACTGGTCCGCATTGCTGATAAAAAGACTGTCTTCTATGGATACGCGGGTGGCAATACCCATTCGGCCGCCATACTGCCGGATGGTAATATTGTCAGCGCTTCCAGCACCGGCAACTATCTCATGTTGTTTAAAACAGATACTACCGGATATAATGCCAATGCCTATACGAAAAAAATAACGGTGGCCTTTGGGCATAATGTGGTGTGGGACGCGGCGCATAAGCGGTTGTGGACAGCCGCCATGGACAGTATGATCGTGTTCCGCTACAACTACGACCACGCGGCGCCGGACCTGCTAAAGGATACCAGTATGCTGCTGCCGGGCACGGAAGCGCATGACCTGTACCCGGAATATGGCACCGGCAACCTGTGGCTGACCAACACCACGAATGTTTACCGGTTTAACGTTGATACCCGGCAACTATCTGCCGCACCGGTGATACAGCAGAATATCAAAAGCGTGTCCTCCGGCCCGGCACGTCCGGTGATCGTCTGCAAGCCCAAAGTGTCCTGGTGGACAGACGAAGTGCTGGACGCACAAGGAAAAAGGGTCTTTATGCAGGCCGGACTGAAGATTTACAAGGCCCGCTGGGTTTTGCCCGACCCTTTCAGTGAATCGGCACAGTAACAGCGGCCCCAATTTTTATTTTCGTACTTTTGCCGCAAATGCAAAAAGGAACATACTCATTAGGAAATATTCTTTCCAATCTTAAAATCGACGCGCTCAACGAAATGCAGGAGGCATCGGTAGCCGCCAACCAGCAACAGCAGGACGTTATCCTGTTGTCAGCGACCGGCTCCGGTAAAACCCTCGCATTCCTGTTGCCCGTGCTCGACCGGCTGGACCCGGACCAGAAAAAAACACAGGCTATGATCGTAGTGCCCTCCCGTGAGCTGGCATTACAGATCGAAAAAGTGTTTAAACTGATGGGCACCGGCCATAAAATCACGGCCACCTATGGCGGTCACCTCCGGGAAACAGAGGAAAACAACCTGATACAGCCACCAGCCCTCATTGTAGGCACTCCTGGCCGTATCGGTGATCATATCCGCAGAGGCAATATCACCACCGACACCATCCAGACACTGGTGCTCGATGAATTTGATAAAACCCTCGAACTGGGCTTCCAGGAAGAAGTGGCTTTTATCATCGAATCACTGCCGAACGTAAAGAAAAGGATACTCACCTCCGCTACAGAAGCGGTGGAGATACCCGATTTCGTGCAGCTGAACGAGCCGCAGAAACTCAACTTCCTGCCGGAAGACGGTACCCCGCAGGCCCGGCTGGCCTACAAACAGGTGCTGTCACCGGAAAATGACAAGGTAGATACCCTCTTCCGCCTGATCTGTCACCTGGGGAACCGCTCTACTATTGTGTTCTGCAACCACCGCGATGCGGTGGAACGTACCAGCACCATGCTGAGCGAAAAAGGCATCCTCAACGAGTTCTACCACGGAGCGATGGAACAGCGTGACCGTGACGCGGCGCTCTGCAAGTTCCGCAATGGTACCGTCAATGTCCTCGTGACCACCGACCTGGCCGCACGCGGACTGGACATCCCCAATATCCGCTACATCATCCATTTCCACCTGCCGCATACAGAAGACAGCTGGACACACCGCAACGGCCGCACGGCAAGGATGGAAGCCAGCGGCACCGCTATCGTCATCCTGGCGCCGGACGAAAAACTGATGCCTTATGTGACCGAAGACGTAGAAACCATCGAACTGCCGGAAACAGCCGTTCTGCCACAAAAGCCAAAATGGACGACGCTGTACATCTCCGCAGGTAAAAAAGACAAAGTCAATAAAATTGATATCGTCGGCTTTCTTACCAAAAAAGGCATGTTGAAAAAAGAAGATGTGGGATTGATAGAGGTGAAAGATTTCTTCTCTTTTGTGGCTGTGGTGAAGTCCAAAGCCTCTCATGTCTTACAGCTGGTGAAAGATGAGCGGATCAAGAACAAGAAAGTGAAAATTGAAGTAGCTAAGTAGTTACCATAGGAAGAAGGCCGGAATCATTTCCGGCCTTCTTGTTTTTTGTTGCCAGTGAAAGCAACAGCAGATCATTTCAGCAGGTAGCTCATTCGTACCGGTGCGTTACCTCAATCAGCCCCACAATATTATCATTCATAGCCTCCAGCTCTTCGGCGGGTATCCATAGTTCATCATGAATAACACCACCTACGTTTTGCACGGGGTAGGCTTTCAGAAAATCAGTATTGACTTCAAAGCGGGTCACATAACCTTTGCCATAGGCCGGCACGTTCCATTCAGTGGTGATCTGAACGGCATATGCTTCATTCATGACAGGGTAGAAAATAGGTTGTTCCGGCAGGCGGGGCGGAAAACGTTTCCAGCCGGATTGTTCGATCAGCAGCAGCTCTGCCTCTCCTACAGGGCGGTATAAAGTAGTTGTCATAAGGGGTCAACCAATTTTTAATGATAAGATCGTCCGTTCAAATGTTTGCTTCAGCACCGCTTCACTCAACCTGAACGGTTTGTCGAAGAAAGCGTTGTTATGTACGTGGAAACCGACAAGCGTATAGAACGGCCCGTAAGCCAGCGCCCAATACACTTCTACCGGAAGATCAGGGATCTGTTTACGACGTATCGCATTGGCCGTAAATTGTTGCATCGCCTGCCTGAACGCATCTTTTCCGATGGCCGGATGGCGGATTAACGGTGAGTGACGGAACTGCTCGGAAAACAGGTAGTGCAGCGGATATCGCTGGATATAACGGAAACGGTTACGCCATTGCAGCCAGAGCCCTGCCTCAAAGTCCATCTCCGGATCAAAGTCCTGCAGCGTTTCGCGGACAAATACCGCCATCACGTCGATATACAACTGGTTAAGCAGGTCTTCCCTGTTTTTAAAATAGATGTATATCGTAGATACCGATATGTCGACCGCTTTGGCCAGTTTGTGCATACTGAGGCCATCGAAACCTTCACGCACGATCATTTCGATGGCCTTTTCCTGAATAAGGGCGGCTTTTTGTTCGTCTTTTACACGCATAACGTCACAAAGATAAACGAATAACCGTTCGTTTTATGTATTAGCGAAGAAAATTCAGGTTGCTGCCGGGATCAACTTCATAAGGCGTTTTTCCGGCTTCAAATATGCGGGCGGTGGGTTTGCCTTCCAGCGTGATCTGATCGCCTTTCACCAGAATCCAGCCGCCTTCACGCAGCCCCAGCACCGGCGTGGCATGTTGGGTATGGAACTCTTTGATACGTGTTTCGCGTGTTTCACCCATATGGGGCAGGTTAGGAATAGGATCGAGGTAGTGTGGGTTCAGGTTAAAAGGCACCAGTCCCATCGTCTGGAAACCCGGCGGATACACGATCGGCATGTCGTTGGTCGTTTGCATGGAAACACCGCCAATATTGCTGCCGGCACTGCATCCCATATACGGACGGCCTTCTTCTACGGCGGTTTTCAGTTTGTCCATCAGTCCGCGCTCCAGCAGTTCCTTCACCAGCAGGAAAGTATTGCCGCCGCCGGTAAAGAACCCCTGTGCTTCACGGATGGCCGAGGCAGGATCTGCAAAAGTATGCAGCCCTTTCACCTGTATCTGTAACGGCGCAAAGGCCGCTGCGGCTCTGGCGGTATATTCATCATGGGAAATGCCACCCGGACGGGCAAATGGCACAAAGATAATTTCACTGACACCGGCGAACAATGTCTGCATCACAGGTTGTAAATAAGCCAGATAACCTTCTCCATAGAGGGTAGACGTGCTGGCCAGGACAATATGCTTCATATAACGTTTTTCTCGAAGGCCAAAATTAAGGGTTCAAAAGGAGAAAAACAGGTTAATAGAGACGGATTGAAAATACGCAGGTATTACTACCTCGTTTTTTTATTGCTGTTATCGTTTCGTTTATGGGAAGGTTTTAGTTTACGGCCGGTACTTTTATAATAGTGAATGGCTTCACTGATTATTTGACGGTCTTTGTCAGTCAATGGTTTGGGATCAACCACCCAATCAACGCCTTTAGGTTCTTTAATGTATCCCATATATCATTATTTATAATATTTGTTAATGAGAATGGCCGCGTTTTCCGGAAAGATAATCATTTTATGGTTACCGATATGGGTGGCGCCAAGGCTTTTTTCATAATGGGAAATAAGGCGTGTTTTAGATGCGAAAGCAACAAAACCCTGGTAGCCTTGTTCCTGGGATAGCTTGCAGGCAAAGGCAAAGAGATTGCCGGGAACTCCTTCATAAAGCTTGGGGCTTCCGGTATTAAAAGGGGCGCTTTCAATGAGATGAGTATAGTAATGGTTCCTGCAATCACTTAAACTCATGAGTCCCTGGACTACTTCATGATTATCCATAATAGACAGTTTATAGGTTACCCTGTCTTTTAATCGAAACTCCTTTTTCCAGTCAAACTTCCAGTTTGTCTTCGCTGAAATCATCCTTAAATCTGCTTTGTTGACAGGGTTGACAATCGTTTCGAAACTGTCTCCGGAGATAGTATTGACAATACTGTTTGTTAGTTTGTCAATGGTTACTTCAATACGGTATTTGGTCAGTGTTGACATGAGTTAACAAATAATGGCTAAGAAATTGTGTTTGGCTCCCAATAATAGCCACAAATCACGACTTCACTAACCGGCGCTTTGTTAATACAACATTTTTCATAAATGATTCATACCACCCACAAACAATAATTAACATCTCCCCATTTCTTCTTTTCCCTAATTATCACGATATTTAACGATACTATTCACTTAACCTTATATACGTTATGGAAATGAACCTCAGGGGGCTCTCGGCCCTGATGATCTCAGGCACTGTCCTGTTGGGCGCCTGCAACTCGGCTAACGCTCCTAAAGAAGAAAGCAAGACCGGCACGGACACCGCTGCCGCTGTTACGGCTACTACGGCCCACAACTATGGACAAACAGACGGACAGGATGTATTGCAATACACTCTCCGCAATGCTGCCGGCATGGAAGTGAAAATTCTGAACTATGGTGGTATTGTCACAGATATCATCGTGCCGGACAAACAAGGGCAGAAAGCCAATGTGGTATTGTCTTACGACTCGCTCAGCGGATATCAGCAAAAAGGACAGCCTTACTTCGGCGCACTGATAGGCCGGTATGCCAACCGTATCGCAAATGCCAAATTCAAACTGGACGGTAAGGAATATACGCTGGCAGCTAACGATCACGGCAACACGCTGCACGGTGGTATCAAAGGCTTTGATAAGGTAATATGGTCTGCCGCACAATCCGGCGACAGCTCCCTGCAACTGGAATATACCAGCAAAGACGGGGAAGAAGGATATCCCGGCACGTTGAAGGCGACAGTGCAGTATACGCTTACGCCTGACAACGCCCTGAAGATCCATTATACCGCCACCAGCGATAAAGCCACGCCGGTGAACCTCACCAATCACAGCTATTTTAACCTCTCCGGAGGCAAAGACAGCACCATCCTGGACCAGGAGCTGCAGCTGAAAGCCAGCCGCTACACGCCGGTAAATGATAAACTGATCCCCACCGGCCAGTTGCAACCGGTGAAAGGCACCATGATGGATTTTACTACGCCTAAGAAAGTAGGAAAAGATATCGCTGCGGTGAAAGGTGGGTACGATCACAACTTCGTGCTAGACAAAGCAGCAGGCAGCCTGGAAACAGTAGCTACGCTCTATGACCCCGCCAGCGGACGTTTGATGGAGATGTCCACCACCGAGCCGGGGGTGCAGTTTTACTCCGGTAATTTCCTGGACGGTACATTGTCTAATACCCGCGGCGGAAAAAAATATGTGCAACATGCGGGACTGTGCCTGGAAGCGCAACATTTCCCTAATTCGCCCAACCAGTCTGATTTCCCTACGGTTATCCTGAAACCGGGAGAAACCTACCAACAAACAACGGTGTATAAATTCTCCACCAAATAATAAAATAATCCGATAACCAAATGGACCGGTGTTGCGGCTGTCTGCTGCAACACCGGTTTGTTTTTTTAGTAGTTCGGATTCTGTACCAGCGTGCCTTTGCTCTTATCGATCTCCGTCTGTGGCATCGGGAAATAATAATGTTTAGGCCGTATAAACTTACGTGGTGAACCGCCTCTGCTCATCACAGTGCCGTCATAGGCCAGCTTAGGCTGGTTGTTGATGGCCACAATATCGATCAGCTTCGCTTTGTCCCATCTCAGCAGGTCCTGCTGCCTTTCGTTTTCACCGCACAGCTCTACACGGCGTTCATGCATCAGCTCCTTCATACCGGCACTGTGTACAGCCGGCAAAGTGGCGGACGCACGGGTACGGATGGCCTGTATCTCTGCATCGCCGGCGCCTGGGCCATTGAGGCGGATCTTCGCTTCTGCCACCAGCAGATAAATGTCTGCGCTGCGCAGGAGCGGGGTTTTTAACGAATAGTTAAGACCACCGGAAGGTTTCCACGCACAGAATTTTTTGTAGTGGTAGCCGGACCAGGAAAGGTCTGCTGTAGCGGTTTCTATACCGGTGCCTACGTTGACTTTATCGCCGGGCGCCATAATACAGATCTCTTTCCGCGGATCACCGGGCTCAAATTCATCTACCAGCGATTTGGTAGGGTAGAAGAAGCTCCAGCCGTTCCACTTGCGTGGCGCATGGTAGGTGACGAAGTCGGAGTAACCGGCGCCGTCAACGGTCTGCACGGCCAACAACATCTCTGAATTATTGCCGGTAGCTACGCTGAAGTTGTCAGCATACCGTGGCGCCAGTGCGTAGTTGGCGTTGCTGATGACTTTATTGCCTACGGCGATGGCTTTGTCCAGTTGGTCCCATTCCATGTACAGCTTACAGAGCAGGCCCCAGGCGGAACCTTTGCTGGCACGGCCTTTATCGGTTTCGCCATAGGTTTCCGGCAGTTCGTCGGCGGCCAGCAGCAGATCGGCTTCTATCTGTTTGCGCAGTTCGTCGGCGCTCACTTTGGGCTTGTTATAATTGACTTTCGTTACATCATCTTCCGTGATAATGGGTACTTCTCCATATATCAGCAGCAGGCGCCAGTAGGCGTATGCACGAAGGAAATGCGCTTCTCCAAGGCAACGTTGTTTGATGGCGGCGTCAATGTTGCTGATCTTCGGAATATTGATCAGCGCACTGTTGGCGCGGTTGATGGTTTCATATTTCCATCGCCAGCCGGCGCGCACGGTAGGCGTAGAGGCGTCATACGTGAATGCTTCAATGGCATCGTCATAATCATGGTCGCCACCACGCACCTGGTCGTCTGAACAGTTATCAAAAACAAATTCATTGAAGCCTGTAAAATCTTCTTCCAGCAGGATATTGTAAATACCGGTGATGCCCTCTATGGCCTGGTCCTGATTACGCCAGTAGTTACCGGTGGTGAAGTTGCCCTGAGGCTGTACGTCCAGCACGTTTTTACAGCCGGATAACAAGGTGGCGGCGGTAAGGCCGGCCAGCAGTATATGTTTCATTGATTGCATGGTCGTCAGTTTTAGAAGTTGAGCGTAGCGCCAAAAGTGAATGTTCTTGCCTGCGGATAAGCAGCCACGTCTACGCCGCGTTGCCGGTTCCCGTCCTGTGTGGCGTCGTTATAACCCAGTTGTGGTGTGAGCCCGGAATAGGAGGTGAGGAAAAACAGGTTCTGTGCTGCCACGTATACGCGTACGTCGGAGATACCGGTACGACCCCATACTTTGGACGGAATCGTATAGCCGAGCGCGATATTACGCAGGGAGAGGTAATCGCCTTTTTCCACAAAACGGTCGGAAGTACGGTTGTTGCTGTTGTCGCTGGAGAGGCTCATGCGCGGCACGCTGTTGCTGGTGCCCGGACCGTGCCAGCGCTGAAGCGCTTCTGCGTACATATTGTACGGATAGGTGGGGTCCATGCCCTGCATTTTATCGGCGTTGTATAATTTAACGCCGCCTACGCCGGCAAAGGAAAGGCTCAGGTCAAAGCCTTTGTACTGTGCGCCTGCCTGAAAACCATACACTACGCGCGGATTGGGATCGCCGAGGTTGGTGCGGTCCAGCTCATTGATGATGCCGTCGCCGTTGATGTCCACAAAACGTACATCGCCGGGTTTGATGTTTTCCTTATTGGGATCTTTGGCGATATAAGGGTCAGCATCGATTTCCTGTTGGGTTTGATAAATGCCGTTTGTTTTCCAACCGTAGAAAGATGCCAGCGGCTGCCCTTCGTAGGTACGGGAGATCTCCTGGTTTTGCCGGCCGTAGTTGCTGGAAGAAATATAAGTACCGGCTTCATAGAGTTTGGTAACGGTATTTTTGATAAAGGACGCATTGGCGGAGAGGTTGTAACGGAACCTTTCGTTGCCGCCCTGGTAGCTGACTTCCAGCTCCCATCCTTTGTTGTTCAGCTGACCGATGTTCTGGTCAGGGATGGCGGCAGTGCCGTGCAGGTCCATGGCTGCGGCAGGTACCAGCATGTCTTTGGTGTTTTTGTTGAACCAGGTGATCACCGCATTCAGCTTGTTTTCAAAGAAGCCGGCTTCCAGGCTGATGTTGGTCATTTCGGCTTTCTCCCAGGTGATGGAAGGGTTGGCGAGGCGGGAATTCCATATGCCTACGTAGGGACTTTCGCCGAAGTTATACCGTCTGTCTTTATTCACCGGTGCGAGATACTGGAAATCACGAACATTCTGATTGCCCAGCTGGCCCCATCCGCCGGTGATTTTCAGGTTGCTGACAAACTTCACATTGTCTTTGAAGAATGTTTCGTCCGAAACGCGCCATCCGGCGGAGAAAGCGGGGAAGTAGCCCCAGCGTTTGCCCGGTGCGAAGCGGGAAGACCCGTCGGCACGGAAGGTAACGGTGAGCAAATATTTTTCCTTGAAACCGTAGAAACCTCTTACAAAGCCTGATGCGATGGCACTCTGTGGGTTGAAGTTGCCGCTGGCGTCATGAATTTCGTTGCCGTTATCGAGCACGCGTACGTCTGGTGATTCGTCGGCAAAGCCCCAGCGTTCGCCTTTGAAGAAATAGCCTTTGGTTTCCTGTTGGGAATAACCGCCGGTGAAGGTAACATGGTGCTGATGAAAGAATTTGTTATAGGTCAGAAATACTTCACTCAGCTGGGAGCTGTTGGACTCGCTGCGGTTCCACAGTTGGGCACGGTCACGGGTACGCGTCTGGTCCAGCACTTTGGGCACAAAGTTGGACTGGTTGTAGATGCTGCCGTCATAACCATAGTTGCCGCGAAGGGTAAGGCCGTCGAGGATTTCCAGTTCCGCATATACGTTGGCCAGCATGCGGTAGTTTTTGGCCCATCCGTCGGTGGTCTGTGCGGTAAAGACCGGGTTGTTGATATCGCCGAGTTCATTGCTGGCTTTGGAGGAGCCGTAGCTGCCGTCCGGGTTGAACACCGGGATGGCCGGATTAAAACGCAGAGCGCTGAAGATAAGGCCTGTCTGGGAAGAGTAGGTATCGAAGCCTTCATTCTGGCGGTAGGTCAGCTGCAGGTTTTCACCCACCTTCAAACGTTTGCCCAGCTTGTGTTCCGAATTGATGCGGACGGTGTACCGTTTGAAATAGGTGTTTTCTATGATACCTTTTTCATCGTAGTAGCCGGCGCTGAAGAGGTAGTTGGAGCTGCTGTTGCCGCCGCGGAGGCTCACATCCGCGTTGGTTACCTGGCCGGAGCCGAGCAGGGCGCGTTGCCAGTCGGTCCGTTGTTGCGAATAATAAGGGTCGTTCCAGATAGGATCTATCTGTTTACCGTCATTGGTATAACGTTCTTTTTTCAGCATCACCAGTTCAGGGGCGGTGAGCAGCGGAATGTAGCGGATAGCGTTGGACACGCCTTTATATACGTTCACGGAGGCTTTCAGCTTTTCACCATAGTTGCCTTTTTTACTGGTGATGATGATAACGCCGTTGGCCGCCCTTGTCCCGTAGATAGCAGAGGAGGAGGCGTCTTTTAGTACCTCCATGGAGGCGATGTCATTGGGATTGATATCGCTAAGCCCTCCGGCGGGTACGCCGTCTATGATGACCAGTGGTTCTGCATTGTTGATGGTACCGGTACCGCGTATACGAATACTGGGAGCGCTGCCGGGCTGTCCGTCGGACCGTACGATGTCTACGCCGGTAACGCGGCCCTGCATGGCCTGGGCTGCATCGCTGACCGGCAGATTTTTGATGTCGGCGCCTTTCACGGAGGAGATGGTGCCGGTCAGGTCGCGGCGCGTTTGGGTGCCGTAACCTACAACTACCACTTCGCCCAGTCCTTTGGTGGTGGATTGCAGGGCGACGTTGATCACGTCCCGGTTACCGATGGTGACGGTCTGCGCTTCATATCCAAGAAAGGAGAATGCAAGCGTTTGTGCAGTTGCGGGTAAGGATAACTTATACACGCCGTTGGCATCGGTGCTCGTGCCCGTGCTGGTACCAGGCACCGTGATGGTGACGCCCGGCAGGCCCTGCCCGTCGGCGGCGCCGGTTACTTTGCCGGAGATCGTTCTTTGTGCCATGGCCACTGCGGTGATTACGCAGAGAAAGGCCAGCAAAAAGCCCGTTTTTCTAAGAAAGGAAAACTTCATAGTGAATTGAAATGAGCGGTGAATGAAAACTGTTTGTAAGCGTTATGATGGATCGTTCTGTCAGGCAGCTGGACTTTTATGCTTTGGGATAAATAAGTTTTAATTGTTGGCAAAGGTTTGCATTGATACAATTTCACATAACCGGCCCCGTTAGGCTGTGGTACACACGCTCTCCCTGTTTCATGAACTACACTACACAGCCTTTGCCCTAACTATATCGATTTAGCTAAGGAGGCCCGCTTTAACATCTCTCTAAAAATGCAAGCGCTAAAATCTTGATGGAATAATACAGTTGTTGGTTTTTCTTTTGGTCGATGCTGTTTGGTTTTAAAACAAGTTAATGAATTATGTAAATTAAGTGTATAGTTTTTTCTCAACAGGCTGCCGCATGTTAATTATCTATTAACAGTTGACTGAAAAATATCAGGCCGCCAGCCATAGGGCTGAACGCTATCCGGCACATTCGCAGGAAACGCTTATGGCGGGCTGTTTTCATCTGGTCACAAGGCGGCCGGGATGAATATGTTCAGTGGAAGGCCGGAAAGCTGTTGCCCGCTTTCGGATGTTTATTTATATGCAGCGGGAGATATGTTCATATCTGCTTTACGACCGCCTCCCGCGGCGTCTTTACACCTTTGGGATGACCAGCGCCGTCTGCTATAATGCCAGCGCTCCTGATAGGCGCTTGCCACAGGTTTAAATTTGCCTGCTGCAGTGATGCAGTATCTGTGCAATTTCTTATCATGCTCGTATAATGATGGTTTCCTTATAAACAGTTATCTATACCTATACATTTATCTCACCTCATACCATTACCGCTCATCGGTGATCGTAATACATTCTTTTCAAAATGTTCCCCAATAACCATCTTTCCTCGGTTCGATCATCATCTTCCTACAGTCACCATCTTCCTACGATCACCATCTTTTCCCGATCCGATCATTATCTTCCTACAGTCACCATCTTCCTACAGTCACCATCTTCCTACGATCACCATCTTTCCTCGATCCGATCACCATCTTCCCACGATCACCCGGTAAAATATTCCCAAAAAAATAATTCACTTTGAAACACAAAGTGCTTTTTATATCTTTGATGCAGTTATCCCGTTATTATGAATGAATATCCATCGGGCGCATTGCTCGTTATTTACCGCATTGGCCTCTTCCTGTTAGCTGCTTATGCGGCTGTTTGGGTATTGTTCTATTATATATGGCATGAAAACGGGTTGAAGAGAGAAGTGGTATTCCTGACAGTGTTAAACGTTGCCTGGCTGGTAATAGCTGTGGTCCTGAAGGGGCTGAAACGGGGATGTCCGCTCAGACGGAAAATTGTAGCTGTATGGCTTTGTATGTTCATGCTTTCAGCGCTGTGGGTGAACAGTATCGTGTACCGGACGTTTGTATCCCCCGCCGGGTGGTATGCGATCGTATTGCTGCTAATATGGTTAAATACCTTCCTGTTGTCTTACTTCGATGAGATGCCGGTGTATATCAGGGAAATACAAGCCTTTGCATTAGGTATCACCACCTGGATTTTATTATATCTGATGGTATATCTACTCCCCGTATATCCGTTTGCGTTGATGGCGGCCTTTCTTTTCGGCATTTCATTAACGGCATTTGCTCCACTGGCATTGGCCTGGTATAGCTGGCGTACTGTTCGGTATATGCTTTGGCCGCAACACAGGTACCGTTGGGCCTTTCTGCTGGGCACAGGCGTTTCTTTGATGATTGTTACCTGCTTCTGTATTTATTTCGGTATTGTACAACATGATATAGAGAAACGTTACAGCCAACTGGTAAAGAGTAGGGATGTTAAGGACCCGGAAATGACACTTGCCCGGGAGCTTTCCGGGAGCTTTATGGAAAAACGGGTGTTAAAAGCAGGTATCGTATATACTACACCGTTATTTCGTCCCTCCGCTCCAGCGTTTGGAGTGGATGAAACCTGGGACGTTGAAATGTGCAAAAAAGGAATTCATGATCCGCTGGTCATGATAGCTGCGCTACTTTGTGGAGAATCTTCCATGCCACCGGGAGAAGGAAGTAATTGTCCGGCTGATGTCCGGAGAGAAATTATCACCGCGATTTAGTCCACCAGTCATTATAGACACTGTCAAAGTCCGTAAGACCTCGGACCTGCCTTCCGAACACATGGCCGATGATTAATCTTCTTGACTACTGCAACGCATACACGATAATATTCACGCCGAACTTCGTATTGTCCTCCGCCAGGAAACGTTTGTTGCGGAAGTCATAATCCCATTCACAGCCATAATCCTTGTTACTGTACAATACGCCGATACGTCCATTCACTTCAATGGCTTTCAGGTAATCATGTACCAGGTCGTCGCCCCAGCCATTCAGCTCAAAGGAAGTATTGGGCGGCCCCTTTTCAAATTTGAAGAAGCTGTTATAAACAGCGTGCGTGGAAGGAATCTTTTTTAAGGCATGGGGCCCAAACAGCTGCGACATCTGCGTTTCAAACGAACGGGCAAACAGCCCGTCGATGTCATGGTTGCAATCATCCACAAAAACAAAACCGCCCCGGTTGACATATTGTTTGAAATTGGCCGCTTCCGCCGCATCAAATTGTACCAGCTTATGCCCGCTCAGGTAACAAAACGGGTATTGAAACAGCTCGCTGCTGCTGAGATCTATCACCTTCTCCTGCATGGCCACCGGTATAGTGGTGTACTCAATCAGTGAATTGAGGAGGTTGGAAGGCATCCGCTGATCAGTGTCCCAGTCGCCCGACCGGTATCTTAATCTCACAAATGTAAATGTATTCCCTTGCATGCGTTTATCATTGGCTGTTGCCGCCAGTCTAATTTTTCTTCAATTTCATAATTTTATTTCGTTATTTACTAATTTATTATTTGGTTATTTTGTGTGAGAAGAAACCTGCGGGGAATTTAATAACCCGATGCCAAAATCAGAACGAAATCAAATGGGTATACAATTGCTGGAGAAGTTACCGCTGCTTAAACAGGAAATCAGAAAAGTTATTGTTGGCCAGGAAGCCGTGCTGGATGAAGTGCTGGTAGCCATGATGGCCGGAGGCCACTGCCTGCTGGAAGGCGTGCCCGGACTGGCAAAAACACTGATGGTCCGCACGCTGTCACAGGCGTTGCACCTGTCTTTCCGCAGGATTCAGTTCACCCCCGATCTCATGCCTACTGATATCATCGGTACGGAAGTGCTGGAAGAAGACCATGCTACCGGCAAAAGGTTTTTTAAGTTCAACAAAGGCCCTTTATTCGCCAATATTATATTAGCTGACGAAATCAACCGTACGCCACCAAAGACGCAATCCGCGCTGCTGGAGGCGATGCAGGAGTTTGAAGTCACCTACGCCGGACAAACTTACGCGCTGGACAGGCCGTTTTTTATCCTGGCTACCCAGAACCCTATAGAACAGTCCGGCACCTATCCTTTGCCGGAAGCACAGCTGGACCGCTTTCTGCTGTACGTTAAAATAGGTTACCCGACTGAACAGGAGGAAACAGCGATCCTCACCGGCACTACCGGCACTCGTAAAGTTGATGTGCAACCGGTGCTGGATGCCAATGATATCAAACAATTACAACAGCTGGTGCGGGAAGTGTCTATTGATGCTGAACTGGTGTCCTGGGTAAGCCGCCTGGTACGCAATACCCGTCCGGACACGACTACTGTCGATTATGTGAAGGAATGGGTGCGCTGGGGCGCAGGGCCCAGAGCCGGCCAGGCACTGATCCTTACAGCCAAGGCTCATGCATTGCTGCAGGGCCGTTATGCTGTCACCACCGCTGATATCACCGCCATGGCTTATCCCGTTTTGCGTCATCGTATCCTCATGAACTTCAGGGCGGAAGCGGAAGGCGTACATCCCGACAAAGTCACGGAGAAACTGTTACAACAAGTAGAAAGAGCGGCCACCCGCTTGTCCTGATCAATATGAGCAACCTGCTGGACCCGAAAGTATTACTGGCCATCAAAGACCTGCCGCTCGCTGCCAAAACAGCGGTCGATGGTTTTATGGCCGGAATGCATGCCAGCAGAGTGAAGGGAGCGGGGCTGGAATTCAGCCAGTACCGCAGCTATCAGCCGGGAGATGATCTTCGCTGGCTTGACTGGAAAATGTACGCGCGCTCTGACAGGTACTATATCCGTGAATCGGAAATGGAAACCAGCATCGATATCAGTTTCCTGATAGATGCCAGCAATTCCATGTTGCATACGGAAGATGGTATTTCCAAAATAGATTATGCCCGTTACCTCGCAGCTTCCCTCGCTTATTTGGCCCACTTGCAGGGCGATGCGGCGGGACTGGCCGTGTTGCACAACAGCCGCCTGTTTACCATGACGGCCAGGAGAGAAGCGCAACACATGGCCCGCCTGTATTACCAGCTGGAGA
Organism: Chitinophaga varians; assembly: GCF_012641275.1. Classification (NCBI taxonomy): domain Bacteria; kingdom Pseudomonadati; phylum Bacteroidota; class Chitinophagia; order Chitinophagales; family Chitinophagaceae; genus Chitinophaga; species Chitinophaga varians. The sequence goes on along the minus strand of NZ_JABAIA010000001.1, from coordinate 411,230 downwards.
AAATACAGCCCGGCGGAACTTTTACGGAACCTGCCCATTACCGCGATCTCTTCAGTGGACCGCACAGCCGGCAATTGCTGGTATTCATTACGGACTATTATGAACAGTCCAATGAAATTACCACGTTGCTGCAAACATTGTCGGCCCTGGGGCATGAGATACTCGTATTTCATCTGTTGGGAGATAAGGAACGCCGCGGCGATTTCCGTGGCTACGATGCCGTAGAAGACCTGGAGACAGGGCAGCGGCTGGAACTGACGGGCATAGCGGATACCGACTATCCTTCAAAGCTTGAACAATACAACGATCACCTGCGTACACAATTGCTGCAACGGCGTATCTACTACCGGCAACTCCTCTTACAGGAGCCGCTGGATACCGCCCTGCGCGATTTTTTGAACCAGCGTAATAAAATGAGAAAATAGTTTTGCTGCACCTGCTACAACCCATATGGATGACACTTGCCACCGGAATTGCTGTTCCGGTGTTTATCCATTTGTGGCACCGCCGCCCGGGAAAGGTGCTCCGTATCAGCAGTGTGCAACTGCTGGCCGCTTCTTCTGTACGGCATGCCCGCAGCTGGCGCGTGTCTGACTGGTGGCTGCTGTTGCTGCGCTGCCTGCTGATCGTCCTGCTGGCTTTGCTGTTGTCTCAGCCGGTATGGCGTAAGCCACTGACAGCCCGCACCGTGAAAGGCTGGGTGGTGACAGAGCAGGCAGCTTATCCTGCTTTCCGCCACCAGATCGATTCCCTGTTGCGGCAAGGTTTTCAGCTGCATGCCACGGATACAGCGTTTACTCACCTGCGCCGCCCGGATGAGCTCACGCCGGATACCTCGACGGCCTCTTACTGGCAACTGCTGCAAACCCTTTCCCATAAAGTGCCCGCAGACTTACCGGTGTACCTGTTCACCGGCAACCGCCTGGCCCGTTTCTCCGGACCAATGCCGGCAGTAGCTTTAACACTCCACTGGCAAACAATGACGCCGGCAGATTCGGTTGATAACTGGAACGACTATACGTACCTGCTGGAAAATGACAGCCTGCGCATACGAAAGGGCAGGAGTACGCCGTCAGGGACCGTTTTCAGTTATCATGATACCCAACGGGGCAACAATGATACCGCGACCTTATATTATACCATTTATACAGATAAGTATCCGGAAGATGCCCGCTACCTGGAGGCAGCACTGAAAGCGGTACGGCAATATACCCACCGGAAAATCAGCCTGCTGTCTGTGAGACAGGCAACCGCTATACCTGCATCGCAGGACTGGCTCTGGTGGCTGTCAGACAGCCCGGTGCCCGCAAATATCAAAGCAGGAAGGACCATACGTTATGCCACCGGCACACCGCAAATAGTAGCCGCCACCATCGGTAATACTGATATTCGGCTATTCCGGCGCCTGCCGGCAACAGATACTGCCGGCGCCATGTGGCTGGACAGTTACGGTAACCCTTTGCTGACAAAAGACAACCTTTATACGCATATCGATCCAACATGGAATGAGCTCCCCTGGAGTGGGGAATTCCCGGAAATGCTGCTGGAACTGATGCTGCCGGCTACCTGGGAAAAGCAGCATGACCGTCGCAGCATCGATACGCGGCAACTGGCACTGCCTGCGCCTGCCGCCGCTGTTAAACCGGCCGTGTTGCCGCAACAGGAAACTTCCCTGGAGAAAACGATTTGGATAATCCTGTTCCTGGCATTTTGCATGGAACGATATCTTTCATCCAAAACAGCTGTAAAAAGTGAATAACGTCAACGGTCATATGAAAATAGCAGACATCCGTGCCCGCTGGGTACGCAGCCAGCTATTGCGCTATGGCCTGTTGTCAATAGCGCTGGCAGCGCCGCTGGCATTGCTGGGGACCATACCGGCCGTCATCGGAGGCGTATTGGCGCTGACGGCCCAGCTATGGTGGCACCAGCCCTGGCGTTTGCCGGAGGAGGAAGTGGCGCAGTACCTGAACCAGACCTTCCCGGAAATGGAGGACAGCGCAACGCTGTTCTTAAAACCCGCTACAGACCGCAACCTGCTGGAAGCCCTGCAGGTAGAGAAGATAACACCCGCGCTGGAAAATATACAACTGCCCGGGAAGTTCTATAAACCGTTACGCCAGGCGGCCCTGACAACTTTGTTTATGATATTGTTCACCGCGGGTTGGCAGGTACTGAATAACTATGTCGTCTCACATCCAACCGGTACCACAAACACTGCCGCCCCGGCAAATCGGCCGGAAAAAATATTGCCCGGCATCAACAGGGTGGAGGTCACCCTACAGCCGCCGGCATACATGCGCCGTCCTGCCAGCACCCAGTCGGCGTTTAACATCACTGCTCCTGACAGCGCTTCGGTAAAATGGACGTTGCATACCAATGACCAGGTGCAGGAACTGGTATTATTGTTTAACGACAGTACACGGCTGGCGTTGAAACCTGATGCAGCGCATACCACGTGGACGGCTACACGGACTTTGCATAAATCCGGTTTTTACCAGGTGTCCATGAATGGCCGCCTGTCCGAATTGTACCAGTTGCAACTGATAGCTGACCAGCTGCCGGTCATACGTATTACCAGCCCTAAACCCTATACCACCATTGAATTCGGACAGTCCACCAAAGTGAATGTACAGGCGACGCTGTCCGACGACTATGGCGTCCGCAACGCATATATCTCCCTTACCATTGCCAGCGGCAGTGGCGAAGCCGTTCGCTTCAAAGACCAGGAACTGCCTTTTGATAACAACTTCAGCGCGGCACTGCCCCGGTACGAGGTCAGCAGAATGCTGGACCTGTCAGCCATGGGGATGAAGCCGGGCGATGAGCTGTATTTTCATATACGCGTTACCGATACCCGCCGGCAGGAAACCCGCTCTGATGTATATATCGTCACACTGCCGGATACCGCACAGCTCTTCAGTATGGAAGGCATGGTGACCGGCGTGGCCTTTAAGCCCGAATACTTCCGCAGCCAGCGTCAGATCATCCTGGACGCAGAGCAGCTGCTGCGGGAAAAAGACAGCATCGGCAAAGAGAAGTTCAACAGCCGCAGTAACGATCTCGGCACAGACCAGAAGCTGCTGCGCCTGCGCTATGGAAAATTCCTCGGGGAAGAATCAGCATCCAACGTAGGCGACCCGCGCGTGGCCGCGGAAGAAGGCCACGATGACCACGACCATGACCATCACGGCAAAGAAGAACACGGGGCCGCAGACCCTAAGGATTTCGGCAACGCCGCCAAAGTGCTGGACGAATTCACAGACAAACATGACAACGCGGAAGATGCCACCTTCTTTGATCCCGAGGTGAAAAAACAACTGAGGGCCACGCTGACGGAGATGTGGAAGTCGGAGTTGCAGCTGCGTCTCTATAAACCACAGGAAGCCTTGCCGTTCGCTTACAAGGCGTTGCGCCTGCTGAAGGACCTCCAGCAGCAGTCCCGCGTATACGTGGCAAAAACAGGCGTTAAAACAACGCCGCTGAAGCCGGAGAAACGGCTCACCGGAGAGCAGGATAAGATTCAGCCGCGGCAGCAAAAAGAAACTGTCACCTACCAGGACCAGCTGCTGGCCGTGCGTCAGGCGCTGGCCGTTCTCGATGCCATGAAGCCCGGTGATACCAGCGTGAACATGGCCGTTCTCCGTGACGCACAGCAGGCGCTGGCCACACAGGCCGCTGCTACGCCGGCGGTGTACCTGTCCGCGTTGGAAGCGATGCGCCGCATACAAATACACAAAGGCACGGAGAAGGATATACGTACCGCCCAGCAGGGGCTGCAGAAAATCCTGAAAGCACCGCCATTGCAACCGGCACCGGCTTCGGCGCCGGTATCTCCTTCGTTACCGCAACACTATTTCCATAACCTTAAAACCGGTACACCATGACCAGCTGGAACTACTTTTTGTTAGTCGCCGGCCTGCTGGCTGCCTGCTGGTTGATTATACGGGAGGCACGGCGCCCGAAAAAAGACCGCCTCATAGCACGTATAGCCGCTACCGTTATCGCTGTGGCAGGTGTGGTGCTGGCAGGCTGGCCGTTGTACGTTGCCCATGAGGCGCCGTTGCAGAAACAGGCAGTTGCGGCGGTAGCCCCGGCCGCGGGCATCGTGGCCTGTGACTGGCCCCGCAGCCTGGCTACCGGCAGCGAATGGACCGTACAGGGAAGATACCGGAACAACACCAATAAAACCGTCACTTTACGGCTGGCTGGCTTTGACACTACGCTGGACTCCGTGGCGATAGCGCCTCAGCAAGACTCCTCTTTTTCCCTCAAAGCATGGCCGCTACATCGGGGCAGAGCGGTGTACAGGATCACCGCCATGTCTGGCAGCGATACGCTGGAACAACAGCCTTTACCGCTGGAAGTAAAGCCCACGGCACCGCTGGCGGTACTTTTCCTGGCACAGTCGCCGGACTTTGACAACCGCTTTCTGGCCGATTGGCTGGTGCAACAGGGAAATGCCGTGGCTATGCGCACCCTGGTGGCAAAAGATAAATATCTGCTGCGTTTCTCCAATTTTCCGGAGCAATCGCTTGATGCGCTGACACCGGCCCTGCTGGCCAAATTCGACGTAGTGGTGGCGCAAAGCGGCGCTATCGATAAAAATACCCGTGCCCGGCTGGAAGACGCCGGCATCGGACTGGTATTAAAAGCAGACAGTACCGGCACGCAGCCACGTCCGCTGTCGCTGAAGCTGCGTTCAGGGCTGCGCATGCCCGCCTTGTCCACAGATCCCGGACAGGCATTGCCCCAGGGCAACGGTCAGTTGCCGCTGGTAACAGACAGTCTGCATCGCGCGTATGTAACGGTGTCGCTTGCCGGTGCAGGAAAACTGGTGCGTACGCATCTCCTGAATACCTATAGCTGGCAGCTGGAAGGACAGTCCACTGCTTATGGACAATACTGGTCGGCCATCCTCGAAGCAGCTGCCCGTAAAAAGGCCACTGTGGAAAAAATAACATTTACGCCGGCAATAGCCCGTGTGTACCATCCACTGGACATTCAGCTGGAAACCACCGCCACACAGGCTTTACAGGTGGGTGGTGTTACGCTGCCGCTGGTACAGCATCCCTGGCTTAATGATCATTATACCGGCACCTGGTGGCCTGTAAAAACCGGCTGGCAACAGGTGACCACTAATACCGGCGCCTCCTGGAACTATATCTTTCAGGAAGATGACTGGAAAAACCTGCCTGCCTCCATCGCGACAACGGCAGCTCCGGCATCCCGGCCAATAACCCTCGTACGGCTGTCTCCCGTTTGGTGGCTGCTACCGCTGCTACTCGCACTCATCTTTTTATGGTGGGAAAAGAAAATGTGACGAATGGCTAAAAAAAGTAAGAAAAAAAAATTAGCTTAGGATTCTGGAAGGGTTACAAGGTTTTATGCTCATGAGAATTGCATCACCATGCCGCTGATGGTGCATGGAATCACAGATACCCGCTGTCAACTAAAATCTAAACCAAACTAAACCGGAGGACTTTCAATTTGAAACGTAAAGATTTTATCCAGCTATCCGCAATGGGGCTGGGAGCACTTGTCCTGCCGAATTTTTCCGCTTTCGGCACACCCGTCGACCCATCACGCTTTCTCAATGATGGTATGGACGTAAAACTCAAGAAACAACTGGCAGATGTGGCGCTTAATGCCGCCCGCAGCAAAGGGGCCACGTATGCGGACGTACGCATTGGCAGGTACCTCAACCAGTTCGTCGTAACCCGCGAAGCCCGCGTGCAGAACATCGCCAACGCGGAATCGTTTGGCGTAGGCATCCGCGTGATCGCCAACGGCTGCTGGGGATTTGCCGCTACCAACGTGGTCACGAAAGAAGCCATCGCTAAAGCAGCGGAAAGGGCTGTGGCAGTGGCTAAAGCCAACTCGCGCGTAACCACTACGCCCGTGCAGCTCGCCCCGCAAAAAGGCTATGGTGAAGTATCGTGGAAAACACCCATCGTGCAAAGCGCCTTCACCATCCCGGTGAAAGACAAAGTGGACCTGCTCCTGAATGTGAACAGCATCGCCATGAAAGGCGGCGCCAACTTCGTGAATTCCGCCATCCTGGCCATCAACGAACAGAAATACTTCGCATCTACGGACGGCTCTTATATCGACCAGGATATCCATCGCCTGTTCCCCACTTTTACGGTCACTAAGATAGACCGCGGCAGTGGCAAATTTGAAACACGCAAATCGCTCAGCTCTCCTGTAGGCATGGGGTATGAATACCTGACGCCTACGGCGGACAATAAAGTCGGCGGTATCGTTACCCGTTATAAAGACCGGTACGATATGCTGGAAGACGTAAAAAATGCGACCGCGGACGTGGACCAGAAACTGAAAGCCAAGTCAGTGGAACCAGGCAAATACGACCTCGTGCTAGATCCTTCGCATCTGTGGCTGACTATTCACGAATCGGTGGCGCACCCTACGGAACTGGACCGCGTACTGGGCTACGAAGCCAACTATGCCGGCACCAGCTTCCTCACGCTTGATAAATGGAAATCACGCAACTTCCAGTTTGGCAGCAAGCTGGTCAACGTGGTGGCAGATAAATTACAACCCGGCTCCCTCGGCGCCGTAGGCTATGACGATGAAGGCGTGCAATGTGGCAAATGGGACCTGATCAAAGACGGTGTGCTGGTCAACTATCAGGCTATCCGCGATCAGGCGCATATCATCGGCCTCGATCACTCTCAGGGATGCTGCTACGCCCAAAGCTGGTCTGATGTGCAGTTCCAGCGTATGCCCAACGTGTCGCTGCAGCCCGGAAAAGAAAAACTCAGCGTGGACGATATGATCAAAAACGTGGAAAAAGGCATTTACATCATCGGTGACGGCTCCTTCTCCATTGATCAGCAACGGTACAATTTCCAGTTCGGTGGACAAACATTCTACGAAATCAAGGACGGAAAAATTGCCGGTATGCTGAAAGATGTGGCCTATCAGGCCAATACACAGGAGTTCTGGAACAGCTGCACGGCCATCGCCGACAAGAGCGACTACCGCCTCGGCGGCGCCTTCAACGATGGAAAGGGACAGCCCGGCCAGTCCAACGCCGTGTCCCATGGCAGTTCCACGACCCGCTTTAATGGTGTAAATGTTATTAACACAGCAAGAAAAATCTGATCTAACGCACATGGCTATATTAAAAAAAGAAGAAGCAAAAGCATTACTGCAAAAAGTGCTCGCCCACTCCAAAGCAGATGAATGCGAAGTGTCGCTCCGCGGGGAAGAAGGCGGCAATATCCGCTATGCGCGCAATGCCATTTCCACAGCAGGAGATATCGACAATACCACCCTGTCCGTAACGTCTTACTTTGGTAAACGTTCCGGTACTGCTACCATCAACGAATTTAATGATGCCGCCCTTGAAAGGGTGGTGCAACGCGCTGAAGAACTGGCGCGCCTGGCGCCGGAAAACCCGGAATATATGCCGTTGCGCGGCCCGGCGGATTTTAAGGATTCCAAAACCTATGTGCCGGCAACGGCGGCCATCACGCCGGATACCCGCGCAGACGCCGTGGCCAAAAGCATACAGGTAGCAAAAGAAGCTCAACTGGAAGCTGCCGGTTTTATTGAGAACACTACCAGCTTCTCAGCCATACTCAATTCCAAAGGACTGTTCGCCTACGATACAGACACCAACGTGGTGTTTACCATCACTACCCGCAACAGCGCCGGTACCGGCTCCGGCTTCGCGGCCCGCGGGTATAACGACATCAGCCGGCTTGACACGCTCTCCGCTACCAAAATTGCGGCGGCGAAAGCTAACAGCTCCGCCGGCGCAAAAGCGATAGAACCGGGTAAATACACGGTGATACTGGAACCGGTGGCGGCTACCTATATGCTGGAAAATATGTTCCGTGGCCTCGACGCCCGTAACGCGGACGAAGGCCGCAGCTTCATGAGCAAACCCGGCGGCGGCAACCGTATCGGCGAACAACTCATGGACGACAAGGTGACAATCTACTCCGATCCTTTCCATCCCGATCTTCCCGCTTCCACCTGGAACCGCGATGGTTTCCCCCTGGAAAAAACAGCATGGATAGATAAAGGCGTGGTCAAAAATCTCGTCTACTCCCAGTACTGGGCTAAAAACAAAGGCGTACAACCAGTGCCCCAGCCCTCCAATATCATCATGGAAGGTGGCAACGCCTCGCTGGAAGAGCTGATCAAAAGCACCGAGAAAGGCATCCTGGTGTCCCGCCTCTGGTACATCCGCCTGGTGGACGCGCAAACATTGCTGCTGACAGGACTTACCCGTGACGGAACGTTTTACATCGAAAACGGAGAGATCAAATACCCGATCAAAAACCTCCGTTTTAATGAAAGCCCGGTGATCATGCTCAATAACGTGGAAGCACTCGGAAAAACGGAAAGAAGCATCAGTATTGAATCTTACCGGAGTTACCTGATCCCGCCGATGAAGATCAGGGACTTCACGTTTACGTCTCTTTCTGACGCTATCTAAAAGATTATCTTGATAGAATTGATGGATGTTTTGTTCGCTGTAACTTGTTATCTTTAAGAATAATGAAGACAGCCAACGGGACATCCATTCTTTTTCGATAATACACACGTCACCCAAACTCTTAACACCAAATATGCTCCATGTAACAAAGCTCAACACAACGTACTAATCCCTTATTGCTAACAATCAAGATCACTCCTTTAATCCTGCTATAATGAAAAGAAGAGAATTCCTCCATTACACAGGCCTCGGATTGGGCGCAGGACTGCTGTCCCAGATCCCGATCATCGGAAAAGCGGTTCCGCTGGAAGCTCCCTGGTACACCATCGACGTGGCTAAGAAAAAAGAGCTCGCTGATGTGGCCCTCAACGCTGCCCGCAGCAAAGGCGCTACCTACACCGATGTACGCATAGGCCGTTATCTCAATCAGTTTGTCATCACCCGGGAAGACAAAGTGGAAAACGTGGTCAACACTGAATCCTATGGCATCGGTATCCGCGTGCTGGCCAATGGCAGCTGGGGCTTTGCTTCTACTGACCAGATGGACAAAGACAGCATCGCCCGCGCTGCTGCCACCGCTGTGGCCATCGCCAGAGAGAATGCCCGCCTGCTGACCACTCCCGTACAACTGGCCCCACAAAAAGGTTACGGCGAAGTCAGCTGGAAAACCCCCATCGAAAAAAATGCATTTGACGTTCCCGTAAAGGAAAAGGCAGACCTGCTCCTCTCTGTCAGCGATGCAGCCATGAAAGGCGGCGCTGACTATGTAGGCTCCTTTATGTTCCTCGTAAATGAACAGAAATACTTCGCTTCTTCCGACGGGTCCTATATAGATCAGGACGTACACCGTATCTGGCCTACGTTCCAGATCACCAAGATCGATAAGGCCACCGGTAAATTTGAAACACGCAACGCCCTCAGTTCCCCCCGCGGCATGGGCTATGAATACCTCATTCCCCGTGAATCAGATAAAATACATGGCGTAACAACGTTATACCGTGACCGTTATGACATGCTGGAAGATGCCCGCCAGGCAGGCACGCAGGTAGGGGAGAAGCTGAAAGCCAAATCCGTGGAACCGGGTAAATATGACCTGGTGCTGGATCCTTCGCACCTGTGGCTGACCATCCACGAATCGGTAGGACACCCCACAGAACTGGACCGCGTGTTAGGCTACGAAGCCAATTTCGCCGGCACCAGCTTCCTCACATTGGATAAATGGGAAAGTAAAAAATTCCAGTTCGGCAGCCCGCTCGTCAACATTGTGGCAGATAAAACACAGCCCGGCTCCCTCGGTGCCGTAGGGTATGACGATGAAGGCGTGGCCACCCAGAAATGGGACCTGATCAAAAACGGGGTACTGGTCAACTACCAGGCTATCCGTGACCAGGCACATATCATCGGCCTTAAACAATCTCAGGGCTGCTGTTATTCGCAAAGCTGGTCTGATGTGCAGTTCCAGCGTATGGCCAACGTGTCGCTGCAACCAGGCACTGCTCCGCTTACGCCGGCAGAACTGATCAAGAACGTGGAAAGAGGCATCTTCATCGCAGGCGACGGCTCTTTCTCCATCGACCAGCAACGCTACAACTTCCAGTTTGGCGGCCAGCTTTTCTATGAGATCAAAAACGGTCAGATAGTAGGCATGCTCAAAGATGTGGCTTACCAAAGCAACACCCAGGAATTCTGGAACTCCTGTAAAGCGATCGCTGATAAGCGGGACTACCGCCTCGGTGGCTCCTTCTTCGATGGAAAGGGCCAGCCTTCACAGGTGAGCGCCGTTTCCCACGGCTCAGCGACCGCCCGCTTCAATGGCGTAAACGTTATTAATACAGCTAGAAAAATTTAATATATGCCGATACTCACTAAAGAAGCAGCACAGGCATTATTGAAAAAAGTGCTTGCCTATTCAAAAGCAGACGAGTGCGAGGTCTCTATTTATAGTGGCGATTCCGGCAATGTGCGCTATGCCCGCAACGAAGTGTCCACCAGCGGCGCCAATAGCAAAAGCATGCTGGTTGTTTCTTCCGCCTTCGGGAAAAAACTGGGCACTGCCACCATCAATGAGTTTGATGATGCCTCCCTCGAGAAAGTAGTCAGAAGGGCCGAGGAACTGGCCCGCCTTGCGCCGGAAAACCCGGAATATATGCCGATCCTCGGGCCGCAACAGTATGGAGAAGGCTCCGGTGGCTACAACAAAGACACCGCCGCGATAGATCCGGCCTACCGTGCGGACGCGGTGGCCCAAAGCCTTACCATTACCAAACAGAACAAACTGGTGGCCGCAGGATTCCTCGAAAATACAGTGGCCTCTTCTGCTATGATGAACTCTAAAGGACTGTTTGCATATAACAGTTCCACCGAGATCAATTTCAGTATCACTGTTCGCTCGGAAGACGGCACCGGCTCTGGTTACGCCTCCAAAGCATACAACAATGTAAAGAAACTGGACGCGGCAAAAGAGACCAGCATCGCGGCGCAGAAAGCCAGCGGCTCCAAAGGCGCCAAAGCCATTGAGCCTGGCAAATATACCGTGATCCTGGAGCCTGCCGCTTCCATCGTACTGATCGAGCAGCTCGTCAATAACCTGGACGCACGCAGCGCGGAAGAGGGCAGAAGCTTCCTCAGCAAAGCCGGTGGCAAAACCAAACTGGGTGACAAACTCATGGACGACCAGGTGACCATCTATTCTGATCCATGGCATCCGGATATGCCTACATCACCTTATAACAACGATGGCCGCCCTCAGGAAAAAATCACCTGGATCGAAAAAGGAGTGGTGAAAAATATGTACTACTCGCGCTACTGGGCACAGAAGGACAACGTAAAAGCCATTCCCGGCCCGGACGCTTTTATTATGGAAGGCGGCACCGCTTCGCTCGAGGAGCTGATCAAAAGCACCGAGAAGGGCATCCTGGTGACCCGCCTCTGGTACATCCGCCCGGTAGACCCGCAAACACTGCTGTTTACCGGCCTTACACGTGACGGGACTTTCTATATCGAAAACGGTGTGATCAAACATCCGGTGAAAAACTTCCGCTTCAACGAAAGTCCGGTGATCATGCTTAACAATGTGGAAGCGCTGGGCATACCGGAAAGGGCTGTCAGCGGTGAAAGCAATTCAAGTGCTATCCTCCCGCCCATGAAACTGCGTGACTTCACCTTTACCTCTTTATCAGATGCTATCTGATCTGAGGTTCTAATGATAAAATAAAGAAGGCACACTCTTTTTGAGGTGCCTTCTTTATTTATTGTTCTTACTCTTCTCTCATTCTCACTTTCCTGATAGAAAAATCCTGCTTCAGCGATAAAATTAAAAAAGCTAATAAAATTAGTTTTAAATGCTAATATTATTAGTAAATTCGTGGTGATACCTTTTGTTTTAATTAAATATTGTTAACCTATGATCTTCTCAACAATTGGGCTGTTAAAGCTTACTCCTGGTGCCGCCAATAATGATGTAGCCAATGTATTAGGATATTATGCTCCTGGAGATGGTGGTGGTGGTGATTTTTACTGGGATGACAATTCCACCGCAGATAGTGATAATGGAATTGTATTCCAGGTGTCCGGTATTGCAACCGGAAGGTGGAAAAGACTATTCTCCGGTCCTGTCAATGTTAAGTGGTTTGGTGCCCAAGGGAACAATTCTTTTGACAATTATGCAGCTTTTGCTGCTGTAAGCGGCTATCTGTCAAATTCTCCATATGGGGGCACGATGTATATCCCTGAAGGCAGATATCTTCTTGAGCGGGGTGTTGAGTTTAATCAGCTTGTGGGTGATGAGTCTGCGTTGAGAAGGATTTCTGTTAATGGTTCCGGAATGGGAAGTACAGAAATTATTTTTACGGGAACAGGAAATGCGTTTCGGTTTTACTCGCAATACCAGTCAGCAGTCGTTCAGAATTATTCCATATCTAACTTTAAACTTCGGAAAGAAGGTACTTTACAAAGCGAGGTCGGGATCAAAATCGAATATTCGGCTTTTATGGAAATGCAGAACGTTAAAATTGTCTTCTTTGAAAAGGCGCTGTTGGCCGACAATTTCCTGGGAGCGTCTTTTTATTCCTGTATTTTTAATCAGAACAATTATGGTGTGGTTTTTCAGGGACAACAACTGGCTCCCAATGATATTAATTTGTTCGGTTGTACTTTGGCGGGTAACACAACCCTGGCACTTTATGCCATCGGTGGTGTCACATTAAACATTTTCGGTGGAGATGTAGAAGGCAATGGATGGTTTCCGACAGATGCCAGGCAAGGCGGTATCGTTATAGATACCGGTACTAATCTGATTGGCGGTGGCATATCAGCAAATATACATGGTGTATACTTCGAAGGAAATGGAGGAGCGGCAGATATCATGTACTATGGTGGCAATGGGGCCGGTTTGTCAGTACTAAATGTGTATGGAACAACCTTTAACCGTATCTCTCGGGATACTAACAGATTCGTGGTGAATAATATAGCGGTACAACTTGGAACTCAGCAAAATTCTCCTTCCAGAATAAATGTGAAGGATTGTGCTTTCAGAAGTTTTAATAGCTATGTTCCTGATGCCGGCAGACGTTATATCAATGTAAACACGAATGGAGCTGTATTTAGATTTTCTGATGAGGGTAGCTCCTATGAGAGCAGTATTGAAGTACCCGATATAAAAGGAATAGTTTATAAAGATAATAATAAAGTTGCTGCTGGCGTGGTCTTTAGAGGGGTTGATGCTTCCATAGTCAATAATATGGGAAACATCTCCACAGTTATCAGGAACGGTATTGGTGATTATACCATAAAATTTATAGAAGCATTTTCAGGTCCCTGGTACGCGCCGTTTTTTTCTGGTACCGAACCTGCAATAATATATGTGTTCTCTAGTTTTGTCGATAGTCTGAGGATTAAGGCGGAAGATGGACAAGGAAATCCTAAAGACATCGCTGCTATTTTTGTTACGATAAGCGGCGTATAAACCGCTTAAGCTTTCAATATTGATACAAAAATGTCCAGGCTGCGAGTTAAGAGATTGTCTTAAAGTAATCTTCTGTAGGGTAGTTTACTCTTAAGACAATCTTTTATCACATGATCTCTTCAGTTTCCTTATGCCTGGGTTGATACCAGATGTAATAATACGCCAATATCAACAGCCCCGATACAAACGGCACCAACGCCAGATGTTTGTATGTGACCGCTCCCCATACGGTCAGCATATCAAAGTGGAAGAACTCGCTGATCATCCAGTAGGAGTTGGCCGTTATCCAAAGGGAAATAGCCACATTATGGCATAGCTCCGACATGAACTGCCGCGTACGCCAGGCGATCACCAGGGAAATGATCAGCGTGGGAAAGATCATGGCCACACCCAATGGTTTCCAGATCATACACCAGCTGATATCTTTCAATAACCAGAATACAATATGCAGGTTTTCCATTCTCCGGTAACTCAGGGGGATACTGTATACCGGCGTATCTTTGGTGTCTTCGCGCATGCTGTGTGTCAGATTTTAAGTTGATAAGACCGCAAAAATATAAAAACAGCTGCACAACGGGCATGAAATTTTGCATGAGAATAAATGTTTATATTCGCTGGCATGAACGAATTTTACTGGTCATTCCGGAATACCCGCTTTCACGGCATCAGCTGGATACCTGAGCAATTCAGCCGGGTGATGGTCCTCGTGCACGGCATCGGTGAAGACGTGGGGCGGTACGATCATGTGGCCCGTTTTTTTAACGGGGAAGGATATGCGGTGCTGGGCATTGATCATTACGGCCATGGTAAGAGCGATGGGAAACGGGGCGCTACGCCTGGCTTTGAATACATGTTCGACTATGAAGCGGCTTTTCTGGCTTATGCGAAGGAGTTGTACCAAAAGCCGGTGGTCATGTACGGGCATAGTATGGGCGGTGGCCTGCTCACCGGTTTCCTGTTGCACAGAACACCAGATATACTGGGGGCTGTTATCTCCGCGCCGGCGCTGATCGTCGCCAAACGTCCGGGCAGCTTCCTCCGCGGCCTGCTGCGTGTACTGAACAGGATCGTGCCCAATCTCCGGTTGAACCAGGGACTGGACATCACCAAAATATCGCATGACACGGATGAAGTGGAGAAATTCCGGCAGAACCCTCTCCGGCATGACAAGATGAGCGTGCGCCTGGCCAGTGATATGATACACAACGGCCTTTGGTGCCTGGAACACGCCCGGACCCTGCAAATACGTTCCCTGCTGATTCATGGGGGAGAAGATGAATTCACCGCGGTAGACGGCTCACGCCTTTTCGCGGAAAGGGCACCGGCCAGCCTGCTCACCTACCGCGAATGGCCCGGCGATTACCATGAACTGCATAATGAAATCAACCGGCAGGAAGTACTGCTTTTTGTGGCGGGGTGGTTAAGCGCTTTACGCTAGTGCAGATACCCTGCGTAGTAATCATCTATCTTCACTATAAATAACCGTTCTGTAAAAGGAACCCCAATTCGTCATTCGTCATTCGTAATTGAAATATCCTATGGCCATCAGAAAACGACAGGAGAGTGCCGACCTTACCGTTAACCCGGGATCGGACGTTATCCTCAACATCACCATCGGCAATGCCCAGATCGGCGCCAGCGTGGTACGTTTTGACAAAGACACGGACGCCCTGGCAAAGGGTGAGATCCGTAACCTCCGCCTGGGCACAGCGGCAGACCTGAAAGGCAAAACACTGAAGGTGACCACCAATGTGCTGGACACCAACAGCCTCACCAACGGAATTGTCGTTACCTACGCTTTCAGCACCTGTACACCTTCTGTTATCCTTTATCAGGATGAAGTGAAAACAGACGGAGATATTATGTCTTTTTTGCTGGACTTTAATTTTAAGTAAACCATGAAAAAGTTATTCTGGTGGGTGTTGCTCCTCGCAATCGCCCGCCCCGGCTATGCCCAGTTCCAGGATTCCCTGAAGATATCCGATATGACCATGCCTTCTTCGCCAGGGCTTATACTGGCCGACAAAGCGCCGGCGGCCATCGACAAGCCCACCAACCCTAAAGCTTTTGGGATCAGCCTTATCAACCTGTGGCAGGGCGGGGCGGTAGATGTAACGCCCTATTGGCTCACAAACAAACCGAACCTCACTTTTGAAAAGTACCTGAACAACAATTTCCCGGTACTGCAAACATTCAACATATCGGCGGCCACTTTCAGAACAGACACCACTACCAGTATATCTGCAGGCTTTCGCACACAGGTGTTCCGGTTTTATTACCGCCGTAACCGCGAAGCCATGTTACAAAAGAAAAAGGAAATAGAAGCGCTGCTGGCAGTAGAAGATCCGTCGCAATTGGATACCGTGGCGCTGGCGCAAAAGAACAGGGAGTTGCGCGATATGTTTGATGTGCAGCGCAATAAAGGCCTCGTGATCGTGGAACTGGCAGGTGCGCTGGCTGGCAGCGCGCCAGGCAACCGCTTCAAAGACCTTGCCTCCAGCCGCTCCGGCATATGGACCAACATCCGCTGGGCGCCGGGCAAATTTCCGCTCGACTTCATCGCCCTCGGCCGCTATATCTGGAACAACCAGGACGTCTATACCGGTAGCTTCCCGTATAACAGCCAACTGCTGGACTACGGCCTCTCCGCCAACTATCAGAAAGGCCGCTTCGACCTCTCCGCCGAATATGTCAACCGCCACGATCTGAAAAACGGCCAGCACTACGACCGCCTCGCCTTTGTGACCAACTTCATGATCAGCGACAGCTTCTACGCAGTAGCAGCATTCGGCAAAAATTTCGACCGGATGGATAATATCCTCGCAATACTGGGCATCAAATTTGCGCTGTCTAAAGAAATCGTACGCCTTAATAACGGCCACTAACTAACCCATTATAAATAAGCCCCCGGTGAAATCTTCACCGGGGGCTATCTGTTTATTGTCATGATATAAATCGTTGTTTAAAACCGGGCGTTGTTATACCACCGCATCACAACAGGTTATCGCCAGAGAATTAAACACAACGTAGCCCAGGGCTTCAGCCCTGGAAACCGGAAATTATGGGTTCGTAGACCACATAGACGCCGTCTTCAGCACTACTCTTCTGTTCATCTTCAGTTGCGCTACAATCAGTTCTGCGAGGTCTTCCGGCTGTAATACCTTCTCCGGATTGCCGTCTGTCAGGTTGAGTTCTTTGGCCATGTCAGTGGCGATGGTGCTCGGTGTGAGCGCGCTCACGCGGATATTGTGTTTTCTCACTTCCAGCATCAACGACTCGGTAAGGCCAAGCAGCCCGAACTTGGAGGCGCTGTAGGCGCTGGTGAGTGGGGCGCCGCGTTGGCCGGCGGTAGAAGATATGTTGATGATATCGCCGGTCTTACGGGCAATCATATCAGGCAATACTGCACGGGTCACATAATATACGCCCAGCAGGTTCACCCGGATAATATCTTCCCATTGTGCAGGCGTAAGCTCCATGAAACCGCCGAAAGCAGCAATGCCGGCGTTGTTGATCAGAATATCGATGTTGCCCAGTTGTTGCGTGAGACTGGCCACCGCTTTGTCCACTTCTGCCATCACCCCCACGTCAGCAATAGCGTAGGCTGCCTTCACGCCCATACCGGTGAGCGTTGCAACAACTTCCTGTAACGGGCCTTCGCTGCGTCCTATTAAAGCAATGTCTGCCCCTTCCTGTGCCAGCGCTACCGCTACCGCACGTCCTATGCCCTTGCCACCACCGGTGATCAGCACTTTTTTTCCTTGTAATGATTCCATATGAAACTGCTTTTAAGACCACAAAGATAACACCCATGAAGCGAACGGCAGGCCGGGGAACGCGTTAATTTTTGTTTATCTTCGTTTTTCTAAGGCTTTACACGTATGATAACTCTTTCCAACGATCAACTGACAGTCTCGCTGGCCACCGCCGGCGCTGAGCTGCAACATATTATCCGCAAAGACAACGGACTGGAATACCTCTGGAGCGGAGATCCCGCTGTATGGGGCAAAAAAAGCCCGGTGCTGTTCCCTATCGTAGGCGGATTAAAAAACAATACCTACACGTATAACGGTAACAGCTATACGCTGGGAAGGCACGGGTTTGCCCGGGAAAGCGAATTTGAAGTGCTGACACAATCTACAGAGGAGGTGACTTTCCGGTTGACCGACAATGAGGCCACCCGGGCCGTATATCCGTTCCGGTTCGACTTCCGCGTCCGCTATTCCCTGATTGGTGATACGCTGAAAGTGACTTACCATGTTCACAATACGGACAGTAAGGAGCTTTTGTTCTCCGTAGGCGGCCACCCGGCATTTAAAGTCCCCCTGGTGGATGGCACAGACTATGAAGACTATTTCCTCACCTTCAATAAGACGGAAACTGCCGGCCGCTATCCGCTGTCACCCGGCGGACAAATAGAGCTGCAACCGGTGCCCCTGCTGGACCATACCCAACAGCTGCCCCTGAAAAAATCACTGTTCCTAGAAGATGCCCTCGTCTTTAAATCACTCGCATCAGACGCCATCAGCATCAACAGCGGTAAAACACCGCATGGCCTCACCGTAACATTCAGCGGCTTCCCTTTTATGGGCATCTGGGCAGCGAAGAACGCGGATTTTGTATGCATTGAACCGTGGTGCGGCATTGCAGACAACGTGGCGGCCACCGGTGAACTGACGGAAAAAGAAGGCATCAACCGGTTGGCGCCCGGAGCTTCATTTGAACGTACCTGGACGGCGACCTTTTTCTAAACTACACCATGAACTATAAGATCATCCTGGATGAAGAAGCCCTGAAAACCTTCATCGACTGGCTTCCTGAATGTAACGAACAGGAACAGTACTACGTGTCCCTGCTGGCCCGTACCAAATACCTGGAAGAAGGCCACGGCTTTAAATCAGATAAACAACAACTGAAAAGGTTTACCAGCAAAAAAGAAAACATGCTGGAGAAAATCCGTCAGCTCGAATGCGCTGTAGGTGCCTATACACAGCGGGGAATGCCTATCCCGCAGGAAGCCCTGGCATTGTACATCAGCATCAATCCCCGCGACCTGTGGAAAGCTACCTTTGCTTCACTGGTCACCTTTGCGGAAAATATTCAGGCCAACGCCAGCGCAAAAAATCCCCACCAGGAGGTGATGAGCGCTATTCAGCAAGCCTGCAGCAACAAGTATTATATCGATATCGATGTGGATGCGAAAGATCCGGCCATCCTGGAGAAAATAAAGGAATATGTCAATCCTTCCTGCCTGACAGTGGTGGAAACAAGGGGCGGTTATCATGTGTTGGTGGAACTGGCAGCATTGGACCCCGCTTTGCGGAAATCGTGGTATCCCAATATTATGAAACTGCCAAACGTAGATCAGAGCGGAGACAATATCATCCCGGTGCCAGGCTGTACCCAGGGCGGGTTTACACCGAAGTTTATTTAGTTGTTGGGTTATTTTGATATTTTGTTATTGAGTTAATAGACAACTAAACGAACTCAATAACAAAATATCAAAATAATCTAATAATTAAATTTAAAAATTATATCCTGCTTTCAGGCCCCAGAATCCATGGGTGCCATCTTTAAACCAGGCTTCATATTTACCTTCCACATCCAGGCCCAGTAAACGGATGCCGATGCCCGGAGCAAATAATGCACCCATACCATTGTTGTAATCGCCGGTGAAGTTCACGGTACCGCCTTCTGCTTTTACATACAGGATGGATACCAGGTTGTAGCGAAGGCCCAGTCTTACCGGTATTACTTTAGCAGAAGCATAACTGATATTGTTGTCGCTTTTGCCTTTGAAATACATAAAACCGACAGAACCTACGGCAGTCAGGCCCGCCACCAGTTTTACGTCAGCACCCAGTCCTACGCCAAAACCCGGCTTGTGGGAATTGCTGAAATCACCGGTAGGAAAACCAGCTTCTACATAAGGACCAATACTGAATCGCTTTAACTGTGCCTGCGATTGTTGCGCACAGAGGCATACCGTTAACATGACTGCGATGAACGCCAGGATGTTTCTTTTCATAAGAACAAATTTTCAGAGGAAATGGTGGTAGTATCGTAATAGCCCCAAAAATAAGGAAGAATTACGAATTCAGCACTGCTTCCTTCGGAATAGACAGCTGATGCCCATGTCCGTTGCCGTTATACTCCGGTGATACCGGGGGCTCAGCAACTATTTTCGGGGGAATCAGCTTGTATACCACCGGCGTAACAATCCTTGACAACAGGGTGGAACTGATCAGGCCTCCTATCAATACTATGGCCAGCGGCGCAATCATCGGGTTGGTAGAGATGGCGATAGGTATCAGTCCCCCGATGGCGGTCAGCGATGTTAACACGATTGGCAGAAACCTGATTTCGCCGGCTTCCCGTATCGCCTCTTCCAGTGATTTGCCCTGTGCCCGCAACTGGTTGGTGAAATCCACCAGCAGAATGGTATTCTTCACTTCAATACCCGCCAGGGCAATCAATCCTACAATGGCAATAAAGGAGAGTGAATTGCCGGTCAGCCACAAGGCCACGGCAGCGCCTACAATGCCCAGCGGAATCACAGACAACACGATCAGCGTACTCTTGAAAGTCTTGAACTCCAATACCAGCACAGCAATGAACAGGAAGATGGTCACAATGATGATACTCATAAAACCACCGAAGGAATTGTTCCGGCTTTCCACTTCACCGCCCATTTCATAGGTATAACCTTTTGGCAGTTGCAGCTGGTCCATCTGCCGGATAACGTCATTGATCACACGGTCTGGCAGGAACCCTTTTTTTACAAAGGCACCCACGGCCACCAGCCTGTTTTTCTCCTGATGATTGATGCTTAAAGGGGACGTCTCCAGTTTCACGCTGGCCACCTGCGACAGCGGAATGGCGGTACCGGCCGCATTGTTGACATACAGGTCCCGGAACACGTCCAGCGTAGGCTTGCCGCTTTTTTGTTTGGTGACAAGGATATCGTAATCGGTATCGTTTTCGTCATTATACCTGCCGAGGTTAATACCGGCGATGGCTAAACGTACTGCCCGGTCTATATTGACAGTGGGGATGCCCAGCTGTTGCGCCTTTTCGCGGTCAATGTTCACCCGGATGTCTGATTTCAGGGTGCTGACAGGATTGTTGATATAGATGGTGCCGGGCGTTTTCTCCAGCATCCTTTCCACCCGTGCGGCCAGTGTACGCAGGGTGTCCAGGTTATCGCCAAACAGCCTTACTTCCACGGGGGCGGTAATGGGTGGGCCCTGCTCAAAATTTTTCACTTCCACTTTGGCGCCGGGATAAGGTGTCCATTTTTTCCGGAGTTTTTCGATGAGGGCCAGTTTGTCATCCGGGCTGGTGTTCTGGTCCAGCTGGATGAACAGCTGAGCGTAGTCGCTGTGCTCATTTTCCTGTACTTCGTTGTAATAGATACGGGGATTGCCTTTCCCGATATTGCTGGCCACATAGCGGATGCTCTTTTCCTGCTTCAACTCTTTCTCCAGTTTCTCTACGATGCTGTTGGTATAGGCAAGATTGGACTGGGGCGGCGTCAGTACGTTGATCAGGAACTGTGGTTTCTCCGAAGCGGGGAACAGGCCAAAGCCTACCGCTTTCATGAGCACCATAGAGCCGCCGAACAACACCAAAGACACGAGAATGGTCAGTACCGGGCGGTGCAGGGCTTTGTCCAGCAGCCTGGCATAACTGCCATGGATCAACTTTTTCAGCAGGCGCATAAAGATGTTGCCTTCCGGGTGGCCGCTATGCGTTTTCAACAAACGGCTGGCGAGGAATGGAATGATCGTCAGTGACACGACCATGGATGCCAGTACGCTGAAAATCACGGCCAGCGGCATGCTGCGGATAAAGTCGCCGCTACCTTCCGGTAAAAACACCAGCGGCATGAAGGCGATGATCAGCGTAGCGGTGCAACCAATAACGGCCATGCCTATCTGAGAAGTGGCTTTCAGGGTAGCTTCCATGCGGGAGTGCCCTTCCAGCATCCAGCGTTCTATATTTTCAATCACCACAATACTGTCATCTACCAGCAGGCCGAGGGCCACTACCAGGCCTACGATGCTGAGCTGGTTCAGGTTGTAGCCGAAGAGGCGCAATAGTACAATGCCAATGGAAAGGGACAACGGAATAGAGATCATCACGATGAGGGCGGGCCGCTGCCCTAACGGCAACAGGGTAAACGCCACCAGCGCGATCGCGATCAGGAAATCTTTGCCGAGGCCGCTCAACCGGTGGTTTACCGCGTCTGCCTGGTCAAAGTACTGCACCATGTCTATGTTGGCAGGTAATGTCTTTTTAAACTGCTCGATCACCGGTTTGTATTGCAGCTGCGTTTTGCTGATGTTCTCTCCGGCTTTCTGTGCGGCAGATACGCTCACGCTGCGGTGCCCGTTGAGCCGTGCAAAATACTTCTCATCTTCAAAACCATAATACACTTTTGCGATATCTTTCAGGAAGATGTTTTTGCCATTGGCGGCGGTAACAATCGTGTTGTTGATCTCATCAATGTTTTTGTAGTTGCCGCTGGTTTTGATGTTGAAGCTTTTATCGCCCGCATCGATGCTGCCGCCGGGGATATTGGCCATTTCGCCCTGGATGGCGCCCATGACGGTGCTGACGGGGATGTGCAGCTGTGCCATCTTGTCGAGTTCCAGTTCCACGCGTACCTGCTGGTCGGGGAGGCCGTGTATCTTCACATTTTTCAGGCTGGAAACTTTTTCCAGGTCTTCCTGTAATTTTTCGGCATAATACCGCAACTTATCTCTGGAGGCATTTTCTGATATCAGTGCTACCTGGAGCACATTTACATCAGAGGGCTCCAGTTTTTTTACCTCGATGCTGTAGATGTCGGCCGGGAGCGTGGCTTTTTTGTTGTTCACCTCTCTGACCAGCTCCTGGTATTTCTGGTCTACGTTGGATTCGTATTTGTATTCCACACGCAGTACGGCCACGCCGTCGCTGATAGCGGTACGGAGCCGTTTGATATCAGCGAGGCCGTAGATATCTTTTTCGAGTGGGTCTACTACCAGGTCTTCCATGTCTTTGGGACTGGTGCCGGGATAGATGACCACGACGGTAAACTGTGGAGCCTGCATTTCCGGGTCTTCGGAGCGGGGCATATTGAGGATGGTTGTGATGCCGAGCACAATGATCATCAGGAAGATGACGAGGGTGAACTGGTAGTTCTTGACGGCGTAACCGGATATTTTCATGGCAGTAGTGTTATTGGATGATACGGATACGGGATTCGTCTTTCAGATAGGCGCTGCCGGAGATGATCAGGGACCGGGCCTGTTCCATGCCCTGGCTGATGAGCACCTGGTCTTTTTCCATGCCGGCGATGGTGACGGGGATGCGGTGGGCGGTTTTGTTGTCATTGGTCACAAACACATAACCGCTGTTGCCGTTGCCATCGAGCAGGGCTGCATAAGGAATGCTCCAGGCAGTGCCGCCGCCAGTGCCGCCCGTGGTGATGTGGCACCTGCCGAACATACCGGTGGCAATGGCGGCGGGCTTGCTGCCGCTGAGTTGTACGTCTATCACGAAGGTGCCGCTGGCGGCGTCAATGCCTTCTGATTTGCGTGTTACGCTGCCGGTAAATGTTTCACCTGGCAGGGAAGGGGTTTCAACGGTGGCTTTGTCGCCGGTGCTGACTTGTGCCCACTCTCTGTCAGTGACGCCTATACGAAGCAGCCAGTGGGCGCTGCGGGCGCCGTTGATTTGTAGGACAGCGGTGCCGGCTGAAACAAACTGGCCGGGGTTGGCGAGTTTGCGGAGCACATAGCCGTCCTGGGTGGCGCGGATGGCGGAATAGCTTTTGTTGAACTGCGTGGAGCTGAGTTGCTGCCGGGCCATGTCCAGCGCGGTCTTGCTGTTCTGCAGCTGTTCCAGCGTGGCCACGCTGTCATTGTGCAGGTTAAGCGTACGCTGATAGTCGCGTTGCGCTTTTTCAAATCCCAGCTGCGCCTGTTGCACCTGTGCATCTATCTCGGTCATGTTCAGCGTAGCCAGCAACTGTCCGCTGCGAACGGCATCGCCTTCTTTCACAAGGATAGTATGGATGATGCCATTGGTTTTGAAAGAGAGGTTCACTTCATCGTCGGTGGTGAACTGCCCGGAGGCATGGATGGATACAGCGCTGCCGTTTTTTTCCAGCGGTATCACTTTTACCGGTATCACATCGGTGCTGTCTGCATTATTGGCCGCGGTCTTTTTGTCGCCGCAGGCAAAAAACAGCAAGGAGAGCGGAAGCAGGAGAAAAGTATTTTTCATGAAAGAATTTTTATGGTTGAACGGATTCGATATTGTAAGAGGCTTGTGCACGTTCTACACCGGCGTATGCCGTTTGTACGGCGGCCTGTGATACTGCCATCTGTAGCTGTGCCTGTGTGAGCTGGTTTTGCGCATCTACCAGTTCTATGTAGAGCAATTGCCCTTCCTTGTATACTTTCAGCTGATCGCGGTAGTAACGCTGTGCGAAAGACAACTGGCTTTCTGCGGTGGTCAGGTTACGCAGAGCAGTGCGATAGTTATTACCGGCCTGGTATAGCTGTAACTGCAATGCGTCTGTCGTTTGTGCGGTGGCGTTCTCAATGGCCTGTATGTCCAGCGTGGCCTGCTTAATGCGGTATTTGTACTTATGAGAGCCAAACAGGGTCCATTCAAGGTTTACACCAAAGAGATAGTAGCGGGACTTGTCATCAAAACGGAAGGCGGTAGACTGTGATCCGAGATCAAGGAAGGTGCTCAGGCGCGGGATGATATAGGCTTTCTGCAATTTTTCGTTTAGGCGGTACGCGGTAGCGGCGCTTTTGTATTGCTGCAGCTCTTCTCTTCCGCTGATATTATTGCTGCCGGCGAGGGGAGCAGGTGGGTTGACCAGCAGGCTGCTGTCCAGCGCGATGTCCCGGTTCAGGTCGCGGTTCAGCAGGAAGTTGAAATATGCCTGCGCATTCTGTTGTTCATTAAGCGCCTTGCTGATGGCCGCATCTGTTTTTTCCTTTTCGGTCTGGGAGCGGTATAGGGCGGTATTGTTACGGACACCGTTACGTACCATGCTTTCATTGATACGGATGCTTTCCTGTATCAGCGATAGGGCATTGCGGTAAATGGCCACTACCTGGGATGCCTGATAATACTGGAAGTAGGCGGTTTTGATGTCTTGTACCAATTGCCGTTTGTATACGTTGACTGCCGCCTGTTGCCGGGTCAGTTCTTCCTTTTTGATCTTCTGGTTGTAGTAGATCTCGGCATTGATCAACGGAAGACTGGTCCTGAATTTGGCATCATAGAAGTTGTCAGGGTTCAGCAATACGGACACGTTGTCTACCTGTGGAAACTGATGACTGTTGGTCAACTGGTTCAGGCTTGCATACACGGGGTTCAGCAGGTCGCCGATAGGCATATCGATAGTACGGCCGCCGCCGGCTTTGGTGTAGTTGCCCATAAACGTTATGTTGGGTCCAAAGAGGCTTTTGGCCTCCTGCAGGGCTGCCAGTGATTTGTCGAGCTGAAAACGCTGGTCTTTGAGGCCTTTGTTGTTGCTGAATGCCTCCCGGATATATTCGTCGAGAATACCGGCGGCATGGTCAGTATGGGCACTGCTGCTGTCATGGCCGGGCTTTGCCGGGAGAACTGCCACGCCGTCGGCAGCCGGGTACGACATACCGGGGGCTGCTACCAGGGCGTTTTGAGGAGAAATTCCTTTCCCCGCATATTGAGCCATCACACTACATCCCGCGACCAGCAACGGTATTAACATTGCTCCTTTTGTGATGATTGTTGACATAATGAACGGTGTTTATTTATCTTGAAAAAAATAAGCCCGAAGGGCTGCTATTGTCAATGTTTATATACTGAACAGTGTTTAATGCTGATGCTTTAAAAAGGCCTGTGGGCCTTTACTGCTGCTGTCAGCAGCGTAGTATGTTTTTTTTGCAGTTTCGTTTTTCGCCGTTATCAGTCCGGATCTTTTTCCTTCTTCATCATCGGGATATTCTTACCTGAATTCATCACTTCACCAACAACACGCCTGTTTTACTTCCTCAATACTTTATTACGTCCAGGTATTCCCTGATGGAATCATCAATACTTACGTTCAGCGTTTTATCGGGCAACTTACATACCTTCAGCCGTGAACGAAGGTCCAGGCTGATCAGGCCGTGCGCAAAGGCCCAGATAGACATCGCAGCGACGGTCGGGTCTTTGAAGCGTATTTTTTTCTTCTCGATACATTCCGCTACCAGGTTATACAACGCGTCATATGCAGGATCGCCGTTCTCCCATTTCTCTTTTTCATGCTCTGCATTCATG
Organism: Chitinophaga varians; assembly: GCF_012641275.1. Classification (NCBI taxonomy): domain Bacteria; kingdom Pseudomonadati; phylum Bacteroidota; class Chitinophagia; order Chitinophagales; family Chitinophagaceae; genus Chitinophaga; species Chitinophaga varians. The sequence continues at coordinate 385,479 of NZ_JABAIA010000001.1, read as the reverse complement.
GGCGCTTTGATGATAAACATCAAATCATATAGCTCCGGGTTTTGCCGGTAAAAACCAACATAGGCCCATGCCAGCTGTTCCAGCCGCTCCAGCGGGTCTGCCGCGGTAAGGTCACGCGCAAAATGCTCCGACAGCGTGCCAAAAGCTTCCTTCTGCACGTCGTATAACAGCTCGTCTTTGTCTTTGTAATACAGGTAAATAGTGGCAGGGCTGTATTCTATCCTGTCTGCTATGTTTCGGATAGATACTTTCTCGTAACCCTCTTCCACAAACATCTTGATCGCTGCGTCCACAATGCGCCTGCGCATATCTGCCCGCTCACGCTCTTTTCTTTCTGCAATGCCCATGTGAGAATGTTTACGCTGCAAATATACTGAACGGTGTTTAGTTTCCAAATTAATAGTCAGAAATTTTTTCTGGATGGCAGTAAGCTATTTTAAATGAGCTTCCTACATATTTTACTTTTGTATGTAGGGAGATAGACAGGCATGCTTCCCTTAGCATTTCCCGGGGTAGGCGCAAGTCATTAACTATTTCAGGTAATGGGACAGCTCTAAAACTTCCGCTGAAACACCAGGTAGATATCATACTGGTTCTGATAATCGGTATTGGTGATCTTCTGATTGATCCACGTACCGAAAAGTCCCACGGTGGTACGGTACCGGATCACCTTCTGATAACCGGTGCCTACGCTGTGCGTCAGCAGGCCCGAAAGCTCAGGGAACCGGATCAACCGGCTACGGTCATCAGGAGAAGTACCAATACCCGCTATCAACGTCACAAAATCCTGGTGGTTGTTCATATAATATCGCGTGGTCAGATTAAAGGCGGTATAAAAGTCGGAAGACTCGCTGATAAAATACGCCCGCAAATTCACCCAGAAATCGCCGAAAGGCCGCGCTACAGAGGTCACCCCGGTGAAACTGTTGGAACTGTCAAGGTTCAGGTAACGTGCTCCCAGTTCCACTTCTATCTGGTTGTGAAAAGTCTTGAAAATAGAATAGGCTGCCCGCACTTTCGGAAACACATCGTAATTGGAATAAGCCAGTAGTCCATAGGAATACAACGATGGCCGGTGCGTATAATACAATTCTGCTTCTCCCTGTATCCCGTTGCCGGTCTGCCTTCCGGCATAGTTCACCCGGAAAGCGTAGGACCCTCTTTTGAAATAACGCCGGTATTCTACTGTGGCGATATTGTACTTGTTACTGGAAAAATCATAGGAAGAATTCAGATAGTACAAGGCAAACTGATTTTTCAGGGTCTTGCTTTCCAGCATGTACAGGTAATCCCTGTTGGGCGTGCTGGGGTCCAGCTGTACTACGGAATCCATCGCCAGCGCGGCGGCTACATAGTCTTTTTTATTTTCGAGCGTATTGGCCCGTTTCAGCAGAAACGTTTCATGACGGGGATAATAATGCAGCGCCTCTCCGGCATATGTCAGCGCAACATCATAATCCTGCTGTTCATTGTTGATATTAATGCAATACAACAATGCCAGCGTATCTTTTGGATTGAGTGCCAGCACGCTGTTATAGGCTATGAGTGCGCTGTCGTGCCGCTGGCGCTGCTGATAGGCCCTTCCGGCAGCCATCTGGCTGGTCATAAAGGCATTTTTGTATTTAACGGTATAAGGGTATTTGTCCATCAGCTTTTGTGTGATGACGGAAGAACCGGCATAATCTTTCATGTCATACAACACGGACGATTTTTTCAATAGCAGGTCGCGGTCATCAGGATAAGCCTCCAATGCCTTGTTGGCATACAGCAACGCGCGGTTCAGATGACCGGTGGCGCTTTGCAGGTTGATCATATAGTTCAGCGCGTCCTTATTGGTTGGTTCCAGGGCTAGCACCTGTTCCAGCTGTTGTTTGGCCGGATCGTAATCCTCTGACTGCATCAGCGCCCTGGCATTGGTCATGCGGATGTCCGCCAGGTTGGCTTTGTAACGAGGGTCGTCAGGATTGCGCGTGGCCAGATCGGCCATCAGGGCGGCGGCTTCTTCATGCCTGCCGCTGCCTGCCAGCAGACTGGATTTCTTCAGCTTCAGCCGCTCGTTGTCCGGTTCATAGGCTAATGCCTGGCTGAGGATGTCCAAAGCTGCGCTGCTGTCTTTTTGCGACAGGTAGGTATTGGCCAGCAGGTCAAGTACGGCGGTATTATTGGGGCTCAGTTTCCGGGCGGCCTCCAATGCTGTGAGCGCCTGCTCGTACTGCTGATCGGCCAGGTAGTCGCGGCCGCTGTTCAGCTGCAGCCCCACCAGCCGTTCTTTCAGCTGCGGATTAGGCGACTGCTGGTACAACCTGGTGGCCAGCTCCGCGGCGGCGCTGTATTTTTTGTCTTCTTCCAGCATATCGGTTTTTAACGCCAGCAAACGATGGTCATTGGGACTGCTGCGAAGCCCCTGGTTGATCCAGTCCATAGCTTCCTGCCGTGATCCACGCGCCATGCTGTGCCCGATCAGTTTGTCCAGCGCATCACGACTGTGGCTCCGCTCATATACTGACTGGTACAACGAGTAGGGGTCGGCGTTAGTATAGTACTGTGCGGCTTCCATGCGCAGCGAATTCTCCATGGAACGGGCCTTGCTGTCGCCCGGATATTTGCGGATGATTTCCTGTAATACAGACAATGCTTCGGTATAGGCGTGCATGTCCTGCAGGATGCCCAGTTTGCGCATCAGCAGATTATAGGAGTTGGGGTTAACAGATAATTCACTGTTGACCTGCTCCAGCGCGCTGGTATACCGGCTGCCCTTCAAATCAGCGGCCAGGCCGCCTTCCTTGGCTTCATCATTCAACGGGTCTGCTTCCAGCGCTCTGTCAAAACTTTTACGCGCCATATTGGTATTGCCGGTCTGTTTATAATAGCGGCCACTGATCAGGTGGTGTTCTATGTAAGCTTTTCGTATAACCGTATCTGTTGGATATTTGGTAAACATCAATCCGGCGTAGTTGTCAGCCTGCATCACTTTATGCTGTGCGTCCAGGATGCTGAGCTTTTTCAGCATCAGCTCCTTGCTGCCGGGGAAATAGGTTAACGCCTGTTCGGTGTAGCGCAACGCTTCATCATAATGCCCGGTGGACAGTTCAATATTAATAGCATAGCTGTAAGCATCGCGGTACCGGGGATTCTTCGTCAGCACCTGTTGGATATATTTGCGAGCGTTGTCATACTGTTTGGTTTGCAGGTACAGTTTTCCCAAAAGCAACTGCTGGTCAATAAAGTCGGGCTGCCTGGACAGCGCCTGCTGTGACAGCTCAATAGCTTTATCGTAATGCTGTTGGCGGGCTTCCCGGACGGCCTGTTTATACAGCTCTTCCGGCGTGGCCTTATGCTGAAAGATCTGTGCGGACAGCTGCAGCGCTGTGCACAGTAACATCATAGACATCAGGGATTTCAAGACAGTCATAATACATCATTTAAATTTTGGAAGGGATGCTGTTGGTTGACCGAAGCCTTGCCGTTGCATATTGCCCCAGGGCGTTTTTTTGCCGGTAAGAAAAAACCAGTACCCGCGCAGGGCAAAAAACATAATAAGCGGATGATAGATAAAAGGCTCCAGATAAGCCATCAGGGCTAAGCCCATTACCTCCCGCCAGCTGCGGTAATAACGGTAAGTCAGTTGGTCCCAGCAGATAGCCAGTGTAGTGATCATCACCGAATACAGATAAGCGAACACCAACAGGATGGTGGCATACACCCAATATACCTGGTGGGTGAAAATCAGGTAGAGATATACGATCAGTCCCACACACTCAATGATGGGGGCCAGAAATTCAAAAAAGAGATTGTAGGGCAATACAAGCATGCCCAGCTTTTTATAACGGGGGTTGAAGATCAGCTGGCTGTGCATGTTCATGATCTCTGAAAGGCCGCGGCCCCAGCGGGTGCGCTGCCGGCCAAAGACAGCCATGTTCGGTGGTCCCTCTGTCCAGCACTGGGTAGTAGGAATATACCGGATGGCATACTGCTGATGGTTGTCCATCATATAGGCCGACATCCGGGTAACGATGTCCATATCTTCTGCAAACGATTTGCTGTCATAACCGCCCGCCTTGATGGCTATTTCCTTGTCAAACAGGCCAAGGCCTCCGGACACATTGGGCACGCTGTTCATCATGCTCCAGCCTACTTTCCCCAGCACATAGGACCGCACATACTCCATTTCCTGGAAGCGGGGCAGCGGGTTTACAGGCGGCCGCACCCGAAGGATCTCGCCTGCTTCCACCTCGCAGGAGTTGGCAATACGCAAGGTAGCGCCGGTGGCAATTACCCGTTTACTGTCTTCTTTTACATGCACATGTCCGCATTCGGGACAGGGTTCGCCTACTTCTTTGATCTGTCGCAGCTCTTCTGTCATAAAAGGTTTTACCATGCGTAACAAGGTATCTTTCTCTAAAACAGAATCTACATCGGTGCACAGAAAATAATTAAAGGAGGCGGCGTTAATACCGGCGTTGGAGGCATCGGCCTTGCTTTTGCCATTTATTTTGTCAATGACCAGCAATTTATCATAGGCAATATTGACCGACTTGAAAAAACGCCGCACGGCCTGTGTTTTGATTCTCTCGTGATACGCAAATTCAATCTCGGTTAGTTCGTACTCCCGTATCAGTTTCTCCAGCGTGTCGTCTGTACTGCCGTCATTGATAATGATCACTTCAAAGCGTGTATAGTTCAGCGTTAGTAAGGACCGTACGTTGGAAATGATGGTCAGGCCTTCGTTGAAAGCAGGCGCAATTACCGAAATGCCCGGCGCCAGCGGTGATTCCAGCAACTGGTTAAAATCGGTGAAACTGTTGTGTTTCCGGAACAGCTGTATCGACCGGTAAGAGAGCACGGCCAGTACGCCATACATCAATAAAATGAAGGCGCCGTAGATAAATACCATTGTGCTGAACAATACTTTGAGCGAATCCATGATCACGATGAATTATTTTTTACCAAAGCCCTGTCGTTGCATATTTCCCCACGATACCTGTTTGCCGGTAAGGAAATAATAGTAGCCCCGCAGGGAGAAAAACACAATAACAGGATGATATATAACAAACTCGAGGAAAGCGGTCATACACAGAAATGCCACTTCCTTCCAGGTCTTATAGTAACGGAAGGTGAGCTGGTCCCACAGGATGGCAATGGTGGTGATCATAATGGAATAGGTGTATACAAACAACAACAGCCATAGTGCATTGTGCCAATGTATATATCCCAGCAGGGCCAGCAGCAGATAGATGATAAGCCCTGTCATTTCCACTACCGGGCCCAGCAGCTCAAAGAAAAAGTTATAGGGGAAGATGATCATGCCGATTTTACCATACTTCGGATTTAGGAACATATGGAAGTGGGCATGTATCAGCTGCGCCAATCCTCTGGCCCAGCGTATCCGTTGCCGCTTGAATATGGTCAGGGTGTTCGGAGCCTCTGTCCAGCACAGGGTTTTGGGAATATAGCGGATGGCGTAATCAATGTTGTAGTCATAGGCGTAACGGCACATACGGCTCATCAGTTCCATGTCTTCACCGAAGGAGGTATGGTCATAACCGCCGCAGCGTATGGCTACTTCTTTGTCAAACAGTCCCAGTCCGCCTGAAACATTGGGCACGCAGTTGATATAACTCCAGCCCATTTTGCCCAGCACAAAGGAGCGGATATATTCCACTTCCTGGAACCGCGGCAGTAGCTGTCGCGGCGGCCGCATGCGTACCATCACGCCTTCGTCGAACTCGCAGGAGTTGCCGATACGTAACGTAGCGCCGGTGGCTATCACACGTTTTTTCTCTTCCTGCAATACCGGGCGTATCAGCTCCAACAGTGTGTTTTTATCCAATACACAGTCTACGTCCGTACAAAGGAAGTAATCGAAAGAGGCGGCATTGATGCCGGCGTTGGAAGCATCGGCCTTGCTTTTACCGTTTACCTTGTCCAGCACCACGAGGGTGGAATAGGCAGGGTCGGCGGACTTATACACCCGTTTGACCGGCTGTGTTTTCAGTTTTATATGATAGGCAAAATCAACTTCCTGCAGGCTGAACTCCCGGATAAGCTGTTCCAGCGTATCATCTGTGCTGCCGTCGTTGATGACGACGATCTCGAAGCGGGGATAATTCAGCGTCAGCAACGAACGGACGTTATCGATAATGGTGGGGCCTTCATTGTATGCCGGCGCCAGTACAGTGATGCCGGGAACGATACCGGAACCGGCCAGCACGTCCAGCTGGTAGTCGTTGTTTTTGCGGGCATACTGCCGTACGGCCAGCATGGAAAACAACGCCAGCATGGCATATACCAGCAACAGTACCAGCCCGTACAGGAAGATGGTACTTTGGTAAACATGGCTGATAACGTCTGCAATGCTTTGCATCAGTACTTGATTAAGGGGTTCATACAATGTCTTAGTATCCGCAGGTTTTCCGGGGTAACGGAAGAAACCAGCTCGTCACCGGGCTGATCGCTCACCCATTGGTTTTTCACCAGCGACTTGGCGGCGTGTTTGCGCAAATCAAAATCCGTGGCATGCAGGAATTCTGTTTTCAGAAATTCAACATGTTCCCCGCTGCCGATACGGCCCAGCGCTTTGAGTATTTCTATCTGGCATGGGATGGGTTGATGGCTGTATAGCCCTACCAGCTTGTCTTCTGCGATACTGGCGCGCAACTTGCCCAGACAGTTGATGGCGTCTGCGCGCAGATAGTGGTCTTTGGTGTCCAGCAGCCGGAGAATTGCGGGAACGGCGTTATGTTGGTTGTAATGCACCACCAGCTTCAGGCAGAAAGAAATCACACTCTTGTTGCCGGAATAGGTAATCCATCGCGCGAAATTGGGAATGGCAATATTTTCTGTGCTGGTAATGGTGCGGAACAGCTCTACCTGGTCCCACATCAGCAGCGGCTCCTTCGCTATGTCGAAGAACTTGAACGGTTCGTTTTTGCTCAGCTTAATATAGGCGTGCCGCGCGGCTGCACGCAGCTCCCGGTTGCGGTCATTGGTCATCGGCAGAATGGTGACGTCAGAGATGAACATATCAAGACTGGTCAGCTCGGTAAGGGCCTGTACCTTTTTCTCCCAGTGCCGTGACTTCAGTTTTTTAATGGTATCGTTGTCCAGGTCCAGCTGCATGTACAGGTTGCGCAACAGTTGCGCGATATTGCCCCGCACGTTGCGGCGAAAGTGGATAATGCGGCTGGTGAGGGCCTGCCGTGCCCATCTGCGGTGTAGTGGCAGTTGTTCAAAAGGGGCGATGTTGAGTTGTATTTCATCTGGTGGAATATGCTGCTGTACCGACGGATGGCTCAGCACTTCATCTATCAGCAGGTTGTCAATACGCGGGCACAAACGCGCCAGCTTCCTGTCAGTCCGGTATCCCCGGTAACGGTTGCGCAGTATAGAGATATAGGCCAGCATTGTGGTAACAATGGCAATGATGATGAACACCATCGCTATCTGGATGGTGAGCGGGGCGTTCAGGAAGGTGGTTTCCATAAACCGGACAGCTGTTTTCACAGATGTGGAAGCTGTTTCCAGGTATGAGGAAGCTGTTTCCACAAAAGCGGAAAGTTTGGGGTTGTCAATCTGTGACATGACTAACTATTCTTCATTAATAATTTTTTGACCCTGATCAGCAGTTCAGCAGGGAGTATAGGCTTTTTTAAAAAGTCATCTGCACCCAGCTTGAACCCTTCCATGATCATATCTTCATTGCCTGCGTTGGAAATGATAATGACCGGGATGGGATGGTCCCTGTGCTTTATCTTACTTAGAATCTCAAAGCCGTTGGCATATGGCATCATGATGTCTGTAATAATCAGATCATAGGCGTAACTGTTCTCTTCCAGTTTCTGCAGGGCTTCTTTTCCATTGGACGCATGTTCAAGCCTGTACTCGGTGGAAGGGAGGATACGAGCCACGATTTTGGGCATGATCTCGTCATCTTCTATTAATAAAATCTTCTTCATAGACGGCCTCCTTTCGGGCGTTAACAACCATTCTAACAAAGTAAACCATACATTGTTTCATGGATATATGTTAATGATTTGTTGTCGTATGTGCGTTGCTACAACCTAACGGGACAGCACGTTGTTATTCAGGTATGATGAAACTATCTCCTGCAAAAAGATTGTACCTCGGCCTGGCTGCTGTTACCCTGCTCATGCTGCTGGGCGGCATTCTTTCCTGGTGGCCTTTCCCGCAACGTTCACGCATGACCGGATTAATGCTTCCGTTGAATACTGCTATTATCATATGTATTGGTTGTGTGTTGATGTATTTTTTTTATAAAGAGTTTTATTATGGACAGCTGGTCCGGAAAAAAATCAACAGCAAACTGGAAGAAGTAGTGACGCTCAACAGGGAATCCAATGACCGTAACTGGCTGCTCAGTAGACTGAACGACATGAAAGAAAACCTGCTTGGCATTCATAAGCCGGAAAGCCTGGCATATAAATGTTTGCTGTCATTCACAGAGAGCGCTGGTTTCACGGCAGGTGCGCTGTACCAGTATGAAAAGGATGAAGTGTTGCTTCGTTTGTGCAGCAGTATTCATCTGCCGGCAAACATACCGGTGCAGTTGGCGCCGGGTGAAGGGCTTACCGGCGATGCGGCTACCGGCAGGGATATACGCATCATCAGCCAGCTGCCTGTCAACTACCGGAGTAAGGTGGCCGCGGGCGCCCGGATATCTCCCAATATGCTGGTATTTGTTCCGCTGTTAATGGGAGATGAGTTGATCGGGGTACTTGAACTCGTTACCGCCAAACAGGTTACCCCGCTTCAGTTACAGCTGCTCGAACTGGTGTCCGGTGATGTGGCCGTGGCGCTGCATGCTGCACGCGAGCGGGAAAAAGTGCTGGTCCTCCTGCGGGAGGTACAGGAACAGAAACAAGCGCTGTACTGTCAGCAGAAAGAACTGCGCCAGTCCAACGAAGGGCTGAGCCGGCAGTCCGAATTCCTGCAGGCGTCTGAAGAAGAGCTGCGTGTGCAGGAAGAGGAACTGAGGCAGGTCAATGCTGAAATGGTCATGAAAAATACCGAACTCGAAACTGCCCGTCAGGCCCTTTCTCTCAAAGCTGCGGAACTGGAAGCCAACAGTCGTTATAAATCCGAATTCCTGGCCAATATGTCGCATGAACTGCGTACACCGCTCAACAGCGTGCTGATACTGGCTAAAATGCTGGAGGAAAACAAGGAAGGTAACCTGTTTCCCCGACAGGTGGAATATGCAGCGATCATGCATAAGTCAGGTTCAGACCTGCTGCGGCTGATCAATGATATTCTTGATCTCTCCAAAATAGAAGCCGGTAAAGTGGAGCTCACGCCCGAGCCGGTGCGTATTGCAGCTATTATCGAGGACCTGAACAATTTGTTTGGAGTGGTGGCCCAGGAAAAACAAATACAATACACCACCGAAGTTACTGTCAACGTACCGGCGGTCATTACTACCGACAGGCTACGGTTGGAACAGGTGTTACGTAATCTGTTGTCTAATGCTTTTAAGTTTACGCCAGTCGGTGGACATATCAGCCTCTCCTGGTACCTGCTGCCTGAAAATGCGCTCTGTATCAGCGTTACAGACACCGGACCGGGCATCCCGCCTGAGAAACAACAGCTGATCTTTGATGCTTTTCATCAGGGCGATGGGGCCACTACCCGGAAATACGGTGGTACGGGCCTGGGGCTGTCCATTAGCAGGGAACTGATGTTGTTACTGAAAGGGGCCATTCATCTCGAAGCCAGCAGTCCGCAAGGCAGCACGTTTACTGTAATACTGCCGCTGAACGCGGAGCAGCCGCTCCGGAATGATATGATACGGAGTTTATACGATGCAACAGTACAACTTCCGGCTGAACAAAATGATGACGGCCGTCACCTGTTCCCCGGCGGGCAAAAAATATTGGTCATCGGAACAGAAATATTTATCGGAAGGAAACCGAACGTTTATTATGACGTAGCGGCCAATATGGCCGTGGCAGCGAATTTGATGGCCGCCGGAAAATACGGCTGCATCATTTTGGACATGGGCTGCGACCCTGAAGCAGGTAAGGCGGCCCTCATTACCTTACAACAAATGAACACTACGCCCTCTACGCCTGTTATTGTATATATCGACCAGGATATCTCAGCTTCCGAAGAACAACAGATCAGAAAACAGGTGGCTGCTATTATACGTAAAACCCCATTTCCGACAGATCGCCTGACCGATGAGCTGGAACGATTACTCAATAACAGCACGCAGATGGAGGAAGTGTCCCGTCCCCATGGTCCCGCCGCTAAGAATATACTCGCCGGAAAACGGGTGCTGCTGGTAGATGACGATATGCGCAATGTATTTTCCATGAGCGCACTGCTGGAAGAACAGGGCGTTTGCGTACTGACGGCCGCAGACGGAAGAGAGGCGCTCTCTGTATTAGACCGTCATCATAGCGTGGACCTGGTCCTGATGGATATGATGATGCCGGAAATGGACGGCTTCGAGGCTATCCGGCATATCAGGAACGACCGGAGACTGGTACAATTGCCGGTCATCGCGATCACGGCCAAAGCCATGCCGGGCGACCGGCAGCATTGCCTCGACGCGGGGGCGTCAGACTACATTGCTAAACCGGTTGACGGTATCAAACTATTGTCATTGCTGCATGTATGGTTATCCTGAACTGATAAACAACACCGATACCTATGATAAAAGAAATCAGTAATGAGGAACTGGAAACGCTGGTGGACGTCATTCACTGCCAATATGGCTACGACTTCAGCGATTACGCGCGCGCTTCCCTGAAGCGCCGCTTCCAGCGCTTTATGGGACATGCCTATATTGAAGAGGTGACAGAGCTGTCAGACAAGTTGCAGCAGGATGCAGCTTTCTTTGAGCGCATGACGCAGTTCATCACCGTTAATGTAACGGAAATGTTCCGGGACCCGCTGTTCTATAAAACACTCCGGGAAATGGTGCTGCCGCGACTGGCCACTTATCCTACCATTAAAATATGGCATGCCGGCTGCGCTACGGGTGAAGAAGTGTTTTCCATGATCATCCTTTTACAGGAAGCCGGTCTGCTGGACCGCTGCCGCATTTACGCCACAGATCTTAATGCCGTCAGTCTCCACAAGGCGGAAATGGCCCTCATCCCCCTGAAATACATGAAAGATTATACCCAGAACTATCTGCAGTCAGGCGGACTGGAAGATTTTTCCGGCTATTATACGGCAAACGAGGAATATGCTTTGATCGATCCGGCCCTGCGCCGCAATATTGTTTTCTTTCAACACAACCTTGTCACAGATCAGGTGTTTAATGAGTTTCAGTTGATCTGTTGCCGGAATGTGTTCATCTATTTTAATAAACAGTTACAGGACCGTGTGCTGCGGTTATTTTATGACAGCCTGGCGCCCCTGGGGTATCTGACGCTGGGACTAAAAGAATCGATGATGTTTTCCGGAGAAAGCAGCCGGTTTGAAACGTTAAGCGCTGTCCATAAAATTTTCAGACGTAAAAGCTAAATCTTGCAGGTAACATCTCCATACGACATGATAGCCATTGGCGGCTCTGCCGGCAGCCTGCCGGTGCTGGCTGAACTGTTGGAGCAATTACCGGCATCCATCGATTGCACGATGATGATCATTGTACACCGGCTGAAAAATGTGCCCAGTGATCTGGACCGGCTGCTGTCGCTTAAGGCGCCCATCATTGAGCCGGAAGATAAACAACCGGTATTGTCCCACCGGATATACCTCGCACCACAGAATTACCACCTGTTGATAGAAGACGAAGGTACTTTTGCATTGGATTATGCTGAGCCGCTGCATTACAGCCGGCCTTCCATCGATGTAAGCTTCGCCAGCGTGGCGGAAGTTTACGGACCACGGGCATTGGCCATCCTGTTGAGCGGCGCCAGTAAAGACGGCGCAGCCGGTATGCAACGGATCATAGCGGCAGGAGGCACGGGCTTTGTACAGGACCCCGCCTCTGCCTTGTTTGACACCATGCCGCTGGCAGCCCTCGAACTTTGCCCGGAAGCACAGGCAATGAGTCTTACGGATATGGTACATTTTTTAACGGAACTGAAAATGAGCGCAGAACATGACCAGTGATTCCCCGAATAGTTTTTCCCTTTTATTGGTAGATGATAAAATGGAAAACCTCATCTCCCTGCAACGAATGCTGGAAGGGGACAACCGTTGCTTTCACCTCGCCACGTCGGGTAACGAAGCGCTGAAAACAGTGCTCCGCAACAACGATATCGGCCTCATACTACTGGACGTGCAAATGCCGGAAATGGACGGCTTTGAAGTGGCCCGCCTGCTACAGCTCAACCCCAAAACCCGAGATATCTCCATCATATTCGTCACGGCTATCAATAAGGAAGAACAAAACGTTATTCGCGGGTTTACCGCCGGCGCGGTAGACTACCTGTCCAAACCACTCGACGTAAACGTCACCCGCGCAAAGGTCAACGTGTTTGAAAAACTATATTTCTCCCGGCAGGAACTGAAAAACGCATTGGCAGAGAAAGACAAGATCAACAAACAACTGGAACGATTTACCTACATGGTGGCACATGATCTGAAATCGCCGCTGGCAGGCGCTATCAGCCTGCTGTCCATGATCAGCGAAGAAGATTGTGTACAGCAGTCGCCGGAAATGAAGGAACAGATGGGCACGGTGCTTAGTGCCACTAATCATCTCACGGAAATGATCTCCGCTATACTGGACTATGCCCGGCAAAATGATACCGCTGAAACAACAGAAACGGTAGACATAAACCTGCTGATCACCGATATTTCAAAGTTACTGTTCCCGCCGCCCAATATCTGCATTGTGGCAGACGGAACATTGCCTGTGATCACAGCTCCCAGGTTGAAACTGCAACGGATATTCCAGAATCTGATCTCCAACGCCATCAAATACAACGATAAGGCCAACGGGCTGATTGCCGTAGGGGCCACAGACAAAGGCGATTTTTACGAGTTTTATGTAAAGGACAACGGTCCGGGCATGCAGCAGCGCGACACAGAGCGCGTGTTCCGCCTGTTTGAGCGGTTGGATTACAATGGTAAGGAAGAAGGCTCTGGTATCGGCCTTAATATTTTTAAAATGTTGGTGGAAGAGCAGGGTGGCAAGGTATGGGCCAAGTCGGAACCCGGACAAGGCAGCATTTTTTATTTCCTGTGGCGAAAAATATGACCGGTCACTCTTCAAAAATCCAAAGGCGGCCGCTGATACGCTGAGAGGCTATCGGCAGGCACGATACCCGGTAGGTCCTGGGCGGATCGCCTTCCAGCTTCCATTCCCAGTCGGCAATAGTATTTCCCGGTGAAGCAAACAGCTGTATGGCGGTGTTGTAAATGTCTTCTGTATTCATCGCTTTGTTACGCAGCAATGTCATGGCATCCGAGAGAATGGCGGGCAACTGTTCGCCGGGCCCCGCAAGCCCGAGGATGTCTGCGGCCTTCTGGTTTACCCAGCCTGCGTATCCGTCATTGTTGATAAACACTACCGCGTGGGGAAGGCTGTGCAGGATAGCGGCAAACCTGACGGCAATGCCCTGAAAGTACAGCCGCTCCTGTGTTTGACTGAGTATCTCCCTTAGCCGCAGCCGGATGGTTTCTATACAGTCCTGGAATCCCTGGTCAAATGTCTGCGGGTCAGACCATCCCAACAGCAGCAGGCTGTTGTGCGGTTCTATATTGATCGGGATAATCACGGCGCAAAGCAGGTCCTGTAACTGTTCCTTCAGGGGATTGTCTGACGGGATCTCCGGCCAGTAAATGGTTTTGAAGGCATTGCGGTAGAGCAGCTGCCGTACCGGGTCAGGGTTTACCACCGCTCCGTTGTGGAAATGCGGGGAGGCATTTTTTACCTTGGCGGAATGTTCATGCTCAAACTCCAGTTGCAGCGCCACATCTGCCTGCAGCAGGTTTTTGACCAGGGAAATACTGAACGCCAGAAAGGAGGATATATGTTTTTCCTTGTCCCAGCGGCTCGTCTGGTTGATAAAATCGAGTGCTTTACTCTCCCATTTGATCACGGTATAAAGATTAAATACTGAATAAACTATACAAATGACCGCAACGCAGCGATCACTTCGTTAGGTGCGCTGATCTGCGGAAAATGGCCTTGTGCGTTTATTTTAATTCTTTTGCTGCCGGGGATATGCCGTTCCATGTATTCACTGACGACTGCGGGTACCACGATGTCGTTGGCAGTCTGTATGATCAGGGTGGGTTTTGATACTTTAGGCAGCTCCGGCCGGTGGTCCAGCAGGAAGATAGCCCTTGCTACGGCCAACGCGATGTCCGGCCTCAACGCCTGCAGGGAGCTGGCAAACTGCCTGGCCAGTTCCGGCCGCTCTTCGTTGCGCATGGCCATCGGCGAAAAGCCGATCACCCACGCTTCGTAGTTGGTTTGCATCGCCTCAAACAATGCCTTCAGCGCAGCTTCGTCAAAACCGCCGGTATAGGAAGTCTCCTGGTCGTTGAGGTAACGCGGACTGGAACCTATCAATACCAGTTTATCGAAAAGGTGCGGTTGCCGGTTGGCGGCCATCGTGCCTACCATGCCACTCACGGAGTGACCGATGAAAGTGGTATGGCTGCCCTGCGCAAAGGCCATGATGTCCGTCAGATCTGTCACATAACCTTCCAGTGTTTCATAACGCTCATAGCTATACGAAGAAAGGTCTGATTTCCCACCGCCTGCATTATCGTACAGTACAATACGGTAGTCCTGTTCAAAAGCGGGAACGATCTGGGAAAAAGACTGTTGGTCGATGCCAAAGCCATGTCCGAAGACAAGTGTTTTACCGGCTTGAGGGTTACCGGCAAAATGGATATTATGTTTCTTGCTGAGGTCCATGTTTCAAATAGCGCTTTAACTGTTGCGATACCTTTCGGCAGCAGCTTTCATAACAATGGTCTGTAACGTTTTCAAATATAAGTAAATAGTTCCGTTCGGAACTATTTACTTACGGCCAGTACCCGGAAGGTGCCGGGGGCGATGGCGGCTTTACCGTCGGCGCCGGCTGCCTGGCGATCGGCCACGGGCAAAAATACGGTATGTGTCAGCGGGTCAACGGTCAGCGTTTTGGCGCCTTTGGCAGTGGGAACGTGGGCCACCAGCTTATACTTGTCGGCTGTCTCCTGGTGGTATACGGACAAGTTGCCTTCTCCGTTGGAGGCAAACACCAGTTGACCGGCAGCGTCAAAAGCTACGCCGTCACAACCATCACCGATAGGCAGCGTAGCGATGGTCCGGCCGTCATGCTCGTCCAGCACGATCATCAGCTTGTTGTCACAACCGGCGAAAAGCCGGTGATGCACGGTGTCAATGGCCAGCCCGGTAGGTGCTTCCCCTTTGCCCAGCGGCCACTCTTTTTCTACTTTGAAAGTAGCCATGTTCACTACGGCAATACGGCTTTTGTCTTCCAGGTTCACAAACAGCCGGCCTTTCCCGTCGGAAACAGCTGTTTCCGGCCTCGCCTGTAAAGGCACGGTGGCTACCACTTTCTGCGTATTCGGATTGATGATGCTCAGGTCTTTGCTGGCGCCGTTACAGGTAATGACTTTATCGGAAAACGGCTCAAACAGGATGGCGTCGGGATTACCGCCAACAGGTATTTCTCCCTGCACCTGGTTGTTGTGCAGGTCAAAAACCGTAACGGTGTTCAGTTTGCCGTTGCTGGTGAATCCTTTTCCAAACGGAACGGCAAAGGCGATGCCGTGTACGCCGGTGGTGTGCGGGATCACGCCGGCCTCAGCGCCGGTAGCCTTGTCCAGGATATTGACCTCGGTACCGTGTGCAACGTACAACTGTTGCGTCACCGGACTGACAGCGATATAATCCCATTTCCCGTCGCCTTTTACGGGATAGGTGGCAGATACATGCCAGGTGGATGTTTGCGCGGACGTTGACATAACAGTGAACAGCAAAGCCGGCAACAATAGTTTTTTCATAATAGGAGATTTTGTCTTCAAAACTCCATCTTAATTCTGGAGAGAAACTGTAGGCGGATATATTATCTTTGCGGCCATGAAAGCGTTTATTTTCGATCTCAACGGGACCATGATCAACGACATGGAATTTCACCTGGACGGCTGGCACAGCATGTTAAACAAACTGGGCGCCAATATGACCAGGGAAGAAGTAAGAGGCCATATGTATGGTAAAAATGAAGAACTGCTGATGCGCATTTTCGGAAAGGAGCGTTTTACCATGCAGGAAATGCTGGACATCGCCCATCAGAAAGAAGTGCTGTACCAGGAGGCTTTCCGTCCGCACCTGGAGCTGATAGCCGGCTTACCCGTATTTCTCCGCGAAGCGGCCGCCAAAGGTATTCCCATGGCCATCGGTTCGGCCGCCAACCGTTTCAACATCAGCTATGTGCTGGACAACCTGCAGTTGCATGGGTTTTTCAAGGCCATCGTCAGCGCGGAAGATGTGACGACCAGCAAACCCAATCCGGAAGTATTCCTGAAATGTGCGACGGCCCTACAGGCTGCACCGGCAGATTGCATCGTTTTTGAAGACGCCCCTAAAGGGGTGGAAGCTGCACTGAACGCAGGGATGGAAGCTATCGCATTAACGACCATGCATACACGGGAAGAATTTGCCGGCTATTCCAATATACGGGCTTTCGTGTCTGATTATAATGATCCCGTGCTACAGCAACTGCTGACGGCATAACCCACCAAATATTTTTTTAATATCATCCCGGTGACATAAATTGCTGCTGTCAACTGTTAAACTGTTATGAAACATCATACCGGGTGGTCTTCTATGCTGGTGACGGTGGTAAACATTATTTTCGGTTTCGATGGTCAGGACCTGAAACTGTTACTGGTGAAGCATGGCGAGGAACCCCTGAAAAGCAGGTGGGGCCTGCCCGGCGATAGCCTTCTGTCTTCCGAAAATTTCGATCAGACTGCCGCCCGTATCCAGCAAACACTGACCGGCCATGAAAAAATACACCGGGAACAACTGGGTGTTTTTGGTCCTTCCAAACGTACTGCCGGAGAACGCAAAGCAGCAGTCGCATTTTTTTCACTGATGTATATCCGCAGGGAGAAGCTGTTTCCACTGCATAACGGTCACCCGCAATGGCACTCGTTTCACGAGCTGCCATCGCTGCCGGCGGACCAGCGGCATATACTGGAAGCAGCATTGCAATATATCCGTTGTCAGTCGTCTGCCGTTCCGCTGTTGTTCAGGCTGCTGCCGCCGAAATTCACCATCCCGCAACTGCAACTCCTGTACGAAACAGTACACGGGCACGCTTTCGATAAACGGAACTTCAGCCGTAAAATGCTCTCCACCGGCCTGCTGGTGAAACAACCGGACAAGGAAAAACTGAGTTCTAAGCGTGGCGCATTTTATTACAAGCTATAGCTATAAAAAGGAACAGCCACCGACAACACGTCGGTGGCTGCTGTTTTTTGTTATTCAGAGGATCGGTTATGGTTTCATCGCTTTTAATATCTTCCTGAAAATTTCATTGTTCTCATACACCCCCTGAAACTCCTGGCTGTTAGGGCCATACGCAAAAACCATCACAGGTATGCCGGTATGGTCGTTGGTAGCAAAATGCCCGCGCAGCGTACCATTGGCGATGCTGCCGTCCATCAGGGCCAGGCCGCCGGTTTCATGGTCTGCGGTAACAATGATGGTGGTCTGTTTGTCCTTATCAGCAAAACGCAGCGCTTCACCGATGGTATCGTCGAAGTCCAGCATTTCCCGCACGAGGTAGTCGAGATCGTTATGATGGCCGCCATGGTCTATGCGGGAGCCTTCCACCATCAGGAAGAAACCTTTGCCGGAAGCGTTGAGCTGCTGCAAGGCTTTTTTAAGGGCGTTTTTAAGATAGGGACCACGGCCATCACGCATGGAGGTAACGGTTTTGTCGGAAAGGATAACGAGGGTACGGCCTTGCGTGGTGGCGTCCCAGGCATTGAGATCGTCATAGAAACGGATGCCGGACTGGGCAAGTGTTTGACGCAGGTCACCCTTTACATCGCGGGCAAAATCTTCTTTGCCGCCGCCAACGGCCAGCTGTAGCTTGCTGCTGATCAGTTGCTGATGAAGCACCTGTGTGTTGTCACGGTCGGCGGTGTGCCCATAGAAGCCTGCCGGCGTGGCGCCGGTAATTTCTTCGGTCACAATAACGCCGCTGGGAATACCTTTGGCAGCCAGTATCTCCGGCAATACCGGGATAGCATGGTAGGTATTGTCCATCCCAATTTCCCGGTTGTTGGTTTTGGAACCGGAGCTCAGAGCGGTGGCGCCTGCGGCGGAATCTGTATGATAGTTATCGGTGGAAGCTGTTTTGGACAAGCCCAGCTGCCGCATGCGGAACAGGTTCAGATCGCCCTTGTTGGCGGTATAGCCGGCAAACATCTCGGCCAGACCGGTACCATCACCGATGAACAGGATAACATTTTTGGATTTCACACGGGTGGCGTCGGAGGCGTATGTCGGCGTATACACCGGATGTACGGGCAGATTACCGGTGCTGGTGTGGGCCGTGTTTTTAAGTACGTCTGCCAGTTCTTCGGGATAGTCGGTGCCAATTACATCAGCGCCCAGGTCCATCAGTTTGTAATAACATGTTTTGGCGGAAGGGGCGCCCCAGAAGCGGAAAGGAAAGCCCTGCTGGTGGACCTGGGAGATCACCGCTTTTACTTTTTCCAGTTCTGCCGGCAGGAAAGTGCCTTTGCCATTCCATTTGCTGTACAGGTGGAAGTCGGTGCTGACGAGCGCCACGCGTTGTTTTACGGCAGCAGGGTAGGTGCTGTCGGGACGGCCGTCAAAGAAAAAGAGTTTGTCGAAATCTGACCAGGCGCTTACCGGCGGAATGTTTCCGGAAAGAATCACCTGCACGGCATTGGGATTTACGGACGGATCAAAGTACTGGCGGTAAGGCAGCAGTAATGTTTGCAAAGCCTGTAACGTAGGCACGCCGGCAGTTTTGAGGTCTACCAGCAACCGCAGCGGGGTGCCGTCAACATAGGCTTTGCCGTCGTTGAGGGCAAACTGCCGGAGCACCGGCTCCAGGTATAATGCTTTGAAAGTCCGGTTGGGCCTGATGTCCCGAGTGTCATGGGCCACATACAGCTCACCGTCTTTCAGATGGATGTCTGCTTCTATATAACCAAACTGCAGGGCGGCCGCCTGGTAGAATGGTGTTTTACGTTCGTAATCGTTATGGGAATGGGCGTTGGCCAGGGTGTAGGTTTTCGTTTGGGCGTAGGTGTTAACCGACAACCACGCGGTGCATAAGAGAATGATTTTTTTCAATTGTCTGGATTTTAACGGCTTAACTATGAAAACGAAGGGGCAAAGGTAGTTGCTGGATGGGTTCCTGTAGGGCTCCCTGTTTTATGTTTATGTTAATTGTCCACCTTGATTCCCTGTAGAAAATCGATTTAGGAGCTGCGGATAAAAAAACGGGCTATAGGGTAGGCCAGTTTTGTACCAGTTCTTTCAGCAGCCGCTGTCCTTCCAGCCATTCGCCGAGGCCGGAACTGGCGTTGATATGCCCTTTGGGACCGGCATTGACAAACCGGCTGCCCCACTGTGAAGCCAGGAAAGATGCACGGGTAATGCTGCAATATTCATCATTGGTGCTGGCCACCACAATGCTGCGGAAGGGCAGCTCCTGTAAAGGAACAGGCGTGAAGCCGGTGGCTTCCGGCGGAAATTCCGGCCTTTCCGCATCGGCGGGAGCTACCAGCAGAGCGCCGGTGATATGCAACCGCGTTTGCGCCGCCCAGTGCGCCAGCGCTATACAAGCCAGGCTGTGCGCTGCAATGACCACCTGCGGACCAGCTTCTGCCACGGCAGCTTCAATGGCCGCCACCCAGTCGCTGCAAACAGGCCGGTCCCATGAATGCTGCTCTATCCGCCGGGTGCCCGGTATGGACTGCTCCCAGAGTGTCTGCCAGTGCAAAGGACCAGAGCTGCCAAGCCCCGGCGCAGTCAATACTTTTATTTCCATGACAAAACGGTTGTGAAGTGTTGAAGTTGGTCGCTGAAGATAGTGCTTTTGCATGATTTCCGGAAATATCCGGCAAAAGGGAAAACGTGCGTAAAAAAGTATACGTATAGCCACGCCGGTTATACCTTCCCCAAAAGAAAAAAGGTCGAAAGAATTCGACCTTTATCGCTAAAATTCCACGTTATGGCACTCAGGTCCATAAAAAGCTGAATCAGTTATCTTCCGGCGAAGCCGGGATATATATAATTGATTGAAAGCATTTATTGAGTACAAAAGTAGGTGATGCTAAATCCATTGTCAAGTATTTAGCAGATATTATTTTGTTAAAAGATAAATGAATCCTGTTAACAATATATGCGGATAATTTAATACGATAGTATTACCCTTTTACAAGGATAATCTGTATTTTTTAGCCCTAATTCCATGTGATGAGAAAACAATTACTCGTGGCAATATTTGGCTGCCTGCTGGCTGCCCTTACTGCCAGCGCTCAGCAGGAGCGCCGCCAGCCGGTCGTGACGCTGGATTACCACTACAATTACGAACATAAAAAAGACAAAGCCGGTAATACCGTCCGCTGGCACTATATCTGGGAGGAAGACGAAAGCGGCGGCCTGTCCATATGGGGCCATATCTTCGACTCGCTCGGCATCCGCCGCGATACCCTCCACGATGCGCCTACTGCGGCCAATCTCCGCAAATCAGATATCTATATGATCATCGACCCGGACACAGACAAGGAATCACCCGCACCCAATTATATGGACGCGGCAGCAGCTAAAGTTATCTACAACTGGGTGAAAGCAGGTGGCGTCCTCGTGTTGCTGCAAAATGATTCGCTCAATGCGGAGTTTGATCACTTCAACCTGCTCAGTGAACAGTTCGGGATTCATTTTAATGGCGACAGCCGAAACCGTGTACAGGGCCGTAACTGGGAACAAGGCGCCTTTGTATTGCCGCAAAACCATGAGATCTTCCCGGGAGTAGGGAAAGTATATATTAAGGAACTGTCTACGCTTACGCTGAAAGCGCCTGCCAGGGCTGTTTTTAAGGACAACGGCTTTAACATCATGGCGGTGGCCAAAGTAGGGAAGGGGACGGTCTTCGCGGTGGGCGACCCCTGGTTCTACAACGAATATGTAGATGGAAAAAGGTTGCCTGCAGACTACCACAACTATGAGGCAGCTGCGGCGCTCACAGCGTGGCTTAAAAAACAAATACCGGCGAAACGTTAACGTTTCGGGTTCAGAAAATGAAGATTCCTGCGGATACCGGCATACTTGCTGCGTTTTAACGGCGAGTGCCGGAATATTTCCCGGAAAGCCTCTTCTGTCATGTCTTCCCAGTCCTGCGTGCTGAAATTGAGAATAGCCGGTATAGGCGCAAATTCCGCTTCGGAATGGGCTTTGGAGAAGCGATTCCAGGGACAAACATCCTGGCAGGTGTCACAGCCAAACATCCAGCCGTCAAACTGCCCCTGCATCTTTTCAGGGATAAGCTGCTCTTTCAGCTCTATCGTAAAATAAGAAATGCAACGACTGCCATCCACCACGCCGGGCGCTACCAGCGCCCCGGTGGGGCAGGCGTCCAGGCAACGGGTACAGGTGCCGCAATAATCACCGACCGGGCTGTCATATTCCAGCGGGATGTCCGTGATCAGCGTGGCGATGAAAAAGAAAGAACCCGCCTGTTTGTGGATGAGGTTCCCGTTTTTGCCAATCCAGCCAAGGCCGCTGCGGCGGGCCCAGCTGCGCTCCAGCACCGGGGCAGAGTCTACAAAACCGCGTCCCTGCACCGGCCCGATATGCTCCTGCATCCGCAGCAACATGGTTTTGAGCCTCGCCCGGATCACTTCATGGTAGTCCTGTCCATAGGCATACTTGGAAACTTGAGGAGCATCCGGCCGCTGCCTTTCGGAAGGAAAATAGTTGAATAACAGCGTGATCACCGATTGCGCTCCTTCCACCAGTTTACGGGGATCTATCCGTTTGTCGAAATGGTTCTCCATGTACTGCATGTTGCCATGCATTCCCTTATTGAGCCAGCGCTCCAGCCTGCGGGCATCATCGTCCAACTGCTCCGCCTTTGCAATGCCGCAATGGTCGAAACCCAGTTCAGCCGCCAGCTGTTTGATATATAAGGTGTTGTTCATCCCCGCAAAATTACGGATAACAAACACGCGATGCATAATTTCTATTATCTTCGTGGCTCAATCCCCTATACCTGTATGAACTGCAAGTCCGGTTTATTAACCTTTATCATCGGTTGTCTGTATGCCATAACAACCCTTGCGCAGGATGGCGCTAAAATAAAATATGGCAAAGTTTCCAAGGAAGATTTTACCGTACCTCCTGTAGCCGGCGATTCCGGAGCACATGCTATCGTCCTGGCCAGGATCGGTTCTTCCCGCTTTGAATCCGATGGAAGCTGGTTCCGTATGGTGTATAAAGTCCATGCCCGTATCAAGATCATAGACAAAAACGCGTACGACCTGGCCACGGTAAAAATCACACTGCACAAAGGCAGCTCCGAAGAGGAGAAGGTGCAGAACCTGAAAGCGTCTGCCTACAACCTCGAAAACGGAGAGGTCGTGGAAACGAAAATGGACAGTAAAAACGTCTTCACAGACAAACAGGATAAGAACATCGTCGTGAAGAAATTCGCGATTCCTGCCGTGAAAGAAGGCACCATTATCGAATACACCTATACGGTGCTGTCTCCCTACTACCAGCACCTGCGCTCGTGGGACTTCCAGGGACCTTACCCTGTCCGCTACAGCGAATACAGTGTAGGTATTCCGGAATATTTCGATTACATCCAGATTCCCCAGGGATATGAGAAATTTGTGTTCTCCAAGGAACAAAGCCGTACTACACTGACTTTCCGCTCGGAAGCCAGCAACGGTTATGGCGGCTCCGCAGGCTCACCGTCTGAAGTGACCACCGTTACGCCCAGCGTCATGATCTATAAATGGTACCTGCAAAACGTGCCGGCCATGCGTGAGGAAGATTTTATCACCACAACGGACAACTACGTCAACCGGATAGAATTCCAGCTGGCTTCCATCAACTGGCCTAACAGGCCTCCCCAGCCGATAACCAATACCTGGCCCAAACTGATGGAAGAACTGATGAAAGATGAAAACTTCGGTTCTGCACTTGGTAATAACAACGGCTTCCTGGGTGATGTGGTGGACGGTTTGGTGAAAGACGCCAAAACAGACGAAGAAAAAGCAAATGCGATCTATCACTGGGTGAGAAGCAATTTCACCTGCACGGACCATTCCGGCGTATGGATTTTCAGGACACTGAAATCCATCTATAACAGTAAAAACGGTACCGTGGCGGAAGTGAACCTGCTGCTGGTGGCTATGCTGAAAAGAGCGAAACTGGAGGCCTGGCCGGTGATCCTCAGCACCCGGGATAACGGTCATATCTATCCGTTTTATCCGCTGCTGGCCCGCTTTAACTATACCATCGCAGGGGTACGCCTCAACGATAAGTTCGTCAGCCTCGACGCCTCTGACCCATTGCTGGGATTTGCCCGCCTTTCTCCCAACTGCTACAACGGGCCTGCCCGTATTGTGGATGAAGGCGCTACCGGCGTGTCTTTCGAAGCCGATTCCCTGCGCGAACAAAAGTTCACCAGCGTGATGTTGGGCAAAATCGAAAACGGTATGATAGAAGGTTCTTTCCAGCAAAGACCTACCTACTTCGAATCTTATAAAGTCCGCAAAACAGTAAAGGAAAAAAATCAGGACGAGTTCTTTGACAATATACGCAAAGGCTTTGTGGGAGAAGTGGAACTGGCCAACAAGGAAATAGAAGACCTGAAAACACTGGAATCGCCGGTAATGGTCAAGTTTGACTTCAAAATCAGGCTGGACAACGATCAGTTGATCTATATCAACCCGATGTTTACGGAAGCCAACCGTTCCAACATCTTCAAATCCGCGGAGCGCAAATTCCCGGTTGAAATGAACGCTGTGTTTGACGAAATCTATTCGCTGAATATGGAACTGCCCGAGGGATATGAAATAGATGAGCTGCCGAAACCAGCTATCGCAAAGTACAACGAAGAGGAAGGCATTTTCCAGTACCTGATCCAGCAACAGGATAACCACATCCAGCTGCGTTCCCGTGTGAAACTCAACAAAGCTAACTTTGCGCCGGAAGACTATCCGTCCCTGCGCGAGTTTTTCGACCTGGTCGTAAAAAAACAGGCCGAACAGATCGTGTTAAAAAAGAAAAAATAACCCCCATGTATAAAATAATGTCATCCCTTGCAGCCGCATTGTTATGCTGTACCAGGCTGATGGCCGGCGACCCGGTGTATCCTGTGAAGGCCATCCCGGACTCCATGCGGGAAAATGCCCACCTGGTGAAGCGGTTCGAGGAGATTGTCCAGACCATCTCCGGTCCGAAAGAAGTGAATGTGGTTACCCACTATGTGCTCACCGTGCTCGATGAAGAAGGCGCTGAGGCCAGTACGCTCGTAGAGTCATATAACAAACAGGTCGATGTGAGGTCCATCAGCGGCGCGTTATACGACGCTGACGGTAAACTGGTGAAAAGATTGAAACAGTCGGATATCAAAGATCTGAGCGTAGACGGTGATGGCAGCCTGATGACAGACACCCGCTATAAAGTACACCGGTTCTATCATAACATCTACCCCTATACGGTGGAATATGAAGTGGAAGAACGGGTGAATAACACCTATCATCTCCGCTCCTGGATGCCTCAGGTCATAAAAGAGTGTACAGTGGAACTATCCCGCTTTGTGGTGGAAACGCCTGTAGGCTACAAATTACGTTACCTGGCTTCCGGTGCTGCCGGCGAGCCAAAGGTGGCTGAAAAAGGAAAGGTAGCATACAGCTGGGAAGTGAAAAATATTCCTGCGTTTACAGGGGAACCTTATTCCAGGGAATTTGTGGAGCTGAGCGCCAACGTGTTGTTATCGCCTTCTGTTTTTAAGTTCGATGATTACGAGGGCAACGGTACCACCTGGGAAGGCCTGGGTAAATTTGGTTACACCATCAATGCCGGCAGAGATGAGTTACCGGACAACATCAAACAGAAAGTACAGGAGCTGACAGCTGGTCAGTCTTCCAAAGCACAGAAGATACAGGTACTCTATAAATGGCTGCAGCAAAACTACCGTTACATCAGCATTCAGCTGGGTATCGGCGGCTTGCAGACTTTCGACGCTAAAACTGTAGCCGCAAAGGGGTACGGCGATTGTAAGGCTTTATCTAACTACATGATGGCGTTGTTGAAAGAGGCGGGCATTAAATCCTACTGTGCCTGGGTAAAAGCAGGAGAGGGGGAGAAATATATTAATGAACAATTTCCGGATGATGACTTCAATCATGTGATCCTGTGTGTGCCGGACAAAGATACCACCTGGCTGGAATGTACCAGCAATACGCTTCCTGCCGGATACCTGAGCGGCTTCACGTCAGACCGTGCAGTACTATTGCTCACAGAAGAAGGGGGTAAACTGGTGCACACGCCCGCATTGGGCATGAAAGACAACCGGCAGGTACGTACTGTCAATGCGGTTATGCAGGACAACGGCAACCTGAAGGTCTCTGCTGTTACCATGCGTAGCGGTGAAGAACAGGAAACGCTGCATGAAGCGCTGCATGTGTACAGCAAAGACAAACAGCTGGAGATGATGCGCAAATCCCTCGATTTGTCAAGTTATGATGTAGGTAAATTTGACTGCCGCGAGCTGCCGGCGCTCATTCCGGAGATTGAAGAACAGCTGGACCTTAACTGCAATGCCTATGCTACGGTCACGGGCAAACGTATTTTTATTGTGCCCAATATCCTTAACCGGAGCAGGGTAGGTAAACTGGAACCGGATAGTAACCGTATCTCTGATGTAGTGCTGAAATTCGCTTTTGAACATGTGGATTCTGTCAGCATTACAGTGCCGGAAGGTTACAAAGCAGAAGCAATGCCGGCGCCGGTTGCCCTGCAAACGAAGTTCGGCAGCTACAGTGCCACCGCTGCCATGAAAGGTAACACCATTACGTATATACGCAAATTGCAGCGGAAAGCTGGTATTTTCCCCGCCGCTGAATACAACGAATTTGCAAAATTCTATACCGCCATCTACCGTGCAGACCGCAACCGGATGGTGCTGGTGAAGGAATAAAAACAAAAAGCGAAAAACAAAAAGCGTCTGACATTAGATTTGTCAGACGCTTTTTGTTTTATAAAACTTCGCACAGATTCTCGTTAATCAGGCGAATCAGTGATAATCATGACCTTCACAGTTTATTTTTCCCGTACGCTCACAGAGATATGCCTGTCTTTTTTCCTTTCTTCATCAGGAGCGGTGGCTTCAGCTTTGGCGAATTGTGAGCCATAACCTTCGGCGCCCAGCAGCTGTTTCATGTCCGCTTTTTCGTTTTTGAGGGCTGTTTCCACAGCTGTGGCGCGTTCCTGCGACAGTTTCAGGTTCTTGGTGCTGTCGCCGGTTTTATCGGTGTAGCCGCCGATTTTGATTTTAGCTTTAGGGAAAGCTTTGAGGATGGCAGCGATGTTTTTCACCTGCTGCATACTTTCCGGTGTGATCTCTGCGCTGCCGGTTTTGAAATTGAGGTTATCGAAATCAAACCATACATCTTTCCCGGCCGGCCGGCTGTCGTCTTTAAGGAAAGTCACCAGTTGGTCTTCAATGCCGCCTTTGTAGGCCTGAAGCACGGTGCCATCGGGCAGTGTCACCTGGATATTCTCGCGGCTGACAACAGGACCGCCTTCTGTTACATGCGTGGCTGCGGAATCTGCCAGCTGACTGGTGGTAATACTATCGGTGGCGGTGGTGCTTTCAGGCTTATTGCCTCCGCAGCCCCTCATCAGGTACCATAGCAGAATGATGGCCACCAGTATCAGCAGGAGTGACCATATCCACCTGCCGCCGCCGCTTTGTTTCACCGTGTTGATCGCGGAGTTGGCAGCGCCGGTGGCGGCCCCAATACCTGCTCCGCCAATGCCTGCAGCAAGGCCTCCCAGTTTTTTGCCAAGATCGCCCAGGCTGGAAAGGCCCAACATGCCGGCCAGGTTAAGGCCGCCGGGCACGGCGTTTAGGATGCTGTCTTTTTGTGTATTCAGGAAGGAAAGGAAAGAATTGGGGGTAAGGTTGTTTTGTGCCGCATATTGTCCTGCTGCGCCTAATGTGGCTGGTGTGGCTGTCTGCAATAAGGTGCTGGCAGAAGATTCCTTGATGCCTGCGAAGGAAGACAACATGCCCGTGATAGAACTGATTTTGTCGCCAAAGAGGCTGCGCAGCAGGTCCCCGCCTTTGGCCAGCAGGCCGCCACCGCCACTTTGCAAGGCGCCCGCCACGGCTGACGGATTAGCGTCGCCTGCCACGCCCTTGATCATATTCAGTAAACCACCGGCGTCTCCACCTGAACCGGCTTTATTTAACAGTCCCGTTAATACGACCGGTACAATCCCACTTAATGCTTTTTGGATGCCGCCTTCGCTCTCCCCCAGTTGTGAGGAAGCCTGACTAACGACATTACTGTTAAAAATACTTTTTGCACTTTCAAGTAAGTCAAATGACATAATTGTAGGGTTTAATGATGAAGAAATTGCTGGAACAGATTGGAATTCAACCGAACTTATAACAATCTCTTTTGCGAGGTTGTTTGATGTTTTTCAAAAAATGCTTGGCAGCGGAGCCATTTTTTCGTATTTTTGCAAAGCTTAACGCAAAACCCGACTGTTTAAAAGTGCCTTCCGAGCACAACGCATTACGCTATAACAGTCAATATTATTGGAAATTTGATCATTTGTCGGGCCGTTTCGCGCCCGGTTTTCCTTTTACGCTCGCTGTCAACAGTGCAGTGGCATGCTCATAGGTCCCCTATGTCGCCCGGGAATAGATCAGCTTAAACATATTAAATAATTAATGACTATGATAAAATCATTGCATTGGTTGTTGCTATGCTTATTGCTTCTCTTGCCTAGTTTGGTTATTGTTGCACAGGAT
Organism: Chitinophaga varians; assembly: GCF_012641275.1. NCBI lineage: Bacteria > Pseudomonadati > Bacteroidota > Chitinophagia > Chitinophagales > Chitinophagaceae > Chitinophaga > Chitinophaga varians. The sequence goes on along the minus strand of NZ_JABAIA010000001.1, from coordinate 357,487 downwards.
AGTACGGAAACCAGAAAAACAGATAAACCCACGTTTCACATCGGAGGCGCATTGCGCTTCAACTATAACCTCTCGTCCTGGAAAAAGGAACAGATGAAAAGAGGAGGTGATTTCGGCTTCGACATGTTCCGCGTAAATGCGGACGCGTCCTGGAAAAAATTATCGCTGCACGCTGAATACCGCTTTTACTCAAAAGATTTTGGTGGCAGCTTCCTCAAGGAAGGATATGTGCGCTATCACTTCAACGATAGTACGCACCTCGACATAGGCCTTACACAGGTACCCTTCGGTAACGTTACCTACAACTCACACAGCTGGTTTTTTAACCTGCCTTATTATGTTGGGAAAGAAGATGACTATGATATGGGGATCAAGTTTGAACGCCGCGCCAACCGCTGGCTGTATCAGCTGGCATTCTTCAAGAACGCGGAAGAACTCAGCTTCGGCGATAAGTCGGCCATTGACCCCGGCCGCTACTCTTACGATGTGGCTGGCCGCAATAAAGAAGTCAATCAGGGAAATGCCCGCGTGGAATATTTCCTGAATAAAAATAACAGTATAGGCGCTTCCGTAATGCTGGGCGGGTTGTATAACATCCCCTCCGGAAACATGGGAAGCCACTGGGCCGCAGCGGTACACAGCAACCTGAACAAAGACCGCTGGAACCTCAAACTGCAATCCATGTACTACCGCTATAATGTGGCCGATTCTGCCCAACTGGCGGACCATGTGGAAATGGCGGCCTATGGCTCGTCTTATCAGGTAGCCGCGGAAGCATTTATGCACACGGCATCCCTGTCTTATACACAGCCGGTCCACTGGGGACCTGTCAGTGCATTAACGTTTTATAACGATTACTCCTATATGCAGAAACAGGGCAAAGGACTTTACAATTCCCAGATGAACGTGCTGGGATGTATGATCACGGCAGGCCACATATTTACTTATGTGGATTGGGCCGCCGGTAAAAACCATCCCTGGCTGGGACCTGTATGGAACGAAGCCCTGGCTGCCGGTACGCCCGATGCCCGCTGGCACAGCCGCCTGAACCTGAACATCGGGTACTATTTCTAAACGCTAAAATCACGATGATGCCTAAACTAAAAATAGAAAATCTTACGCTGATCTTCGGCCGCGAACAACAAGAGGCGCTGCAGATGCTTCAGCAGGGCCAGTCAAAAGCGGACATACTGGAACGTACCGGTGCTACCGTCGGCGTGAAAAACGCTTCCTTTGAAATTGAAAAAGGAGAGTTTTTTGTAATCATGGGCCTCTCCGGCAGTGGTAAATCCAGCCTCCTGCGCTGCCTGAACCGGCTCATAGAACCCAGTGCGGGCAAAGTGTTGCTCAATAACGTGGATATCACGGCCCTCGCCGATGCCGACCTGCAAAAGGTACGCCGCAAGGAAATAGCCATGGTGTTCCAGAAATTCGGTTTGCTGCCGCATCGCTCTGTACTGGAGAACGTGGCTTTCGGCCTCGAGCTGCAAGGCATGCCGGCGGAAGAGAGACTGGAGAAGGCGCGTAATGTTATCGAACTGGTAGGCCTCAAAGGCTATGAAAATATGATGCCCGCTGAACTCTCGGGGGGTATGCAGCAACGCGTAGGCCTGGCACGCGCACTGGCCAACGAGCCGGAAGTGCTGCTCATGGACGAAGCCTTCTCTGCCCTGGACCCGCTTATCCGCACCCAGATGCAGGATGAACTGCTGGACCTCCAGGAGAAAATGCATAAAACCATTGTGTTCATCACCCACGACCTCGATGAGGCCATACGCCTCGGCGATCGCATCGCGATCATGAAAGACGGAGAAGTGATACAGATCGGTACCCCTGAAGAAATCCTCACGGCACCGGCCAACGAATATGTGAGCTCCTTCGTGGAGAAGGTTGACCGCAAAGCGATCATCACCGCCTCTTCTCTCATGGACACCAAACCCACGACGGCCGTTTTCCGGAAAGACGGCCCCGAAGGCAGTCTCCGTAAAATGAGGGCCACCGGCCTTAAAATATTGCCAGCCGTTACGGTAGATAAACATTTCCTCGGTTTTGTATACCTCCACGAAGTGCTGGAAGTAAAACAACGGGGCGATAAAACGATCGAAGCGGTCATCCATCGCGATGTGCCGGTAGCACACCCGGATACCACCGTGGAACAGATGCTGCCCTTCATCGCGGAAACAGATAAACCGGTGGCTGTGGTAAACCCCGCCAATAACAAGCTGCTGGGGCTGATATCCCAGACATCCCTGATAATTGAAACCACGGGTAGCCAGACTAACCCGCAAGCATAAACGAATTTTGTATGATTAGAATCGGAAAATATATAGAACAATTTATTAATTGGCTCACGCACAATTTCAGCCCCTTCTTTAAGATGGTGAAAGCCTGCGTGGAAACCATGGTAGACGGGGTGGTGGGATTGTTCACCTTCCTTCCCTTCTATGTGGTGATCGCACTGGTGGCCATCCTCGCCTGGCGACGGGCCGGATGGGGCATAGGCGTGGTTACGGCATTGGGCCTGTCCCTGATCTACGCGATGGGCTACTGGGCGCCTACCATGGAAACACTCTCCCTGATATTGGTATCGGCATTTATTGCGCTGATCATCGGTATTCCGCTGGGCATATGGGCGGCAAGAAGCAGGACCGCCGGTCGCGTGATGCGCCCGTTGCTCGATTTCATGCAAACCATGCCTGCCTTCGTGTACCTGATCCCTGCGGTGCTTTTCTTTGGGCTGGGGAAAGTGCCCGGTGTGTTTGCGACCATTATCTTTGCTATGCCGCCTGCGGTAAGACTGACCACGCTGGGCATCAGCCAGGTGCCGGAAGATATTGTGGAAGCTACCCGTTCTTTTGGCGCTACGCCGCGGCAATTGCTCTTTAAAGTGGAACTGCCGTTGGCACTGCCGACTATCCTCGCTGGCGTCAACCAGACGATTATGATGTCTCTCTCTATGGTAGTGGTATCAGCAATGATCGCAGCGGGCGGACTCGGGGAAATTGTCCTGAAAGGGATTACCCAGCTCAAAATAGGACTGGGCTTCGAAGGCGGTATCGCTGTAGTGATACTGGCCATTATACTGGACCGTATCACACAATCGTTCGGTAAAAAGAAATTAAAGAAAAACGCTAAATAAAGATAGTATGAAAAAAATTCTTCTCCTCGCACTGGCGGCAGTAACGTTGACATTCGCTGCCTGTCAGCAGGGCGATAAAAAAGGCACCAGGAAAATTACCATCGGTTATGTCAACTGGGCGGAAGGGGTGGCCATGACCCACCTGGCCAAAGTGCTCCTGGAGCAGCAAGGCTATACTGTCGCGCTCAAAAATGCCGACGTAGCGCCCATCTTCGCAGCTGTCGCCGGTGGCGATGCCGACGTGTTCATGGACACCTGGATGCCTGTTACCCATAAAACATATATGGAAACATTCGGTGATAAAGTCACCGTGCTTAATACCAACTTCGACAGCGCCAGGATTGGCCTGGTAGTGCCTGACTATGTCAGCGCCCGTACCATCGAAGATCTGGCGAAACAGAAACCTGCTTTCGGCGGTAAAGTGGTAGGCATCGATGCCGGCGCCGGTATCATGACCAAAGCGGAAGACGCTATCCGCGCCTACGATCTGGACTATGAGCTGCAATCCTCCAGCGAAGCGGCTATGATGGCCACCCTGAAGAAAAGTATCGATGAAAAAATGCCAATAGTGGTAACAGGCTGGGCGCCGCATCACATGTTCGCCCGTTTCAAACTTCGTTTCCTTGAAGATCCTAAAATGATATTCGGCGACATGGAGAAAATCATGACCATCGCCAACAGCGAATTCACCGTGAAAGACACCGTAGCGGTTAACTTCTTCCGTAAGTTCAAACTCAATTCGGAACAATTAAGCTCCCTCATGAACGTCATGGCTGATGCCGACGGAAAAGAAGACGCCGCTGTAAAACAATGGATCAGCGAACACGAAGCGCTGGTAAAAGAATGGATGTAACATTTTTTGATGTTCGGTTTTTTGTTCGGATTTCGGAAGAAAGTACAGATGATATTAAGTGTTGATAGAAGGATGATTGAAAAAAGGGCAGACACCTCAAAGTGTCTGCCCTTAACTTTTGTTACAATCCCGGCTCCAAACGTCTATCAACCTCCACACAAACACCTGTCAATCTCCGCACCAAACACCTATCAACCTCCGCACCAAACACCTGTCAACCTCCGCACCAACACCTGTCAACCTCCGCACCAAACACCTATCAACCTCCGCACCAAACACCTGTCAACCTCCGCACCAAACACCTATCAACCCTACTGCATGTAATATCCCCACTGCCGCAAGAGACAACCAAATCTAATTGTAGCCCAGGGCTTCAGCCCTGGGGACCAATAATTTGCAGACGCTGATTCCGGAAAATAGTCAGTTTTTCCCGTCTGTCACCCTGACGGCTATACGTATTCAGAAAGTCTTTTACTTTTTCCACCGCTGTATCTCCAACTTTTAAAATCACGTCACCGGCCTGCAACTGGTAAGGAAAGTTGTCCGGCACGCTGATGACGTACACGCCATTGTCGTCCGGTAACCCTGCTGCGGAGCGTTCTCCCAATGTTTCGATGTTTTTGATGCGTGCGCCCAGCCAGGTGGTTTCAGATGTGGTAAGCAGGCGTTGTTGTGCCAGTACGGGCAACGGCGCTTTTTTCGCCAGCTGGCGCAGTGCGGGGGATACTACGCCGAAACTGTCCATGGAGAAGCTGTTGAACAATATGCGCAGGGCAGGGGAGGCGGCTTTCACCCGGTAGTCTCCTGCAATCGGGTTGACGAATCCCGCATCGCCGCTAACGGAATGTTTGTCTGTTTCCGTGGGAAGGGCTGTATTTGCCGGGAACAGGTTGTTGTCAATTTCATCGCCCCAGTAATGGATGCCAATAGGTTTGTAAGGGCCGGTGACAATATTGTGCCGGAAGATATCATGGCTGTTTTTAAACCATACATGCGGATGGAAAGAGTTATTGAGAATAACATTGTTTTCTACAGTCCTGTAGAAACCTTCGCGCAGTTTAAGCCCTCCATTCAGGCACACGTTATTGTAGATGTAGTAATTGGAGGAACCATCGTCCAGATCGATGTCCCAGCCGTGATCGCAGCGGAAGCGGTTGTGATGCAGTTGGGTGGTGTAGATGGCGTCCAGCAGGATAAGCTCCGGGTGTGCTGCTGTAAGGCTGTCCATGGTACGGCGGTCCGGATGCCAGTAACGGTCGCGGCCCCAGGAGTTGAATGCGCCATGGTCGCCTGTTTCCAGGACTGTGTTAAATACATCGTTATACGCAATGTCATGCCCGCCAAAGGTGCCTTCACTCACGTTAATGCCTGCACGGGGTACGTCATAGATGGTGTTATGCAGTACGCTGATGTTCGTCGCCATGGACAGCTGCACGCCGGCAGTTTGTTTTTCGATGGTGCCGGTGCGGTAAATCAGGTTGTTGTAGGCTGTACAGGAGTCCGGGTAGTGGTTGGTTTTAGGGCCGCGTACGGTATCGATGGCAGCCAGTGGCTGTGACTCATTGTATTCAAACAACGGTGAACGAACGGCGTCCGGATTGCCGACAAAGCAGATGCCGCTGCCGCCGGCATCATGGATGTGGCATCCGCTGATGAGGGCGTGGCGGTTATAGTTGCTTACAAAAACAGCGTTGCCGCCGTTATGGTCAAATTCACAGTCCCGGATGGTGCAGTGTTCGGTGCCGTCCAGCAGGACGGTGCCGCCGCGGTAAATGGTCCAGTCACTGCGCAGCAGCGGTTCCCGTGTATCCATAAACGTTGGGGCGGTATGTGCAAAGCGCAGGTTGGCGATGGTCACATTCCGTACCGGATTGTCTGCGCTGCCTTTGAGGGCTATCACCTGTAGCAGCCGTGATACTACTACGCTGGCTTTTGACAGGCGGGTACCGGGTGCCGGCTTATAGTACAGTGTTTTATCAGGTTGATCATAGAACCATTCGCGGGTGGTGTCCAGCTCTTCGAAAATGTTCTCAACAAAACGATGGCCGGCGTGCATGCCCATCTGCCGGTTGTTCTGATAACCGCCTTCGAGTTGCAGGGTGTTGTCGGGATTTACGCCGATGATGCGGTAATGGTAACCGCCCCATTCTCCCTTGTGCAAAGCGTGCACATATCCGCCCTGCGGATGTTTCCATGTTTTTATCCTTTCAGGGCTGAGCGCATCGGCGGCGCTGCCGTTGTAGTGCTTTGCGCTGCTGTCGTAGTTGGGGTAGCGGGCGCGTACCTGTTGTTCATCATTGATGTACAACTGATCAAAGTTATAAGGCAGGTCAAGCCTGGCTTTATAGATACCTTTCTTCCAGCGCCGCCATTTTACTTTAATGGGTTGGCCGCCGCTGAGGGTGATGCTGTCACCCGTGTTGGCAGGCATAAATACAATGCTGCCGTTGCCGTTGGCCAGTTCCGGTGTGATGACCAGCGTGGTGTCCAGGTACCAGGTGCCGGGCTGCGTAAAGATGATAGCCAGTGTTTTACCGGGATAGGCTGCCCGTTTCTCCCGCAGCATATGCTGTAGCCGGATGGTATTGCCATCAGGCGGCAATGGGTCCCCGGTGCGGATGTCTGCCGGTATATATACGGTGTCGTTAGACACACGTTCCTGGGCCTTGGAAGCCAGCGGTCCCGCCAGGGACATCAGCAGGAGAAGATAGAGGTTGATAGATTTCATCGCTCACATATTAGAGAAACGCTAATATACGGCGCTGATTTAAAGTCTTTCATGCTATTTTAACAGTTAATAACCTTATCTTCTGCTAAAAATGCAGGAAACTTATACGTAATATGTCATAATTTCCGAAAAACAACATTGGTTCAGGCTTTGTTAATACTACAACACGTTTGTAAATCACTAAAAAAAGGAGCAAAACATTACTATATGAACCTGAATAACTTCACTATAAAATCGCAGGAAATACTGCAACAGGCGCAGCAACTGGCATTTAATAACCAAAACCAGGCTATCGAAACGGGGCACATCTTAAAGGCCTTGTTGGAAGACAATGACAGCCCGGTAGAATACCTGCTGAAAAAGAATGCTGTAAATACCAGCCTGCTCAATACCAAACTCAATGAGCAGTTGCAGAAATATCCCAAAATGGTGGGCGGCGAAGCCGGACAGGTATTGAGTCGCGACGCCAACAACGCTTTACTGCGTGCAGGCGCTACTATTAAGGAATTTAAAGATGAGTTTGTAAGCGTGGAGCATTTGCTGCTGGCCCTCCTCGGCGGTAGCGATGATACTTCCAAACTGCTGAAAGATGCCGGTCTCACAGAGAAAGGCCTTAAAGCAGCCATCAAAGAATTACGTAAGGGCGAAACCGTTAATTCCCAAAGCGGCGGTACCCAGTTCAATACATTACAGAAATACGCTAAAAACCTGAACGAGCTGGCCCGCGAAGGCAAGCTGGACCCGGTGATAGGCCGCGATGAGGAAATCCGCAGGACCCTGCACATCCTCTCCCGCAGATCTAAAAACAATCCGATACTGGTAGGTGAACCAGGTGTAGGTAAAACCGCTATCGTAGAAGGACTGGCACACCGTATCCTCAATGGCGACGTGCCGGAAAACCTGAAATCAAAAACCATCTACGGCCTCGATATGGGCGCGCTCATGGCCGGTGCCAAATACCGCGGTGAGTTCGAAGAAAGACTGAAAGCAGTGGTGAAAGAAGTGACAGACAGTGATGGCGACATCATCCTCTTTATTGATGAGATCCATACGCTGATCGGTGCCGGTGCCATGGAAGGCGCCATGGACGCTGCCAACATACTGAAACCCGCCCTGGCCCGTGGAGAGCTCCGTGCTATCGGCGCTACCACGCTCAATGAATACCAGAAATACTTCGAAAAAGATAAAGCGCTCGAACGCCGCTTCCAGAAAGTGCTGGTGGACGAGCCCAGCGTGGAAGACGCCATCTCCATCCTCCGCGGCCTGAAAGAAAGGTACGAAAGCCATCACCATGTGCTGATCAAAGACGAAGCGATCATTGCCGCGGTAGAACTGTCGCACCGTTATATCACAGATCGTTTCCTGCCTGACAAAGCCATTGACCTGATTGATGAAAGCGCAGCCAAACTGCGGCTGGAAATGAACTCCATGCCGGAAGAACTGGATGAACTGGAAAGAAGGATACGTCAGCTGGAAATCGAAAAAGAAGCGATCAAAAGAGAAAATGACGAAGATAAACTCAGGGAACTGAGTGAAGAAATAGCCCGCCTCAGCGAAGAACGTAATACGTTCAAAGCCAAGTGGCAGGCAGAGAAAGAAGTGGTGGACAAGATCCAGGGTGCTAAGTCGGCCATCGAAAACCTGAAACTGGAAGCTGAACAGGCGGAACGTAACGGTGATTTCGGTCGCGTGGCGGAAATACGCTACGGTAAGGTGAAAGAACAGGAAAAACTGGTACAGGACCTGACGGAAGAACTGAGTACAATATCTGCGCATAACAAACGTCTTCTTAAAGAGGAAGTAGATGCGGAAGATATTGCGGAGAATGTGGCCAAAGCTACCGGCATCCCTGTGGCGAAGATGATGCAGAGTGAAAAAGACAAGCTGCTGCACCTTGAAGAAGAGTTGCACCGCCGTGTAGTGGGACAGGAAGAAGCCATCATCGCCGTGTCTGATGCTATCCGCCGCAGCCGCGCCGGTTTGCAGGACCCGCGCAGGCCTATCGGCTCTTTTATCTTCCTGGGTACAACCGGGGTGGGTAAAACCGAGCTGGCCAAGGCATTGGCAGAATACCTGTTCGATGACGATCAGATGATGACCCGCATCGACATGAGCGAATACCAGGAGAAACATTCCGTAAGCCGCCTGGTGGGCGCGCCTCCGGGATATGTAGGATACGATGAAGGCGGTCAGCTGACAGAAGCCGTACGCCGTAAGCCCTACTCTGTAGTGCTGCTCGATGAAATCGAAAAAGCACACCCCGACACTTTTAACATTTTGTTGCAGGTACTTGATGATGGCCGTCTGACCGATAACAAAGGCCGCGTGGTGAATTTCAAAAACACCATCATCATCATGACCAGCAATATGGGCAGCCATATTATCCAGGAAAATTTTGAAAACATTAACGATTCCAACAGAGAGGAAGTAGTAGACAAGACGAAAGAAGAAGTGATGGCACTGCTGCGTACAACCATCAGACCGGAGTTCCTCAACAGGGTGGATGAAGTGATCATGTTCCAGCCACTGCTGCGTGATGAAATTAAAGGAATAATTAACATTCAGTTACAGCAACTGAAGGACATGGTGGCAAAAAGTGGCATGATATTGGAATTTTCTGACTATGCGCTGGAGTATCTTTCTGTACAGGGTTATGATCCGCAGTTTGGTGCAAGGCCGCTGAAAAGATTAATACAGAAGGAAATCATCAACCTGCTTAGCAAAAAAATACTGGCAGGTGACATTGATAAATCCAAGCCCGTGCTGATCGATGTGTTCGACGGCGTGGTAGTCATCAGAAACAAATAATACAAGCAATTCTAAATACGACGATACATAGTTAACGATAAACCCCGCGATTCTTCGCGGGGTTTTTTTATGCCTTCTTTTCGGTAAATTTGAATGAACCAATATTTGTAGCGTTTATGATCGGAGAAAGAGAAAGAAAATTCATGCAATATGCAGTGGCTTTGTCCCGCAGGGGAATGGAGCAGGGGGATGGTGGCCCTTTCGGGTCTATAGTGGTAAGAGGGGAGGAGATCGTGGGAGAAGGATGGAACCAGGTGCTGTGTGAAAATGATCCTACCGCCCATGCGGAAGTAATGGCTATCCGTGATGCTTGTAAAAGGCTGGGCACTTTCCAGCTGACAGACTGCGAAATATACACCTCCTGTGAGCCTTGCCCCATGTGCCTCGGGGCTATCTATTGGGCACGGCCGTCAAAAGTGTATTATGCTAATACCAAGGAAGATGCTGCTGCCATCAATTTCGATGACTCTTTTATTTATCGCGAGATCACAAAGCCGCATGAAGAAAAGAAAATCCCGCTGATAGCTTTGCGGGATGAAAATGCGTTGGAAGTGTTCCGGCAATGGGCGGCTATGAATAACAAAACCCTGTATTAGCCGGGAGAGACGACCGGAAGATTTGAAGAAGTTTAACCCTGACAGTTCTCCACTTTTCAAATCCTCCGGAACTTAATGTTTTACTGCAAAATGATATGCCCAGAATATCGCCAGTACCAGGAAAATGATACAAAGGATGATAACGGCAAGGGATATATAATTTTCCGTTTTCCTGCGGGTGCGGTATTTCTTCCGTAATTTTTTCAGGAGGTCCCATTTCATTTCGCTGATCCAGCCGGGGATTTTTTCCTTGTCTTTGATGTTAGACAGGCCTTCCAGAGCTTCACTGCAAAATTCACAATCAGTCAGGTGCATTTCCACTTCATGCCGTTCTTCCGCAGACAGCTTGCCCTGCACGTAGTCCAGTAGCTGCTGTTGTGTGGGACAGCCCGTAGTAACAAATATATCATTGAAATGCTCGTTCATATCGTATTTGATGCAAATTAACGCTTGTTTGCGCGTTGTTGTTTTTCCAGTATTAATTTGAGATTACGTTTACCATTCTGGATATAGCTTTTTACCTGTAACAGGCTGTAACCGGTCTGTGAGGCTATTTCCTGATAGGACTTCTTTTGCAGGTAGAAGAGCTCTACGCAGATTTTCTGTTCCGGGCTCAGAAAAGCCAGGGCTTGTTCCATGTTGTTAAGCATCAGGTCTTTTTCCTGATGCGACCGTTGGTCTTCCGGATCAGCGGCCAGTTCCCCGGCATGTTTATCGGTAATCTCTTCCCGGTATTTCAGGTGATGCTGCCGTAGCTGCATGAGGCAGTAGTTTTTTGCTACCTGGTATATCCAGGCGCGAAAAAACTGTATCTCATGTTTATTGACGTCAGATAATACCTTTAGAAAGATCTGTTGCACGGCGTCGCGTGCATCTTCTTCGTTTTTCAGGTATTTCATGCACATACCCAGTAATAACAGGGCATAGCGGTCAAAAAGCACACCTATCCATTCACTGTTTTGATCAGTTTTGAACCGTTGCAGTAACTCCTGGTCTGTCAGTTGTTGTATCGCTGGATTATTCACAGGCTAAAAAGAATGCTGCCTGTAAGATGCAGACAGCGCTAAATTCCACAAAAATACGAATTACAAATATGTATTCACTTGCAGACTTGGCTACAAGATAAACTCCAATTCGTAATTCGTAATTTATAATTGTTTACATGCTGTCCAATGCCTGTTGCGCGTTGTTTTTGAGAGAGCCGTCCATCCGTATTACTTCACGGAAAAACCGGCGTGCTTTATTCATTTGTCCTTTGCTGCGGTAGCAGATAGCCAGTTGATAGGTGGCCATCTCTGCGTATTTGCCGGAGCTGTTGGAGGCAATCCGTTTATACCTGTCAATAGCTTCGCCGAGGTTGCCTTGTTGTTGGTACACCATGGCTGCTTTATAGAGGTATTCGTCGCTGTTGATGGGCTCAGCGGCGGGAGGGGCTTCTTTTTTAGGCTGCGGTGCCGGTTCTTTGACTTCCTGTTTGGGCGCAGGTTGGGGTTCCGGCTTTTTATCGCCGCTGTCATTTCCCTTTTCCTTTTCTTTTTTCAGGGAGTCCTGTTGCTTCTGAAGGGCCTGGGCCTTGCGGATGCTGTCGGCGGCATGCTTTTTCTGCTGTGCTTTCAGTGCAGCGGCTTTGGCTTTGGCGATCGAGTCTGCGGCGGTGGGGCGTGGCGGCGCCGGGGTAGCCGTTGCAGGCGGATTAGCCGTTGTGGCGGCAGGCTTGGTGGCCGGAGTGATGGTGGCAGGGGTGGCGGCTGTCTGCCGACCGGGCGCCGGCGCTGGCTGTTCAGATGTTACAATAGGCTGATTGGTCACTTCTCCGGAAGGGGGAGTGGCCGTGTTCGAGTCTTTTGCGGCAGGCTGGGCGGCCGCCAGCATACGGGGCGGCGGCGGTGGCTGGTTGCGCAGGTGGCCGCGTAATACGTACACGCTGGCTACGCCGATCACCAAAAAGGCGATCAGCCAGAAATATACCAGCAGGCTTTCCTTGGTCTTTTCCTTTTTGGTGTACTGTGCTACCTTATGGACATGAGATACCGGTTGTATACTGTCATGTATAAAACGCTGGAGTTTTCCGGTCAGGTCCTGGTATTGCTCGTTGCCGGTTTCCTGTTCCAGCGCCTGTAGCGCGCCAAAACACAGGTCGCAGTCGGCAAGATGCTGCTCTACGAGGTGTTTTTCAATATCTGTCAGCCTCCCTTCCATATAGCGGGGCAACTGATCTTTACTAAGACAACGGATGCCGGAAAATACCTTTAAAATTTTTTCATTGTTTGGTTTACTACTAAACATATCCCTGATTCATATATAGCTTGGCAAGTTTTCCCTTGGCTGCTTTCAGCTGGTTCCTCAGTTTTTCACGTGTGATTCCCATGGCAGCGGTCAGATCGGCAAAGCTTTTATTATCAATATAGAACTGCGTTATCAGATCACGGTCGTCGGCATTCATCCGCTGAAGGGCCTGTTCCAGCCTTACGGCCAGATCCTGGCGGTCAATTATATTGGTACCTGCTTTTTCGACTTTGTTCTCAATATGCAAAAGGTCCCTGCCATCCCGTGACGGGTAGAAAGGGATATTTTTGTCAGGATTAGTGAAATATCCTTTCTGTATATGCAATATCCATTCGTTGGCTTTGTAGATCGTCTGGGTTTTGAGACTGGCGCTGAGCCGTTGCAAAAGGGTGGGAAAAACGATGTTGGGGTCTGGCTTGGGGGCTTTATCCAGATAAGGCAGTGTAATGGCAACCAGTAAATGACTATACCTGTCCATTAGTACACCTTCTGCTTCCCGGTCTTGTTTCCGGGCACGGGATATAAGTTCCTTGTCTGCTAAATTGGTTAACTGTTGGTGCATAAACTTAATACTCTATATTTACGTATAAAAGCGGAAAAAGTTCATTCAGACGCGAGATTATTGAATTAAAAAACGGAATTATACAATTAATATGCCATACGCGATCGTTGTTGTGCCTGTAGCACCCCTCAGGGCCACCGCCGCACACAGAAGTGAAATGATTTCCCAGCTGCTTTGGGGCGAAGGTGTGGAGATCATCAACACTGCCCCCGACGGATGGGTGGAAGTGGTGAACCAGTATGACGGTTATACCGGCTGGGCTTCCCAGTCTCACCTCGAGGAAGTGTCCGACGAGATATACCAGGCCCCGGCTACCCACTATCTGCCGGAATGGAACAATGAAATCCTGCTCAACGGTCAATCTATGATCGTACCCTTTGGTTGTTTGTTGAAAGGGTATACCAACCTTTCCGCAAAATGGGGAAATACACAGGTGACTTTATTGGAAAAACCACACGCACTGCCTGCAGCTGGCACTCCTGTCAATACGAAACATCTGCTGGCAGATGCTATGAAATTTCTGAATACGGCTTATCTCTGGGGTGGCAGGAATGTCTTTGGGGTGGATTGCTCCGGTTTTGTACAAAATGTATTTAAACTGTCCGGGATACCTTTGCTCCGTGATGCGTCTCAACAGGCTACACAGGGCGCCACGGTTGATTTTCTGCAGGAAGCCAGGCTGGGGGACCTTGCCTTTTTTGATAATCCTGAAGGAAGGATCACGCACGTAGGACTGTTGCTCAATGATCATGAGATCATCCACTCTTCCGGTAAGGTACGCATAGATCCGATCGATAACCAGGGCATCATTAATGCGGATACCCACGTCAGAACGCACCAGCTGCGGATCATCAAAAGACTTTTCTAAAACTTCCGGATTGTTGATGTTGGAATTTCGGGAGATGTCAACAACACCTAAAATTCCAACATCAACAATCCGGAAATTGATTTATTTAGCTCTGTTTGAAGATTTTTCTGTAATCTTCAAAGCTCTGGTTAATGATCTGTTCAGCTTTCTTCTTGTTCTGGAACTCTTCCACGATCACTGATTTTTTCTCCAGTCTTTTGTACTCTTCAAAGAAGTGTCTCATTTCATCGATAAAATGAGGAGGCAGTTCAGATATATCATTGATGTGGTTTACGCTCATATCGTTAGCAGCTACGGCGATGATTTTGTCATCTGCCTCGCCGCCGTCTATCATCTGCATAACACCAATTACTTTGGCTTCAATGATGCACATCGGCACACACTCCACCTGTGACAGTACCAGGATGTCCAGCGGATCATGGTCATCGCAGTAAGACTGGGGAATGAAACCATAATTGGCAGGGTAGTATACAGAGGAATATAAAACGCGGTCCAGCTTCAGCAAGCCGCTTTCTTTGTCCAGTTCGTATTTGGCACGGCATCCCTTTGGAATCTCGATAATGGCATTTACAATGTGTGGTACCTCAGATCCGGGACTCACACTGTGCCAGGGATTTGTCATCATAATAGTCTACTTTTCTGCTTTTAAGGTTTATTGTTCAATATTGTATTAATGTTTGAAAAGTGAATACAGTATTCACTTCACTTTTCATGAAGATATGGTCAGTGGTTTCCCTCGTTGGCCTTTGGAAATCAATCACCCCTGCCCATTCATGCATCGGCAAAATTAAGGCAACTGATGGTTAATAGCTAAAAATTATCCCTTTCTTACGCAAAAAAGCGTGGAAAGCGGCAAAAATCATTTAACTGCAGGAACTCCCATGCCGCCGGCAGTGGTGTCCGGCGTTAGTACAGTAGTGGAGTCCAGGCCCTGGCTGGCCGGGGGAATATAGTTAGGTATGATACTTTCAAATGTCAGTGAAATTTTCCATTGACCGCTTTCCTTTACCAGTTGCAGGATTTCCTGCTGGTTGGCCGAGGAGTTCTGGATGGTCACGGAAGCTTTGTTGCCGTTTTCTTCCACGCCAACGACTTCTATTTTGGCCTTCCGGATTTTTTCCCTTTCCGCATCGCTGCGGCGGCCGTCAAAAATCGAGTAAATCTGTATTACCTGTTGAGACTCTTTGGTGGCATAATCTCTGGCCTGGTCGAAGTTCGAATCCTGTATAGCGTGCATAAACGCCAGCGCTACCTCTTGAGGGGTGGCCCGTTTCTTACAGCTGCTCAGCAGCATCAATCCCATCACTGCCAGTGTCAGAATTCGACGATAATTGGTCATGCGGTCGATAATTATTATATCAGAACAAAAATAGGGTTAAACATTCAAATCTGCAAAGTACTATCACCGCAATGCTGAATCACAGGCTTCCGAACTGAATTATCCCCTTAAAAAACCAGGTAACTTACTGCAAAGACCGTTAAAAAAGCGTTAATATTCAAAAAATTTTTCATTTAGTCATTTATAAATTAAGGCGTAATAATTCAAGCCTTTCAATTTATAAATGACTAAATGAAAAAATTCGTCAATTATCCTTCTCTCTCTTTATCTGCGTCATACGCCCGGATAATGGCCTTCACCAGGCGGTGGCGCACCACGTCTTCTTCATCCAGCTCTACAGACCCGATTCCGTCGATATTACGCAGGATACGGGTGGCTTTTTCAAGGCCCGATTTCTGGTTCTTCGGCAGGTCGATCTGGGTGAGGTCGCCGGTGATGATAGCTTTGGCGGAGGCACCGATACGTGTCAGGAACATTTTGATCTGCAGGTCGGTGGCGTTTTGCGCTTCGTCAAGGATAATAAAGGAATTATCCAGGGTACGGCCGCGCATATAAGCCAGCGGCGCTATTTCTATGACACGGTTGGTCATATAGTAGCTCAGCTTTTCTGCCGGGATCATATCGTCCAGCGCATCATACAATGGCCGCAGATAAGGATCAATTTTTTCTTTCAGGTCGCCGGGCAGGAACCCCAGGCTTTCACCTGCTTCCACCGCCGGACGGGTAAGAATGATTTTTTTAACAGCTTTGTTTTTTAATGCACGTACCGCCAGCGCCACCGCCGTGTAGGTTTTACCCGTACCTGCCGGCCCTATGGCAAATACAATGTCATTTTTGTCCGCCAGTGCGACCATTTTTTTCTGGTTGGCTGTACGGGCCCGTACTGTACGGGCATTCGGACCAAATACCAGCACCTCGTTAGGGTTACGGTCACTGAAATGATCAACTGCCGTTCCCTCTTCATCCCCCAGGATCTGCTCAAAGTAATTCTCTGTCAGATTACCGTTACGTTCGAGATATTTTACGATTTGACTGATTTTTTCCTCCGCCGTGGCCACTTCTTCCGGTGCCCCACTCAATTTTAACTGGGTACCCCTGGACAGGATCTTCAACAGCGGGAATTTTTTCTTCAGCAAATCCAGTTTTCCGTTGTTAACACCGAAAAACTCAATGGGATTAATACTGTCTAAGTTAATAATGGATTCAGTCAATGATTCAACGATTTAAAGTCCGGGAAATTATTCAAAATTCTCACTCCTAATATAGGAATTTAAAGACAACCTGGAGAGCAGTATTGTTAAGCAATCACTAAATTCTGTAATCATTTTGCTTGAAACGCTTCCACTTTTCACGCTCAGGTTCCCCTAATAATCAGAACTTCATTAATTGATATTTTATTTTACTTTATTTGTAGCTCCGGCTCTGCCGGAAAATGAACGCAAAGATATTGATCAATCAACAAAATCTGAAAACTGAAAATCCACAACTGGTGGATAATTCCCTGAACAACAGGCACTACCGGTAAATAGTCCGTCTTGAAAAACACGGAAAATCATGCCGGAAGTTGTACCTTTTAGTATTGTAATGGCGCTTTTTTGTCATATAATGTCTATTTTGAGCTTAAATACACAACGATCTTAGAATCCCGCTAGTAATTAAATGAAGGACGTTATGCTGGAACAGCATTACCGGCATCTGCAGCATTTGGAAGCTGCCATCAATGCCTGCGCATTGTCTGTGAATCTGGATGCCGCTGAATGCATTACTACCCTGAACCCGCGAATGGCCAACGCTTTGCAGCAACCACCGGAACTCACCACCGGACGCTATTTCAGGGAACTGCTCTTGCCCGCCGATGAAAAACAGTGGGTCCGGATCTGGCAACAACTACAGACCGGACAATCCATACAAGAGCAAATCTGCTTTCTGCTGCATGATGGGAACACCCAGCTGTGGCTGGAATCAGCTATCTATCCGGTAATGGGCAACGATGGACGCCTGCAGGAATGCCTCCTTGTAGGCCTCGACATCACCGACCGTAAACTGCCCGAACTCCGGGTCATGGAAGACGAACAATATTTCCGCCAGATACTCGAAAACCTCCCCGTCGGCCTCCAACAGTTCGAACCGGACGGCACCTGCGTGGAGATGAACAGCCGCCAGCGCCAGATATGGGGGCCGCAACACGCCTTCCTTAATAATCCGGAATATAAATGGCTGCAAGACCCGTTCTATCGCCTCAACGGCCTCGCCCGCATGTTTGAAGAGGCCCGCGATACAGGCAAAACACTGAAACGCGAAATCCTCCTCAACTACGCGGAAAAAAACTATGGTAACGTTACCCGCCTCTTTCCGCTGTATTATGAAGCCACTATCTTCCCGGTGACAGACCGCCACAGCAGAATGGCCAACTACTTCCTCATCCTTGATGACATCACGGAGAAAAAGGTAGCAGAAATCAGCCTCCAGAAAAGCGAAAGACTGCTCGACAATATCATCGAAAATCTACCCATCGGCTATATCCAGTTTGACAACTTCGGCTTTATCCGCCGCATCAATCAAACACAAAGATTTTTCTTTAACTCCCCGCACCCCGCGGCCCGCCGCAACTTCAACGTCATGAACGATGACCTGGCCACCCGTTTTGAACTGGACAAACTGTTCCTCCGGGCACTCGAAGAAGGGAAACCGCTGCGCGTGGAAAAGAAAATAGATTTCAGCCAGGATGAACGCTGGACCACCGTCGGCCGCGAAGTATACTTCGACCTCACCGTCTTCCCGGTAATTGAACCGGTGGACAAAGAGATGATCGTGGTTGCGCTGGTAAACGATATCACCGATAAGAAAGTACAGGAACTGGAGAATATTAAAAACCAGGAATTCCTGCTGCAAACAGGCGAAATAGGAAAAATCGGCGGATGGGAAATGGACCTCGACACAGAAGAAGTCCGCTGGTCTTACGAATCCTATAAAATACACGATGTGGAACCGGATACGCCGGTCAACTACCGCACAGCAATGAGCTTTTTCTCGCCGGAATCCCAGCCGGTATTGGAAGGGCTCGTAAAACAATGTATTGAGACCGGCAAACCGTTCGATGCGCAGTTGACTATCATCTCTGCCAAACAGCAAACGAAAAGAGTGCGTTGTATCGGCCAGCCCGGATATGATAACGGCAGGCATACACGCCTGTTCGGCGTAGTGCAGGACGTAACGGAACAATCGGCCATCAGGGAGGCGTTGACCCGCAACACGGAACTGATGCGCCTTTTCTTCGACACGGTAGACATGGGCTACGCTGCCATGGAGAAAGATGGCAAGCTCAATTTCCTCAATCAGAAAGCCGAAAAAATGATCGGCCAGAAAGTGGAGATGGGCAGCAATATTTTCGAAGTGTTCCCCAAACTGTCGGGCACCGTGTTTTACGCACGCCTGCAGGAATGCATTCAGCAGCAACAATCACAATCTTTCGGTATTTATTTCCCTAAACCGGACAAATGGTACGACTTCCTCCTAACGCCCATGGAGGACGGCGGTATCTCGGTCTTCATGCGCGACATCACGGAAAGCCGCAAAATGCAGAAAGACCTGCGCAAAGCCAACGATCAGCTGTCTAACCTTAACAAAAACCTGGTCAACCAGAACAAACAACTGGAAGACTTCGCCCATATCACTTCCCATAACCTGCGTGCGCCCATCGCCAACCTGCGCGCGCTGATGCAGATGCATAACGAAGCCTCGTCCCAGCAGGAAAGAGAATTGTACCTGGGCATGTTGCATGAGGTGATCAAAAAAATAGATGAAACACTCAACGACCTGGTAGAGGTGGTGCAGATACGGAAAGACGTGAATGTGGAGAAAGAAAAACTGTTGTTCGCGGAGCGGGTACAAAAAGTGAAAGATATTCTGTTGGTAGATATTGAAACCAGTAACATCAAAATTACCTATGATTTTGAGCAGGCGCCGCAAATAGAGTATCCGCGGGTGTATCTCGACAGTATCCTGCAGAACTTCATTACCAATGCGATCCGTTACCGTTCACCCGAACGGGAGCCTGAGCTGCATCTACAGACATTTAGGGAGAACGATTACATCGTGCTCACGGTGCAGGACAATGGCATCGGTATCGATATGGAACGTTTCGGTAACAAGCTGTTTGGCTTCCGGAAAACCTTTCACCGTAACAAGGATGCGAAAGGCATCGGGTTGTTTATCACCAAAACACAGGTGGAGGCAATGGGTGGAAGTATAAAGGCGGAAAGCAGGCCGGGACAAGGAACCAAATTTATTATTACATTTAGGCCGGAATAATCCCTTTTATGAAGCTGATCAATATGATTTTTATAGTAGACGACGACCCAATTCACCAGCAAATTGCTAAAATCATGATAGAACGGCAGGGGATATGCACCAATATCAGGGTGTTTTCAGATGCGCAGGATGTATTGGACCATATCCGGCAGCATGCAGATATGGTGGAGGAGCTGCCCGACCTTATTCTGCTGGACCTCAATATGCCGATTATGGATGGCTGGGAGTTTCTGGACGAATACAGTGTTTTCCATGACCAACTGCCCAAACAAATCCGCATCTTCGTGCTGACTTCTTCCATTGATGAGAAAGACAAAGAGCGTGTCCGTCACTATCCGGTGGTAAATGGCTATCTTACCAAACCCCTGTCCAAAGAGATTATTGACCACCTCTCTGCTTAAGTGCTGCTATTGTTTTTTCGGGATCTGCTGAAGCAAAAATGGAGCTGCCTGCCACCAGCACGTTGGCGCCTGCCTGCACCAGCTGGCCGGCATTTTCTATACTGATACCCCCATCCACTTCTATCAGGGCTGTTGCCTGATTGTCTTTGATCAGTTGCCGTACCTGCCTTATTTTCTGATAGGTTTGTTCAATGAATGTTTGTCCGCCGAAACCCGGATTAACGCTCATCACCAACACCACATCTATATCACGTATCACATTTTCCAGCACCACTGCCGGCGTATGCGGATTGAGGGCCACACCGGCTTTCATGCCCAGGCTTTTTATCTGCTGGATGTTGCGGTGCAGGTGTATGCAGGCTTCTGCATGTACTGTAAGGATATCTGCGCCGGCTTTTTTGAATTCAGCGGCATATTTTTCCGGTTCTTCAATCATCAGGTGTACGTCGCACGGTTTGCGCGCCACCTTTTTGATCTGCGCGATCACCGGCAGACCGTAGCTGATATTGGGCACAAAACGGCCATCCATTACATCCAGGTGAAACCAGTCAGCTTCGCTGCGGTTCACCATTTCCACTTCTTTCCCCAGTTCAAGGAAATTGGCCGCCAGTAAGGACGGCGCTATCATTACAGGAGCGTTTTCCAATAGTAATCAGTTTTATATGCTAAATGTAAGCATTGCGAAGGACATAAACGCGGCTGGCCCGCTTAGCGGCTCAGCCGTTGCATGGCTTCTTTTGCTTCTTTAAAATCTTTCCGGAAAGACGCTGCTTTTGCATAATCGTCTATCGCCTCTTTTTTATTGCCCAGCTGTTCCTGGCAGCGGGCCCGCTGATAGTAGGCCTGTGCATCGGTAGGAGCGGCCTTGGCTGCCAGATTATAGAAATTGTATGCTTCTTTCCATTGGTTCCTGCTACTATGGATATTGCCCATCGCCATGTAAGCGGGGGCAAACCCCGGATCTGCCACGATACATTTCCGGTAGGTGTTCATGGCGGCGTTGGTGTCGCCCATTTCTTCCTGTACCTGTCCGGCATCATAGAGGGGAGCTGCATTGAGCGAGTCCTGATGCCACGCTGCTGTATAGTAACGCACGGCTTCCGGAGTTTTGCGGGCACGCAGCAAGTCGGCCAGTTCCATCACGGCTTCGTATTCTGCATGCGGGCCGGCGGCGGCTACGGCTGCCTTCAAATGTTCAATGGCGGCCGTAGTGTCATGACGGTCTTCTGCCATACGGGCTTTCAGGTAGAAAGCTTTGTCCCTTCCTTCGGCGGTGCCGGCCAGCACGTTGGCCAGACTGTCTGCCTGTGTGGTATGTTTGTTCTCCAGCATGGCGGTGGCCAGCTTGTACTGAAGATACGTATAGGTGGGGGCGTTAGCCAACGCTTTCCTGAAATAAAGCTCTGCTTTGTCGTAGTGGCTCTCCAGCAGTGCCGCTTCTCCGGCGCCTGCCCAATAGTCGGGATTGGCCGGCTTCAGGCTGGCTGCTTTTTCAAAGTCGGCCTGCGCAAGGTTCGGATTTGTATTGAACAGCAGTAATGCGCGGCGGTAATACAGCGCGTCCTGGTCCGGGAAATGTTGGATAGAGTCAGTTACCGGCCGGATAATGTCGCTGTACAGCACGGAGTCGGCGCCAGCCTGCTGTTCGGGCTTTTTGTGGTCATTGTTGCAGGCCACGGCGCCAGCCATGGCCACCAGGATAGGTAGATATTTCATACGCCGCCAAAACTAAGAAATCCTTAGCGCATTAACCAGTTTTTGAACGCGTCGTAATCTGCCGGCAGGAGCGTGGCGTTTTTTTCCCTGCCATAGAGCGACATCACGCGGGGCGGTGTGTGAATTTCGTCACGCACGGCTTTGGGCGCGGTGTCTTCAAACTTCACCGGGTGTGCTGTTTCCAGGAATACGCCGGTCAGCTCAGGTGCATCAGCAAGAAACTGCTGCAGGCCCAGATAACCCACGGCGCCGTGAGGGTCCAGCATATAATGGTGTTCTTTCCAAACCTGCTCCATGGTGCGGGCAGTGTCTTTGTCCGTGTATGCGTAAGCGGTAAATTTTTCCTTTAGTGCCGGCAGGCTGTTGCCAAATAACTGTAATACCCGTACGAAATTGCTGGGGTCGGCCACGTCCATGGCGTTGGACAGGGTAGGTACCGCTTTGCCCGGTTCGTACCGGCCGTTTTGCATGAATCGGGGCACGGTATCATTGACGTTGGTGGCGGCAACAAAATGAGATACCGGCAGCCCGATGGCGGCGGCCATCATGCCGGCGCAGATATTACCGAAGTTGCCGCTGGGCACGGCGAATACCAGCCGCGGATGAGCGGCTTTCATCTGTTTGTAGGCCAGGAAATAATAAAACATCTGCGGCAGCCAGCGGGCCACGTTGATGGAATTGGCGGAGGTAAGCTGCCGGTGCGACTGTATGTCTGCATCCAGGAAAGCGCTTTTCACCATGCGCTGGCAGTCATCGAAAGTGCCCTGTACCTCCAGTGCGCGGATGTTGCCGCCGAGGGTGGTCAGTTGTTTTTCCTGTAAGGTGCTTACTTTTTTGGAAGGGTAGAGGATGACCACATCCACGCCGGGAACATTATAAAAACCACTGGCCACGGCGCCGCCGGTGTCGCCGGAAGTGGCTACCAGCACGGTGACCGGCCGGCTGCTGCTGCGCCGGAAGTACCCAAGGCAACCAGCCATGAAGCGGGCGCCTACGTCTTTAAAGGCGAGGGTGGGGCCGTGAAAAAGCTCCAGGGCGTAAGTGTGACCGGTGACCTTTTGTATCGGAAAAGGGAAATGCAGTGTGTCGTTCACAATCTTTTTCAGTGCGGCTTCCGGTATCTCATCGCCGATAAACGGACGGATCACTTCATAGCCGATCTCCTGGTCCGTATAGGTATGCAGCTGACTAATAAATTCCGGGTCGAGTGAAGGAATCTGCGCGGGAAAGTATAATCCTTTGTCTGGCGCAATACCTTGTATAACGGCAGTTTCGAATGATGCTTTGTGCTGTGCGTCCTGTAAACTATAATACTGCATGCGATTTGGATTGGTGAAAAATTAGTCAATGATTTTAACGCCGGCGGTGTTGATGCGAGACACGTATATTTTGTAGTCCACTCCCAGTGGCGCATATACGTTGTTCATCGTGTCCGCGACCTTGCGAGCGTTGGCTTCGCCTTTGCTGAGCATGAACACGGACGGCCCTGAGCCGGAGATGCCGCCACCGAGTGCGCCGGCTTCCTTGCATTTGAGCTTCAGTTCCTGGAAAGCGGGAATGAGGATAGAGCGTACCGGTTCCACGATAACATCTTCCAGTGAACGGCTGATGAGGTCATAGTCTTCCTGGTAGAGCGCGGCTACCATGGCGCCTACGTTGCCCCACTGGCGGATGGCGTCTGTCATTAGCACTTTCTGTTTGAGTATTTCGCGGGCATCGGAGGTTTTGACTTCTATCTGCGGATGGATAACAGTCACCCACAATTCTGCGGGCGTATGCAGGGTAGTGATGTCCAGCGGGCGGTAGCTGCGTACGAGCGTGAATCCGCCGAGGATGGCCGGCGCCACGTTGTCGGCATGCGCGGAGCCACAGGCCAGTCTTTCTCCTTCCATGGCGAAGCGCACCAGTTGTTTTTTGGTGAACGGTTCACCCAGCAGGTGGTTGGCCGCCACGACGGCACCGGCGCTGCTGGCGGCGCTGGAGCCGATGCCGCTGCCGGGGTGGATATGTTTGAATATCTCTATTTCAATACCGGTATCGGGATGGTCATATTTTTGCAGCAATGCCTGAACCGCCACGCTGGCTACGTTTTTAGCCGGGTCAACGGGCAGGTCGGCGCCGTGTACGGCTTTGATGCGGATGCCGGGGGCACTGGTGCGGCGAAGGATCATCTCATCGCCGGGCGCGTCCATGGCAAGACCGATGACATCGAAGCCGCAGGCTACATTGGCAACAGTGCCGGGGGCGAATACTTTTATACTGTCCATATGGGAAGGGTTGCGTTCATTAATTTAATCATTCGGTGTTGCTTATGCAACGAGGTTACAGAGATTTAACAGGTCGTCATAAACGGGCCGACCGGATAATGTCTGCGAAAATTCCGGAGGCGGTCACGTCTGCGCCGGCCCCGGCGCCTTTTACAATCAGCGGTTGTTCCTGGTACCGGTTGGTGGTGTAAAGCACGATGTTGTCTTTGCCTTCCAGTTTGTAGAAAGGATGGTCGGGCGCCACACATTGCAGGCCTACGGATGCCTGGCCATCGGCATAGCGGGCCACGAACTTCAGCCTCTTGCCGGCACTGGCCGCTTCGTGGTACAACTGCTGGAAATGGTCCGCATGTTCGTCCAGCGTTTCATAGAAATCAGCTACGGACGGGGCGTCCAGGCAGGCTTCGGGCAGGAAGGAATGGTTGGTGATATCGTCCATTTCGATAGCGGCGCCACTCTCTCGTGCCAGTATCAGGATTTTTCGCATTACATCTTTGCCGCTGAGGTCAATACGTGGATCGGGCTCAGTATAACCTTCGTCCTGTGCTGCTTTTACTACGCTGCGGAAACTGTTGCCGTTCACAAAGTGGTTAAATACGAAGTTCAGGCTGCCGGAAAGCACCGCTTCAATGCTCTGTACCCTGTCACCGCTCCTTACAAGGTCATTGAGGGTATTAATAACGGGGAGGCCTGCGCCCACATTGGTTTCAAAGAGGAAGGAAGCGTTGTATTTACGGGCCAGGTCTTTCAGCTTTTTGTAATAGGCATAGTCCGATGAACAGGCGATTTTGTTGCAGGTGACCACGGAAATGCCATGTTGCAGGAACTCATGGTACACGGCGGCCACATCGGCGCTGGCGGTGTTGTCTACGAAAACGCTGTTACGCAGGTTCATGGCTTTGATGCGTTCCACAAAGGAGGCCAGGTCCATGGCGTCGCCTTGTGTCAGCTGGTTTTTCCAGTCGTGAAGGCCGATGCCATATTCGCTGAACAGGGCGTTTTTGCTGTTGGCCATACCGGCCACTCTTATTTGTAATCCCAGTTCTTCCTGCAGGTAATGCTGTTGTTGCTGCAGCTGTTCCAGTAATTTACTGCCTACATTGCCTACGCCGGCCACGAACAGGTTGACCTGTTTGAGCGGTGCTTCGAAAAACGCTTCATGTATCAGGTTGAGCGCTTTTTTGAGATCTGCTTTATTGATCACGGCGGAGATGTTTTTCTCCGTAGAGCCCTGGGCGATAGCCCTGACGTTGACGCCGTTGCGGCCGAGGGTGCCGAACAGCTTGCCGCTGGTGCCATGGTGGTTTTTCATTTTGTCGCCCACCACTGCCACGATGCAGAGGTCTTTTTCCACCTGCAACGGATCGATGCGTTTGTCGTGTATCTCCTGGGCAAATTCACTGTCTACCGCTGTTTTGGCTTTTAGCATATCAGCTTCGTGTATGCCCACGGTGATAGAGTGCTCGGAAGAGCTCTGGGTAATGAAAATAACGTTGATGCGTTCCTGTAGGAGCGCTTCAAACAGTCTTTTAGAGAAGCCGGGAATGCCGACCATGCCACTCCCTTCAAGGGTGAGCAGGGATATATGTTGAATGCCGGAGATGCCGGTCACCGGGAAAGAACGCTCTTCTGTGTCCTGTATCAGGGTGCCATAGTCTTCCGGGGCAAAGGTGTTTTTGATCCAGATGGGAATTCGTTTATCCATCACCGGTTGTATGGTGGGCGGATAAATTACTTTGGCGCCGAAGTGTGACAGCTCCATGGCTTCTTCATAAGAGATGTGGGCAATGGGAAGGGCCTGGGACACCAGCCGGGGATCGGCAGTCATCATGCCGCTTACATCTGTCCAGATGTCGAGCAGGTCTGCGTTTACAGCTGCGGCGATGATAGCGGCGGTATAGTCGGAACCGCCGCGGCCCAGGGTGGTAGTGTCGCCATCGGCGGCGGCGGCCACAAAGCCGGGAAGTACGAAATAGTCTGCCGGATGCTGCGCAAAATATTCTGTGATCAGGTGGTTGGTAGCGTGGAAGTTAACAGTGGCGTGGCCATAGTTGTTATCGGTTACAATCAGTTCCCGGCTGTCTTTGCAGGTAGCAGAGAAGCCTTGCTGCCTGAGCTTTTCCGCCACGATCACGCAGGAGATCAGTTCGCCGTAGCTCATGATTTTGTCGAGCGAGCGGGCGCTTAGCTCACCTACCTGGAAGATGCCGTCACACAGGTTTTCAAGGGCGTTGAGTTTTTTCTTCAGTTGGCTGATCATGCTGCTTTGCGCAGTGATAGGGAACAATTCGCGGATAGTGTCCAGGTGCCTGTTTTCTATTTCCTGTAATACGGACTTGTATTGTTCCTGACCTTCACCGGCCAGCTGTCCGCAACGTATAAGCTTGTCCGTAGTGCCGCCCAATGCCGATACAACGATCGCATAACGGCCTGCCGGCTTGTGTTTTTTGAGGATCTGACAAACCTGGTCTATGGCTTTGGCGCTTCCAACGGAAGTACCGCCAAACTTAAGTACTTGCATAGTGAATAAAATTTATACGAATGGATATTCCGGGTTTCCGGTTGTTACCACGGGTGTGGTCGCTGGATGATATGTGAAAACTAACCCCGCGCCGGGGTTGTAATGGTGGTCGTAATAATAGTGCTCAGGCATTCCCCCTGGGAGGAGGGAGTGGCGGAGGAGAGGTGATATGTAGCGATTGCTTGCACTATTATGACGATTGTGTAACAAAAGTCTGGAATTCTACCGGTAAATAAAAGGGTAGTGGGGATATTTATGAATATTCTAAATAATAAGTGTTTAATTAGTTTTTATTTAAAAAAATACATTTAACATGAATTTTTGTACGATATACTGCGTTTTTTTTAATTGGAATATCCTGGCTTAGGATCTGTTTGGATGTCAGAATGAATATTTTAAAGACAATTATGTGACAAATATGGCTAAAAATGAGCCACTAAATGATGTTTTATTTGTCATAGTTCGTATGACAAATAATCTTCGATAAAAAGAGATGGAGAATAACGAGCGGAATGCGGCTGATAAACTGAAACAAATCGTCGCCCAGGGCTTCAGCCCTGGGGACTCAATAATAAATCGTCTCCTTGCATCCCGGAATATGCAGCTGGTTTTCCCCTAATTCAAATTTATCCAGCAGAGGAAGGGTGGTAAACGTATGTTTGTATTGCTGGCGGCTTTTCTTTGGCTGGGTACTGTTCTCTTCGTCACAGCCGCCGTCGGGAACAACGGATACCACCACGTCACCGGTGGAAAAATTGATCTCGAAGATCTGTGCGCCCCAGCAGTTCGTGTTCATCGCGACCCTGGAACCGATCAGGTACCAGTCGTTTTGCTGGAAGCGGAAGATATGGGTGTATTGTGTGAGGTTCCTGCCACCGGGGTACTCTTCCTGTTTGAGCACTATCGTATTGCGATTGATGGCCAGGTCTTTTACCTCGGTGTACTGTGGCATGGAATGGGCGGGCAGCACAGCCAGCACTTTTTGTCTCCAGAGACTTAATCCTCCGTCAGTGACCCGGCAGATATATAATATCCTTTTAAAATTATCTTCCTTGTCCGGTTCCGTGTCATAGATCATCACCTGTTCATCCTTGCCGTCCTTGTCAAGATCGCCTGTGGCCTCAGCCACTTTTTTATAGCTTTTAGGGATGCTCAACGGCTGGTTGGGGCCTTTTGATTGTGCCAAAACAGTAAAGGGCAACAGAAACAATAACAATAAGTATTTCATGATATATATGCTAAAGAACACTAAGATAGTTTTTATAAGAATGACAAGGTAATGGCCAAAAAAACAAAGTGTACGGTTTTAGGTGCTAGTATTTTCCTGCTAAAACAATATTTTACTTGGAAGGAAATAAAATATCCTTAACTTTAGCTGACTAAATTATTTGCCACTTGTCCGTTTCACTGAAATATACAAGCAACAGTCAGCTTAACTACTACTTTCTCATGGCCACCCTCGCCATGGATTCGGCTCTGGCATAACCCTTCCGAAACAGCCCCTTCCGGCTGCTTTTCCTGTTTATATCGCGTAACTTTGTAATGGCTTTCTTATCGCTGTTGCTGCATGTGCGCACATCGTTTTACCTGGCAATTTGTCTTTTAGCATCAGCCTTTATTGTGCTGCGTGATAATATCCAATACAACAGATTTTTTAGCGTCATACACCAATTCAATATTACATACACCAAAACAGTCTTTTAATCAATAACGCGTTATGCCACATTATCATCAACTAGGACAAATCCCACATAAACGGCATACCCAGTTCCGCAAACCGGACGGGGGACTGTATTCGGAACAATTGTTTTCTACAGAGGGTTTTTCTTCCCATTCCAGCCTGCTGTACCACTGCCATCCGCCTACTGAAATCGTGAAAGTGGATGAGCCCTATGTGGTGGCGCCGAAAGTGGCGGAAGAGAAAATGCTGAAACACCGCAGCTTTCAGGGCTTTAATATCCAGCCGGAAGATGATTTCCTGAAAAGCCGCAAAGCCGTACTGGTAAACAATGACCTGCATATCGTACTGGCCGCGCCACGTAAAAGCATGGAAGCCTACTTTTACAAAAATGCCGATGCGGATGAAATGATTTTTGTGCACGAAGGAAGCGGATTGCTGAGAACACAATACGGTCAACTGGAATTCGGCTATGGCGACTACCTGGTGATTCCCCGCGGCACCATTTACCAGATCAGTTTCGCTACGGAAAACAACCGCCTTTTTATCGTGGAATCGTTTAGCCCTATGCGTTATCCAAAGCGGTATCTCAGCAAATACGGACAGCTGCTGGAACATGCACCCTATTGTGAGCGCGACATCAGGCAGCCTAAAAATCTGGAAACAATAGACCAGGAGGGAGACTTCCTGATCAACATAAAAAAGAAAGGGGTGATCTATCCCATTCATTATAAACATCATCCTTTTGATGTAGTGGGATGGGATGGTTGTGAATATCCTTTCGCTTTCTCTATTCATGATTTTGAACCTATCACAGGCAGGGTACACCAGCCACCGCCGGTACATCAGACATTTGAAGGCAACAATTTCGTAGTGTGCTCTTTCTGTCCGCGTCTGTTCGATTATCATCCGCAGGCCATACCGGCTCCCTACAATCACAGCAACATTGACAGCGATGAAGTGCTCTACTATGTGGACGGTGACTTTATGAGCCGCAAACACGTCACCCGTGGCATGATCACACTGCATCCTGCCGGTATACCGCATGGCCCGCATCCCGGAGCGGTGGAGAAAAGCATTGGCGCCAAAGAAACCAAAGAACTGGCGGTAATGGTAGACACTTTCCATCCCCTGCAAATCACCGAGGCGGCACTGGGCATTGAAGACGGCGGTTATGTGATGAGCTGGGCAGAATAAAATACAACAGCAAAACAATCAACAGATACACACCAAAACAACTTAAACAACAAAAATCTAAAACACTGAATTATGGAAACCGCAGTAGCAAACGCTTCCAACCTGACTGGGCAGGATTTTCTGCCATTGAACGGTACTGATTACGTTGAGTTTTACGTAGGAAACGCAAAACAGGCCGCACACTATTATAAGACCGCTTTCGGTTTTCAGTCAGTGGCCTACGCCGGCCCTGAAACCGGCGTGAAAGACCGGGCTTCCTATGTGCTGGTACAAAACAAACTTCGCTTCGTACTGACCACCTCCCTGTTGCCCGATGGCGATATTGCACGCCATGTGGCCAAACACGGCGACGGTGTAAAGGTACTGGCGCTCTGGGTAGACGATGCCCGTTCTGCTTTTGAAGAAACCGTTAAACGTGGCGCTACTCCTTACCTGGAGCCAGTAGTGGAAAAAGATGAATTCGGCGAAGTAGTGCGCAGCGGTATCCAGACTTACGGCGATACCGTACACCTGTTCATTGAACGAAAAAATTATAATGGCCCTTTCCTGCCAGGTTACAAGGAGTGGAAAACCGCCTATAACCCTACCGATACCGGTTTGCAATATGTAGACCACTGCGTGGGCAACGTAGGCTGGAACGAAATGAATACCTGGGTGTCTTTCTATGAGCGCACCATGGGCTTCAAAAACCTGATCTCCTTCGATGACAGCGATATCTCCACCGAATACTCAGCACTCATGAGTAAAGTAATGAGTAACGGTAACGGCCGTGTGAAATTCCCGATCAACGAACCTGCTGAAGGGAAGAAAAAATCCCAGATCGAAGAGTACCTGGATTTCTATGGTGGCCCTGGCGTGCAACACGTTGCCATCGCTACCAACGACATCATTCAGACCGTTTCCGACCTGCAGGGCCGCGGCGTGGAGTTTCTGACCGTTCCTGGTTCCTATTATGATACATTGCTGGAAAGAGTAGGTACCATCGATGAGTCTATAGAACCGCTGCGTAAGCTCGGTATCCTGGTTGACCGCGATGATGAAGGCTATCTGCTGCAGATTTTTACAAAGCCTATCCAGGACCGTCCAACCGTATTTTTTGAAATCATACAGCGTAAAGGTGCCCAGTCTTTCGGTAAAGGAAATTTCAAGGCACTGTTTGAGTCCATCGAAAGAGAACAGGCCCTGCGCGGTAATTTATAATTGTTAAGATAGAAACCCGGCTTTGGTTACAACCTCCATCGCAAGCCTGCTATATTGCTGAAGGCTAAAACAGAAACAACGCCTGCGCCGCACTGTGGAAACACAGTGCGGTTTTTTTATTTCCCCAGAGCAGGGTGGAACGCTTGATGCATCTTCCAGGCGACAAAATGTGGCTTCTGTTGTCTATAGCAAACTCATCAATTATAATCAGCCACTGTATTTATATCTTCTGAAATTATTATAAAAACAAAATATATGTTACAAATCATAATATATATTTATTATCTTCACTAAAACCATTCTGTGTTGTTTTCCGTAGATATACCGGTGAAAAATCAATGCTTTAAATAAAAACCATATTCCTGGCTTTTTTCCCTATTTGTATATATAATATTTTAAAATATTTAGATAGATAATTTTTTAAATATATACACCTATGCTACATTATGCCAAAGCCCAATGGGCTACCTGTGCCTTGTTGTTAACATCAATGGCCTTTGCAACAGCTTTCCGGGCAGACAAAGACACGCCCGGAGGCACTTATCTGCACAAAATATCCTCCCCGGCAGGCAACACGTCGCTGGAGTACAACCCGGATAAAACGCTCCGGAAAATCATCCAGGTACATCAGGCAGAAGACGGTACCACCTGGCAGGACATACAGCTGCCGGTATATGAAAACGGCCGCCTCGTCAGGGCACTCTCCACAGACGATGCCACGGCCCTCACCGGCGACCTGAACGCGACTTTCAGCTACATGCCCGGCAGCAGTCAATTGCAAACGATCAGCTACTACCGGAACAATGTGCTATATACTGTAGACTCCCTCGTATACAACGCCGACGGGAAAATCAGCGCCCGCTATCATCTGGCCGTACAGCCGGCTAAAACTGAAGTATCCGGCTATCAGCAGTACACCTGGGACAAGGAAGGTAATGTGGCCCGGATGGACAACTACGGCAAACAGCCCGGCCAAAACCGCTTTAACCTCACCTCCACCGTCACCTACACCTACGACCGCCAGCAGAACCCGCAACAGCTCTGCCCGGAACTGGCTTACCTGATGGATGTGACACCTGCCAACCTCTCAGCCCATAACGTACTGTCCGAAAGCATCAGTACTGCCTATTCCTCCCGTACTTACACCCATACCTATAGCTACGCCTACAACGCCAGCAGGTACCCGGTACGCGGCACATTCCGCAATGGTATGGACGAAGGAACTGTTAAACTGGAATGGACAAAACTCTGAGGATAACAATATTCGCGTAACTTTACAGTACAATATTCATATTAACTGTTTCGTTTTTTTTATGAGCATACAAACACTGTTTGGCGTACTGTTTTTATTAGGTGGGATTTTTCAGGCATTTACGGCGATATTGATCTATCAGGGGCACAAGCACTATATACTGAAGATAGCCAACAGAAAAGTAAGTATGGTGATATATTTCATTTTGTCATTCTTATTGTTTTATCTTGCTTACATAAATCTGGTGTAATTCTTAAAATTTTGTGAAAATCTGATATGAAGCGACTTGTTGTTTTGACTATGTTGTTGTTGGGGGTAGGAACCCTTTCAGCTCAACAGTCTTTCCTGGATAACCAGAAAATGTTCCCTAAAGTAGGGGAGGCGTACCGGGAAAAAGAAGAACTACTAAAGAAGGAATTTGAGAAAAAAGGCCTTACTTATCCCGCCAAATACATTTTCGTCCGCTCTTTCAAGCTGGACAGTGAAATGGAAATTTGGGTAAAGAACAGTGTGGCCGATACGTTCCGCCTGTTTAAATCGTACCGGGTGTGTACCCTGTCGGGTAAAATGGGGCCTAAAAGAAAAGAAGGCGACCGCCAGGTACCGGAAGGGTTCTATTATATCAACGACTTCAACCCAAACAGCAACTATCACTTGTCGCTGGGTATCAACTACCCTAATTTTTCTGACCGCATCCTGAGCGATCCGAAAAAACCGGGCGGCGAAATCTACATCCATGGCGATTGTATCACCGTGGGCTGTATACCGCTGACCAACGAATTCATCGATGAGGTGTACATTCTGGCCGTAAACGCCAAGAACGCCGGCCAGGACTTTATTCCCGTACACGTATTCCCGGTAAAATTCGGTAACAGCCGGTCACTGGAGTACCTGGGCAACTTCTCCCTGACCGACAACTCCTCCAAACAGTTCTGGACAGAGCTGCGGAGTGCGTACGATTATTTTGAGAAACACCACCGTCTGCCGGTCGTAATGGTAGACGACAGGGGCAAGTATATTATGTAGGCCGGGGCTATCCTGACCACTGGTAAAAATAAAACGAAGATCCGGGCATATAATAAATTGCCCGGATCTTCGTTTTTTTCAACGATTCGGTATCTATCACGCGTATTTCATCATTATTCTATTTGTTTTTTAGATTTTTTTTTTGAAACTTGTCCAAAGGTCAAATCAATATACTATTTATGCACAGAAGAGACGCAATCAGGAATGTGGCGATTTTGTTGGGGACTGCCATTTCCGCTTCCACGTTATCAGCATTAGAAAGCTGCACCGGTTCCGCACCGAAAAACTATGATTTGCACAAGCCTGAAACCAAAGCGTTACTGGCTGAAATAGCGGAAACCATCATACCCACCACCAGTACACCTGGTGCCAAAGCCGCCAAGGTTGACGATTTCATTGTAGTGATGATGAACGATTGCTACAAAAAAAGTGACCAGGAGGTATTCCTCGATGGCCTGAAGAAAATTGATGCTGCCAGTCAGAAACAGTTCAAAAAGAACTTTATGGACATTACCCCTGAGCAGCGTACCGAATTACTCACCCAGATCGATAAAGAGCGGGTGGAGTACAACAAACGGAAAGACAAGAAAGAAGGCGATCCTACCCATTACTTCCAGTACCTGAAGGAACTGACCCTGCTGGGTTATTTCACGTCCAAGGAAGGCGCTACCCAGGCATTGCGCTATGTGCCGGTACCTGGTAAGTACGAAGGCTGCATCCCCTACAAAAAAGGTGATAAAGCCTGGGCTGTTTAAGCCGTCATTACAGACAGGCGGAATGGCTGGCCCGCGCCGGCCGGTATCTTTCTTTTCAAACCCATAATGACATTCCATGAACTTAAATATCAAAGCACAGGAGCAGAACACCTATGACGCTATCGTCATCGGCTCCGGTGTAAGCGGTGGCTGGGCTGCCAAAGAACTGACAGAAAAAGGCCTGAAGGTACTGATGCTGGACCGTGGCAAGAAACTGGAACACGTGAAAGACTACGAAACAGCGACCAAAGACCCATGGGAATTTACCCATCGTGGCCGCATCACCGTAGACCAGCGCGAAACCCATCCCAAACTGAGCCGCGACTACCCTTATAGTGAGCACAACGAAAAATACTGGATCAACGACTCCCAGAGCCCATATAACGAAGTAAAACGCTTCGACTGGTACCGTCCTGACATCGTGGGTGGTAAGTCCATCATGTGGGGCCGCCAGTCCTACCGTTTGAGCGATATTGACTTTGAAGCCAACCTGAAAGACGGTATCGCCGTTGACTGGCCGATCCGTTATAAAGACATTGCGCCCTGGTACGACTATGTAGAGAAATTTGCCGGTATCAGCGGTCAGAAAGAAGGACTGCCCCAGCTGCCTGATGGCCAGTTCATGCCCGCCATGGAAATGAACTGCGTGGAAAAAGACGTGAAAAAAGCCGTTGAAAGCAAATATAAAGGCCGTATTATCACCATGGGCCGTGTGGCAAACATTACCAAGCCACTGCCCGGCCGTGAAAGCTGTCAGTTCCGTAACCTGTGCAGCCGCGGATGTCCGTTTGGCGCCTACTTCAGCACGCAGTCGTCTACGTTGCCTGCCGCCATGGCAACCGGTAACCTGACGCTCCATCCGGACGCCATCGTAAATTCCGTTATCTACGACGAAAAACAAGGCAAAGCAACCGGTGTAAGGGTGATCGACAAAAACACCAAGGAAATGGTGGAATACTACGCCAAGATCATCTTCATCAACGGTTCCACCCTCGGCTCCACCTTCGTGATGCTCAACTCCACTTCTTCCCGCTTCCCTAACGGATTGGGCAACGACAGTGGCGTACTGGGCAAATACCTGATGGACCATCATTTCCGTACAGGCGCCTCCGGTACCGCTGAAGGCTATGACGATAAATACTTCTTCGGTCGCCGTGCCAACGGTATCTATGTGCCCCGCTACCGCAATATCGGTAACGACAAACGCGATTATCTCCGCGGTTTCGGTTACCAGGGCGGCGCCGGCCGTGGCGGATGGAGTCGTGGCATCGCTGAAATGGGCGTGGGCAAAGACTTCAAGGAAATGCTCACCGAACCAGGCCAATGGAGCATGGGCCTCGGTGGCTTCGGCGAATGCCTTCCGTACGAAGACAACGTGGTGACCCTCGATACTTCCGTAAAAGACGCATGGGGCCAGCCAGTGTTGAAATTCGACGCCGAATTCAAAGAGAACGAAAAGAAAATGCGCGTGGATATGATGAACGATGCCGCCGAAATGTTGGAAGCGGCCGGTCTCAAAAACGTGAAAACATACGATAACGGCTCTTATCCGGGCATGGCCATCCATGAAATGGGTACCGCCCGCATGGGTCGCGATCCGAAAACTTCCGTGCTCAACGGCTTCAACCAGATGCACGCAGTGAAAAACGTGTTCGTAACAGACGGCGCCTGCATGACCTCCGCGGCCTGCGTAAACCCGTCCCTCACGTACATGGCCCTCACCGCACGCGCTGCCGATTATGCCGTGAAAGAACTGAAAAAAGGCAACATCTAATTATTTGATTATCGACATATTGATCATTTAATTTTTGATTTAGTAAAATTTAGGGAAACTGAAATGCAGCGGTGTCACTCGCTGCATTTCAATTTTTGATTCTGGACCACACATCAACATATCATGAACCTCAATATAAAAGCGACAAAGGAAAATACCTACGATGCCATCGTGGTTGGCTCCGGTATCAGCGGCGGCTGGGCTGCCAAAGAGCTCACAGAGAAAGGACTTAAAACACTGGTGCTGGAAAGGGGACGCAACGTAGAGCATATCAAGGACTATACTACCGCTACCATGGACCCCTGGGAGTTTAAACACCACCTGCAGACCAGCAACGAGATGCGGGAAAACCATCCCATCCAGAGCCGTTGTTATGCCTTTGACGAAGCTACCCAGCAGTTCTGGGTGAATGATAAAGAAAATCCGTACAACGAAGTAAAACCGTTCAACTGGCTGCGCGGATACCATGTAGGCGGCCGCTCCATCATGTGGGGCCGTCAGGTGTACCGCTGGAGCGACCTGGACTTCGAGGCCAACGCGAAGGACGGTCACGGTGTGGACTGGCCTATCCGTTACAAAGACATTGCGCCCTGGTACGCTTATGTAGAGAAGTATATCGGGGTAAGCGGCCAGGCGGAAGGACTGCCGCAATTGCCTGATGGCGTTTTCCTGCCTCCCATGGAAATGAACTGCCTGGAAAAGCACGTGGCTGCCCGTATCAAAGAGAAATATAATGATCGTATCATGACCATCGGTCGTGCTGCGCACCTGACCAAAGGCCTCAATAACCGCGGCCCTTGTCAGTACCGCAGCATGTGCGCCCGCGGATGTCCGTTCACCGGCTATTTCAGCAGCAACGGCGTTACTCTGCCGGCTGCCGCCGCTACAGGCAATCTCACCCTGCGCCCAGATTCCATCGTGCTGGAGGTACTGTACGATAAGGACAAAGGCAAAGCGACCGGCGTTCGTGTAATGGACGCGCATACCCTGCAAACAGTAGAATACTACGCGAATATCATCTTCCTCAATGCTTCTACGCTGGGCACTGCCTGGATCATGCTCAATTCCGTGTCTGACCGTTTCCCTAACGGCTTCGGCAATGCCAGCGGACAACTGGGCCATAACCTGATGGACCACCACTACGGCGTAGGGGCCGGCGGTGAATTTGACGGTTTTGAAGACCAGTATCATGGCGCAGGCCGCAGGCCCAATGGCATCTACATTCCCCGCTTCCGTAACGTCAACGATCAAACGAAACAGAAAGATTATGTGCGTGGGTTCGGTTACCAGGGAGGCGCCGGCAGAGGAAGAGGCGAGACCTTCGAAGGCATCGGCGTAGCATTAAAAGAAGCACAGACAGGCCTTGGCAAATGGAGCATGGGCATCGGTTCCTGGGGTGAGCACTTGCCATACTTTGAGAATAAAGTATCGCTCAACAAAGACAAAAAAGATAAATACGGCCTCGCTACCCTTGATATCGACTGTGAATTCAAGGAGAACGAAAAAGCTATGCGCAAAGACATGCAGCAAAGCGCCATCGAAATGCTGGAAGCAGCAGGACTGAAAAACGTACATGGTTACGACGGTGCGCCACCTCCCGGCCACTGTATCCATGAAATGGGCACCGCCAGAATGGGCAGAGACCCGAAAACCTCGGTACTCAACGGTTTCAACCAGGTACATGAAGCCCAAAACGTGTTCGTCACTGATGGTGCATGTATGACCTCTTCTTCCTGTGTAAATCCGTCAATCACCTACATGGCGCTCACTGCAAGAGCCTGTGACCATGCCGTAAGTGAACTGAAGAAAGGAAACATCTAAAAAAATAATGGTATAAAAAGCGAAGACCCTGGCAGGAAACATTTGCCTGGGTCTTCGCTTTTTTTATACTTTGCAACAGTTTAACAGTGAACCAATGAAAAAGACAATACTCGCACTGGCTTTGTCCTGCACCCTGGGACAGGCCGCCTTTGCACAACAAAAACACACTTTCGCTCTCAGCCAATCGGAGTTCCTGCTGGATGGCAAACCCTTTCAGATGATCAGCGGAGAAATGCACCCGGCGCGTATCCCGCATGAATACTGGCGTCACCGCATTAAAATGACCAAAGCCATGGGCTGCAACACCATTGCCGCTTATGTGTTCTGGAACTATCACGAGCAGACAAAAGGGCAGTTCGATTTCAGTACCGGCAATCACAATATTGCGGAATTTATCCGCATTGCCCAGGAAGAAGGCATGTGGGTGATACTGCGCCCCGGTCCGTACGTATGCGCCGAATGGGAGTTTGGCGGATTACCGCCTTATCTGTTACAGACGCCTGATATCAAGGTACGGTGTATGGACCCGCGTTATATGGAAGCCGTCACACGTTATGTAACGAACCTGGCTGCTGAAGTGAAACCCATGCTGGTGACCAACGGTGGCCCGGTAGTGATGATGCAGATAGAAAACGAATACGGCAGTTATGGCAATGACAAAAATTACCTGCATACGCTCAAAGACCTGTGGGTGAAGAATGGCATTGACATACCTTTTTATACCGCCGACGGCCCTACCGCCTTTATGCTGGAAGCCGGCACCGTTGACGGCGCCGCTATCGGCCTGGATTCCGGCGGGTCGGAAGCTGACTTTGCAGCAGCTAAAAAACAAAACCCTGACGTGCCGGCTTTCAGCAGTGAGTCGTATCCCGGCTGGCTGACACATTGGGGCGAAGCCTGGCAACGGCCGGGCACCGAAGGTATCCTGAAAGAAGTGAAATTCCTGATGGACACCAAACGTTCCTTCAACCTGTATGTGGTCCACGGCGGCACCAACTTCGGTTATACCGCCGGCGCCAACTCCGGTGGCAAAGGCTATGAGCCGGACGTCACCAGTTACGATTATGATGCGCCGATTAACGAGCAGGGAAGGGTTACGCCCAAATACGAAGCCTTACGCCAATTACTGGCGTCCTATCTCCCCAAAGGCAAAAAATTACCTCCTGTGCCGGCGCCTGTTCCCGTGATCAGTTTTCCGGAGGTGACCCTGACACCCTTCACCAGCCTGTGGGACCATCTGCCGAAGGCGGTACACGACGTACAGCCACGCCCATTTGAGGCCTATGGGCAGGATTATGGCTTTATGCTGTATAAAACAACGCTCATCGGCCATAAAAGCGGGAAACTGGTGATCAGGGACCTGCATGATTACGCGACAGTGTTCCTCAACGGACAATATGTTGGTAAAATAGACCGCAGGCTGGGAGAAAAGTCAATAGAGCTGCCTAAAACAAATGTGGCCAATCCTGTACTGGAAGTGCTGGTAGAAGGAATGGGACGTATCAACTTCGCTGACGCGATCATTGACCGTAAAGGCATCACCGAACGCGTGACACTCAATGGCATGACCCTGATGAACTGGGACGTATATGGATTGCCGCTGACAGAAAAAGAGGTGGCCGGCCTGACAGCTTCCTCCGGAAATACCGGCAGGCCCGGGCAGTTCTTCAAAGGCACATTTGCCCTGGCGCAAACCGGCGATACTTATATCGACGTGTCAGCATGGAAAAAAGGCCAGATCTGGGTAAACGGGCATAACCTGGGCCGTTACTGGGAAATAGGGCCGCAGCATCGTTTGTATTGCCCCGCTTCCTGGCTGAAAAAAGGCAATAATGAGATCGTGGTGCTGGACTTGCACCAGGACAAGCCCGCTATAGTCAAAGGCGTAGAGACGCTGTATTAACCATATGCCATCTTGCTTATTTATATAGGACCCCAGACCATCGTCCGGGGTCTTTTCATAAAAACAGCCTGAATAACATCATAGCCCAGGGGCTTCAGCCCCGGGAGCGCGGGCATATTTCATCCTTCCCGCCGGAGCCGGCGCCTACAGGGCTGTTTGAATTCTCCCTTGATATTCCCGGTTAAATTGCTTAACTTAGGTAAACAAGGTTTTTCATATTTCTTAACTCTCTAAAACAGGCTTGCCATGGGAAAAGTACGTAATATCCTGCAGGGCAAGGGTCACGCGGTTTACTCTATCCGCCCGGACAACACCGTTTTTGAAGCCCTGCAAATGCTGGTTGACCGTAATGTGGGCGCGCTCACTGTAGTAGACGAAAATGACAGATTCCTCGGGATTTTTTCTGAACGGGATTATGCCCGCAGAGTTATTTTAAAAGGTCGTGCTTCCAAGGAAACACTGATCCGTGAAATTATGACAGAGCGTCCTATTACTGTTACAGAAGAGGACTCTATTGAAGACTGTATGGTGAAGATGACAGACAAACGTATCCGTCACCTGCCTGTTACTGATGAGCAGGGAAGACTGATAGGCCTTATTTCTATCGGTGACGTAGTGAAATTTATCATAGACGATCAGCGCCATATCATCACCAGTCTGGAGTGTTATATAACCGGCACGCATACATGACGCAGTGAAAACATTTTTGTTTTATTGACGGATTAATTGTAATTTCAAATTAGCATATAGCCTATACCGTTATGAGGTTTCTGACGTTATGATAACTAACTACCGAAACAATATTTTCTTCCTGCCCCAAAACGGTTTTGATTAAAGACACAATTCTTCAAAAGCAGACTCAAAAGATTGGTAATAAACGGAACTTTAAAGTCAATCGCTCGGGAGGGCGAACACCTTGCAAAGCGCTGTTAATGATACCATCCCTGTTTGGCCATTTGTAGCATATGGCGGCATAGTATTGATACTGGTTAGTCTCATACTGGGGCTGTCTTATGTACTTGGGCAACGGCATAAAGACCGTGCTACCGGCGAAGCATATGAATCCGGTATAGTGTCCACGGGCTCTGCACGACTTCGCTTCCCTTCTCAATTCTACCTGATAGCCATGCTGTTTGTCATTTTTGACATTGAAACAGTAATGATCATTTCCTGGGCCATCGCCTACCAGGAAGTGGGATGGGTAGGCTTCGCAGGCGTATCCGTATTTATTCTCATCCTACTGGCCGTGTTGATATATGAGTGGCGGAATGGTGCGCTGGACTTCGGTCCGGATGGCCGGAAAATTTTACGCGCATACAAGAAACGAAAAAAAGAAAGCCAGGCACACAACGATTCTTTTACGCCGCTTCAACAGCAACAGGCCATGATGTAACACCGTATGCTCCGTGCTCATTGTTCAACAATAACACCTGCATAATATGAAATGGTGGTTAACAAAAGCCGGGGACCCCGCTGGTAAAATAGCTGGCAACACCTCCATGGAAGACGTGGTGCAACAAAGCGTGTTGTTCTCCAGCGTAGAACGCCTCCTCGGCTGGGGACGGCAGAATTCCATGTGGCCCTTTCACTTCGGTCTGTCCTGTTGTTTTGTGGAAATGGCCACTGCCATGACCCCCAAATACGACCTCGCCCGTTTCGGTGCTGAGGTGATCCGCGGCACTCCCCGTGAAGCAGACGTGATGATCATAGCTGGTACCGTATTCATCAAAATGGCGCCTGTCATCAAACGCCTCTATGAACAAATGATGGAGCCCCGATGGGTCATATCTATGGGCTCCTGCGCCAATTCCGGCGGTATGTACGATATCTACAGCGTAGTGCAGGGGGTGGACAAGTTCCTCCCGGTAGATGTGTACGTGCCCGGCTGCCCGCCACGCCCAGACGCTTTTATGCAGGGACTGCTCCTGCTGCGCGACAGCGTAGGCAAAGAACAACGGCCGCTCAGCTGGGTAATCGGCGACCAGGGCGTGATACGCCCCGAAAAAACATCTCAGCGGGAACGGCTACACGATCACAGGCAACAAATGACACAGTTTAAAACACCTGACGAAATATAAAATTGTTTACTAACAGTAACGGTTATATGAATAATACCTAAGCAAGAACGAACCAACAACAATCCTGTCCCTCACAGTCAAACTTAATACGCCATGCCAGAGAGCATTGTAGCGGAATTAAGCTCCCGTTTCGGCGAAGATATCATCACGCCGCTCACTACACGGGATGAGACGCCCACCCTCAGGACGCCACAGGAGAAGATTGTGGCCATACTGCAATACCTCAAACACGATATCAAAATGCCCTTTCGTATGCTCTATGACCTTACGGCCATCGATGAGCGTGCGTACAAAAAAGAGCAAAACGGCCACAAGCCATATGATTTCACGCTGGTATATACACTCTTCTCCTTTGACAGAAATCAGTTCTTACGCCTGAAAGTCGGCCTCCACGGCGAATTCCCTTCCCAGGACACCATCACCCACCTATGGCCTGCTGCCAACTGGTATGAACGGGAAGTGTTCGATATGTTCGGTATCCGGTTCAACGGCCACCCACACCTGCAACGTATTCTCATGCCCCGCACCTGGCAGGGGCACCCGCTCCGAAAGGAGCACCCCGCCCGCGCCACTGAAATGGGGCCATTTAAACTCTTCGATGAAAAAGTTGACCGTGAACAGCACGCCTTGCAATTCAGCCCCGAAGAATGGGGACTGAAGCGCCATAGCGACGATGCCGATTTTATGTTCCTGAACATCGGGCCCCAGCACCCGGGCACACACGGTGTGTTACGCATCATCCTGCAACTGGACGGGGAAAACATCATCGATGCGGTGCCGGATATCGGCTTCCACCACCGCGGTGCCGAAAAAATGGGCGAACGGCAGTCATGGCATACCTATATCCCTTACACCGACCGTGTCGAT
Organism: Chitinophaga varians; assembly: GCF_012641275.1. Lineage (NCBI taxonomy): Bacteria > Pseudomonadati > Bacteroidota > Chitinophagia > Chitinophagales > Chitinophagaceae > Chitinophaga > Chitinophaga varians. The sequence continues at coordinate 315,541 of NZ_JABAIA010000001.1, read as the reverse complement.
TACCTCGGCGGCGTCAATAACAACCTGGCTTATCTGCTGGCGGTGGAAAAACTGGCCGGTATTGAAGTGCCGCTGCGCGCACAGGTCATCCGCATCATGCTGTGCGAACTGTTCCGCATTGCCAGCCACCTGGTATGGTATGGCACGTTTGCGCAGGACCTTGGCCAGTTGTCGCCCGTCTTCTATATGTTCACCGACAGGGAACGTGTATTTGAAATCATTGAGGCCATCTGTGGCGGCCGCATGCACCCCAATTGGTTCCGCATCGGCGGCGTGGCACAGGACCTGCCCAAAGGATGGGACACGCTGGTTAAGAATTTTGTGGAATACTTCCCGCGTAAACTACGGGAGTATGATAAAATGGTCATGAAAAACTACCTGTTTAAAGTACGCACCAAAGGTATTGGTATTTATACACTGGAAGAAGCCATAGAATGGGGCGTTACGGGTCCCGGCCTGCGCGCCTGCGGCCTGGAATGGGACATGCGCAAGAAAAGGCCCTATGGCGGCTACGAAAACTTTGCTTTCGAGATCCCGGTCGCCCATAATGGTGATTGTTACGACCGCGCGGTAGTACGGGTGGAAGAAATGCGGCAGAGCCTCCGCATTGTGCAACAATGCCTGGAATACATGCCTGCCGGCGATTTTAAATCGCACCACCCGCTGGCTACCCCGCCGGTGAAACAACACACTATGCATGACATCGAAACGCTCATACACCATTTTCTGAATGTCAGCTGGGGACCGGTCATCCCGTCGGGAGAAGCCATGGTATGTACCGAAGCGACTAAAGGATGGAACAGCTATTACCTTATCAGCGATGGTAATACCGCTTCCTACCGTACCCGTATCCGGACGCCGTCATTCCCCCACATGCAGATGATACCGCTCATCAGCAAAGGGTACACTGTGGCCGATCTGTTGTCAATATTGGGAGGAATGGATTATGTGCTGGCGGATATAGACCGATGAAATTTTACTATTGGACTATTTGATTATTTCACTAATAAACGGCACCGTGGCCACGCAACAAAATATCAAAATAACAAAATATCAAAACCCGAAAATGATATGTTGTCTGCTATCGAAATAGAAAAGATCACACACGAGCTCCAACAGGTGCCTGTTAAAAAGGCGGCCTGTATTGAAGCGCTCAAGATCGTACAGCAGGAACGCCGCTGGGTGTCTGACGAAAGTGTGGCCGATATCGCTGCGATGCTGGAGATGAGCACCGCTGAAGTAGATAGCGTGGCAACGTTCTATAACCTCATTTTCCGCCAGCCGGTGGGCCGCCATGTGATATTGCTGTGTGACAGCATCAGCTGTTACGTGATGGGATATACGGTATTACGGCAGCGGTTACACGAAATACTGCTGATCGGTTACGGGCAGACAACAGCCGATGAACGGTTTACCCTGCTGCCCAACGCCTGCCTCGGTACCTGCGATCATGCGCCGGCGCTGATGATAGACGACGATCTGTACCGCGATATCCAGCCGGCCGACCTGGAACAGATACTGGAAAAATATCACTAACCCAATTTTATATACAATGGAAAGACCACTCACACAACATATTCCTGAAAACGGCGCTGCCCTGCATCTCCGGGAGTACGAGGCCGTGGGTGGTTATACCGCCCTGCGTAAAGCGTTGCGTGATATGGAGCCGGCGCAGGTCGGCGCCCTGGTCAAGGACGCTAACCTGAAAGGCCGTGGTGGCGCCGGTTTCGCTACCGGTGTGAAATGGAGTTTTGTGCCCATGAACGTGCCCGGTCCCAAATACCTGATCGCTAACGCAGACGAAATGGAGCCGGGCACCTTTAAAGACCGCTGGCTGCTGGAAGGCAATCCTCATCAGCTGCTGGAAGGCATGATCATCGCGGCTTATGCCATCCAGGCTACGGATGCGTTTGTGTTTCTGCGCTGGGCTTACAAGGACGCCGCCCGTGAAATGCGCCGTGCTATCGCCGACGCCTATACGGCAGGGTATCTCGGGAAAAACATCCTGGGCAGCGCCTTCAGCCTGGAAATGCAGCTGCACACCGGAGTGGGCAGGTATATGTGCGGAGAGGAAACCGCGCTGCTCAACTCCCTCGAAGGCAAACGCGCCACCCCTCGCGCCAAGCCGCCATTTCCGCAGGTAAGCGGACTATTCGGAAAACCGACCATCGTCAATAACGTAGAAACCCTCAGCTGGATTTCGCATATCGTCAATAACGGCGAAGCATGGTTTAAATCACTGAGTTACACAGCCGACGGAGGTACGAAAATTTATGGCGTCAGTGGCAGGGTCAATAAACCCGGTGCATGGGAGCTCCCAATGGGTATTACTATGCGCGAACTATTGGAAGAACATGCAGGCGGTATGCGGAACGGCTATCGCTTCCGCGGGGCCTTGCCAGGTGGCGCGTCCACCGATTTTCTGACTGATGCCCACCTGGACGTGAAAATGGATTTTGCAGGTGTGGCTGCCGCAGGCAGCAGGCTGGGCACCGGCACGATGGTGGTACTCGACGACCACACGTGTCCCGTCGGTTTTGTACATAACCTCGAACACTTTTTCGCACAGGAGTCCTGCGGCTTCTGTACCCCGTGCCGGGAAGGACTGCCCTGGACAGAGAAGATATTATGGTCGCTGGAAAACGGCACCGGTGAGCCGGCCGACCTGGAATTGCTGGAAAGACATACCAAACTGCTGGGACCCGGCAACACCTTCTGCGCCCTGGCGCCCGGGGCCATGGAGCCCCTGCAGAGTGCCCTGAAATATTTCAGGGAAGATTTTGAACAACATATCAAAGAAAAAAAATGTCCGTATGCCCATCATCAACATTGATAATATTCCATATGAGGTGAAAGAAGGGAAAAACCTGCTGGAAGCATGTTTGTCGCTCGGCCTCAACCTGCCTTACTTCTGCTGGCATCCGGCCCTCGGTTCGGTAGGCGCCTGCCGCCAGTGTGCTGTCAAAATTTTTAAAGACGAACAGGATACCCGCGGCAAACTGATGATGGCCTGTATGGAGCCGGTGAGAGACGGTATGCGTTTATCCGTTAACGATAGTGAGGCCGTAGCTTTCCGCGGCCATGTCATCGGCTGGCTGATGACCAACCACCCGCATGATTGCGCTGTATGCGATGAAGGCGGTTCCTGCCATCTGCAGGACATGACCGTTATGACCGGCCATGCCTACCGCGATTATCATTTCTCTAAAAGGACCTACCGCAATCAGCATCTCGGCCCTTTTATCAACCACGAAATGAACCGTTGCATCCAGTGTTACCGCTGCGTGCGTTTCTATAAGGATTTTGCCGGTGGCAAAGACCTCGATGTTTTTGCAGCGCATAACCATGTCTATTTTGGCCGTCAGCAGGACGGTACGCTCGAAAATGAATTCAGCGGCAACCTGGTGGAAGTTTGTCCTACCGGCGTGTTCACGGATAAAACGCTCAAACAGCATTATACCCGTAAATGGGACCTGACCACAGCGCCGTCTGTCTGCCAGGGCTGCGGGCTGGGCTGTAACATCATTGCCGGCGAACGTTACGGTTCCCTGCGGCAGATCACCAACCGGTACAACGGTGCGGTAAATGGTTATTTCCTGTGCGACAGGGGCCGCTACGGATATGAGTTTGTCAACAGCAAAGACCGTATCCGGGAGCCGCTGGTGGTACATGGTCCGAATGATAAAGCCAACGGCCTTCCCGTGCTGCAACACGTACGGAACCGCATGAAACCGGGAAAAACGATTGGCATCGGATCTCCGCGGGCTTCTGTGGAATCGAACTACGTGTTGAAAGAACTGGTGGGAGAAAATAATTTTTACCTGGGCATTGGTGAGATAGAACATGAGCTGGTGCAGCTGATGCTGAAGTTATTGAAAGAAGGTCCTGTGCGTTCCGCTTCCATGCAGGAAGCTGCCGCCGCCGATGCGGTGGTGATATTGGGAGAAGACCTGACCAATACCGCCCCTATGATGGCGCTGTCTGTACGGCAGGCGGTACGCCGTATGCCGGTGGAAAATGTGATCAGCAATATACACATGCCGGCGTGGCAGGATGCAGCGGTGCGGGAAGCCGTACAGGAAGACAAAGGGCCGCTTTTCATCCTCAACGTAGTGGAGACCAAACTTGACGAAGTGGCTACCGGTGCCTATCATACCGCGCCGGACAATATTGCGCGTATAGCCTTTGCTGTTAGTCATCTGTTGGACGGTACCCTACCGGAGGTGACGGGTATGTCTGATGAAGGGAAACAGGCCGCTGCTACCATCGCTGCTGCGCTCAAGGGGGCGAAGAGACCGCTGGTAATAGCCGGCTACGGAGGCGGTAGTGAACAGGTGATCAGGGCTGCGGCCAACCTGGCCTGGGCCCTGAAACAGCAAGGCGCCGACGCGATGCTCTCTTTCACCGTGCCCGAATGTAACAGCATGGGCCTGGAAATGCTAGGAGGCCTCCGCCTGGAATCAGCAGTGGACGCCGTATTAAACGGCAGCGCGGAGACAGTGCTGGTCTTGGAAAATGATTTGTACCGCCGGCTCGACCAGCATACGGCCAACCAGTTCTTCGGGCATTGTAAGGAAGTAATTGTACTGGACCACCTGCACAACCCCACTACAGAAAAGGCAAACATCGTGTTGCCTGCCGGCACTTTTGCGGAAGCAGACGGCACGCTGGTCAATAATGAAGGCCGTGCCCAACGTTTCCTGCAAGTGCTGAATCCTCAGGGCGCCGTACAGGAAAGCTGGCGCTGGCTGTTGCAGCTAGGCGATATCTGCGGCCATACCCACCTCCGCTCGCTATTACATTACGACGATCTGCTAAAAGCCATCGCGGCCCGTTATCAGGTATTTGCGGGCATTGATACGATCACGCCTCCGGCTGATTTCAGGATCGCGGGGCAGAAGATACCACGCGAACCACACCGTTACAGCGGCCGTACCGCCATGCAGGCCAATATAAACGTCAGCGAACCCAAACCGGCGGAAGATACAGACACGGCGCTGTCTTTCACCATGGAAGGATACCGCGGCGAACCACCTTCTTCTGTTATTCCCTTCTTCTGGGCGCCAGGGTGGAACTCGGTACAATCGGTCAACAAATACCAGGTGGAAACCGGTGGCCCCCTGCACGGCGGCAACCCCGGCAAGCGCCTGCTGGAGCCTAACGTAAACGGTCAAACGAAATTTTATACCAATATACCCGACCCGTTCATACCGGTGGGGGGCCACCTGTTACTGGTGCCGCTCTACCATATTTTCGGATCGGAAGAACTGAGCGTGCATACGCCGGGAATTGCCCAACGGATGCCTGCTCCATACATCATGCTGCACAGTGAAGACGCACGCCGTTTTCAGGTGGCAGCCGGACATCTGCTTTATTTCATGGACAACGGGCACCAGTATGCGCTGCCGGTCGTCATCAACGACACCCTGCAAAAAGGTGCCGCCGGTATCCCGGTAGGATTGCCACATATGCAGGTGGCGGAAGCGCCGCAACTGGTCAAAATTTAAAGCTATGATAAACGCCTGGTGGATTATAGGAGGAGTACTTTTTGTACTGTTGAACACAGCCGCAGGACTGATATGGCTGGAACGCAGGATGCTGGCCCTCTGGCAAGACCGTTACGGTCCCAACAGGGCAGGCCCTTTCGGGCTGTTCATTGTGCTGGCCGATACCCTGAAACTGTTTTTTAAGGAAGACTGGATTCCGCCGTTTGCGGACAAGGTGGTGTTTGTATTCGCCCCGGCTGTGGTAGTGGCCAGTGTGTTGATGAGCTTTGTGATCGTGCCTTTTGCGCCGGGCATTGTGGTGGCCGATCTGAATATCGGCATTCTCTTTTTTCTCGCCATGTCATCGTTGGGCGTGTACAGCATCGTGCTGGGCGGCTGGGCCTCCAACAACAAGTACGCCCTGCTGGGCGCCATGAGAGGCGCTTCGCAGATGATCAGCTACGAAGTGTTCATGGGACTGGCACTCATGGGCGTGGTAGTGCTCAGCGGCAGTTTTAACCTGCAACAGATAGTGGAATCGCAACGTACCGTGTGGTTTGTCATTCCACAGTTGCTGGGCTTCCTCATCTTCATGGTGGCAGGCATCGCGGAAACCCACCGGCTGCCTTTTGATATACCTGAAGCTGAAAGTGAGCTGGTGGCTGGTTTTCACTCGGAGTATTCCGGGATGAAGTTCGGTATGTTTTTCATCGGTGAGTACCTGGGCGTAACGCTTATCTCTGCCATGGTGGTGACGCTGTATTTCGGAGGCTGGCTGGGACCATCCTTTCTGCCACCTGTCGTCTGGTTCGCCATTAAAACGTTTGCTTTCATCTCGTTGTTCATACTGCTGCGGGCATCTATGCCACGGCCGCGGTACGACCAGCTGATGGAATACGGCTGGAAAGTGCTGTTCCCCTTATCATTACTGAATTTGCTGGTGACAGCGGCAATCAAGCTCTGGTTAGTATCCAAATAACTGAATATCAAAATACCCAAATGTATGTTTAGTCTATTGCGTAGTATGTGGCTGGTGTTTCTGCATATGTTCCACAAACGGGACACCTACCAGTATCCGGAACAGAAGGCGCCGCTGCCGGCACGGTGGAGAGGGCGTATCGCGCTCACACGCGACCCTGACGGAGAAGAACGTTGCGTGGGCTGTTACCTTTGTGCGGCAGCCTGTCCGGTAGACTGTATCTCTTTACAGGCGACAGAAGATGAACACGGGCGGCGGTACCCGGAATTTTTCCGGATTAATTTCTCCCGTTGCATCTTCTGCGGATTCTGTGAAGAAGCTTGTCCTACCTACGCTATCCAGCTGTTGCCTGATTTTGAAATGGCTGAATACAACCGTCAGAACCTGGTATATGAAAAGCACGATCTGCTGATCCCCAGTCAGGGTAAGTATCCGGGATACAACTATTACAAGGTGGCGGGCCTTGCTATTAAAGATAAAGACAAAGGAGACGCAGAGCATGAAGAACCACCGGTAGATATCAAAAGCCTGTTACCATAAATCTGAAGTGTTATGGACATCGCATTTATCGTTGCTGCGCTGATAGCCGTGGCGGCCACCGTAAGGGTCATCACCTGTTACAATATCATGCACGCCTTGTTATACCTCGTGGTATCGCTGCTGGCGGTAGCAGTTGTATTGTACACCTATGGCGCGCCGTTTATGGCGGTGCTCGAGATTATCATTTATGCCGGGGCTATCATGGTGCTTATTATATTTTTTGTGATGATGCTCAACCTGGGACTGGAGACTGCCGAGCATGAGAAGGCCTGGCTGCGGCCCCGGATATGGATAGTGCCGGGGATATTTTGTGTGGTGCTGTTAGCTGAGCTGTTATACCTGATCCTGCAAAACAGGCAGCCTTCAGCCGGTATTCAGGTGGTGCCGCCCAAACAGGTTGGCATGGCTTTGTTCGGTCCCTATCTGATAGCGGTGGAGCTGACCGGTATCCTGCTGATGGCAGGTATTGTAGGGGCTTATCACCTGGGACGGCAACATAAGAAAACACTACATCGATTTCTTGAAAATAACCTGAACACATGAACCTGCATCCAACAACGGCGGGCCTGTTACTGGCCGGTATCCTGTTTGTGCTCGGACTGATCAGCGTATTGATCCGGCGCAATATCATCTTTATGCTGCTGTCGGTAGAGATTATGCTCAATGCCGCGGGACTTGCTTTTGTGGTGGCCGCCTCGCACTGGGGGCAGGCCGACGGGCAGGTGATGTTTATGTTCATCCTGGCAATGGCTGCTGCGGAGGTGTCAGTGGGGCTGGCGTTGATTCTGCAGCTGTATCATCAGCTCCGTACGCTGGACAGTGATGAAGCCAGCAGGATGAATGGTTAATGAATCCTTATCACCATTAAAATTTTATCAGATGTTGCCTGCACTCATACCTGCTTTTCCTTTTCTCGGCGCATGCCTGCTCATGCTTTGCTGGAAGCGTGTAAGCCGTAGTGCCGTTACCGTTATCGGTTGCGGCAGCGTGGGCTTGTCGGCCATAGTGGCACTGGTGGTGGCTGCAACGGTGGCTGGCGCCGGGAAGGAGCCGTTGGTACAGCATGTATGGCAATGGATACAAGTGCCTGGCTTCGCTGCAGGCATCGATTTCCGGATGGACGCCCTGTCTGTGGTGTTTACACTGGTGATCACCATCGTTGGATTTTTAATACACGTATACGCCACCGGTTATATGCACGATGATGAAGATTATGGCCGGTTTCTCGCCTGCATGAACCTGTTTGTGGGGGCTATGCTGGTGTTGGTCATGGCAGATAACCTGTTGCTGTTGTATCTGGGCTGGGAAGGAGTGGGGCTTTGCAGTTATCTGCTGATCGGTTTCTGGTATAAAGATCCGGCCAATAACTACGCGGCCCGCAAGGCATTCCTGGTGACAAGGGTAGGCGATACCGCCATGGCTATCGCTTTATTCCTGTTGTTTGAATATATGGGCACGCTTAACATACAGCAACTGTTGCGGGAGGCGCCGCTGCTGTGGGATAAAGGAGACCCGATGGTGACGCTTATAGCCCTGTTGTTGTTGGGCGGCGCAGTGGGCAAGTCCGCACAACTGCCACTCCAAACATGGTTGCCTGATGCCATGGCCGGCCCTACGCCGGTGAGCGCATTGATCCACGCTGCCACGATGGTGACAGCCGGTGTGTACCTGATAGCGAGAATGCATGTGGTATTTGAGTTATCACCAGCCGCGCAAACCGCTACTGCCATTATAGGTGCTGTTACGCTGCTCATGGCCGGCGTCAGCGCGCTGGTGCAGACAGACATCAAACGGGTACTGGCGTATTCTACCATCAGCCAGATCGGGTATATGTTCCTCGCCCTGGGCTGTGGCGCCTGGTCGGCGGCCATTTTCCACTTTGTGACGCATGCGTTTTTTAAAGCATTGTTGTTCATGGGCGCCGGTGCAGTGATCGTAGCGCTGCATCACGAACAGGACATGTTTAAAATGGGGGGACTGAAAAAAATGCTGCCAGGTGTGTTCTGGATATTTTTGATCGGTTGTGCCTCGCTGACCGCCATTCCGTTTGTAACGGCGGGCTTCTATAGCAAAGACCAGATCATCTGGCTGTCATGGGCCGCCGTTGGCGGGCATAAAGCCTACTGGCTGGCCGGCGTGCTGGGTGCGCTGTTGACAGGCATGTATACTTTCCGCATGTTTTTTCTGGTGTTTTACGGCGAAGCCAAAACAAAAGTACATCATATACCTGGTGCCGTGATGATGGTGCCGTTGTACATACTCGCCGTGCTTTCTACCATAGCCGGATTTATCGAACTGCCGCATACGCTGGGACATGTAACGTTGTTCAGCAACTGGCTGGCGCCGGTATTGCCCGCAGTGCAGATGGCACAGGAAAGCGTGGCCCTGGAATGGGCTTCCCAGCTGATATCGGCGGTGTTGGCGTTGGGGGGCATATGGCTGGCCTATGTATGGGTTTTGAAAAGGCCGCAGGGCATGGTGGATTTCCTCAGTATGCCCGGCCAGGTATGGCTACAGGGCTTCTGGCGGCGTGGCTGGGACATCGATGCGCTCTATGACGCGCTGATCGTACGGCCGTTCGTGTACCTGTCCAACATCAACCGGAAAGATCTCATCGATAAAATATATACCGGAGCGGCACAGCTGACGGAAGCTTGCCATAACGTTATGGCACGTACGCAGAGCGGCATACTCCGATGGTACATCATGGGGGTGGTATTAGGTGCGGTGGCCATCTTGTCGGTATTGATATGGCGGTTGCATGAGATTTCCTAACGTTAACGGCTAAAATGTACAAACAATGATTCTCCTGTTACTGATCATCATTCCGCTGGCGGGTGCGTTGCTGTCCTGGATAGCGGCAGCGCGGAATCCGCTGTGGTCAAGGTGTATAGCGCTGGCATGCCTGCTGGTCGATCTGGCCATCACCGGTCAGATATGGGCTACACAGGAGGCTTCCGGCGGCCGGTGGTTATACCGGTACAAGGTGGACTGGGTGCCACATTTTGGTATCAGCCTAAACCTCGCTATGGATGGTTTGTCGCTGCTGATGCTGGTACTTACGTTTTTCCTGGGAGCATTGGCGGTATTGATATCGTGGAAGGAAATTAATCAGCGGGTAGGATTTTTTCATTTTAATCTTCTGTTCGTGCTGGCCGGTATTACTGGCGTGTTTCTGACCATGGACCTTTTTCTCTTTTATTTTTTCTGGGAGATGATGTTGATACCCATGTATTTCCTGATTGGTATCTGGGGACATGAAAACCGCGAATATGCGGCCAACAAATTTTTCCTTTTCACGCAGGCTGGCGGCCTGTTGATGTTACTGGCTATTCTGGCGTTGTACTTTATACATGGCGCTAACACCGGTGTATATACGTACGATTATTTTTCGCTGCTGCATACCCCTATGCAGCAGGAAACCGCCAGATGGCTGATGTTGGGCTTCCTCATCGCTTTCCTGGTGAAGTTGCCGGCCGTTCCTTTTCATACCTGGTTGCCCGATGCACACACCGAAGCGCCTACGGCCGGCAGTGTGGTGCTGGCGGGGCTGCTGCTGAAAACAGGCGCCTATGGCATCCTGCGGCTGGTGCTGCCGTTGTTTCCGGAGGCGTCCGTGTATTTTGCGCCGTGGATCATGTTCCTGGGGGTATTGGGAATTATTTATGGCGGTATGCTGGCCTATGCGCAAACAGACCTGAAGCGGCTGATAGCCTATACCAGCGTGAGCCACATGGGTTTTGTGCTGGTCGGTGCTTTTTCTTTCAACGCACTGGCTTATGAAGGGGTGGTGATGCAGATGATCGCGCATGGTATCAGCACCGGTGCCTTGTTTATCATCGCAGGTGCGTTGTACGAACGTATCCATACCCGTAACATACAGGAGATGGGCGGACTGTGGTCCAGGATGCCGGTGATGGGCAGCGCGGCCATGATATTTGTAATGGCGTCGCTGGGCTTGCCCGGGCTGGGCAATTTTGTAGCGGAATTTCTCATTCTGCTGGGCAGCTGGCAAGCCAACCGCTGGATCACTGTTTTTGCGGCCATCGGCCTGGTGGTGGCCACGGCCTATTCACTGCGTATCATGCAAAAAGTGTTCTTCGGGCCGGCCAACCGGCAATATGTTTTGCCGGACCTGAACAAACGGGAGCTGGTGATCATTGTAGCACTGGTGATGGCCATTCTTTTATTGGGGTTACATCCGCAACCGGTTTTGAATACTTCTCAAAAAAATGATTATGTCGTTCGCTGATTTCATAAGCCTCGGACCATTGATCACCCTGTTCACCGCGGTGGTGATTTCCATGCTGCTGATTGCTATCCGGCGCAATCACCGCATTACGTACGCCTTTTCCCTATTGGCCTACCTGATGGCGCTGACGGCTATCATACCGGCGATGTTGTATATCCCGCATACGGTGCCGCCGCTATTGGTGGTAGACGAGTTTTCTCTCTTTAATACCGGACTGGTACTGACGTCGGGTTTTATCATCTTACTGTTGTCCTACAACTATTTTGAAGAGCGGGAAGAACGGAAAGAGGAATATTACCTGCTGCTGCCGCTGGCCACCACAGGGGCTTTGGTGCTGGTGGTGAGCCGTCACTTTATGTCTTTATTCCTTGGCCTGGAAATACTCAGTATCAGCCTGTATGGGCTGATTGCCTATCTCCGGGCGCGTGAACGTTCAGACGAGGCAGGCATCAAATACCTTATCCTTGCGGCTTTGTCTTCCGCGTTTCTGCTGTTTGGCATGGCGCTCGTATATGCGTTTACGGGGCATATGGATTTTCCGGGTATCGGTGCGGCGCTGCGGCAGGCCGGATATATACCCGTTACCGTGCTGGCGGGCTTTGGTATGATGCTGATCGGCATCGGCTTCAAACTGGGCGTGGTGCCATTCCACATGTGGGCGCCCGATATTTACGAAGGCGCTCCGTTGCCGGTATCGGCGTTTATCGCGACTATCTCCAAAGGAGGGATGCTGGTGGTGCTGATCCGTTTTTATGTGGACATTCACGGCAACGACTACTCGATGATATGGTGGATGCTGGCCATTGTGGCGGTGGCTTCCATGTTTGTGGGCAACTGGCTGGCATTGACACAACAAAATATCAAACGTATACTGGCTTATTCTTCTATCGCCCATATGGGCTACATTCTGGTTGCTTTTCTTTCTGGTGTGCAGACAGGGCTGGAGGCGATTTCTTTTTATCTGGTAGCTTATTTCATTACCAGCATCGGGGCTTTCGGCGTATTGATCGTTATGAGCAGTAGTGTACAGGATGCGGAGACACTGGACGATTACCGCGGTATGTTCTGGCGTTATCCCTGGGTGGCCACGGTATTCACCGCCATGTTGCTGTCGCTGGCAGGCATCCCGCTGACGGCCGGCTTTATCGGGAAATTTTATATCGTGATGGCAGGGGTGAACGGGCACATGTGGTTTCTGTTGTTTATGCTGGTCATCAACAGTGTGATAGGTCTGTATTATTATATACGCATTATCGCCATGATGTTTAAAGCACCGGCTACAGGAGAGGTGACTTATATCAAGCCCTCGCTGCCTGTAGCCGGTAATATCACACTGATGCTGCTGACGCTGGTATTGATAGGACTGGGGATATATCCCACCGCGATGATGCAACTGATCCAGCAGATGATGAAAATGATTGTTTAACCTGCCCTTTTTTGTTCATCACTGGTACCTGTTTTTCTGTCGCGGGCAGCTTTGATACTGCTGTTGCCAAAGCGATAGCTGAAGTAAATGCTGGCTGTCCTGAACTGCCATGTGTTGAAAATGTGCAGCGCCAGGTTGCTGTATTGCGCAATACCTCTGTAGGATTCATTCCGCAGAATATTGTTATAATTGAATTTGACAGTAGCTTTTTTATCCCAGAAAGTTTTCTGGATGCCCAGGTTCAGATTGTATTCCGCGTAACCCTTGAAGATCGCATACACGAAAGGGGAGTTATAGTAACCGGCTACTTCCAGCTTAAAGTCCTTCGGCAGCGTGATGGTATTGGTGCTGTTGAAGCTATAGGTAAAGCTGCTGGTCATCTCCGCCTGGTTCTTGTTGTTGTTGAAGTAGTAGTCGTTGTAAGCAGCATTCAGGTTGTTGTCGCTCATCCACCATTTGGTGACCTGGAAAGGCAATGTCACCGCAAGGCTGTACACATGGCTTTTCTTATAGTTCATCAGGGTGCTGGTAGATGTTTTGGCGCTGTCGTCCTGGTAGAGGAACTCGTTGATCACATCGGTGGTACGGTTATATCCCAGCGTGGCGATGTATTTGTCTTTGAAGGTATACGCCAGCTCCACATTATTGGTGTATTGCGGCTGCAGGTATGGGTTGCCGCGGAAGAAAGTATACCTGTCGAGGTAGAACATGAACGGGTTCAGCTGGCTGTATTCCGGGCGTTCAATGCGACGGGAGTAAGCGAGACTGATTTTGTTGTTGTCGTTCAGTTTCTGATCGATGGTGAGGTTGGGGAAGAAGTCGGTGTAGTTACGCACCACCTGGCTTTTGAGCGTAACGGAATATCCGTCGGATTTGGTATTCTCCACCCTTAACCCGGCCTGGATACCGGTTTTAGGCGTCAGTTGTTTTTTGTAGCTGGCATAGGCAGCATATACATCTTCCTGATATTTAAACTCATTGCTTTGGCTGGGCGCAAAAATATATTCGCCGTTTTTGAGGGAATCATAAGCCAGTCTGTTGGTAGTGGTCACCAGGCTGGCTTTTAAGCCGGCTTCCACTTTTCCGTTTTTGCCCAGTGGCCAGGCAAAATCGCCTTTCAGGCTTTTGATGGTGATTTGTGTGCCGCCCTGGTTGCGAATGCCATTGGGGTTGCGTACACGCTGGCTTTTTACGTCCAGCATACTGTCGTTCAGTACGAGGGACCGGTCGGCGTTGAAGCGCGCATAATCCGCGTCCACACTGTATTCGCGCCCGGCGGTATCCAATACTGCCTTGTAATTCAGGTTGATGGCGATATTATTGAAATGGTTGTTGTTGGTCGTGTAGGAGTTTACAATGGAATCGGCCGGGGCGCCCGGGGTGTTCATGAAATTGGTATTGCTGTAAATCTGGTTATTGAAACGGTTCTTGAATCCGTTAACCAATACGCCTATCGTGTGTTTATCATTCAGGAAATAATCGAGCCCTATTTTGGCGGCATTGCGCTGGAACCGGTTCCGCTGGAAGATGTCCTGTGTCTGTTCGGTGGTAACGCCTTTGTCGTTAAAAGCCCTGCTGTATTTACGGGTGATCTGGGAATTACGGTCGGTCCTGCCGAGATCGCCGAACAGGTTGAACCTGGTGGTGCGCCAGTTGAAAGTGCCATTGGCGCTGTAAGTGCCGTAGCGGGACTGTGACAGGGTGGCATTGATGGTACCATTGATACCAGTGAGCTTGCCTTTCTTTGTTTTGATGTTGATGATCCCGCCATTGCCGGAAGCGTCGTATTTAGCGGACGGGCTGGTCAGGATTTCGATTTGTGCGATAGACTCGCCGGGCGTGTTTTTCAGCAGGTTGGTCAGGTCTTCGCCGCTGAGATAGGTGAGTTTGCCATCAATCATCACCGTCACTGTCTGCCCTTTCATTTTCACGTTTTCATTGTTGTCGATCTGTACGCCGGGGGCTCTTTTGAGGATGTCGAGCGCGGTATTGCCTACGGCGGTAACACTGTTTTCCACATTGAGCACGGTTTTACCGGCGCTTTTTTCGATAAAGGGTTTGGTAGCGGTCACATTCACCGTTTGCAGGCTTTTGGAGAGCGGCTGCAGGGCAATGGCCGGCAGGCTGACAGTGGCATGGGAGGCATCTATCGTAAAATTATCGGCGTAGTGGGTGGTAAAACCCATCTGTGATACCTGCAGGAAATACTGGCCAAAGGGTATTTTTTCAAAACGGCCTTCGCCGGATTCGGAGCTCATTTCCCCTTTTACCTGCGTGGAGTCTTTTGTTTTGCGTAAAAGCACGCTGGCAAAGGGAAGTGCCTTGCCGGTGGCGTCTGTTATTTTAAAGGAAATAGTGCCGGTGGTATTTTTTTGTGCGAAAGAACTCATGATAACGGACATAAGCATCCCCAGCACGACGATGAATTTTTTCATACTATCGTTTAGATTTTCTCAGAAGCGATCCAATAAGTGATTAGGAAGACAGTCTATCGGTTACTGCCGGATCTGGTTTTGTGAACGGTATATATCGAATATAGTTTTTACAGCATCTTGAATGGGTTCGGTTTTAAGCTGCGCATTATCAGGGGTAACGGAGGCATTGGCCTGGGCAGCGGTTGGAATACCAGGGCAATTGGCATGTGTTATCACAAATAAAGGCAGTATGTCTGGTGGACTGCTCTGTAACGGTGCCATATCTTTCAGGAGGCCTTTGCAGGCGACAACCAGTGCGATACAGCAGGTAACTATCAGCAACAGGGCGGCTTTTTTCATATCATAGCACATTTAACATCTTAAAGACGACCTGTCTGAAAAAAGGTTGCACATCCGGCGAAAAAAAATTTTTCCAGGGGGTGCGGGGGCACATGTCCAATCTCAAAGCAGTGGAAACCAATATAAAATTAAGCAGGGAGTTTGTTCTAAAACGGGGAATGGTATGGTTGTTAAAATCCGGGGATAAGCGGTTAATTTATGCGGGGTGTTATCGAGCGGGGAAGGCGATGGGAAAATTGGCCACCATCCCTTTCAGGGTGATGGCCGATGGTCTGTTTTATTTCTTTAAGAGCCGCTGTACGGTGATGTTGGAACGCTGTTCCAGCAGTACCGTGTGGTGGTTGCTGAGCTCTTCCAGGAGGCCGTCCTGGTAGTAGCGTACTGTCAGCAGTTCAAGGGATTCGTTATAAGAGATTTTAAAGTCATTGTGCAGTGTTTTGATCAGCAGCTCGATCTTTTCCGGGTTGTGGTCAATACAGCAGGAGAAGGTGATGGCGCCATTCTGCATCAGGTTGATCTTCACTTTCAGCCGGTGGAAAGTTTCGTAGATATCGCTGATTTTATCTTCTGTGATAAAAGCGTAGTCTTTGGAGGTAAGGGTCAGCAATACCTGGTTCCTTTTCAGTACAATAATGGGAGGCAGCTGTTTGGTGTCTGCCTGTTCCCTGATGACCGTGCCGGGCAGGTTCTTGTCAAGGAAACATTTCACCAGCAGCGGTATTTGTTTGTTCTGTAACGGCTTAATGGTTTTCGGGTGGATTACCTGGGCGCCGTAATAGGCCATTTCAATCACTTCCCCGTAGCTGATCTCCGGAATATTGACGGTATTGGGGAACAGTTTGGGATCGGCATTTTTGAGGCCTTCCACGTCTTTCCAGATGGTCTGGCTTTCAGCGTCGAGCATGTTGGCGAATACGGCCGCGGAGTAGTCGGAGCCTTCCCTGCCCAGGGTCACGCTCTCGTTCTGGTCGGTGCTGCCAATGAAGCCCTGTGCAATCACAATGCTGGTCTGATTGAACAGCGGCACCACTTTGTCGGTCACCTGTTTCTGGGTAAAGGCCCAGTCGATATTGGCATCCCGGAAGTTGTCGTCGGTACGGAACACGTCCCGGACGTCTACCCAGGTATTGGATAAACCTATGGTGTTAAAGAAGGCGCTGACGATAGCGGTGCTGAGCAGTTCGCCCATGCCCACCAGCTGATCGTAGTAGTAGTCATACGTCCGCAGTGGTTTCTCGCCGAGCGTCCATTCCGCTTCGGTAAAGAATTGCTGCAGCTGCTGAAAAAGCGGATGCTGACGGGTACCCAGCAGGGACTCGGCCACCTGGATATGGTGTTGCTCCACATTGTACAGCAACTGCGCGGCGATCTCCCTTTTACGCATGTAAAAGTTCTGCGCCACCTTTTCCAGTTCATTGGTCGTTTTCCCCATGGCTGAGATAACGATCAGGAGTTTATCGTCCGGAAATGACTGGACGATCTGTGCTACTTGCTTAATGCGTTCAACACTTTCTAAACTTGCGCCGCCAAACTTGAAAACCTTCATATGATAGTTTGTCCTTTTGAAAAATTATTTGGCAAAGTAAGGCAAGTTTAGAATTGTTTTAAAATCTGTTTACAGAGAAATGACATTTCCCTTAAAATAAGCGCGTATTCCGTTAATTTCGTTCCGGAAAACTGAAAAACGTTATGAATCACAAGGAAAAAGTAATGACCCTGGATGAATTCACCATTCAGGAATTACGGAACTATCCCGGTGCTACCGGCCAGTTGTCAGGTTTGCTGCGTGATATAGGTCTGGCGGCAAAAAGAGTGAATGTGGAGGTAAACAAGGCGGGCATCGCCGATATACTGGGTGAAGCCGGGAAAACCAATGTCCAGGGCGAATCCGTAAAGAAGCTCGACGAATTTGCCAATGCACAGTTTATCAATTCACTGCGTACCAGCATTTACTGCTGCGGCGTGGCCTCTGAAGAGGAAGAACACTTTATCGCCTTCACCGACGAACACTCAAAAAAATCCAAATATGTGGTATTGCTCGATCCGTTGGACGGCTCCAGCAATATCGACGTGAATGTTTCCATCGGGACTATTTTCTCCGTTTACCGCCGCCTGTCGCCGGAAGGGGAGGAATGTAACCTGGAAGACTTCCTGCAACCGGGCACGCAGCAGATTGCGGCCGGCTATATCATCTATGGTTCTTCCACCATGATGGTGTACGCCACCCGCCGCAGTGTGCAGGGCTTTACCCTCGATCCTTCCATCGGGGAGTTCTGCCTGTCGCATCCCAACCTGAAATGCCCCGCGGAAAGCGATATCTTCTCTGTCAACGTAGGTTACTATTACCTGTATGACGATAAGGTGCGCCAGTCCATCGATCATTTTATGGCCCGGGATGAAAACGACCGCATCTACCGGCACCGTTTCGTGGGCTGTATGGTAGCGGAAATACACCGTACGCTGATACAGGGCGGTATCTTTATGTACCCGGCTTTCGGCAAGTACAAGTCAGGCCGTCTGCGGCTCTGTTATGAGTGTAACCCCATGTCTTTCATCATGGAAAAAGCGGGCGGCATGTCGATGGCCAACAGCCGTCAGCGCCTGCTGGAACTGAAACCGGTACAGCTGCATCAGCGGGTGCCCATTTTCATCGGTTCCAAAAATATGATGGAGACCTGGAAAGACATTATGAACAAATAGCGGAACACGCTTTGTTAATTGCATATCAAAAGAGGCCCGGGCGTACAATAGCAACGTCCGGGCCTTCGTTTTTTAAACAGGCGCCGATAAAGTTATCCACGCTGGATAATTTGGTACAGCGCTTGCTTGCATGCTGGAAATTATCATTATTAACCATCAGTTTTATGTCCATTTTGAAAAGCCGCAGTATCCTTGTATTACTGCTTGCACTGTTTGCCGCATTTCAGGTAAGCGCGTGTTCACGTGCCGCCAGCCGTGCAGACAGCACCACAACAGGAGGAAGCCTTGAAGAGCAGATCCTCTATTACACCAACAAATTCCGTCAATCCAAAGGACTGAAACCGCTGCAGCTGGATGAGACCATCAGCCAGCAGGCGCGCCGCCATAGCCGCGACATGGCTAATGGAAGCACCGGCTTCGGGCACGAAGGTTTTGAGGACCGCGTGGCTATTGTCTCCAAAAAGATGGGCAGGGTAGGGGCCGCCGCCGAAAACGTGGCTTATGGCACCCTCGACGCCGAAGCCGTAGTGGATGGCTGGATCAAAAGCCCCGGCCACCGGCGCAACATGCTGGGTGACTATAACCTGATCGGGATAGGCACCGCCGGTAAAGGAAGGATCACTTTCTTTACGCAGGTGTTCATCAAACACTAAATCAATTACGAATTGCGAATGACGAATTACGAATGGGGAGTCCGTTAATTTTAGGATTTTATATTGATTGATAAGATAATATATAATCCTAATATTGCTCATACTTAAAAGAAGTAACGACTGAGCAACCCTTCATTCGTAATTCGTAATCCGTAATTCGTAATTCTTTTATAATTTGGTGGCATGGAAAAGAACAAGATCATTGAGGTGAAAAACCTGGTGAAAAAATACGGGGAATTCACCGCAGTAAAGGGTATCAGCTTTGACGTGTACGAACATGAGATATTTGGCCTCCTGGGCCCTAACGGCGCTGGTAAGTCTACTACCCTGGAGATCATTGAAACATTACGCGACAAAACAGAAGGCAGGGTGACCGTCGGCGGATTCGACCTGGACGCCGCGCCTAACGATATAAAAAAAATCATCGGTGTACAGCTGCAAAGCTCCGGTTATTACCCCGGGCTCAATCTGGTGGAACTGATCGAGATGTTCGGCGGACTGTACAACCAGCCGGTGGAACCCATGGAACTGCTGCGCCTCTTCAACCTGGAAGACAAGGCTAAGTCCAAATACAAAGAACTTTCCGGTGGCCAGAAACAACGTTTCTCTATCGCCACCACCCTGATCAACAAGCCCCGTATCATCTTCCTCGACGAGCCCACTACCGGCCTCGATCCGCAGGCAAGACGCAATCTGTGGGACCTCATCCTGCAGGTACGGTCACAGGGAACAACTGTTGTGATCACCACGCACTACATGGATGAAGCTGAATTCCTTTGCGACCGCTGCGCTATCGTGGACAGCGGCCAGGTGATCGCTATTGACTCGCCCGATGCCCTTATCGATAACCTCGTGTCCAAAGGGTTCGAGCGTAGTAAAGAAGTGAAGAAAGCTAATCTGGAAGATGTATTTATCCATCTTACCGGAAAAGACCTTCGCGAGTCTTAATAAACCCGCTTATGGAAGCATTACAATATCCTATCGGTCGTTTTGAACCGCTGCCGGATTATAGCCCCGCCATGTTGCGGGAGTCTGTCAATGACATTCGCGACCTGCCCACCCTGGTGGAAATGGCCGTGCAAAACCTGGACGCTTTCCAGCTGCAGAAGCCCTACCGGCCCGGCGGTTGGAACATTCAGCAGGTGGTGCACCATCTGGCAGACAGCCATATCAACGCTATTACCCGCATGAAAATGGCGCTGACGGAAGAAAAACCTATTATTAAACCATACGATGAAGCTGCCTGGGCTGAACTGGAAGATGTGAAAAATACGCCCATCAACGTGTCTATCACCCTGCTGCACGCCCTGCACACCCGTTGGGCCAACCTGATGGACCGCCTGACACCCGAACAATGGGAACGTTCTTTCATTCACCCGGAACACGGCCGGCGCTTTAACCTGAAAACCATGGCAGCCAACTATGCCTGGCACGGAAAGCACCACCTCGGCCATATACAGGGACTGAAAGAGCGCATGAACTGGTAAAGTATTATTATGAATATGGATTGGAAATTGCTGTCGTCTGAATATCTCTTCAAAGACGACTGGTTAACCGCACGCAAAGACAAATGCATTACGCCGCAAGGAACAATTGTTGAACCTTACTATGTACTGGAATATAACGATTGGGTAAATGCCGTGGCCATCACAGAAGACGGCCAGGTGATCATGATCCGCCAATACCGTCAGGGCATCGGTCAGACACTGCTCGAAATTCCCGGCGGCACCATGGACAAGACAGACCCTTCTCCTGAATTTGCGATGGGACGTGAACTGCTTGAAGAAACAGGCTATGAATTCAAGGAATTGATATTATTGGGAAAAGTGGCTGCCAATACGGCCTCCAGTAACAACTACACCCATATGTTCCTCGCTACCGGCGGCCGTAAAGTGAAAGAACAACAGCTGGACCACAACGAGGAAATCGAAGTGGTGCTGATGTCTGTTCCCGATGTGCAACAGCTGATACTGGACAATAAAATTGTTCACAGCCTGCATGTGACCGGCCTGATGTACGCACTGATGCACATGGGACGTATGGAAATGAAATAATTACATCGCTTCTGCCACAATAAAGAAGCTGCCGCATACCAGGATCATATCTTCCGGTTTGGCATGCTGGCGGGCTGCCTGCAACGCGGCTTGTACCGACTCGTAGGCCTTGCCCTGCAATCCGTGCCGGGCGCCCATTTCCGCCAGCGCTACTTCGTCCATGGCACGGGGTATCTGTGCCCTGCAGAAATAATACGTGGCCGTGGACGGGAAAAGCGGCAGCACATTGTCTACCTCCTTGTCTTTCACAAAACCCGTCACAATATGCAGCTGCTGGTAGTTGACATGCTCCAGTTGCTGCACCACCTCTTTGATACCGGCTTCATTATGGCCTACGTCCATCACCGTGAGCGGATGTTCGCTCACTACTTCCCAGCGTCCCCGCAGCCCTGTCAGCTTGCGTACATGCGATAAAGCCGTTGATATGTGCTCCCAGGTAATATGCCAGCCCTGTTGCTGCAATACTTTGACGGCAGATAAAACGCCCATCACATTTTTTTCCTGGTATTGACCGCTAAGGTCCAGGTGGAGATGGGACATTTTGTTTTGTCGTGTATCCAGTAGCGTTAGGTGCAGGTGGTTGTCCTTTATATCGCTGCCGTCCACCATCCATTCCTGGTCTGCAAAATGAACAGGGGAACCGGTTTCGGCGGCTTTGTCGCGGAATACCCATTGTATTTCCGCCTGCGTTTCGCTGACCACTACGGGCACACCGGCCTTGATGATACCGGCTTTTTCGGAGGCTATCAAAGGGAGCGTGTCTCCCAGGATATTTTTATGGTCAAAGCTGATATTAGTGATGACAGACAGTTCCGGGGTGATCACGTTCGTGCTGTCCAGCCGTCCGCCCAGTCCCACTTCTATAATAGCGATGTCCACTTTTTCCTGCGAAAAATATTGAAAGGCCATTGCTACGGTCAACTCAAAAAAGGAGGGCTCAATGGTTTCAATGAATGGCCGCATGTTATTGGTGAAATCCACTACAAAGTCTTCCGGCGCTACCTGTCCGTTAATACGGATACGCTCCCGGAAATCCAGCAGGTGCGGGGAGGTGTACAGGCCGGTCTTGTAGCCCGCCTGTTGCAGGATGGCCGCCAGCATATGACTGGTAGAGCCTTTCCCGTTAGTGCCGGCGACGTGTATGGTTTTGAAGGTATGCTGCGGATTGTTGAGCTGTTGCAACAGTGCGACCGTATTATGCAGGTCTGTTTTATAAGCACTGGCCCCTACTTTGGTAAACATGGGCAGTTGTGCGTAGAGATAGTCCAATGCTTCCTGATATGCGTTCATAAAGGTAAATTAATAATTTACCGGACATCCCAGCTGGCCTTTGCTGTTATTGCGCTTGCCCAGCATGCCCGGATTGAGCCGCAAAGCTACGAAAGCATCCGAATGGTTGATGCGGTGTTGGAAAAGCGTGGTAAAAAGACTGTAAGAACCCACTACCAACGGCCCTATACGGAAGCCGGCCCCTACATCAGCCTGCCCGTTGTGGTTAATAACAAACGGCATATAGGCGCCAAACAGTTCTGTTTCATAGCGTGGTGTAATTAACAACTGGGTCGTGGCATATGTTCTGGCCAGTCCGTTTTTTCCTGCGTTCAGGGCAATGACGGCATTGGCACTGACAAAGAAACGGCTGTCGATGTTGTAGTCGGCCATCAGGTTGAGCGAGGCAGGCAACACCATCACAAAGCTGCTGTCATCACCCGGAATAGGTGTGAAATAGCGGTTCAACCGGCGGGAGTATTGTTTCAGGCTTTCTTTGTCTTTGTAGGTAATATCGTTTGGATTGATATTTTGTTTCCGGAGATCGAGATCGGTATTGTAAGCGCCTTTTTGATATTTGATGCGGCCGATATCGTTGATGGAAAGGCCAAGGCGCAGTTTATATTCATCTGCATCAGAGCCTTCGAACTTGCCGAAGCCGCCGTTGTCCGGGCGGTATTCGTAGATAACGCCGAGGTCAAAGCCCAGGCCGTTGTTATGAAAGAGTTGCAGGTTGCGGGTATCGGGCTTTTGCCAGTGGTCCAGCTCTTCATTGTAGGCATAACGGAGCGTGCCGCTGGTGATGTCGGCATTGCGCCTGTTATTGAGCACGAAACTGGCGTTGGCCACCTGTGCATAGCCGGCGGCGATGCCGCTCAGCAGTTTCACTGTAACACCGGCTTTCCAGCGGCTGGTATATCCTTCATGGATGGTACGGGCGTAGCTAAAGCCTAGTTCATTCCAGATATGTGCGCCTACGCCCACTTTTTCAATATTCAGGTTTTTGCCGCGGTATTGCATGTTGGGAAAGTCGTTGCCAAAGAAATTGGCGAGCGGCGTGGGGAGGTTGCCCCCGCTGGCGCTGGCACGCACCCGCCACACAAAGGAAACGGATTGTTTTTCATCGATAGCGTATAATACAGAAGGCATCACTATCTCGGCCATTCCCCATCCGTTCTGTTTGCGGTTGGCGGTGGTGTCCAGGAAATAATCCTGGTTACGCACCCATTTGTTGCTCGGAGGAGGATTTAACAGGACGGATTTGGGCACTCTCACATAAGTGTTGCCGCCTTTTACGTCAGCGCCGATGATATTGACGTCCCACTTGTAACGATACCCTGCCGCACTGGCGGGGTTGGAGAGTACACCGTAAATACCCGCATAATTGCTGGTATTGTAACCGGGAAATGATTGGGCCATGGCCGCACAGGCCGGCCATAAAAATAGCATAGTGCTGAACAGGATTCGGTGCATTCTCATCGTTGGCGTATAAATACAGTTTCTCAAAAAGATTATGGTCCGCTTAGGATAGCATAGGATTAAAAAGGACATTTTTTGATTTCCTTACCGCTCAAATCAAAAAATCCATCAATCAAAAAAATCGTAAATGTTGGCTATTCTGCTTTAAAATAAAAGCGGATGGTACCGAACTGCACCTCAGGCGCGTCCGGATTTGCATTGTATTTTAACTGACCGTTGAGCGCAGCTTTGCGCGCAATGTCTATCAGTTGTGGATTGCTGAGGGTAGACCCTTTCATGCTGAACGTGGCAGCGATCACATTTCCGTGCTGGTCTACTTTGATATTGACAGCGATATAGCCGGACTCAGTGCCGTCGTAGGTAACGCTTGGCCGGCTGATAAGATTACGTCCGTTGAGGCGGAAATCGGAGCGTCCGCCACCGAGGCCGCCGCCCGTATAGCCTTTGGCGTTAGGGTCGCCATTGAGCTGGCCCCTGTCGCCGGGCTTGCCGGTATTACCTTCGCCTGTGGAATTGTTGGAGCCCTGTGCGCCGTTGCCGCTGTTGGCACTGGTGCTGGTACCGCCGGAATAAACCGCTTTAGGCTGCGGTTTGGGTGCAGGAGGTGTTGGTTTGGGCTCTGCTGCCGGTTTCTTTACCGGTTTTGTCACCGGCTTCGGTTCCAGCTTTTTAGGCAGCTCCTTTGGCTTTTCCACCGGCTTCTCCGGCTTTTTTATTTCCGGGGCTTCTTCATCATCCTGTGTGGCCACTTCCTGCGGGGCGCTGTTATCTTTTTCCGTGGCAGCGGGCTGCTCACTTTCTGCAGGAGCAGGCGTAGAGGTAGCTGCGCTGGGAGGGTTGGGGTTGAGCGGCTGTTCATCGCCCATCCCGTCATCGGAGGTACCGAGGTTTACTTCCATCCCCAGGTCCTGGTCGGGCAGGGGTGGTGGCGCCGAGAAACCGGCAAATACCAGTGCTACTAACAGCAGCGCATGTACGCCGATCGTTACTCCCAATGCCTGAATATTTTTTTTACGGTTGTTTTCCTCCATGATAGCTGATTAAGCGCCAGTAAGCGTCAAAGTTAAACTTTTGAATGAAAAAAAATATAGATACAGCGATCTGAATTTTATCTTTGCAAAAACTATGCTGTTAATCCTATTTGTTGCATTTTATTTTGCGGCCGTTGTATGAATCTGCTCAAACAAACTATCCGTCTTTACCAGAACGCCTATACGGGACTTTCGCCGGCTACCTGGTGGCTGTCACTGGTGTTGCTGATCAACCGCAGCGGCGCTATGGTGGTCCCCTTTCTGACAGTATACCTGACGGCTCATCTGCATTTTTCCATTGCCCAGGCCGGATTGGTCATGGCCTGTTTCGGTAGCGGCGCTATTGTAGGCGCCATGTTGGGCGGCTGGTTGTCTGATCGTATCGGCTTTTACCAGGTACAGTTCTGGAGCCTCCTCTCTAACGGTTTATTGCTCATTTTATTGGGACAGATGCGCACCTTTCCGCAGATATGCGGTTGTGTGTTTGTGCTGAGTTCCGTTGGGGATGCTTTCCGCCCGGCCAACAGCATTGCTATTGCGGCTTACAGCGCACCACAGAACCGTACCCGTTCCTATTCGCTCAACCGCCTGGCCGTCAACCTTGGCTGGTCGGTAGGGCCCGCGCTGGGCGGGATATTGGCCAGTATCAGCTACCAATGGCTGTTCTGGGTGGATGGCGGCACCTGTATCGTGGCGGCTCTGCTGATGCGTATTTTCCTGCCGCCGGTGCCGGCACCGGCCAAACCGGAAAAGACGGCCGCAGCCGGAAAAACGGAGAAAGTATGGGGAGACAGCCTGTATCTCTGGTTCCTGTTGTTTGGCATGATCAACGCTGTCTGCCTCTTTCAGTTTTCCAGCATGGTGCCGCTGTATTTCAAAGAGGTGGTCCACATGCAGGAATGGGCCATTGGGCTTAATATGTCTATCAACGGCCTGTTGATCGTGATGGTGGAAATGGTGATGATCCATCACCTGGACGGTAAACTGCCTAACCTGTCATATGTTTCGAGGGGCGCCATGATGGTGTGCCTGGCGTATGTGTTGCTCTGTGTGTTGCCACCGGTATGGGGTATTGCCGCCGTGTTCATGATAGTGGTCACTTTCGGGGAGATGCTCTGTTTGCCTTTTATGAACAGCTTCTGGATCAGCCGCAGCCAGGACCATAACCGTGGCCAATATGCCGCCCTCTATACGATATCTTATTCGCTGGCAACCGTCGTGTCGCCTACCAGTGGGGCTTTTGTAGTGCAGCATATCGGCTTTACCTACTGGTGGGCCATTACTGCCGGTGGCTGTGTGTTGTCGGCTTTAGGCTTCCGCTGGCTGCAACAGAAGCGGGCACGGGCAGAAAAAATGATAGCAGCGTAATTGTTCAAGACTTAACGAATATTGTCCGGGAATAACTAATTTTGCCCAAAAAGGAGTAAAATTGGTAAATGAAAGTAATTCAATTTACTGTTCCGGTAGCTGAGGAAGGGTCTGTGGTCATCCAGGAGGACATACTTCCTTATTTCTACAATTACCTGCACCGTCATAAAGAGGCGCAATTGACCCTTATTATCAAAGGGGAAGGCACCCTGATTGCAGGCAGCTATACCCAGCCGTTCAAAGCCGGCGATATTTATGTGATCGGCGCCAACCAGCCGCACATGTTCAAAGGCGATGCCCGCTACTTTGAAAACCTGAAAGAGAAAAACATCCACGCCATCCATATTTTCTTTGACCATGACAATGCGCTGAAAGGCATGCTGGCATTGCCGGAGCTGGAATCTGTCCGCAAGTTCCTGCAACTGACCCGTTCCAGCCTGCAATTGCCGGCGGCATATGAGGAGAAAACAGCGGCGGAAATTATGCGGCTCTGTAAGCTCACCGGGGCGGAAAGGCTGTTTGCCTTTATGTCGCTGCTGACTTATTTCTCCCGCCAGGTGAAGGACTGGAAATCATTGTCCACCGGCTTCCTGCGTCATGCCTACAGTGAATCGGAAGGGCTGCGGATGAACGATATTTATCAGTATACGCTGGAACACTACGCGGAAAATATTTCTCTCGCCAGAATCGCTTCGGTGGCGCATCTGACCACTTACGCCTTCTGTAAATATTTCAAGAAACACACCCGTAAAACATACCTCGAATTCCTCAACGAAATCCGTATCAACGCGGCCTGCAAGAAAATCATCAATGGTGATGCGGAAAGTATTGCCTCTGTGGCATATGCAACGGGATATAACAACCCTATCACGTTCAACCGGGTATTCCGGAAAGTGACGGGCATGTCACCGTCTGCCTATGCGCGTCAATACCGTTTCGGGCAAGAGAACGCGCATAGGAGCGGCTTTATCAGTGAGTGGGAGGAAGTAGCGCTTTAGTGAGCGAAATCGGCCATGTAGTCGCCTTTGATGCGTTCCATGGGCGGGTTGAAATATCCAAACTTCAGGTCCGGAAACTCTTCATGTATCATTTCCTGTAACTGCTTAATGCCCATGCAGGGGCCTGGCTCGGTAATGCCCAGTTTGCCCAGGTACCAGTCGGGATCAATATTGAAATTGCGCCACTGGATCATGTTCAGGCCGGTTTCCCGGATCAGTTTGCGCAGGGCCTCATATTCCTCTTCCGTGTCGGTCATTCCCGGAAAAACAAAATAGTTGATGGAAGTCCATCCGTTAAATTCCCGCACCACTTTCAGGCTTTCGATGATGTCCTCAAACACGTAGTTATTGGGACGGTAGTATGGCGTATAATATTTCTCCTGGGCGGAGTTGAGGCTCACACGGATACTGTTGAGGCCTGCTTCACAGAGGGCGCGCACCGCATCGGGTTTACTGCCGTTGGTGTTGATATTGATACTGCCTTTAGGCGTATGCTTGCGTATCTGAATGATAGACTCACGGATCGTTTCCCACATCAGCAATGGTTCGCCTTCGCAACCCTGGCCGAAGCTCACGATCGGGAAAGGGGCTGTTTCCAGGTGCGGTACGGTATATTCCACGATTTCTTCCGCGGTAGGCTTGAAACGGAGGCGGTCCTGTGTGGACACGATGGTCTCGTCTTCCGGCTGGAAGGAGATACAACCTACGCAGTTGGCGTTGCAGGCCGGAGAGGAAGGAATCGGGCATTCCCATCTTCCCATAAAATAGTTACGGGCGGCGGGGCATTCATACGTGAGGGCGCAGTTTTCTGCCAGGTGCTTTACCAGCCTGTTGTGCGGGTAAGCCTCTATCAGCTGGTTAACGCCTTGTTTTACCTTCTTGGCGTCAAAGCCGGCACATTCCTGGCGGATATCGGCTTCGATACGGGTAGCGGGCACGTAAAATTTGCCGTCGAGCCAGCCTACTGCGGTGTAACAAAACAGCGGCAGGGTGGGAGCGTCAGGCATGGTTTCATACGCTGCGAGGTAAAAACCGGTATGGGCAGGCGGAATAAACGCCGCTACGGCCCAACCTTTGTCACACAGGCCCATTTCGCCGGTAGCAACGTCGATTCCGATACCACGGCGGCCGGGCAGTTCATACAGATTACCGCCTTCAGGAAGCTCGATCCATTCTTCCGGATCAATAGGGAAAGCATCCCAGCCGCTGCGGCCCACTACCTCCATAGAGGTGTCTTCAAAGATGTTTCCTTTCCCGTCGGAGTATAATATGTAAGGTGTTTGTTTCAGCATAAAATTAGTTAAGTCTTTCCCGGAAAAATCCGTTCATTTTTTCACGTTCTTCCTGTCCGGGCTCATCCAGTATTTCCAGCTGGATGATCTTGTTGGATTTGAAATCCATGGTGAACAGGTCATTCCGCAAAATTACATTATTCAGCTCGTTCCAGCCAATGCGTTTCTCAGAGAACGTAGTGGGCAGGGTAATACCGGTATTGTCCATTTTCACGTAAACCGGCTGGAAGATCTTGTATTCCATCCAGCCGATGTAGGCGATACCAATGCCTACCACGAACATCAGCAGGCCGGTAAGCGGCTGCTGGTGCCCCAGGAAATACAGGCTGCCGCTTACGCAGATAAATGCCTGTATCAACCTCGCGATACTGTTGGTTTCACTGAATTTCCGCGTGCGCTTCACGATAAACGGGAAGGCGAGGGAAAGCAGTCCTACGGCCAGAAAAAAGCCTACCAGCAACCAGTTGGGCTGAGCTCCCCTGTAGCTGCCTATGGCATCGAAGAGGAACAGGATGCCTACAAGGCCGTGCATGACCGGCAACAGCCGGAGCCTGCTGGCTGTTGCCGGCTGCATGATACGCAAACTATACATATGTTTATGAATTAGCGCTGACCAGCAGGTTACAGAGTTTGAACAGTACGCGCGCACCTACGTTGGCGTCCCAGTCGTCATGAGAGGCACTCACCTCGTTGAGGTCAAAGCCAATCAGCTGACGGCCGCTGGCCAGCAGGCGTTTGAAAAGATAATATATCTGCTCTGCCTCAAAACCGCCGGCTACCGGGGTACCGGTGTGCGGGCACAGTTTAGGGTCGAGGCCATCGATGTCGAAGCTGATGTACACTTGTTGCGGCAGCGTTTCCACAATGCTGTCGCAGATGGATTTCCAGGTTTCACCTTCAAACTGGCGTTCTTTGATTTGTTTATCGAAGAATGTCACCACGCGGCCGTTGCTGTCGTTGATATAATCCACTTCTTCTTCGCAGTAGTCACGGATGCCCACCTGTACCAGTTTGGTCAGTTGCGGCACTTCCGCCAGTGCGTTGTACATAATGGAAGCGTGGGAGTACTGGAAGCCCTCATAGCTGTCACGCAGGTCGCAGTGGGCATCTATCTGAAGGATGCCAAAATCGCCTTTATGTTCGCCGATGGCTTTAAAGAAGCCCAGCGGGGTACTGTGGTCGCCACCGAGCAAACCTACCAGCTTGCCTTTTCCCAGTAGCTGTTTGGTCTGGTTGTATACCCACTCGTTCATGGCACGGGTGCCGTTGTTGACGTCCACCAGCGTTTTCTTCAGGAATTCATTTTCAGAGATATCTCCGCCTTCGGTCAGGAATTTCAGGTACAGTTCCGCTTCCTTGCGCAGGTAATCGCTGCGCAGCAGCAGATGTTTATCTGGTTCACGCATGAAAAAGCCCTGTTTCCAGCCATCCTTTACATCGGCATCGTACAGGTCCACCTGAAAGGAAGCCCTGAAAATACGTTCCGGGCCGCGGGCTGTACCATTACTATAGGATACGGTCACTTCCCAGGGTACAGGCAACAATACCAGCCTGGCCTCTTCTTCAGAAAAAGGTAAACCAAAAACGTTGTTGGACAACAGCCCCACCGAGTTAGGGTCAAATTGAGATAAATCAGCCATGATATAATCTTACTTTTCAAAATTCCGCGCAAAGATAGGATTATGTTTACTTACAGCCTTCCTTCCCATAAAAAGAATTGCCTTTTATATAAATTTTGTCGGAAGACGGTCATTTTGCGTTAATTTTGCCCCGTGAATTGGAAAGAGATAAATGCAGGTAGGGTAAGATAAATGGAGAATCGTTGCTGGTAGCGGATTTTACAACCTGTGTCACAACAATAGGGAAGATAATTTTCATATGAAAAAAACAAATATTATTCTGCTGGTGGTCATTGCGGTTGCAATTGGTGTGATTGTAACCATGGTAGGCGATTTTAGTACCTATGAAACATTTGCCACAGCACGCGAGAAAGAGGGGAAAGAGTTCCATGTGATCGGTAAACTGGACACCCTGCAGGCGATGCATTATGATCCTATAAAGGACGCTAACTTATTTAGCTTCTACGTTCACGATAAAACAGGCGAAACCCGCAAAGTCGTTTTCTACGGCGCCAAACCTACCGATTTTGAAAAAGCGGAGTCCGTGGTCCTCACCGGAAAAATGGATGGAAATGAGTTCCATTGCAGTAAAATTCTCATGAAATGCCCGTCTAAATATAAGGACGACCAGGTTGTCGTAGGCAACAAACAACTTTAAAAAATTTCGGATTTAGATATTTTGTCATTTAGTTATTTATTGATTTTCAATAATGAAATAGCTGAATAATAAAATATTTAAATTCTTCAATCTATATATCATTTCTCATGAAATTTGAAGGGGAACACTTATTGCCGGGCCAATTGGGCCATTTCTTCGCCATTCTGGCATTTGTAGCATCATTGGTAGCCACGATCTCATATTATAACGCTGTTAAAGTCAAAGAGCCGCTGGTACGTGATTCATGGAAAAAGCTGGCCCGCTGGGCATTTGTGATACAGTCAGCCGCCGTGATCGCCGTCTTTAGCTGCCTTTTCTATATCCTGTCCCATCACTATTTTGAATATAAATACGCCTGGCGCAATACTTCCCGCGACCTGCCAACACAATACCTGTTCTCCAGCCTCTGGTCCGATCAGGAAGGCAGCTTCCTGCTCTGGAGCATCTGGAACAGCATTCTCGGTATTATCCTGATCCGTACTTCCAAAAACCTGGAAGCGCCGGTGATGACAGTCTTCTCCCTCGCACAGCTGATAATGGCGAGCATGTTGCTCGGTATCTTCATCCTGGGCTATAAAGTGGGCAGCAACCCGTTCATGCTGCTCAGACAGGCGCCTGAAAACCAGGCTGCGCCCATCTTCCAGGAGGCCAACTACATGCAGCATATTCATGATGGTAACGGGCTTAACGTCACCCTGCAGAACTACTGGATGGTGATCCACCCACCGGTACTGTTCCTGGGCTTCGCTTCCATGATCATTCCGTTTGCTTTCGCCTTCGCCGGTCTCTGGACCCGCGATTATACCGGCTGGGTAAAACCGGTGCTGCCATGGACATTGTTTGCCGTGGCGCTGCTGGGCACCGGTATCATGATGGGCGCCGCCTGGGCGTATGAGTCGCTCAACTTCGGCGGCTACTGGGCATGGGACCCGGTGGAAAACGCCTCCCTTGTTCCGTGGCTGACCATGGTGGCCGGTCTGCATACGCTCCTGGCCTATAAACACACCGGCCATGCGCTCAAATCGACAGTCTTCTTTTTCTTTATATCCTATGTGTTGATCCTGTACTCCTCTTTCCTTACTAAGAGCGGCGTACTGGGCGATACTTCCGTGCACTCTTTTACCGATATGGGCATGACGGCACAGCTGCTGTTCAGCATGCTGGTGTTCACCATACCTTCCATCTTCCTGTTGATTGCACGCAGAAAAGAAATCCCGGGCAACAATAAAGAGGAAAGTACCTACTCCCGTGAATTCTGGTTGTTCGTTGGTTCCCTGATCCTGCTGATTGCCGCTATCCAGATCACTTTCACCACGTCCATTCCTGTATGGAACAAGCTGTTGTCTTTCACCGGCCTGAAAGGACTGTTTAAAATGGACGATATTGCGCCGCCATCAGACGTAATGTTCCACTACAACAAAATCCAGATCTGGATCGCCATTGTACTGGGCGTGCTCACCGCTGTGGTGCAGTTCCTGAAATACAAAGACACCCCTAAAGGTTTCTTTACCCGCAAAATCTGGGTGCCTACCGTGCTGGCGGTGGTGTTCACTGCCCTGATCGCCTGGAAAGGGCCCATCACTTACGATAACTACGGTGCAGGTTTCCTCACTGCTATTTATATCATGCTGTTTGCCAGCATCTATGCCATCACTGCTAACTTCACCTATATCTTCAGCGGCCTTAAAGGCAAACTGAAAAATGCAGGCGCCTCTGTAGCGCACATCGGTTTCGGTATGGTGTTGCTGGGCGCATTGATCTCTTCTTCCAAAATGGAAGTGATCTCCATCGACAGAATGAAGATGCTCAACGATGGCTTCTTCCGCAAGGAAAGCAAACAAAACCCGCGTGAGAATATTATGCTGCCGAAAGATGTACAGGTGCAGATGGGTGATTATCACGTGACCTATGTAGGCGATTCCACCGCAAAAGGAGATCCCAAAACCTACTACGTGATGCACTACGAGCGCAAAGACAAAACCACCGGCGAAGTGAAGGAAAGATTTACCCTTTATCCCGATGCATTTGTCAACCGCAAGGAAAATGCACTGTCGTCCAACCCGGCGTCCAAACACTATCTCACCAGGGATATCTTCACCTATGTGTCAGCTGCGCCTAACAAAGCGGAAGCTGCTGCTGCAGACACCACGGCTTATGTGGCACATGAGATAAAAGTAGGCGACTCCATTTTCTTCTCTAAAGGTTTCATGGTGCTGAAAGCACTGGAGCCGGCGCCTAAAAACAAAAACTACGTCGCTGAGAAAAATGATCTGGCAGTAGGCGCCAAACTGGAAGTACATACACAAACAGATGACCACTTTAACCTGCAGCCGATTTACTTTATCCGCGACAGCAGTTACCAGTACAGCGTGGAAGACACACTGGCCCCGCTGAACCTGAGCGTACGTTTTACGAAGATCATGCCCGCTGAAAATAAAGTCGAGCTGAAAGTGAAAGAGACAGCCGGTTTCAGTGACTATGTAGTCATGAAAGCGCTGGTATTCCCTTATATCAACGTGTTGTGGCTGGGTGTTATCATCACGATCGTAGGTACGGGTATGAGCATTGTGCAACGTACCAGGAAATCAGAAAGAAACAGCAAAGCACCAACGAAGAAAACACCGGTAAATATTTAAGGATTTTTTGATTAGTTAATACAGGGGGGCCGGATTGCTTGAAAATTTTACGTAGATTTTCAGGTAATTCAGGTCCCCTGGTCATTTAAATCAATTCATCCCGCTATGAAGCGATCGTTGCGCATATCCTTGCTCCTTATCGGCATCCTGTTGGCCGTATTGTTCTTTGTGGGGCCGCATCCCGCTACTCCGGTGTATTCGCTCACCCTGCCGCCGGTGCCGCAGGATGGCCGCGCGCTGGAACAATATATCCACGACCGGGAAGCCGCTCACCGGCTGAAGCCGGACAACGAAGCCCGCATTGTATGGGCAGATTCAGCTTTTCAGCCCACGCCTTATGCGGTGGTGTACCTGCATGGCTTTTCCGCCAGTCAGGAAGAAGGGGACCCTATCCACCGCGATTTTGCCAGACGTTACGGCTGTAACATGTTCCTCAGCCGGCTGGACGGCCACGGTATCGATACCTCCGATGCGCTGCTGACCATGACGGCCGACGGCCTGTGGCGGGATGCCAAAGAAGCCTTGCAGATAGGGAAGGCGTTGGGCCGTAAGGTGATCCTGATGGGCACTTCCACCGGCGGTACCCTGGCGCTGAAACTGGCTGCCACCTATCCGCAGGACGTTTATGCCGTTATTAATATGTCACCCAATATAGCCATCAACGATGACCTGGCCTTTCTGGCCAATGATCCCTGGGGGTTGCAGCTGGCCAGGCTGGTAAAAGGCGGCAAATACAAGGAGTCCGGCGATACCAATGCGCTCAAGGCACAGTACTGGAACAACAAATACCGCCTGGAGGCGGTGGTACAACTGCAAAACCTGCTGGAGACCTCCATGACGCCCGCTACTTTTAAAAAGATACATCAGCCGGTATTGAACCTGTACTATTATAAAGATGAAATGCATCAGGACCCCACCGTTCGTGTATCCGCTATCCTTAAAATGGAGCAGGAGCTGGGTACGCCCGACAGCCTGAAGGATGCAGTGCCCATTCCGGGCGCGGGCGCGCATGTGATGGGCAGCAGGCTGACCGGCCATGATCTGCCTGCTGTGGCCAATGCGATCAACCGGTTTGCCGATTCGGTATTGAAAATGAAGCCGGTGCATTGACCGCTTTTTCAAGCCCTTTTTAGTTGTTATTTAATCTGAAATGTTTTTTAACTTGTGGTAACATTTACCCATTAGCATCGTTAAAAATAGTATGCATCGTCGCCGTAAAATCCTTTTCTCCGCCATCCTGATCGCAGGCAGCTTTTGTTGCCGGCAGGAAGCCAGCGCACAGTCGCAGGCGCCTCATGGCGTGGATACCGTGGCCCTGCATGCGGTCGTTGTAGGGCATGACACCATCCCGGTGATCACCCTGGCAATTTTCGATGTGGTGGACAAAATGCCCAAAGCCCTGCGGAAAGAAAAGGAACGTTATAACCGCCTGCGCAACGCGGTATATGTTACCTATCCTTACGCCCGCACGGCAGCCCGTCTCCTCAAAGACGTGAACAGCCGCCTTGCTACCATGTCTTCCAAAAAGGAGCGTAAAGCGTTCCTCGCTTCCAAGGAAAAGGAAATGAAGGAACAGTTCGGGGACAAGCTGCAAAATCTCTCTGTATACCAGGGTAAAGTGCTTATGAAGCTGATTGACCGGGAAACCGGCCAGAACTGCTATGAGATCATCAAAGAGCTCAAAGGCGGTTTTAATGCCCGCGTATGGCAAACAGTGGCTTTTTTCTTTGGCGGCAACCTGAAAAGCGATTATGATAAGCAGGAGGACAAGGATATTGAAGTCATTGTCCAGGAGCTGGAAATGTACCAGCGGTACCGTGCTTATAATTAATATGGCTATCTTAGCTGTATGAAGAAAGCCAGGATATTGTTATGCGGCCTGTTGTTGACCACGCTCGGCGCAGTGGCGCAAAATGAAGAAAATGATGTGCCGGTGTATGTAATAGACAGTGTACCGGCCACGCCCGCCCTGATGGAAAACCTTCCCCCTGACCAGATTGGTCTGATCACCATTGCACACGGACAAAAAGCTATTCTGAAATATGGCAGCCAGGCTGCCAACGGTGTGGTATATGTGGAAACCAAGCCCTTTGCACGCAGAAGGGTACGGCGCCTGCTCAGTACCGCTTCGCCTGCATACGACAGCCTGTTGCGCCGTTATGGCAGCGACAGCAGCTTTCAGTATATCGTTAATGACCATGTCATCACGCCCACAGACGAAACCCGCCTGATGACGGTGGACAACAAGACCTTTGTTTCGCTGGAAATAGTGTCCCCTAAGGTCCTCGAAGAGCGCTATCACCTTAAAAACCGCCAGGCCGGTGTACTGATCGTCAGCACCGAAAAGTGATGCCGTAAGCAATTATTTCCCATCTTTGCACCTCAATTTATTTACAGCATGAAACTGGATATACTCGCAATCGCTGTACACCCGGACGATGTGGAGCTGGGATGTGCAGGTACATTGATGATACACGC
The DNA here is from genome assembly GCF_012641275.1 of Chitinophaga varians. Classification (NCBI taxonomy): domain Bacteria; kingdom Pseudomonadati; phylum Bacteroidota; class Chitinophagia; order Chitinophagales; family Chitinophagaceae; genus Chitinophaga; species Chitinophaga varians. The sequence goes on along the minus strand of NZ_JABAIA010000001.1, from coordinate 279,849 downwards.
GCAGCAAGGCATGAAAACAGGCGTTGTGGACCTTACCCGTGGAGAACTGGGTACCCGTGGCACGCCTGCCTTACGGGAAAAAGAAGCACAGGACGCTGCTAAGATCATGGGCCTGGAAGTAAGGGAAAACCTTGGCCTGGCTGATGGCTTCTTCAGAAACGACACTATGGAACAAATGGCGATCATCACCGCCATCCGTAAATACCAGCCGGACATTGTGCTGGCCAATGCGATGGATGACCGTCATCCGGACCATGGCCGCGCCGGCAAACTGATTGCCGACAGCTGCTTCCTGGCTGGCCTGCGGAAAATAGAGACGTCCGTGGATGGCGTGGCACAACAGGCATGGCGCCCTAAGCAGGTGTTTCATTTCCTGCAGGACCGCTATCATGAGCCTGATTTTGTGGTGGACATTACACCGGTCATGGAAAGAAAACTGGAAGCCATCAAGGCGTTCAGCTCGCAGTTCCTGGCGCCGAAAGACAACGAACCGCAGACTTACATTTCCGGTTCCGGCTTCTTCGACAGCGTTGTTTACCGCGCCAAAATGCTGGGCAAAATGGTGGGAGTGGACTACGCCGAAGGCTATACGTCTGCCAAAATGATCGGTATCCGCAATTTCGCAGACCTGATCAATGAAGTGACCTGATAACGGTCACGCCAATACGTAATTATGACCGGCACAGGCCGGAAAGATATCACCCCGGGGCCTTTGTGGCGCCCGGGGTTTTGTATTATATTGGACGACAGGACACACTGAATGTTTCATTCCCTTCGGGGTAAATCAACCAAAATATGCAAAAGACCCTCTTTTTCCTCTTTTTCGCGGTGGCAGTGCAGACTGCCCTGGCGCAGCAGACAGACAAGCGGCTGTATGACAAACTGGCGCCATTGCTGGCGGCGCATCATGGCCAGGCGGGTGTGTATGTCCATCACCTCAAAACCGGCAGTACGGTAGCTATCAACGCTGATACGGTATTTCCCACGGCCAGTATGGTGAAGATGGCGATACAGGTGGGCATATTCAACAAGCTGCAGGAAGGGGCGTTGCAGTACCGTCAGCAGCTGACATACCGCGACTCGCTGTTGTACCCGGGAGATGACATCCTGGGCGCTTTTCGTGACAGTCAGCAGATAACACTGGACAAGGTGGTGATGTTGATGCTGACGATGAGTGACAATACTGCCAGTTTGTGGCTGCAGGCGCTGGCCGGGGGAGGGGCGCAGATCAATGCGTGGCTGGAGACCCATGGTTTCGCGCATACGAGGGTCAATTCCCGGACGCCGGGAAGGGCAGGGGACTGGAAAATATATGGGTGGGGGCAGACCACTCCGCGGGAGATGGCTACGCTGATGGAGCAGATCTATAAGGGGGAAGTTGTCAGCCATGCGGCGAGTGAGCGGATGTACCGTAATCTTACCCGTAATTTCTGGGATACAGAAGGGTTGCGTATGGTACCGCCGAATGTACGTACCGCTTCCAAAAACGGGGCGGTAGACGCGTCCAGGTCTGAGGTGGTCCTGGTCAATGCGCCGCACGGCGACTATGTGTATTGCATCATCACAAAAAACAACGCGGATCAGCGTTGGGACCGGGATAACGAAGCCTGGGAACTGTTAAGGAAGGTAGGGGGTGCAATATGGCAGCATTACGAACCAAACAGCAAATGGAGTCCTGACCCCGGTCCGGGGCAGTTTTGATCGGCACAATGGGACCGGCTAAACACTAGATGAACAGATCTTTGGTAGCGTCAAATTCATCCTGTTTGATGATGCTGTTTTTAATAAACGGAATCAAAGCTAGTCCAATCGTAATAATCACCAGTAATACGTATTTCTTTTTCATTTCCATGCTGTTGTTGAATTTAAAAATCTCTGCTTATATAACTAAATAACGTGCCAAAAAGTTACAGAAATAGCATTAAAATGTTAAGTCAGGAAGAATTTTTTTGAGTATAGGGAAAATGGCTGCGGATATCCTTCCTGTGCCTGTTAAAAGGAACATATATAGACAAACTCAATGTCACATTTTAAAAATCTATTTGACTAATAATGAATGTAAAGTGATCTTTGCGCCGGTAATTGATAAAATGCCTGTTTGTAAATCAAAAATCGATATAGAATATGAAAAATGTTATCTTATCCGTAGGGTCTGAGTTTCCCGAATTCAAAAAAACGGCCGTTGTTTCCATCGAAAAGGGTAAAGAGTTTTATGATCTGTCTTCCGAAGAGCTGAAAGCTTCCGGTAAATGGATGGTGATGTTCTGGTGGCCTAAGGATTTTACTTTCGTTTGTCCTACTGAAATCGCCGAATTCAACAAACATGCACAGGATTTCGTTGACCGTGACGCGGTACTGATCGGTGCTTCTACCGACAGCGAGTTTGTACACGCTGCCTGGAGAAGGGACCACGAAGATCTGCGTGACCTGAAATTCCCGATGCTGGCTGATACTTCCAAATCCCTGGCTACTGAACTGGGCATCCTGGAAGCCAACGAAAAAGTGGCTTACCGTGCTACTTACATTGTAGATCCTCAGGGTATTGTACGTTGGGTGTCTCTGTACGACCTGTCTGTAGGCCGTAACGTGAAAGAAGTACTGCGTGTGCTGGACGCATTGCAGACAGATGAGCTGTGCCCTTGCAACTGGAACAAAGGCGAAGCTACCCTGGCTGTTTAATTTTATCTGAATAATAATCCGCAAAGCAGCAAAGTACCCTTTGCTGCTTTGTTTTAAATAAACAGAACAAATTATGTTTGCAACTACCAATCAGGATACGGCAGTACAGCTGCTGGAGGCCGTGGGCCTGGCAGGGACGACCCCTTCCGCAAGCCTGCAGGCGCTGGTGAATGCCGATGCGCGTTACCTGAAAGATTTAAAGATAAACGTTACCAATGCCCTGAATGCGGGCACACTGACCAAAAAAGAGGCTTACCTCATCGGGGTGGCCGTGGCAGTCAATGATAAACAGCCTGTGCTGCAGGCTTCCTTTGAGAAACTGGCCGCTGCTGAAGGAGCTTCCGAAAAGGAAATCGCCGAAGTGATCAGCTGTACATCCCTGATGAGCGCCAATAACGTGTTTTACCGTTTCCGCCACTTCGTTAACAAAGAGTTTTATACTGCTACGCCTGCGGGTATCCGGATGAGCATTATGGCCAACCCGGTTATCGGCAAAGAGTTTTTCGAACTGTTGAGTTTGGTGGTATCTGCTTTGAACGGATGCGAAATGTGTGTAACTTCGCATGAAGAAGCCGTACTGAAACAGGGTACAGAGCAGCTCCGCGTATTGGAGGCCGTTCGCCTTGGCGCAGTACTGCGTAGTCTGGTCGTATTGTTATAAAATTTATATAAAAAATATTGACCTCATCCGGACAGATGTAAATTCGTCCTGCGACAATTGATTATCAATAGTTTGCGCTGTGTTTGTTTTTAGACTGGACACCTGGGATTAAACGGATTTAGACGGGTTGTGAATAAATTCATCTAATAATATTTGCAAAATCGATAAAAAAGTTTGACTTTTGCATTCCTAAATTTTTTAAATCATGGCAAGAGTATGTCAGGTGACAGGAAAGAAGCCGATTACAGGTCACCATGTTTCCTTCTCCAACATTAAGACAAAGAGAAGGTTTCTGCCCAACCTGCAGAAAAAGCGCTTTTTCCTCGCGGAAGAAGACAAATGGATATCTTTAAAGGTATCTGCTGACGGTTTAAGAACCATCAACAAAAGAGGTTTGTATGCAGTAGTCAAAGAATTGCGTGCAGCTGGTACGGAAATCTAATTCTAAGGACTCACTTAATTTGTATACACAATGGCAAAAAAAGGTAACAGAGTACAGGTAATTCTGGAATGTACAGAGCATAAAAACTCTGGTCAGCCCGGAACTTCCCGTTATATCTCCAACAAGAACAAAAAGAACACTCCTGAACGTCTGGAGTTGAAAAAGTACAATCCTATTCTGAGGAAAGTGACTGTACACAAAGAAATTAAATAAGTAATTGTTAAATGGTGAATGGCTGTTCTGGATAGCCATAGCGCCATTAGACCATAAAAACAATCAATACAATGGCAAAAGCAGCTTCAAAGAACTCGAAAGTAAAAGATGCTAAGGCAGCAGCTGAATCTAAAGTGTGGACTAAGGTAATCAGAGCGGTACGTTCTCCTAAAACCGGTGCATATACTTTCAAAGAAGCAATTGTGCACAAGGACAAAGTTCAGGAGCACATCAATCAAAAGTAATTCGGCTTTACTAATAATACTGAAAAGCTGTCCCGTTAAAGGACAGCTTTTTGTGTTGGTACCAGCCGTATCCCTCATTTTACCATAAGATTGTCTCTTTATCCCCTTTGGGTGCGATTGTTAACACAAAAGCTGTATTTTAGCAGCCTGTTTGGAACAGTTCGAATGCTGCCTGCCAGCACCCGGATAATGCAGATAAGGGAATCAGAGATTCCAGCCCAATTAAACTAAACTATGAGCTTTTTCAACAAACTATTTTCCAGGGAAAAGAAGGAAAGCCTTGATCAGGGGTTACAAAAAACCAAAGAAAGCTTTCTCAGTAAGATAGGACGTGCTATCGCCGGTAAGTCGACCGTAGACACCGAAGTACTGGACAACCTGGAAGAAGCCCTGGTTTCTGCCGATGTGGGCGTTGATACAACGGTTAAAATCATTGACAGGATCGAACAAAGGGTAGCTAAGGATAAATATCTGGGAACCAGTGAATTAAACAGATTACTGAAGGAGGAAATTGCAGCTATCCTCGTGGATGCGCCCGATAGCGGCTTCCGTGAGTTTGATGTGCCCGCCGGTAAAAAGCCTTATGTCATCATGGTCGTAGGAGTGAACGGCGTAGGGAAGACCACCACCATCGGTAAACTGGCCTATAATTTCAAGAAAGCAGGTAAATCTGTACTGTTGGGCGCCGCTGATACTTTCCGCGCTGCCGCGGTAGACCAGCTGACCATCTGGAGCGAACGCGCAGATGTGCCCATCGTGAAACAACAAATGGGCTCCGACCCGGGAGCGGTGGCTTTTGATACGGTACAAAGCGGCGCCGCCCGTGATGTGGACGTGATCATTGTGGACACCGCCGGTCGTTTGCACAATAAAGCCCATCTGATGGAAGAGCTGGGAAAGATTAAGCGCGTGATGAAAAAAGTCATCCCCGACGCCCCCCATGAGGTGTTACTGGTGCTGGACGGTTCTACCGGGCAAAATGCCGTGGAACAGGCCCGTCAGTTCACCGCCGCTACAGAAGTGACCGCACTGGCAATCACCAAACTGGATGGCACCGCCAAGGGCGGGGTGGTACTGGCCATCGCCAACCAGTTTAAAATCCCGGTAAAATATATCGGTATCGGGGAAAAAATGGAAGATTTGCAAGTCTTTGATAAAGAAGCGTTTGTAGAAACGCTCTTTAGTATAAATGATTGATTGTTATAGTATTGTGTGTGCTGTTTTGAAATTTGAATCAAGCCCACTTGAAATTTTACTTTAGGTAAATGAGGTATCCGGGCTTAAATGGTAAGCCCGGATATTTAATTTTTGGCCACGTTTTCGCTCTTTACATTTTGTCCGTTTATAAGTCTGCATTTGTTACATTTGAATTATAGTATTTTTTTGTAATCCTACTTAACAATTCGTAGTTATGATCATAAACAACATAGACCGAGTTGACGACATTACACCTGAGGAGTTTCGCAAAAATTATTACTTACCCCGTAAACCCGTTGTCATCTCAGCAGCAGGGCTGAGTAAACAATCACCTGCCTACAGCAAATGGACCTGGGACTACTTTAAGAGTATCGTCGGGGACAAGCAGGTGGGCGTTTACAATAATGAACGTGCCGGAGCCAATACACTGGTGAACGGAGCGGATGACTATATTACCTTCGGAGAATATATTGATATGGTTAAAAAAGGCCCGGTACAACTGCGGATATTCCTGTTCAATATTTTCCAACACGCCCCCCAGCTGGTACAGGATGTTGTTTGGCCTGACCAGTACGCTAAAGGTTTCCTGAAAAAATACCCGATGTTGTTCGTCGGCGGCGCCGGATCAGTGGCACATATGCACTATGATATCGACATGTCGCATATCTTCCACACTCAGTTCATTGGCCGTAAGCGGGTATTGCTGCTGGAAAACAACCAGTCCCCCTACATTTACCGCATGCCTTTTACGGTGGAAAGTGCTGCTTCGTTTGTCAACTGGCACGAAAAGCTGGACGAGGAACATTTTCCTGCGTTGGCCCACGCGAAAGGACTGACAACGATCCTTAACCACGGGGATACCCTCTTTATGCCTGGTGGCTACTGGCATCACATGGAGTACATGGACGGAGGTTTTGCGATGAGCCTCCGGGCACTGGACGACCTGGCAGGCAAGCTAAACGGGCTATATCATATAGTCGGTCTCCGGGGCATCAATAACCTGATGATCAAACTGGCGCCGCAGTGGTGGTATCACAAGAAACGTGAACTGGCCCGCCAGCGTGCTGATAGGACCATGGCCCAGCTAGCTATTTAAATATTTAGGTATTTTACCATTTTATTACGGATTTTGGAGTTTTTGATGCCGGAATCCCGCCGTGGCGGGGGAGAACACCTGTTTGTCTATTTAAATATTGATAATGGAAGAATGGTCTCCCATGGCATTAAATTCCAAAATCCGTAACTTCCCCAATCCGTAAATCCAATAATCAGATACCCAAATATCCAAATAACCAAATATTTTCCCTACCTTTGCACCTTCCTTACTCAACCCCCACTAAGGCTCAAAGTCACGTACAGTAAGTCTGCTGTTTTATACAATTAGTGTCTGTGTGTCTTCGTGGCGGTAGCTGGCCGCAAAAACCGGCCGCATGCTCTAAAACATTCGCCCTTGAAGACGAAAACTTTAAAGAAAGACAAGGTTAACATTATTACGCTTGGTTGTTCGAAGAACATGGTTGACTCAGAAGTGCTGAGCGGGCAACTGCTGGCCAATGAGATCGATGTAGTACATGAAAGCACCAAACGGGACCACAACATCGTGGTCGTGAACACCTGTGGGTTTATCGACAAAGCAAAAGAAGAATCCATCAATACCATCCTGGAACAGGTAGAACTGAAGCAACGCGGAAAGCTGGACAAAGTATATGTGACCGGCTGTCTGAGCGAGCGCTATCGCGGTGACCTGGAATCCGAGATTGGCGGTGTAGATGCCTGGTTTGGTACCATGGAACTGCCCATGCTCCTGAAAAAATTTGATGCTGACTACAAATCCGAACTGATCGGCGAACGTTTACTGAGTACACCTTCCCACTATGCTTATCTGAAGATTGCGGAAGGTTGTAACCGTACCTGTTCCTTTTGTGCCATTCCCCTGATGCGCGGCGGCCACGTGTCCCGCCCTATCGAGGAACTGGTGAAAGAGGCGGAAAAGCTGGTCCGTTCTGGTGTAAAGGAAATCATGCTGATCGCGCAGGAACTTACCTATTATGGCCTGGACCTGTACAAGCAGCGCCGCCTCGCCGACCTGATGCGCGCACTGGCGCAGGTGGAAGGCCTGGAATGGATACGCCTGCACTACGCTTATCCTACCAAGTTCCCGATGGAAGTGCTCGACGTAATGAACGAGTTCCCTAACATCTGCAACTATCTCGATATGCCGCTGCAGCATGCTTCCAATGCCATGCTCAAAGCGATGAAACGCCAGATTACCCGCGAAGAAATCGAGGAACTGGTCCACCAGATCCGCGCCAAAGTACCCGGTATCTGTCTCCGTACCACCCTGATCGCCGGTTTCCCCGGTGAAACAGAAGACGATGTGGAAGAACTGAAAGGCTTCCTGGAAAGAATGCGTTTCGACAGAGTAGGCGTATTCACCTACAGCCATGAGGAAGGGACCAGCGCTTACGAGCTGGAAGACAACATCCCTGCCGAAGAGAAAGAGAGAAGAGCGCAGGAGATCATGGAAGTACAACAGGAAATCTCCCTGGAGAAAAACCAGGAAAGGGTAGGTAAAGTACTGAAAGTCATCGTAGACAAAAAAGAGGCCGGCAGATACCTGGCCCGCACCGAGTTCGACTCCGTGGAAGTAGACAATGAGGTGATCATCAGTACCACCAAACGCCTGAAACCCGGCGAATTTGTGAACGTACGTATCACCAAGGCGTTTGACTACGACCTCGAAGGTGAACTGGTATAGAAAATATTTCAACAGCCCGCCGCCCGCAGGCGAAGGGCCCTTACATGGCTCCCGACGGAGCCCGATTAATGCAAATCAATGACAACATTTGAATCACTGGGCTTACAAGAGCCTATTTTGAAGGGAATTACGGACCTGGGTTTCGTTTCCCCAACACCGATCCAGGAACAGGCTATTCCCGTTCTTTTAACCGGAGACCGCGACTTTGTGGGATTAGCCCAGACGGGCACCGGTAAGACCGCTGCCTTTGGCTTACCATTGTTGCAGCAACTGGACCTGAAAATCAACAAACCACAGGGACTGATCCTGTGCCCCACACGTGAACTGTGCCTGCAGATCACCAACGACCTCAAAAACTTCAGCAAATATCTCGGTGAAGTAAACATTGTGGCGGTATATGGCGGTTCCAGCATCGTGCAACAGCTGCGCGAACTGAAAAGAGGCGTACACATTGTGGTTGCCACTCCCGGCCGTCTGCTCGATATCATCGACCGTGGCGCCGTTAACTTCGACAACGTACGTTATGCCGTACTGGACGAAGCCGACGAAATGCTGAACATGGGATTCCAGGAAGACATCAACAGCATCCTGTCCAACACCCCGGAATCCAAAACGACCTGGCTGTTTTCCGCTACGATGCCACAGGAAGTGCGCCGTATCGCGAAAAAGTACATGGAAGATCCGTTTGAGCTGACCGTAGGTACTAAAAACAGCGGTAACGCCAACATCGAACACGAATACTATGTGGTGCGTCCACGTGATAAATATGCTGCCCTGAAACGTATTGTGGATTATAATCCTGATATCTTCGGTATCATCTTCACCCGTACCAAAATTGAATCCCAGGAGATCGCTGAATCCCTGATCAAGGACGGTTACAATGCCGACGCCCTGCATGGCGACCTGACCCAGCAGCAGCGCGACAAGGTGATGAAACGCTTCCGCGAAAAAGCCTTGCAGGTACTGGTAGCTACCGATGTGGCTGCCCGTGGTATCGACGTTGACAACGTAACGCACGTGATCAACTACGACCTGCCGGATGACGTGGAAAACTACACGCACCGTAGCGGCCGTACCGGCCGTGCCGGTAAATCCGGTGTATCCATTGCCATTATCAGCGGCCGTGATACCGGAAAAATCCGCCAGATCGAAAGAGTGATCGGCAAAAAGTTTGTAAAAGCTGAAGTGCCCGATGGCTTTGCTGTTTGCGAAAAACAACTGTTTGGCCTCGTACATAAAGTACACAACGTAACTGTCAACGAAGAACAGATCGAACCATACCTGGAACGTATATACGAAGAATTTTCTACGATGACCAAGGAAGAGCTGATCAAACGCTTTGCTTCCCTGGAATTCAACCAGTTCCTCGAATACTACCAGGATGCTCCGGACCTGAACACGAAAGAAGACAGACGCGTCGGTGATGAAGGCCGTGACCGCCGTGGTTCCGGTAAATACACCCGTCTGTTCATCAACCTCGGTTCCGTAGACGATTTCAACCGCGGCGACATGCTCCGTTACCTGTGTGACAACACCGGCGTTCGTGGCAACAAAATCGGCCGTATTGATCTGAAAGGTGTTTACTCTTTCTTTGAAGTGGAAAATGATGAGCTGGAAAAAGTGACCCAGAGCTTCAAAAAAGTGGAATACAACGGTCGTGCCGTGCGGATTGAAATGTCCCAGGACGGTGATAAACGTGGTGGCGGCGGTGGCCGTTTCAACGGTAACAACCGTGGCGAAGGCGGTCCGCGTAAAAAAACATGGACCTCCGGTGGTCCGCGTTCCGGCGAAAAACGTGAGTTTTCCGGCGGTGGCAAACCTCCCTTTAAACGTAAATACTAAGTCGTTTTAATATTCTGATATTTGGGTATTTTGATATTCAGGCTGCCTCGCGCACCTGGATATTGAGATACCCAAATTTTTTTGTGTCGCAGTGGGCCGGTCGGAAAATCTCTCAAATACCCTATTTTCGCAAATTCTTACATCTCAAATAACCAAAGATCTAAACGACAAATAGCCAAATTTAGACTATCTTGTTTATCCAGACACCCAATTTACACGTTACTATGACCGGAGTTATCAATCGCCCTTTGCAGTCAGTAGAACCATTTTCACTTTTTTCATCCGGAGATATCGCCCTGTTTCAGGCAGGGTCACATTACCGGCTATACGAAAAATTCGGTGCGCATACGCTCGAGTACGAAGGCGTAGCAGGCACCTATTTTGCCGTATGGGCTCCGGACGCCGCCTTTGTGGCCGTCATGGGTGATTTTAACAACTGGGACCATTACAGTCACACCCTTTTGCCCCGCTGGGACAGTTCCGGCATCTGGGAAGGTTTTATTCCCGGCGTGGAAGCCGGTAATCTGTACAAATACTTTATCCGCTCCAACAGCGGTGAAGAGCTTTTTAAAGGCGATCCTTATGCCACCCGGTGGGAGGTACGGCCTAAAACAGCTTCCGTTGTGCATCCGCTGGACCATACCTGGCATGACAAAAAATGGATGCAGGGCAGAAAGAAACACAACCATCTGAACAGCCCTTTTGCGGTATATGAAGTGCATTTAGGGTCCTGGCGAAAGCCCGACCCCAACAACGAAGAGAGTTTTTACTCCTACGGCGAAATTGCCGCTATGCTGGTGCCTTATGTAAAGGAGATGGGCTTCACCCATGTGGAGCTGATGCCGGTGATGGAACATCCGTTTGACGGTTCATGGGGGTATCAGTTGACCGGTTACTATGCCGCTACTTCCCGCTATGGTACACCACAGGATTTTATGGAGATGGTGGAAGCTTTTCACCAGGCAGGCATCGGGGTGATCCTCGACTGGGTGCCTTCCCATTTTCCGCATGATGCGCATGGCTTGTACCGGTTTGACGGTTCCCATGTGTATGAATATGCAGATATGCGCAAAGGGTACCATCCTGACTGGAACAGCTATATCTTTAATTATTCCCGCAACGAAGTGCGGTCGTTTCTGCTCAGCAATGCTGTTTACTGGCTGGACAAATTTCATATTGACGGCCTGCGGGTAGATGCAGTGGCCTCTATGATCCATCTCGACTATTCCCGGCAACGGGGCGCCTGGGAGCCGAACGAGCTGGGTGGCAATGAAAACCTGGAAGCGATCAGTTTTCTGAAAAAGCTGAATGAGACCATCTATGCCCTGTTCCCCGATGTACAAACCATTGCAGAAGATTCCACCAATCATTATGGTGTGTCAAGGCCCACTTTCGTAGGCGGACTGGGTTTTGGTATGAAGTGGATGATGGGTTGGATGAATGATACGCTGGATTATTTCAAAAAAGACCCCATTCACCGGAAATGGTACCAGAACGATCTCACATTTAGCCTGGTGTATGCCTTTAGTGAGAACTATATGCTGCCGCTGAGCCATGATGAAGTGGTACATGGCAAATCGCCGTTGCTGTATAAAATGCCGGGTGACGACTGGCAGAAATGCGCCAACCTGCGTTTACTGTATGGTTATATGTATACGCATCCCGGCACCAAGTTATTGTTTATGGGCGGGGAGTTCGGACAAACTTCCGAGTGGAACTACAAACGTGAGCTGGACTGGCATCTGTTGAAACATGCCACCCATAAGGGCATACAGGACTTTGTAAAAGACATCAACCGGTTGTACCGGGAATCCACCGCTTTGTATGAACTGCAGTTTGAAGGCGATGGTTTTGAATGGATGATCGTCAATGACTATGACAATTGTGTGCTTGCTTATATGCGCAAAGGCAAAGCGGCCGGCGATGTGATGCTGGTTGTGCTGAATATGACGCCGGTGCCCCGCGAACAGTATCCGGTGGGCATTCCGCTGGGAGGCTTGTGGGAAGAGGTATTAAACAGTGATCATCCCCGGTATTATGGAAGCGGGGTGATAAATACCGGTCAGTTGCAGGCCGCGAAACAATTTTATAATGGCCGTGAATATACCCTGTCCCTGCGTGTTCCGCCACTGGGCGTAACCATATTGAAACCCGTTACTGCATAATTGTTTGACATACATGTTATTTGAATCCGGTATCCGGCACTGTCCGTGTACCGGATTTTTCTTTTCATGTCTTTAAACCTTTTCCTTTTTATTCTATCTATAATCTTGACGTTTGAGAGACTGCAATAAGAGGAGAGATACAAGCGTTTTTGTATAGCATATAGCAACTAGTCATCGCCTGGTAAACGAATCCGAAGACACCAAAGAAGACCAACGATCCGGTGGTATTAACAGCCGGCTTCTATCTGCTAATAGCTATCATGCATCAGCCATAATTTTTTTATTGTATAAAAACCTACAAAGTATGAAAAGTACTCTCCTTAAACGGGGCTTGCTGGTATTGTCGATTCCAGTGCTGGCCGCCATCCTGTTGTACTCCTGTAAAAAAGACCAGTCTTCATCCACGGAGCCGATTCCCCAAAATCAGCAGAAGGTTAGTTTGTTTCTTTCAGATGATCCGGGCTTGTTCGACAAAGTAATGCTGGACATCCGTAAGGTAGAGGTATTGGTAGATACCTGCGGCAAGGCCGATGACGATAGCTGGAACGATAGCGACCGTTGCTGGTGGGACGAAGACCATGACCACGACCGTCAGGGCCGCGATTCCTGTCAGGTATGGGATTCCCTGAACATTCATCCGGGCGTGTATGACCTGCTGACGCTCCGCAATGGCGCTGATACTTTGCTGGCGGGCGGCCTGATAAAGAAAGGCGTGATGAAACAGATCCGTATTACGATTGGATCTAACAATTCCCTTGTGAAGAACAGTGTGACTTACCCGGTTACTTCCGTGTCCGGCCAGTCAAAAATTATTGTAAGGATCAGGCATAACGAATGGGACGAAGTGTCTACCGACAATCTGCAGCTGTGGCTGGATTTCGATATACAGCGTTCCATTATCCGTACCTGGAACGGTAAATTCATCCTGCGTCCGTACATCAACGTATTCACTATCCTGAAAATGGGCAGCCTCTCCGGCCGCGTTACGCCCTGGGATGCCTACCCTGTGATCTCCGTTTACAACAGCAACAAAGACACATTGTATGCTTTGCCCTGGAGAAGCGGTGAATTCAAAGTGCGCGGTTTGAAAACCGGTACCTGGAACGTGTATGTGAACACGTCCAACGGGTATAAAGACACTACCATTAACAATGTGACCATTGAGCGGGGTAAGGATACCAAGCTGGGAGATATTACATTACATAAATAGTAACGCAACTAAAAAGCAGCAAAGCCGGTGCACATCTCATGGTGCGCCGGCTTTTTTATTGCCCGGAGAAATGCATGTCAGAATTATTTAACTTGTGATAAAATAACAGCATATGCGAAAAATAATAGTGGGGACATTCATCGGGCTAATGGTGGCAACCGCAGGGTATGCTCAGGGGCAGGCCGGACAGCCACCTAAGCAGGCGAGGAACCAGAAAGATGCCCAGCAGCGCAAGCAGGGCTATTGGATAGAACAAGTGGAAGAGCTGCGTGGCGAACCAGGGTATATCTGGGAGGGGAATTATAAAAATGGCCGGAAAGAAGGCGTCTGGAAGAAAACGTCCCTTGGCGGGAATATCATTGCCGAAGAAACCTATAAGAACAATGTGCTGGACGGTTATTGCAAATACTTTTATCCTAACGGCAAGCGGGCCGAAGAAGGTGTTTATATGGCCACAGAAATAGAGGGGCAAAAAGATACCGTGATGGTGGTAGACCCTGTAAGTCAGCAGGAAACGCCGGTGGTGATTGTACGACAGGGTAATTCCGTGCGTAACGGCGTATGGAAGCTGTACGATGAAGATACCGGTAAAATGGCGAAGGCTTATTACAAAAGGGGAGAGCTTGTAACGCCGGAGGATATGGGGGAAGACAGCACCACTGTCGCAACGCCCCCTGCGGCACCTGCTCCTGCGACTTTGCCCCACCAGGCAGCGGAGAAGCGGAAAAAGCGGAATTAAAAGGGTTGAACAAAATGAACGGGTTTTTGCGTCAAAATGAAGGATAAAAGTTGTCCATTTTAGCTTTTTATTTTGTACTTTCAGCAAGGAGTAAATGATGAATAAGGCTCTGGTGGCAATGTTTACGCTATTTTATTGTGAATCCTTTAATTTGTTTGTATGAAAAACCTGATAATCAACCACGGAGATGGACCTCATGAATTGAATGGCCTGGAATCCACTCCTGACAGAACTGAAATTTTATTCCGCGCCATTTTTGTGTTGCTGGTTTTTTGCGCGCTGATTTCCATTTTCTTTTTGTCGATTTTTTATTGAGCAGCATATACCGGATATTTTGATATGCAGATATGATCGGTAACGTTCCTTCACTATCCCGACAAATTTTGCATAGCAGGATATCCGGATTTTTTTGTGTTGGTTGCTAAATGGATTTTGTTGCTGAAATGCTTTGCTGGCCTGCGTTTTGGGAGACTTAAATTTTAAATTGCCGGAAGCCTGACCTTCTTATAGTGCCGATTTCTTAATTCAATGTTAACGGATTCGTTCATTTTGTTCATTCTGCCTTCCGGGGCTGCCGGGATTTTGTGCATAGCATTTAAGCCATTAATTTTATGGTCTCTAAAGTTGGCATAGGTTAGGAACCCGGCGGCAGATCTCTATCTGAGAGCCTTTTTCTTTTAAAACCTTCTTTCGCCAGTTGTAATAATTTTCCTTCTTTTATTTGATCATTCATCATTGACAGTTAAGCTGTTGCGGCTATCCGTGTAGACATGGCAGACGATGTGCTGTCCGTGTGTTTGCCGATTAGGTAGCCCCGGCAAAACGCCATCCTTTACCATGTAGATCAGGGTGATGCATGTGTGTCCCTGGGATTGCTGATACCCTGCACGGCATACGCGCGACCTGCCGCGCCTTTACGATTCTGCCTGTGACTTAATACTTTGCAGGAAGCCGCTGATGAGCGGGTGCGGATGCGTAGCAGTGGAACTGGTTTGCGGCACAAAAAGCGTAGCGACATAAAAAGGATGCCCTTCGAGCTCCAGTATCCTGGCTTCCCCGGCAGCGTCAATACCAACCACCTGAAAACCATGCTCATGCAGCAACGTCTGGTAATCCGGATTTAATCCGAAGTTGCAATAATACCGTTCTGTTATCTGGTCTGTTTGTAAAGACCGGCCTGCCTTTGAATGCTGGTCCCTGATGTGAATTTGCAGTGTTTGCCCCACCAGTGAGCAGCTCAACGGCGTCACTACCAATCTGGAAGCATAGGGATCATACTCTGCGTGCGTCGCATCTTCCAGCTGCAGCACATGCCGCGCATATTCGATCACCATATGCTGAAATCCGCCACAGGTGCCAATAGCAGGCACACGGTGCTCTCTGGCGTACCGGATGATCTGTAACACACCGGCAAAATCTTTGTACGGGCTCCCCGGGGCAATCCAGTAGGCATCATAACCATTACAAATAGTTTCAAACTGCGGTAAGATGTTTTCTGTGGGAACCCAATCAAAGGTGACGGACATGCCCAGTTGACCGGCAGCATGCAGTATCGCATCGCCGGTGGCGATATGGGTGGCCGCCTGTGGGTCGTAATCTCCAATAATGGCAACTCTCATAAAAGGTAAATATTGATCTTCCTAAAAAAGACAAACCGGCCATGGGCATCCATCAGGATTCACATGACCGGTCTTGCAACAAAAAAGCACTACGCTTTGTGGATCGTAATATTTTCAAACCCACGGTCAACGATAAACGAAATAGTGCCGTCAGGTAAATAATGATCGTTCGTCAGTGTCAGCGACGTACCGTCTATCAGTACGGTGGCTGCTTTGAAAGGGAGTCCGTGCAGAATGATACGGTGATGGGTATACGCTACTTCATAGTTGACATAGTATTTTTTCTTCAGCGTAAATTGTTCCGCGGAAGAAGCCTGTTTGAAGTTGATCACATTGTACTGGCCGTTTTTGTAGCCGTAGTGATCGCCGGCATCTTCATAGAGCGTGCTCTTTGTGATTTCTTCGCCGTAATACACATGCAGCAGCATCTCAGTCACAGGAGATTCATAGGTATGCTGCATAACAGGGTAACGGGGAACAACCGTGCCGGCTTTGACAAACAGCGGCATTTCCTCCAGGGGTGTAGGTACGGTGGTCTGTTGGCCGCCGTTATATACAGTATCATTCCAGAAGTAGTACCATTTTCCCTGAGGCAGGTACACTGCTTTTTCCTTCATGCCTTCTTCACTGACATGGCTGATCAGCAGTGCGTCGCCCATCATGAATTCATGCGTACAGTTGTGGGTGGCCGGGTCATGCTGGGCCACGAAAGCGAGCGGACGCAGCATGGGAGTGCCGTATGTGGCGTACTGCCAGAAAGTGGTGTACAGATAAGGCAGCAGTTCATAACGCAGGGAAATGAATTTGGCGACTATTTTTTCATAGTCAGGGCCAAAGCTCCAGGGTTCCTGATTGAAACCGGTTTCGTTGCTGGCGGAGTGGGTACGCATCAGCGGATGAAAAGTGCCCAGCTGTATCCAGCGGGTATAAAGCTCTCCGTCGGGTTCACCGATAAAGCCGCCGATATCACTGCCCGCGAAAGAGAGGCCGGAGACGGCGAGGCGCTGACATTGTATGCTGGCCAGCCACAGATGTTCCCAGCTGGAAACATTGTCGCCGGTCCATACGGAAGACCAGCGTTGTGCGCCGGCATAGCAGGAGCGGGTGATCAGGAAAGGCCGGTTTGGCAGCAGGTATTTTTTCATGCCGGCAGCTGTGGCCTTGCTCATCAGATGGCCGTACACGTTGTGGGCTTTACGGTGGCTCACTTCTTCGCCGTCATAGTCATGCCGTACGTCTTCCGGGAAAGTGCCCATTTCAAAGACAGCGGGTTCGTTCATATCGTTCCAGACGCCACGGACGCCGGTTTCGGCGAGGCCTTTAAAAAGACTGCTCCACCATTCCCTGACTTCCGGATTGGTGAAGTCGGGGAATACACATTTACCCGGCCATACATCGCCTTCCATGAGGGCGCCGTCGGCCCGCTTGCAGAAGTAGTTGTTTTTCACACCTTCCTGGTAGATGCTGTAGTCCGGGTCTACCTTGATGCCGGGATCGATGATCACCACTACTTTAAAGCCTTGTGCTGCCAGGTCTCTGATAAGTCCTGCAGGATCAGGGAAATATTCTTTGTTCCAGGTAAAGCAGCGGAAGCCTTCCATATAGTCGATGTCGAGGTAGATGACATCGCAGGGAATGCGGCGGTTTCTGAATTCTGCGGCAATTTCCCGCACCCGTTTATCGGGGTAATAGCTCCAGCGGCACTGATGGTAGCCGAGCGTCCACAGGGGCGGCAGTTCAGGCGTACCGGTGATGCGGGTGTAAGTGGCGGCAACATCCAGCAGTTCGGGACCGTAGATGAAATAGTAGTTCATTTCGCCGCCGCGGGCCCAGAAGCTGCAGGCGTCTTCCCGTTCCTTGCCGAAGTCGAAGATGGTGCGGAAAGTATTGTCGAAGAAGATACCATACCCGATACCGTTGTGCAGCCCGTAATAGAAGGGAATGTTACGGTACAGCGGGTCGGTGTCTTTCTGGTAACCGTAGGCGTCGGTGCCGTAGTTTTCGAGGCGCTTGCCGCGAAGGTTCAGGTCTGTGGGCTTGTCACCGAGACCGTAAAAACATTCATCTTCCTGGACGAGCTTGCTACAATAAACGATTTTACCGCCTTTTTGCAGATAGTGCTGCCAGTGGAAGCCCATTTCATCCTGATTGATCACCTTCCCGTCTTTATCGGTGATGGTGATACGAAGATTGTCCCTGGCAATGAATACTTTCAGGACGTCGGTATATATTTCAAATGTTTCCTCCCATTCTTTAATGCCAAAGGAGATGGGGGATTCTTCGAGGGTATCGCTGGTAGCGTAGGAAAAATCACGCTGGAAAGTGCCGTCAGCAGCGTAACGGAAACGGATGATCTTGTCTGCGATCACCCTTACTTCCAAAATGGTTTCGCTGGTATAAAAACAAAAATAGTTTCCTTCTTTCTTCCATTCCCGGATAGCATCAGGGTAATGTTTAATACCGTATTTACTGGACGAGGTTTCAACTTGCATAGTCTCTTTTTGTGAATCACGGGCAACAGCCTGTGTTATTACCGGATTAATTTTCCCGGCTGTTGCATGGTCTTAAATTACATAAAAAAATCAGAGTAGTACAGACATTCGCGTTAGATGCGATAATTCCTGCGTTTACGATTTAAATCACTCGTTTGACAAAAAAGAGTGAAAATTGACTTGATTAGTTAGTAACTTCATATGGTAAATGTACTTTTTGCTTTAACCTATTTTTCCGGTGCGCCTTTCCAGGAGCACCTTTTTATTTGGTGTTTTGGGTTCCCCGTTTCTTATTCTACCTTTTCCAAACGCGCGATGGATTTGCCCGCCAAAAATAGGCGTTTTCCATTTCCCGATTTTGCCGCGCAGTGAAATCCTTCTCCAATCTTCTGCCAGTTTTTACCACCGTCCGTAGAAATATCCGTGCCGGAGGTGCCAGTGGCCACCAGTATTTGCGGCGTGAGCCAGGCAACAGCGGACTTGAAACCGCCGAGCGCCGTTACGGGGGCGGACCAGGTACGGCCGCCATCGCCGGTAAGCAGACAGTTTTGTTGACGAATAGTGTCTTGCCTGTAATCACCGCCCACCACGATGCCGGTGCGGTTGTTCAGGAATGCCACAGAAAAGGCGCCTGTGCTGGCTTGTCCCTGCAGCAATGGCAGCGGCCTGCTGTTCCAGCGGGTACCGGACAGCTGATGGAAGCGCGACACAGTGCCACCGGTAACGAAGACGGTCAGCCCATTGCGGGCAATGAGACTGGTACCGCTGGCAGCGAAAATAGATTCGCCGGCAAGCGCTTCGGGAGATTGCGCCGGTGTATCCTGTTGCCAGGTGTGGCCACCATCGTGTGTGCGGAGCATGGCAAAATGTTGTTGCAGCGGGTCGCCAATAGCGATGCCTTCCTGATCGTTATAAAATGCCACAGCATCAAAGAAGATACCAGGCGTGGCGTTGAAGTACACCTGTTGCCAGGATTGGCCACCGTCTTCGGTAAGGAATACATGTGCCGGTTCTCCGGCATTGATCACCACCGCTTTCCGGTCATTGAAGGCATAAAGGGAGCGCCAGTCGCAGCTGTCGCAGGCTTTTACCTGATGCCATTCCCAGGTGTCGCCTCCATTGATGCTGCGTCCTACCATGCCGCCCGTGCCGGAGGCCCATACAACATCGTCTGTAACGGCGCTAAGGCCACGTATGCTTTTCAGGGGCGGATGCGCCTCCAGTACATGTATTGAATAAGGTTGGCCGTTTTGTGCCGATGCCTTGAGGCATGGGATTGTCAGCATCCATAATAGGAGGCTGGAGGGCAGCATTCGCTTCGCGAAAATCATCAACCGGAAGGCAATGGAAAACGGAAGTTGCCTGTAGTGAGAAAGTATGGACATTAATTATAATATTTATTTCCAATCTGTTAAACCGCAAGAAAAATACAAAATAGCTAGAAAGTGTGGCGCAGAATTATATATTTGCAAAAACAGCCTAAACCAGCTTACTGTCAATAACTAAATCAGCGTGCTTCATTCCCGCCACTTGAAAAAACTTTTTCACCTGAGCCTATGCGCCCTTCTGTTGGGTACCAGCATGCTATATGCGCAGGAGAAGCCGTATATTTTTGACAGCTACAGCGTAAATGACGGGCTTTCCCAAAGCACTGTTTTTGATATCACGCAAGATGACCAGGGGTTTCTCTGGATTGCCACCCGTGATGGCATCAACCGTTTCGACGGGTACACTTTCAACGAATACCGTTACAAGCCCAGCTCCCAGCTAAGGGCGGGAGAGGGGAAAGGAGAACTGGTACCACGCGGCAGCAATGGTAACCGGGCGGTGATCAACCGGTTTGACCTGAAAGGATACAAAGGATACTCATTCTATCGTGACAGCCGACATCAGCTGTTGCTGGCCCATAATAATGGTATCAGCCTCTACGATAAATACCGCAATAATTTCCGCACCGTATTGGTAGACACCTCCAATGTGAATGCACAGGAACGGGATGCCAATGTCAAATTCAGGATACTGGGGGAAGACACCGCTACCCGGAGCCTTTGGGTGTGGCGGCCCATGAAAGGGCTGTACGTACTGGATGACAGTACCTACGCGATCCGCCGTATTATCCTGTACCCGTCCCAGTTTCAACGTATGGGCATCATCCCCTCCGCGCTGCTGAAAGACGGTAATACCATCTGGATGAGCGGCGACGAAGGAGAGCTGTTGGCACTGGACATTAAAACATTGCGGTTGCAAACCTACTGTCTGCCGGGTGTGGGCAAAAGCCCTATCATGCGTGACCTGAACGCGGATTCCCTGTTGATCGTCAGTGAAGGCCACGTTATCGTATTCAACAAGCGCCGGAACAAATTCAGCGACCTGAGCTATGATTACCGCAATGAATGGGGCGATGAATTTACGCCCAATGTGATGGAGATCGATCATGAAGGCAACGCCTGGATCGGCGGAACAGACGGTATTCTTATCTATAGCATCGCCCGCAATGAAATTATCCGGCATATTGTCAGCTTCAATACATTTGAAACACGCTCTTTTAACCTTGTCAGCTATCTCTACCGCGATGGTTCTGATAATATGTGGGTGGGTACAGACGGAGACGGACTGAAGAAATATTCCCCGCATAAAAAGGTGTTCAACCTGTACCGTTCTCCTTATATTTCTCACAACATGGTGCAGGCGGTATATAAGCACGATGACGGCAAACTGTATGTAGGCCTGATGCGTGACGGGCTCAACATCTACGGGGACCAGGGCAAGTTCCTTGAACGTATCAGCAATGAGTTATACCCGCATAAGTTCCCGGGCAACGATCTGGGCGCTATCTGCCGTGAAAATTTTGAACATCTGTGGCTGCATTTTGCCGGGATGCATATCGGATTGTTCAATGTACAGACCAAAGGCTTCCGGGACCTTACCGCCAAAGTGGAGGCGTTAAAACTGCCGCCGCAGAAAGATCCGTTCCCTTTCCTGTTCAAGCGTGCCAACGGGGAGTTGTATTTTAATTACGGCCGTTACCTGTTGCGTTTTGAAGAACATGGCGGGTTTGATTATACCGTGTCTGTGGTACATGACTTCCAGGACGAATTGCTGACCACCTACTTTGAAGACCATATGGGCAATCAATATGTGGGGACCAAGTCTGCCTTGTATATCAAACATTTGGCTGATTCGCACTGGCGGTATGTGCGGCTGCCGGAAGGCACTACAGTAAAGGGGATCAACAAAACCCCGCATAAAGAGCTGCTGATAGCCACCAATAAGGGGCTGTTTGTATACGATGCTTCGGAGCGGTTAAAAACACATTATAACAGTTACGACTATCCGAAACTGATCAATGACTACATGTACGGCGTGTTACTGGATGATAAAGACCGTATCTGGGTGAGCCACAACAAAGGTGTTACACAGATCAATCCGGTAACCAAGGAGATCACCACGTTTAATCATGAAGACGGGCTGCAATCCAACGAGTTCAATACCGGCGCCTTTTATAAGTCGATTGACGGTGAGTTGTTTTTTGGCGGTACCCGTGGCGTAAATGGTTTTTATCCGAAAGATTTCCGGAAAAACCCTTTCAATTCCAAGGTGATCATCCGCAGGATGGAAGTGCTGGACAAGCCCTATGAGTCAGATACGGCGATATCACTGCTGAAGCGGGTAGAGCTGCCATATAATCAGAATACGATCGCCATAGAGTTTGTGCCGCTGGAATATACCAATCCATTGAAAAACAAGGTGCAGTATAAGCTGGAGGGTGCCGATGAAGACTGGGTGGAAGCCGGCGCGTTCCGGATGGCGCGTTATACGAACCTTCATCCGGGCAGTTATGTATTTAAAGTAAAGGCTTCTAACAATGATGACAGCTGGAATACCACGCCTACCATGCTGGAGATACAGATCAGGATACCGTTCTGGCAATCGTTGTGGTTTAGATTTTTATTGTTGTTGTTGCTGTTAGGCATTGCATATTATTTTTCTACGTTGTATCTTGATTATAAAATAAGGCATGAGAAGCTGAAACTGGAAAAGGAGCAGGCAGTAGATCAGGAGCGGGCGCGTATTTCCAGTGACATGCACGATGATTTGGGGTCTGGTTTGTCCACGATCAGGCTGCTGAGCGAAATAGCCAAAAGAAAGATACCGGATACATCACAAACGAAAGAGATTGAGCGAATCAGTGAAACCGCCGGGGAGATGATCGACAAGATGAGTGAAATCATCTGGGCGATGAATTCCTCCAATGATTCCCTGGCCAATCTGATCGCGTATATGCGCAGTTTTGCTGCCGATTTCCTGGAGCATGCGCACATCTCGCATCAGTTTTTCTTCCCTGAAGTTATCCCGGACATCAAACTTAGCGGCGGTACCCGGCGGAACATTTATCTGGCCGTAAAGGAATCATTGCATAATGTGATGAAACATGCCAAGGCCAGTGAGGTAATCATAGAAGTGAAAATGCATAAAAACATGACGATCATGATCAAAGACAATGGCAAAGGGTTTGACCAGGAGAAAGTCCGTTTGTTTGGCAATGGCTTGAAAAATATTCAGAAGCGGATGATGGCAGTGGGAGGTAATGCAGATATCACTTCCAACAATGGGACAATAGTTTTTCTCGATATCCCACTAAATTAACATACATTTGTTTTAAGTAACATTTAAGTGTTATAATTCCTATAAACATGACGGTATACTCAAAGAAGAAGTCCCAGGATAACATGGACATCATTTCTATTGCGATAGTAGAAGATAACCATGATATCCGCACGGCTATGGAATTGCTGATTAATGGTTCTGACGGTTATGCCTGTGTTGGCACCTTCAATAATGCAGAAACCGCACTGGAGCAAATCCCTCAATTGCTGCCCAACGTAGTACTGATGGATTTTAATCTTCCCGGTGGGATGAACGGTATTGAATGTATTGCCCGGTTGAAAGCAGAGTACCAGGATATGCAGTTTATGATGCTCACTGTATATGAAGATGACGACAAAATTTTCATGGCACTGGAAGCCGGTGCAAGTGGGTACATCCTCAAAAAAACCTCTCCCGGTGAGCTGTTGGAAGCCATCAGGGACCTGCATGAAGGCGGTTCGCCTATGAGCTCGCAGATTGCCAGAAGGGTAGTGGCCTTTTTTCAGAAACAAGCCAAACCTAATCCGGCTCTGGAAGCACTGACCACGCGTGAAAAAGAAATTCTGGACCAGTTGTCCAAAGGTTTCCTGTATAAGGAAATTGCCAGCAATCTGTTTATCAGTATAGAAACAGTAAGAAGGCACGTTCATAATATTTATGAGAAACTGCATGTCCGTAGCAGGACTGATGCGGTAAACAAATACTACAACCGCTAAACATATCAGGGGTGGGCCTGAAGCCACTAAGGCTTTCAGGCCCGCTCAATTTTATTTAAACGATAGTTACGCCCCAGTCTTCATCTGTCTCCCGTATTTCTAATATACTATCCTGCGGAAAACTATTCATGAAATAACTTTTACATGATAATATCATTTTATTATTAATGTGTTGGCTGTAAGCGCCTAAAATTGGTTAATTTGCAGGTTTGGTAATTAATAAACACAGAAAATGGCAATTGAAGAGAACAGGGATGCCAACTTGAGCGGAGATCCATATGAGAATTTTCGGACGTTATTGCAACAGTCTATCGTCTCTCCTACAATTTATACCTTTAAGTTTATCGTGAAGGCGGAGGAAGAAAAGATCGCCGCGTTGAAATCGGTGTTTGCCGGTACTCCGGCGGAGATCACTGCCATCAATTCATCTAACGGGAAATACAGGTCATTTACCATAAAGCTGCTGGTGCAGAACGAAGAAGAAGTGATCAGCTATTACAAGGAAGTGTCGAAGATCGACTCTGTCATTATGTTATAAAGACCATACGTTTTAATTTTTTATAAGTGAAGCGATTATTGTTCTACTTTCCGGTCAACCCACTGGCGAAAAATGCAGGCAATGTGACCAGGGCTTTAGGTTTCCTGGAATATTTCAAAAAAAGAAACCTGGAAGTCGATTTTGTATCTGAAAAACACTGGGGTACGTTTACTGATGAAGGGATCACCGGGTTGAAAGCAACAGGCCTGGTAAATGAAGTATACCTGCTGGAAAGAAAACCGAAGAAAGGAAATCCCGTTTCTTATTTTTTTGGATATAAACTCCCGAACAAAACATTAATCAGGAAGACCAGTCCGAAAGGAGGGATTCTTAACCGCGTGACTTTACATCTGCAGCAGCAGTTCAATGAAGTGCTTTCCCGGAAGCATTACGATTATATTATCATCAGCTACGCTTTCTGGGCCGACCTGATCTATAAAAATCCCCTTGCTGCCAAATCGCTGACCATCATAGATACACATGACCTGGAATCCTCGCTGCTCCAGCATGAGCCGGGGTTTGACGTAAGCGTGGCGCTGGGCGATGAGTTAAGGCGCCTGGAGCTTTATGACCAGGTATGGGCCATTTCGCCGGAAGAGAGTTATTTCTTCTCCCAGTTTCTTGGCGACCGCGTAAAATACATTCCCATGATGCTGCCTGATCCCATACCCGTC
Source organism: Chitinophaga varians (assembly GCF_012641275.1). Lineage (NCBI taxonomy): Bacteria > Pseudomonadati > Bacteroidota > Chitinophagia > Chitinophagales > Chitinophagaceae > Chitinophaga > Chitinophaga varians. The sequence goes on along the minus strand of NZ_JABAIA010000001.1, from coordinate 255,012 downwards.
AGCAGCAAGACGACGCCGGAATATGATCTTGTGTATGTAGCCAGTGACAACGCTAAAAATATTATGTCGGCCGCCTGGTTCTTCAATGAAGTGTATCCATTGCTGTCTCCTGATATCAGGCTGGCAGTGGTAGGCACCATTACCGCCCATGTGCCCAAAGACCTGCCAAATGTAACACTCGTTCCCTACGTTCAGCACCTGGAAACGATGTATGTCAATGCGCGTGTGGCTTTGTCACCCATGCTGGAGGGAACAGGCGTGAAGGTAAAAGTGGTGGAAGCCCTGTCGCACGGCCTGCCGGTAGTATGTACGGAAAGAGGAACGGACGGCTTACCGTTTAAAAGCAATAACGGTTGCCTGGTGGCTGAAACGCCCGGCCAGTTTGCACAATTCGTAGAGCAGCTTTTGCAGGACCATGATTTCTATAAAAAGCAGTGTGAGATGGCGAAGAATACTTTTCTGCAATGTTTCTCCGCTGAAGAAGTTTCCAAACGCCTGGACGCAGCCTTGTCAATTACCGGATGAGGGCCGGTCGAACGCGTATTTTTTTTCATAAGTCCTGAAGTAACGGTCAGCCAGTCGCGGACTGATCCTGCTCAGGAATAAGCCGATATGAAGAACAGGGACTCTTTTTCTGTAGGTCTTGAAGAGGGAAGCTCTTTCCCATCCCAGGTCTGCACTGTGTTTTTGCAGCAATTTTATAAAGGCGCGGTATGCTTCTTTTGTAGCAGCATGGCTGTACCGGTACAATTCGAAATAACCACCGTAAATAATCACACGGGCATTATGGTAACGGCTGAAATCATTGCGGTACCTGGACCATACCCCTTTGGAAAGAAGAAATGATTTCATTTGCTGGTCTGCCTGATAAAAGAGCGCTACTTTATCTGCCCTGAAACCGCTGTTCATGGTAGACGCTTCTCCTTCTGTTCCCCTTTGAAGATAGTAGTAGAAATAACCGCTGATACAGGTCAGCCTGGTAGCGTGATAAACCGCTTCCAGCATAAAAGGGGAGTCTTCGAAAATACGTTGACGGAACCGGATATGATGTGTTTCGATCAGTGAGCGTTTGTACAGCTTGCCCAGTGTGGCGGTGTTCACTGCATCTTTCCTCACGGTGTTTTCCGCAAGAAAACAGGAAACGAGGTCTTCATGGAAGACAGCCGGGTCGTATTCAAATTTATACAGTTCTTCCAGCTTGCCATCGGCTTGCTTTTTTACGCTTTTGTAGCCAAAACAAACTATGTCTGCGTTTTCCTTCAACGCCGCTTCCACTGCCCGTTCCAGGGTGACGGGGTCCAGCCAGTCGTCGCCATCCAGGAAGAGGACGAATTCGCCGGTGGCGTTATCCAGCCCGTTGTTCCGGGCGGCACCCTGTCCTGCGTTTTCCTGGTGCAGGGACCTGATATTCGGGTATTTCTCCGCTGCGGCCTTGAGTATCTCCGCTGAGTTGTCCGTAGAACCATCATTCACAAAGAGCAGCTCCGTATTGGGATAGGTTTGCCCCACCAGCGACTGGATGGTGGTTTCCAGATATGGAGCGAGGTTATAGACCGGTATGATGACTGTTACTAGCGGAGATGGCATGCTGAAATATTTTATGGCTGGTTAACCTTTAAAGCGGCATCAATTCGTTGGTACACTTTTTCTGCTGCAAATGTTTTCCTGAAAGAGGCGGCGCTCCATGCACTTTGTTCTGCAAACAGTGCGGGATCGGTCAGCAGGCGGGTGATGTGATCTGCAAACCCGGCAGGGCTTTCTGATACGAGGCAGCCATTGTCGGTTTTTTCCGGCAGCCCGTCCAGTCCCCTCTCGTTACAAACAACGGGCTTGCCGTAAGAGAAAGCTTCCAGTACTTTTATTTTGACGCCGGTGCCGGCCAACATAGGACATATCACTACTTTCGAAGCCAGGTAATAATCGCTCAGGTCTTCCACGAATGGAAGACAAGTTACATTACTGAGGCCTTGTGGAATATGTGCATTGATCTTGCCTATGATGCAAAGGCGGTACGACTGTGGCAATAAGGGGTATACCTTATCAAAAAACCAGGCGGCTGATTTTTTATTGTTTTCATTATCTGATGCCACATAGATAATATCGTATTTCTTTTCTGTCCGGCCATCGTCTTGCCTTGGCTCTTCCACCATGGTAGGGATGTAGAGCGTTTCTTTCCGAATGAACTGGCTGAAAAAATAATTCTCCTCACCCGAACAGGCCCATATCTGGTCGTACAGGGAAAGTCTTCTGATCTCATCTCCGAGGGCGGCGCCTACGTTCACGTTTTTATCCAGCTGGTGTTGTGAGGCCATCAGGTCATGCGTGTCCATGATGGTGCAGGCACCGTTGATAAATGGGTTGTCTTTGATCAGATCTGCATAATAGGCATAGGAGATAATGATATAGTCATATTTATTTTGCTGAAGCAGTTTGTCGAATTCCCTGCGCAGGTGCAGATTCACCAGGTTGGGCAGGCCACCTTTTATGGGGTTGAGCTTGCGGTTGAACAGCATGTGCGGCAACTTGTACTGGAAAAAGTAAACAAGCGGATTTTTTTTGGGTGGCTTACGGGACCAGAACCAGGCATTTTCTACAAACCCGCTGTTTCTCACCATGTCCATTTCTTCAGGTGTAATTTTCTCCCAGTCGCCCTGGCGGGACACCAGGTCTACTTTCATGCCCCTGCTCTTAAAATACCGGAGAAGGGTGATGGCCCGGGTTTGGGCGCCACTTTGCCTGCCGATAGGATTATAAGGGAAGAAGTATAAAACGCGTTGCTGTTTAGCCATGCTGATGGTGATTTTACAAGATGAGTGTTAGTTGGCGCTGGTGTAGTTGAGTGCTTTGTCCAGTTTTTTGTATACGTTGGCTGCTGCGAAATTATTCCTGAAGGAAGCGGCACTCAGTTCGCTTTGTGTTGCATGAAAGGCCTTGTCTTCCAGCAATTTCAGTATATAACCGGCAAACTCGCGCGGGTCCTGTGTTACGAGGCAGCCGCAATTGTTTTTGTCCGGCAGTCCGTCCATGCCTCTTTCGTTACATACAACAGGCAGTCCGAATAACATGGCTTCCACCACTTTTATTTTCACGCCGGTTCCGGAAAGCATAGGACATATCACTACTTTCGACGCCAGGTAATATTCGCTGAGGTCTTCTGCAAACGGTACCAGCGTAATATTTTTATGGCCACCAGGAATAAAACGGCAGATCGATCCGACCACACAAAGCGTGACGTGGCCAGGAATCAAGGGAAATACCTGTTTGAAGAACCAGTCAGCCGCCGCAAGATTGTGCGGGTTATGCGAGGCTACATAGATCAGGTCGTATTTCACGGGAACATCCTTTTTTATATTCGCCGGTTCTTCCACCATGGTCGGAATATATTTCACCTGGTTTTTCAGGAACTGGCTGAAGAAATAGTTTTCTTCCGGAGAGCATAGCCAAACCTGGTCGAACCGCGATAATCTTTTTAATTCGTCACCCAATGCTATGCCACGTTCCACGCCTTTGTCGTGTTGGTGTTGCGCGGCCAGCAGATCGTGCGTGTCGGCGATAGTAACGGCATTTCCTATGCGTGGGTTGTCTTTTATAAGGTCAGCCCAGTAAGCATAACTGACAATGATATAATCGTACTGGTATTGTTCCAGTATGTTGTTGAATTTCTCCTGTAGATAAGGGCTTACGTGGTTAGGGATTGCGCCTTTTACACGGTGCAGCAGTTTGGGTATTTTATACGAGAAAAAGTATTGAAGGAAATTTTTCTTGGCCGGTTTTCTGGGATAAAACCATGCGTTCCTGACTTGTCCGCTTTCTTTGAATGCTTTGATATTTTCCGCTGAGGTCACGCCCCAATAGTCGGTCAGCGAAAAAAAATCAACCTCCATGCCCCGTTCCTTAAAATACTGTAGCAACGTAATTACACGGGTTTGTGCGCCGCTGGTTTTTTCTATCGGATTTAAAGGAAAAGTGAAAAGGACTTTACTCATGTCAGGCTTGCGATAAATTCGCGGCAAAGCTAGAGAAAATAAGTTAAATATTCTAAATGTTTGTTTTATAATTTGTTAGATATGTGTATTGATTTAATAATATACTTTTCCAGTGGAATACCAGAAGTGAGGGAACGATCTTGACAATGATCGGGTGAGTATATTAAAACGAAGACGGGATGTAGAAGTTACAGGTAAAGGTGATTTACCGGTCAAATAAAATTGGGCGTATGGGAAAGCCCCTTTAAGACTTTCCCGTACGCCCTTTATAGTTCTTTACTTCGTTGCGTGTTTGCGCAACAAGTGAGCACAGAGTACCACTGCGGCAATGATAAGACATGCCGTTTTGAATAACAGACCAGTTTTCATAGGATGGGATTGTATGGTTAAATAATTTTTCCCTGTGTACAAAAACATGACACTCCTCTGAAGGCGATAGCCAGACTGATGCTCTTTTGCTGATAGTAATGTAGAAAGACCTTGCTGTGGGTGACAGATTACCGCATCATTTGCCAGGAATCAAATTTCCGGATGAGGCGGAGGAATTTATTACCGATATTGTTTTCCTGTTCCCGGCGAATCATGTAAGTTGCGATAACTGCCGCGACCAGGGCGATTAAAACGAGAATGATAAAAAGTGTTTTCATAAGGACATAGGTTAGGATGTTTTCAATAAATGTGTGTGTCTTGAGTAAATATAATGAATTATTTAAATAAAAAATATTTTTTATAGAAATTATTGAATAACCCAATGGAAAAATATGATAATATATAGATGTGCCCCTTCTTACCCCAAAAATTAACATGATCAATACATTGATAATTAATAATCTAGACATATTGTATAACTAATACTTGGGATGATTCACTGAATCCTTTATTTTTGCCAGCAATCGGATTTTGCTAAAAGATTTAGTATCCTTGCAGCAGCTTTTTAAACCCTAGGAAAATAAATATTTAGGAAACTTTAATATAATATGGCAAACACGGATAAGACGGATAACAAAGATCTATTTGCTTCCTATACGGAAGACTCCATACGGTCACTGGACTGGCGGGAGCATATCCGGCTCCGTCCAGGTATGTACATCGGTAAGCTGGGCGACGGTTCCAGCATGGACGACGGCATTTACATCCTGCTGAAGGAGGTGGCCGACAACTGTATCGACGAGCATACCATGGGCTTTGGCAAGCAGATAGACCTGAAAGTGACCGAGCACAATGTGACTGTGCGCGACTTTGGTCGTGGCATTCCGCTGGGCAAGGTAGTAGATGTGGTGAGTAAGATCAATACCGGCGCCAAATACGACAGCAAGGCCTTTCAGAAATCTGTAGGCCTTAACGGGGTGGGTACCAAAGCGGTGAATGCCCTCTCCAGCTATTTCCGCGTGCAGTCAGTGCGTGATGGCCGCATGAAAGTGGCAGAGTTTGAACGTGGCGTACTGATCAAGGAACACAAGGAAACCGCTACTTCTGAACCCAACGGGACACTGGTGACCTTTACACCGGACGATACTGTTTTCAAAAACTATCGTTTCATCCCAGAATTCCTGGAAAACCAGATCTGGAACTACTGCTTCCTGAATGCCGGCCTGACAGTGAATTTCAACGGGAAAAAATATCTCTCCAAAAACGGTCTGCTGGACCTGCTGCAGCGTAAAACCAACGAGGAAGACCTGCGCTATCCCATCATCCACCTGAAAGGAGAAGACATTGAAGTGGCCATCACCCACGAAAACCAATACGGTGAGGAATACTATTCCTTCGTCAACGGTCAGCATACTACCCAGGGCGGTACGCACCTGGCGGCTTTCCGTGAGGCTTTCGTGAAAACGGTACGTGACTTCTACAAAAAAGATTACGAAGCCACCGATATCCGGTCATCCATCTGTGCGGCTGTTTCCGTTCGGGTACAGGAACCGGTGTTCGAATCACAGACCAAAACCAAACTGGGCTCCCAGGTGGTATTTGAAGGCGGTCCTTCTGTCAAGGCGTTTATACTGGACTTTCTGTCCAAACACCTGGACGACTTCCTGCATCGCAATCCCGCTGTGGCCGATGCCATGAAAAAACGCATCGAGCAAAGCGAACGCGAAAGGAAAGAACTGGCCGGCATTAAAAAACTGGCCAACGAAAGAGCGAAAAAAGCCAACCTGCATAACCGCAAACTGCGTGACTGCCGTTTTCACCTCAACGATGAATTTACCGGCAAAGAGAAAGCTGAACTGGAAACAAAACGACTGGAAACTACCATCTTCATTACGGAAGGTGATTCCGCCAGCGGTTCCATCACCAAATCCCGCAACGTGGAAACACAGGCGGTGTTCAGCTTACGGGGTAAACCGCTGAACAGTTTCGGCCTCACCAAGAAGATCGTATACGAAAACGAGGAGTTCAACCTGCTGCAACACGCCCTCAATATTGAAGAGGGGCTGGAAGGGCTGCGCTACAACAACATCGTGGTAGCTACCGATGCCGACGTGGACGGTATGCACATCCGCCTGCTGATACTGACTTTCTTCCTGCAGTTTTTCCCTGACCTGGTGAAAAACGGGCACGTATATATCCTGGAGACACCGCTGTTCCGCGTACGCAACAAACAGCAAACCATTTACTGTTATTCCGAAGAGGAGAAACAGAAAGCGGTGAAAAAGCTGGGGAACAAACCAGAGATCACCCGGTTTAAAGGATTGGGTGAAATTTCCCCGGACGAATTTGGCCGCTTCATTGGTGATGATATCCGCATAGAGCCGATCATCCTGTCTAAAGACATTCACATCCAGAAGTTACTGGAATACTACATGGGCAAAAACACCCAGGCCAGACAGGAATTCATCATCAACAACCTGCGGTACGAAAAGGACCTGATTGAAGAAGAAATTTAAATAAACGAAGATGGGGCTTTTACACATTGTGTTTGGCGAGGCATCTGTACCGGTTTTGACAGAAGCCGTCAACATGGACGAAAAAATGCAGGGCGAACTGCTTTGCTTTGAAGACGACCTGTCTGTTGGCCCGTTGTTTATACTGGACACCAAAGAAGGACAAGCCAACCGTCGCCAGTGGTGGCTACAGCTGGCGGCTGTTCCGCAGGCGCCGGTGCAGCAACCGGAGTTAACACCGGAAACAACCGGGCAGGAAGCTCCTGCAGTGCCGGCCGTGGAAGAAGCGCCCGGTGACGCAGACAGGCTGAAAGCCCTGAAAACACAACTGAAAGAAGAGCAGGACCTCGAAGTATGGATATGGGCAGGTCAGAATGCCCGCGATGTATGCGGTTATTACTGGCTGGTAAGCCAGCTGTATGATTTCGCAGGCCGCATCTATATCATCTACCTGAACAACCTGCCTTTCCTCAATGAAAAAGGCGCTGTTTTTTATCCTACCCATCTGCACCAGATATTGCCTAAAGAATATCTTAAAGCAAAAAAACTCGCCAGGGCTATCTCCCTCGCGGAGTTTGAACTGGACGGGGAAGAGTGGCACCGCCTTATGAATGAAAACGCCGGTATCCGGATGCTGGAAGGCGGAAAAAAAATCAAGGGAGAGCCTACGCTGTTTTATGACAAGGAGCTGCTGGCACAAACCGGTAAAGAGTTTGTCAAAGCGTGGCGTGTGGTACAACAGGTTACCGGTAAACTGAAATATCCGGTGATGGACCAATTCCTGGGATGGCGCCTGAAAGAACTGGTGAAAGAGGGTAAAGTGGAAAGCAAAGGAGACCTGAAAACAATTCGTGACTTTGAAGTGAAGCTGCCGGGAGAAGACAATAACACTGCAAATCCTGTAACGGAATGATAAAAGTAACCACCCTGTCTCTCGCCGGGGAAGACGACCGGGGAAGCAACTATCTCTGGGACTGTACCCGCACCGGGGAATTTATGCTCTGTTACCGGCATGCCGGCAGCAGCAGCGGCCAGCATTACCATACCGGCATCAGCGACAACAAAAATCCGGAGATCATGTTCCTGCTCACCGGTAAAGCGCTGATCCACTGGTGCCCGGTAGGAGGAGATGAAATCCGTACCATCGAAGTAGTGGCGCCGGCCCGCGTGGAAGTGCCTGTCAACGTATGGCACCAGCTGATCGCGGAAACGGACTGCTGCTTTATAGAACTGAACTCCATGGCCGATGTACAGAAAGACAGCGTACGTGTCTGGAGAACAGATCTTGAAAAAATGTTTATCGAAAAATAGTAAGCGTATTATACATGGATATTGAAAATACAACATCAGACGAATCGCTGCATAATATCACCCACGTGGGTGGCATGTATGAAAGCTGGTTTCTGGACTATGCATCCTATGTAATCCTGGAGCGCGCCGTACCCAGCGTGGAAGACGGGCTGAAACCCGTACAGCGCCGTATCCTCCATGCCATGAAAGAAATGGACGACGGCCGTTTTAATAAAGTGGCCAACGTGATCGGGCAAACCATGCAGTACCATCCGCATGGCGACGCCTCCATCAGCGATGCCATCGTAAACCTCGGCCAGAAAGACCTGATGATAGACACGCAGGGTAACTGGGGCGATGTGCGCACCGGCGATGATGCGGCGGCGGCAAGGTACATCGAGGCACGCCTCTCCAAGTTCGCACTGGACGTGGCTTTTAATCCCAAAACGACTACCTGGCAGCTGAGCTATGACGGCCGTAAAAACGAACCGCTGGCCCTGCCGATGAAGTTCCCGCTGCTGCTGGCACAGGGCGCCGAAGGTATCGCGGTGGGATTGTCCACCAAAATATTGCCGCACAACTTCAATGAGCTGATAGACGCTTCCATCAAATATCTTAAAGGAAAGAAATTTGAACTGTTCCCCGACTTCGCTACTGGCGGTATGATCGACGTGGCCGCCTATAACGACGGCAAACGCGGCGGTAAGGTAAGGGTACGCGCGCACATCGAGGAGAAAGATAAAAAGACGCTGCTGGTCAAAGACGTGCCTTATGGCATCACTACCACCCAGCTGATGGAGTCTATTGTAAAAGCAAACGACAGCGGCAAAATCAAAATCCGTAAAGTGGTGGACAATACCGCCGCTGAAGTGGAAATTGAAGTGCAGCTGGCGCCCGGCATCTCTCCGGACATCACCATCGACGCGCTCTACGCATTTACGGACTGTGAAATATCCATTTCACCCAACGCCTGCGTGATCGTTGATGATAAACCACACTTCCTGACCGCTTCCGAACTGCTGAAAGCATCTGCCGACTTCACCAAAGAACTGCTGAGACAGGAACTGGAAATCAGGCTGGCAGAACTCCAGGACAAATGGCATTACACCTCCCTTGAAAAAATCTTCTTTGAAAAAGGAATTTACAAGGAACTGGAACAAAAGCATAAAGACTGGGAAACAGTGCTGAATGCGATCGATAAAGGTTTCGCTCCGTATAAAAAACAACTGAAACGCGACATTACCCGCGAAGATATTGTGAAACTCACGGAGAAGCCTGTACGCCGTATTTACCGCCTCGATATCAATGAACTGAACGAACAGATCAAAGGCCTCGAAGCAGACATCAAACAGGTGAAAAACGACCTGCAAAACCTGGTGGACTACGCTGTGTCCTACTATGAAGGACTGCAGAAGAAATACGGCAAAGGCCGCGAACGTAAAACGGAAATTAAGACCTTTGATACCATCCAGGTACAACAGGTGGCCATCGCCAATACCAAGATATACGTAAACCGTGCGGACGGCTTCATCGGCACGTCCCTCAAGAAAGACGAGTTTGTGGCTGACTGCTCCGATCTCGACAATATCATCGTATTCCGCCGCGATGGTAAAATGATGGTCACCAAAGTGGCCGACAAAACCTTTGTGGGCAAGGATATCATTCATGTGGACGTGTTCCGCAAGAACGATGAACGCACTACCTACAACATGATTTATGTGGAAGGTAAAACAGGCGTAAGCTACGCCAAACGCTTCAACGTTACCGGTGTTACCCGTGACAAAGAATATGACCTGGCACATAAAGGAGAGAAAAATTCCAAGGTCCACTATTTCTCTGCCAACCCGAACGGGGAAGCGGAAGTGGTCACTATCAAACTGAGCCCAAACTGCTCTGCCCGTAACAAGGAATTTGACCTGTTCTTTGAAACCATTGCCATCAAAGGCCGTAGCTCTATGGGCAACCAGGTGACCAAATACCCGATCCGTGGCGTGAAATTCAAAGAGAAAGGCGTGTCCACCCTGGCCGGCCAGAAAATCTGGTACGATTCAGAAACAGGCCGCCTGAATACAGAAGAAAGAGGCGTGTACATCGGCAGCTTTGAAGGTGACGATAAAATATTCGTGGCATTCAAAAACGGCACTTATGAGCTGACAAACTTTGAGCTCACCAACCGTTATGAATCCAATGATGTGGTGTATATCGAGAAATTCAACCCGGAAAAAATAGTAACGGCTATTTACTTTGACGCCGATAAAAAGCAGTTCAACGTAAAACGTTTCCGTATTGAAACACAGACCTTAAACAATAAATTCCTGTTCATTAAGGAAGGCAACGGCAACTACCTGGAAATGGTGACCACTCACACACAACCGGTGGTGTTGCTGAAAACCGGCAAGAAGCGCAGCCCCGAAGAAGAAGAGATCGATCTCTCCGAATTTGTGGAAGTGACCGGCTGGAGAACAGTAGGTACGCGTATTGCAGGAGAAGACCTCATCAGTGCCGAGTTGTTGTCAGAGGATGAAGACCCCGACCCGAATGACGACTCACAGGTGCAAGGTGAGCTGTTCTAAATGTTGAGATTTTTTGATTTGCGATTTTTTGATTTCGGAAATCATCAGAGCGAATAAAAAAAGAAGACCAAAGCGAGTGAATCGCTTTGGTCTTCTTTTTTATTATCATCCACGAAAATCAAAAAATCGCAAATCAACGAATCCCTAAATAGCTATTGTTTCTTTTTCGCGGGTTGTTTGTTGTTTTGCTCCGTTTGATAATCCTCTGCGGAACGCGGGTTGGTCATGCTTTTCTTTTTCTGGTCCAGCGGTTGTGGCACCGGCGCGCCTTTACCTAATGGAATAGCGTCATGGAATATTTTGTTGACGTGCGTCCATTTCCCGCCTTTCCATTTAAAGCCTTCGTAATCCATATCTGATACGTAGGTGTATTTTTTTGCCGGCTCATTGGTTTCGGATATCAGGTGATCAAATACGATCATGTCCAGTTCCTTGTTATAGTTGAGCGTGGCGGTGCTTTCCTTTTTATATTCAAGGATAAAGCGGTTCCGGGTCGGTTTGGGCACGGAGTCTTCCGCATAGCTGAAGAAGGGGCCGCCGAAAACAGGAGTGCCTTTTTTAAAGGTGAGCATTTCCACCAGTTTTTTCTGGCTGCGGGGATTATTGGCGTCCCAGCCGAAGAGCGTGTAATACTCCTGGTTAAAATAGTGCCGTTGTACGATGTTATAATACAGGCAGCCGTACCAGGCTTTGTTGCCGGCGATAGTGTCCGTATTCGTGATATAATCGGATATATCAAACAGCGGGAACAGCTTCAGCTGGCCATCCGGCGTATTCATCTGAATGGCGCCATAGTGGCGGTAGAAGCCTGTTTCCCTTTCCAGGGCCCAGGTGAAAATACGGAAGCTGCTGTCTTGCGGATATTGAATAGACACAGTACGCAGGGAGTCGAACGGAAACCGGAACGAGTAAGGTGTTTTAAGGGCACGTACCAGTGCCGGGATAAACTGTTCGGTCGCGGCTTCCCTGCCGGCGTCGCCTTTCCCGGCGAATATTTCCCGGCTGAGCTGCTGCAACGTGTCCTGATCTTTCCGCAGGCGTGCATAGCCGGCAGCATCAGGCCTTTGCGCCCATATACCGGCGGTTGGTACAAGGAATAGCAGTGACAGTATTATTTTTTTTATCATATCTATAATACGGTTCTGGCTTTAAATTATTGTATGTCTTGTGCAAACCGCAGCAGGTCGGGATATTTTTTATCGATCAGCGGATGGGGAAAAGGCGTGTCCGGCAGGGTAGAGGCGATAAACACGGTCTGCATGCCGGCGTTACGGCCAAACTGCATATCGCTGAGGGTATTGCCTGCCATGACGGCTTTGGTGAAATCAATTTCCGGGAAATCGTTTTTTGCCTGCGTGGCCATGCCGGCGTTGGGTTTGCGGCATGGGCTGTTGCTCTCCACGTCGGGGCAGAAATAGATGTGGTCTATCCGGCCACCTGCCTGTTGGATGGCGGCCAGCATTTGCGCATGGATTTCCTGCAGGCCGTCAATGGTGAGCAGTCCCCGTCCGATACAACGCTGGTTGGTCACCACAAAAATCCGTTCAAAGCGTTGGGACAGCAGGGGCATGGCTTCCAGCACGCCTTCGCTGAAGCGGAACATGCCGGGATTGAGCACGTACCCGTCTTTTATTTCGTCATTGATAACACCGTCCCGGTCAAGAAAAAGGTACATATCTATATTTTGGAAAAATGATCGATCGCCTTGTTATAGTCTTCCGGTATACCGATGTCGATAAAATAGGTATCGCTGATATAGCCATTGAGGTTACCCCGGGCGGCCTGTGGTTCGAGTACTGTTTGTTCGAAAGAGAATTTCACCGGCAGGGACAGGCTTTGAAGGAAAGCGGCGCTGGTCAGGTAGATGCCGCCGTTGATCAGGCCCTGGTCGCAGTATTGTTTTTCCCGGAACGCCTCGATTTTATTGCCGGCGCTGAGCACAATACTGCCGTAGCGGTCAAACTGCTGCATGGGCTTCAGTGCCAGCGTGAGCGGGCTTGGGTTGTTGCGGTTGAACCGGACCATTGCCAGCAGGTCCACGTCGAAGAAGGTATCACCGTTGACGATGAACAGCTGATCGCCTTCCAGCAGCGGCAGGGCATGCAGGATGCCGCCGCCGGTGCCGAGTGGTTCCTGTTCCACGCTGAAGGATACACGTAGCGGCAGTGGTGTTTGCCGGCACCAGGCGATCACCTGTTCAGACAGGTAGCCGAGTGACAGCACCACATGGCGGATGCCTTGCTGGTGCAGGTATTGTAACAGGAAGTACAGAAAAGGTTTATCGCCGATGGGCGCCATGCATTTGGGCTTGTCGGCTACGGCGCTGCGCAGGCGCGTGCCCAGGCCTCCGGCCAGTACGATACATTCCATACTCATTCGCCAAAGAGGTTATTTTCCACTATTTCGCAGATGATGTGGCCTACCGTGATGTGGGCTTCCTGGATACGGGGCGTATCAGTGGAAGGGATATTGATCAGGTAGTCGCTGCCATCTTTCATTTTGCCGCCGGTGGCGCCGGTGAAGCTCACTATCGTCATGCCTTTTTCCCGCGCCACTTTCATGGCTTCGAGGATATTGGCGGAGTTGCCAGAGGTGGAAAGTCCTACCAGCACGTCGCCGGGCTGGCCCATGCCGCGCAGCATGCGGGCATATACATGTTCATAGCCATAGTCGTTGCCTACAGCGGTCATATAAGACGTATTGCAATGCAGGGCTTCTGCATAAAGCGGTTCACGGTCTTTATAAAAACGGCCGGAGAATTCAGCGGCCAGGTGCTGTGCATCGGCAGCGCTGCCACCGTTGCCGCAGAACAGCACTTTGTGGCCTTGTTTCAGGCTGAGGCCGATCACTTCGGCTACCTGCTGAATAGTATGTAACAGCCTTTCATCCTGACAAATAGCCTCTTTCACGGCAATGCTTTCACGGATGGTCTGGGCGATTTTTGTTTTCATGTCGGATTGTTTTAAAATTAGATACTCCAGGTTTGAATACCATGATGTGTGAAGGTATAACGTTTTACATCGCCGCCAAAGCTGTTGAGGGCGTCTACCACTTTAAAACGGGTGTTTTTCGGGCAGTAGAAGATCATAAAGCCACCGCCTCCGGCACCGGAGATTTTGCCGCCGCTGGCGCCTGCCTTGCGGGCCGCTTCGTAGATCTCATCGAGCTGGGGGTTGGTGATACCTTTGGCCATCTGTTTTTTATATTCAAAACCGTAGTTGAGGATTTCTCCTATTTTATCGATGGAGCCGCGCAAAAGGGCCTCTTTCATCATCACGGCCTGTTCCTTCAGGTGGTGCATGGCCGCAATGGAGTCGTCCTTTTTGTCGTTCACGTTTTTCTGTTGTTCGGAGATGATCGTGGAAGACAACCTGCTGGTGGAGGTGTAAAACAATACGAGATTGTTTTCCAGCTCATGCAGATGTACTTCTTTGATACGCAGCGGGTTCACGATCACTTTATCGCCACCATAGAACTCCATGAAGTTCACGCCGCCGAAAGTGGCCGCATATTGGTCCTGTTTGCCACCGGCCTGTTGCAGGTCTTCCCGCTCAATGGAATAGGCGAGGTGTGCCATATCGTATTCTCCCAATGGCAGTTTAAGCCATTCGGCGAAGGCGCCGAGCACAGCTACTACTAGGGTGGAAGAGGTGCCCAGTCCGGAGCCGGGAGGAGCGTCTACGTAGGTGGTGAGCCTGAAACCGGAAGAGGGCAGGCCACCATAGTCTTTTTGTACTCTGTTGATAACGCCTTTGAGGATGTCCAGTTTGCCGTCTAACGGCAGCGGGTATACGGCGTCGTAACTCAGTTGTTCTTTTCTGTCGGCGGATTCAAAAATGATTTTTCCATCAGACAATGGTTCTATGGAAGCGCGGGCATACAACGAGATAGTAACGTTGAGAATGGCGCCGCCATACAGATCGGAATAAGGGCTTACATCGGTGCCTCCACCGGCCAGGCCTATACGTAATGGTGCTTTACTTCTGTAGATCAATTTTTTTACTTTTTAAGCGGATGATCAGGATGCTGCTAATGTATGAATTTCCCGGGCGAGGCGCGACCAGGAGTATTGTTGTTTTTCCAGTTGCAGGGCAGCGGTCATATCCGCTTCCCGGTTGTCGACGAAATATTTTTCGATGGCCGCGGCGATGGCCGCTGGTTCAGGATCGCACTGGAAGCCTACCACGCCGTCAGGCACCATTTCCACGAGGCCGCCCACGCGGGTGACCACCATCGGTTTTTCGAAATGGTAGGCGATCTGGGAGATGCCGCTCTGGGTGGCGCTTTTATAGGGTTGTACGACCAGGTCGGCTGCACAGAAATAGTTTTTTACGGCTTCTGTGGGAATAAAATCGGTGTGCATAAGCACCCGGTCGCCCAGTTGCAGTTCCTCCAGCAGTTGCAGGTACGGGGCTGCATCTTCATAATACTCGCCGGCCACGATAGCATGAACGTCCAGTTTTTTCATGCGCTCGTCGGCCATCGCTTTCAGCAGCAGGTCGAGGCCTTTGTACTGACGGATAAAGCCGAAGAACAGGATATACCGTTTGCCTGGTTGCAGTTGCAACCGTTGGCGTGCTGCTGCTTTGGAAATGGGTGTGCCGTAGTTGTCATAGATCGGGTGGGGGATGAGCGACGCCTTTTTGGTGGGCTCAAACACCCGCAGATCATCGAGCACCGACTGGCTCATGGCGATAAAAGCATCTACCGGTTTCAGGAAATATTTGGTGAACGCCACATCGCCGGGGCGTTTTTCATGTGGCACCACATTGTCCAGTACCGCGATTACTTTGGTATTGCGGCGTTTTCCCAGGCGGAGCAGTGTGCCCAGCGCCGGGCCCATCACGGGCAACCAGTATTTGGTGATGATGATATCGGGTTTCATTTTCCGGATCTTGCGCCCAACGATCAGCCAGTTGAGCGGGTTTACGGAATTGATCAGCCGTTTTATCCGCAGGTGTTGCGGCGGCGGGTCGGTAGAGTACTGGCTTTTACCGGGGAAGAGAAAGCCGGGGTATTGCACGGTGAACGTGAATATCTCCACGTCGTCTGTCAGCTGCAGCTCTTCCGCCAGTCTTTCATTATAAGCAGCCAGCCCACCCCGGAAGGGATAGGCTGTACCGAGTATGAGTATTTTCTTTTTGGTGTTGGCCATTAGTTGATTGATTTGTCCATTCTTGCCTCCACGAGGTAGCTATTCCTTTCGGGAGCGTTACGGGTAACCAGTTCACCGATAAACCCGGTCAGGAACAGTTGGGAACCGATGATCATAAAGAGCAGTGCCAGAAAGAAGATCGGTCTGTCCGTCATGTTATACTGGTCGTAGAAAATTTTTGCGAAGGCAAGGTAAAAGGCGATCACAAAACCGAAGAAAAAGAACAGGGTGCCCAATGCGCCAAAGAGGTGCATGGGGCGTTTGCCGAACTTACCGATGAACATGATGGATGCCAGGTCGAGGAAACCGTTGATAAAACGTTCCAGTCCGAATTTGCTGACGCCGTATTTACGGGCGCGGTGTTCCACCACTTTTTCACCGATGTTGCGGAAGCCGTTCCATTTGGCTATGACGGGGATGTACCGGTGCATTTCGCCATATACTTCGATGGATTTCACCACTTTTTTGCGGTAGGATTTGAGCCCGCAGTTCATATCATGCAACCTGACACCGCTCATGCGGGTAGTGGTGTAGTTGTATAATTTGGACGGCAGGTTTTTCGTGAAAGCATTATCGTAACGTTTCTTTTTCCAGCCGCTGACCAGATCGTATCCATCTTCCACGATCATGCGGTACAGTTCCGGAATTTCATCCGGGCTGTCCTGCAGATCGGCGTCCATGGTGATCACCACGTCGCCCTGGGCGGCGTTAAAGCCTTCGTTGAGAGCGGCGGATTTACCATAGTTGCGCTGGAACTTGATGCCTTTGATGCAGGGGTTGGCCATGGCCAGTTGCTGGATCACTTCCCAGGAGCCATCAGTACTGCCATCGTCCACCATCCATACTTCGTAGGTGAAACGGTGCTCCTGCATTACCCGGTCGATCCAGGCGGCCAGTTCAGGAAGTGATTCTTCTTCGTTTTTTAAAGGAACGATTACGGATATGTTCATCTTAATAGAATAGTATTATGAGTGTTGTTGCTCCGGCGCTTTTTTGCGCAGGAAAAGCGATACGATGGCAGCAATGCCGAAATAGAAAATAAGCACTTTCAAATAATCAAGAAATGATTTGGCGATGCTTACAGAAAAATCAGCCGCTTTAATACCTTCCAGCTGCTGGTCGATGATATCCTGAGGCGCCTTTAAATACCGCATGGTACGTTCTGTAGAAACAAGCGTATCGGCCTTCAGTGCGGCGGACAATGACGGATCAATGTACTTATATAATACAAACTGGTACACTGTTACCATTAACATGCTGAGGACAAAAGTTGTGTATACAGGTCTGATAACGGTTTTAAATCCAATGTATTTTCCTACCTGTTTTTTGCGTTCTCTTCCGGCCAGTACGGCGAAAATGATGAGCAATACCAGCTGGCTGATGCTGTTCCAGAAGGAAAACAGCACCTGAGGACCTGCCTTCCAGGTCGCCACATTCAACAAAATAAGAACAGCTCCGGCGATGAAACCCCATTTCACGCCGGGATTAGGAGATTCTTGCATACAGGTTTATTTGTTGATGTGAAAAACAGGACCATTCACTGTCGCAATAACCCTGCCTTTCAGTGAGCTGCCAATATAAGCCGAATTTTTTGATCTGGAGGCGATGTGGGCGGTGGTGAATTCCCAATCAGCTGCCGGGTCAAAGATGGTGAGGTTGGCGGCGGCGCCTTCCTGTACCACGGGTTGCGGCTGTTTGAAGATGGCGCGCGGTTTTTCTGTCAGCATAGCAATGTGTTGTTCCAGCGGGAGTTGCGGCAGGTACTGACGAATGACGCCGAAGCTGCTCTCCAGGCCTATCATGCCGTTTTTCGCATATTCAAACTCGACAGTTTTGGCGTCCCACTCGTGTGGCACGTGGTGGGTGGCAAAACAATCTACGGTGCCATGCACAATGGCTTCCTGTATGGCTTTCACATCATCTGCGGTGCGCAGCGGCGGATTTACCTTCAGGTTAGCGTCATAGTTGACCAGTTGCGCATCGGTGAGCGACAGGTGGTAGGGGGTAACCGAGCAGGTCACCTTGATGCCATCTGCTTTGGCGGCGGCTATCAGTTCTATGGATTTGCGGGTGCTTACGCCCGTGATATGAATGCGGGAGTCTGTGTATTTGGCCAGTTCCAGGTCACGTTGTATGATCAGCTCCTCTGCCAGCGCCGGTTTGCCGGGCATGCCCAGCTGGGTGGAATAAATGCCTTCGTGCATAAGTCCGTGGGCGGAGATGCTCTGATCGTCTGGCAGCTGTATCAGTGTGCCGTCGAAAGCCTTGATGTATTGTAAGGCTTTGAGCAGCAGGCCGGGCGACTGTACCGGTTTAAGTCCGTCGGAGAAAGCCACGGCGCCGGTTTGCTGCATTTCATACATTTCAGCGAGGCTGGAGCCTTCGAGGTTTTTGGTAACGGCGCCAATGGGCAGCACTGTGGCGGCGGCATGGCGGGTTTTGCTCAGTACGTACTCGATTTGCGGCTTGGTATGCAGGGCCGGCTGGGTGTTGGGCACCACCATGACAGTGGTGTAACCGCCGGTGGCCGCAGCTTTTACGCCGGTATACAGATCTTCCTTGTGTTCCAGCCCGGGATCGCAGAAATGGGCGAAAATGTCCATCCAGCCCGCAGACACGTGCAGGTTCTCTCCGGAGATGACCGTTGCCCGTGCATCTTCCAGGTGGTCGCCCACCTGTTGGATGATACCGTTCTGTATGGAAATGTCTTTTTGCTGCCCGTGAAAGGGGGAGGAAGGTGCTATTACCTTTACGTTTTTGAGTAGTATGTGCATGCTTTTCGTTCTATTCAGTATCAAAACCTGTCCAAAAAATACAGGGGCAAATGTAACATAAAACTGTTAATTGATAAAGCCCTCCCGTAGCCCTTTTCCAGCTTTTGTTCAGGTTGGTATGATAATTGAAAATAGAGGGTAGCAGATCAAAATAACTCTAGGATGAATGATTATCTCATTAACCTTGTCACACGTATATGCGACCGCTCGGAACAGTTAAATAACTCCCAAACGATCAGCTGGCAGGCGCTCCGGGAGGCCGAACAACTGGCCAACCACGCGTATGTGCCGATTCTGTACCAGTACATTGCAAACGAATCTGATAAGGAAAGACGCCGCGCCGCCGGCTTTATTATTATTCAGCTCTCCAGGAACACCAACGACCCTGAAGTGATCCGGTTTATGCTGGACCGCCTCCGGATAGAACAGGAGCCTGATATCATTACCGCTATCCAGCAGGACCTGGAACGCGGCCTGCCTATCCCCGGGTATATGAACCTGGACCCGCTGCTGAACAATGCCCAGTCGCTTAATAACAATGTGCGCCGCTCCGCGCTGTTTGCCCTCCGCTGCACGAACAACCCGCAGGTGGAAGAATTTGCGCTGAACTTGCTTAAACGGACTGTAAATGAATATGATATATATTATATAGCCCTGCTGTTGAACAAAGTGGCCACCAAAAAAAGCCTGCCGGCGCTCAAACGCCTGCTGGAACATCCGCGCCAGGACGTAAAAGGACTGGCATTCGCCACAATAGCGGACATTGAAAAAGAGAAAGAAGCCCTTTTCTATGCCCGCTGTCTGCTCCGCGGCCAGCTGAAATCGGAAGCCATGGAGGCGGTTTATAAATATGCGGACGAAAGCGCCATACAGGCAGTCATTACCCGTATCACCGAAATGCTTACCAAAAGGCGCAACAGTGGCCGGCTTTCCCTGGAAACGTTCAAAAACGGCTTCACAGACCTGATGCTCGGGATGGAGTTCCTTTTCCGCTTCCGCACCGCTAAAAGTGAAGTGAAGAAGACCTTCTCCTGGATCACCGAAAAAAGAGCAGAATACCTGTTGCCCGAAGAGCGCGAATGGCTGCAACGCAAGCTTGTCATGAACAAAGGCTGATACCCCGTCTACCCCACATCTTTCCTCCTTTTATCCTGATATTTATCCGCATAGCTCCCCTAACGGTGGTGCATACCTCGTAATTCTTTACATTTGGAACCTTAAAATGTAAGGATGAAAAGAGGACTGATATTGCTTTTGACTGGTTGCATGGCCGCCGGGGCACAAGACGCCCGTGCCCAGCAGCAGCTGTACACCATGGCACAGGCCACCAATGGACTTCGTGCGGACCTGGCGCCTGAAAGACTAAAACAATTTGAATGGATACCCGGCGAAAATGCCTACACCAGAGCAGTAATAGCCGGCGGACAGCAGGTTTGGGTGAAATATACCGTGTTGGGCGGCAAAGCCCTGCCTAAAACAGATACCCTGCTGACCCTGAACACCCTCAGCCAGCAGCTTTCGTCCAAAAGCCCTTTACGTGGTTTACCCGCGTTGCACTGGACAGACAATGCCCACGCCTGGTTCAGCATCGGCAATGACCTGTATAACGGTGCTGTTCAAAACGGTACCATGCAGTTCAGCAAGTGGTGTTCCCTGCCTTCAGACGCAGAGAATGTAACGGTCAACCCTAAAAGCCGTTCCATTGCCTATACAGTGAAAAATAATCTCTTCCTGCGTGCCGCCGATGGCCAGGAACAATCCATCACACAGGATGCTGACATCAATATCGTGAATGGCAAAAGCGTTCACAGAGAGGAGTTCGGCATCGACAGAGGTATTTTCTTTTCTCCTAATGGCGACCAGGTGGCTTTCTACCGGATGGACCAGCGCATGGTGAACGACTACCCGGTCGTAGACTGGTCTGTAGTGCCTGCCCGTGCCAATATCATCAAATATCCCATGGCCGGTGGCAAATCACACGAGGTAACACTGGGCATTTATCAGCCATCTACCCGCAAAACCATCTTCCTGAAAACAACCGGAGAAGCAGATCATTACCTGACCTGCGTTACCTGGGCGCCTGATCAGCAGTCTGTTTACGTGGCGTTGCTCAACAGGGACCAGAACCACCTGTGGCTCAACCAGTACAGCGCCACTACCGGAGAACTCATCAAAACACTTTTTGAAGAAACAGATCCCAAATACGTGCATCCGTCGCATCCGCTCACTTTTGTGCCCGGCAAACCTGACCAGTTTATCTGGTGGAGTGACCGTGACGGCTATACGCACTTGTACCTGTACAATACCAACGGGCAGTTGCTAAAACAACTCACCAAAGGGAACTGGGTCGTAAATGAATTACAGGGTTTTCATGCCGCCGGCAATGAAGTGATCATCACAGCCGCGAAAGAAAGCCCGATGGAAAAACATGCCTATGCCGTAAACCTGAAGAGCGCTGCCCTGCGCCGCCTTGACCAGGCGGCCGGCTGGCACGATATCCAGGTGAGCAGCAATGGTGAGTATGTATTGGACAGTTACAGTTCCAAAGACGTGCCTTCTTCCGCCGTCATCACGGGCCTGAACGGTAAATACACCGAAACCGTTCTGCAAGCCGCAGATCCCCTGAAAAATTTCAAACGGCCGGAAATCAGGCAGGTAACGCTGAAAGCGGACGATGGCACCCCGCTGTATGGTAAGCTCATATTGCCGGCGGACTTCGACAGTACCCGTCAATATCCGGTGATCGTATACCTGTACAACGGGCCTAATGTGCAACTGATCAAAAATACTTTCCCCTACAGCGGAAACCTCTGGTACGAGTACATGGCACAACGTGGATACATTGTATTTACGATGGATGGCCGTGGCAGCGCCAACAGGGGCATGGCTTTCGAACAGGCCACCTTCCGCCGGCTGGGCACTGTGGAAATGAATGATCAGCTCCAGGGTGTTGCCTGGCTGAAATCACTGCCTTATGTGAATCAGCAGAAATTGGGCGTACATGGCTGGAGCTTCGGTGGTTTTATGACCACTTCGCTGATGTTGCGTCATCCGGACGTGTTCAAGGCAGCAGTGGCCGGCGGCCCGGTGATCGACTGGAGCATGTATGAAGTGATGTACACCGAACGTTATATGGACACGCCACAGCAGAATCCCGAAGGGTATGCCGATTCCAACCTGCTTACCAAAACCAAAAACCTGAAAGGCCATCTGATGCTGATACACGGCACCAACGATGACGTAGTGGTATGGCAACATTCCATCAATTTCCTGAGGGCCTGCGTGGATAACGGCGTACAGGTGGATTACTTTGTGTATCCCGGTCACCTGCATAATGTACTGGGCAAAGACAGGGTACACCTGATGCAGAAAATCACTGATTATTTCGACGCACAGCTGAAATAAAACAATATCAGTCTTTATAAAAAAAAACAGCGAAGGAGATTTCCTTCGCTGTTTTTTTATAAAGATAAATGACTGATTTTACATGCCTCCTGTTTTGGCGTCTTTAAATACGCCCGGCGTATAAACAATCTCAGAGAACGTGCTGGTGCAGTTGTCTCCCAAAGGCGACTGGGATGAAAACCCAATTTTAATCGGTGCTTTGGGCACAAAATTTACGAGTCGTACCGCTTCCCAGTTTTTTCCTTCAAGAGAATAGAAGAGTCCGAACATGTTACCTGATTTGGCCAGCCGGAAATACACTTCGTTTTTGCCGGTAACGGCGTTGTTGCTGTCGTCGGTATAGGTGTTGGTAACGCCGGAGCAGACTGCGAGTTTACCATAATGACTGTTTTCAAAGAGGAATTTGATGTATTGGGTAGAATCCACCATTACATAGATGGCGCCACCGTCGTACGTTTTTTTGAAGTCCACTTTGATTTTAGCGGTGAGCACGAAATTTTCATCCGGTTTAAAGGCCAGGATGGGAGCAGTGGCGATGTTGTAGTTGCCACCGGGATAATTGTAAAAATCGGAGCCTTGCGCAGCAGTGATAGAGAGGCTGTCAGCAGCGACGTTAAAGCTTTGCGGTGTGTTGATCCAGCTACAGGGATAGGGGATGCCTTTGATCCGGACGCTGTCTGCCGGGTTGGCTAAAGCGCTGAAAAATGCCAGGACCAGGCTACCGAGTACAAAAAGTTTCTTTTTCACTATCGTGGTTTTAAATAAATACTGGCACCCAATATATAAAAAAAATTCCCGGAGCTAAAGCCCCGGGGCATGATGTTAAAAAACAACGACCTGGCCGGTGATGGCCGGGTCGTTTAAGCAGGAGATGACAAACTGTTATTGCACAACAGTATTACCATCGGAATTGACCACAAATGTTTGTACAGCGCCGTTTTTAATCACGCGTACAGTATAACAGTCACCACCATTGTTGCATTTCATGGAAGTCACATCATACAGATCGGAGCCGTAGGTTGTTTTCAGATTAGACAGGATATCGGAAGGAATATAGTCTTCCATTACCGGCAATGCTGCCTGCGGGTACCACATGGTGTTGTAACTATTGACAGGCATGGGGCTGGTGGTATTCATGTTGGACATGGTCATACCTGTTCTTCTTTCTTCTCTTTTTTCAGCTCTGGCTTCTTTCCTTTCGGCCCTGGCTTCCCGTTTTTCTTCTTTGGTCCTGTGCCGGTGACGGCTTGCCTCATTGGCATGAGTAGGAATCGCTGCAAACACGCTGACTCCTGTGGCTAACAGATAAATCATCATCTTTTTCATAATCTTAAGATTTACAGATGAATAGATTTTTTGCGGTATAAAGTTCGGCCATTTGGCCGGAAAATAGCTCAGGGCGGGAACTTGGGCGATGTCGGGGAAAATGGGGCTGACGGTGGAGAAGGGCGGGCGGAAGGCGTTACCAAGGAAGAGAGAGCTAACGCCGGATGATAATTTTAACATTCATTAAATAGGGAAATTAACATATGTAAGGCTTATCATCCGGCATAGGCTGTATTTATTGGTCTTTCGTGAGTTTGCGCAGGGTGGGAAGAATGTGTGCGGCGAAGCGTTCCATGCCAACATCGGTGGGGTGTACGCCATCCACTGTGCCTTCGTGGTCATCGCCGAGGAAGCCGTCGCCGGGCAGGTAATAAAGGTTTTTAACGCCGGCTTTCAGCAGGTCGTCACAGGCCTTTTTCAGTTCCGCTCTTTTGCGGAATACGATGTCATGCACGTCTTTTTCGAAATAACCATGTTCATACATGTAGTTCTCCACCAGCAATATCTTTGTTTGCGGTTTACAGGCGCGTATTTGCTGTACCAGTTTCACCGCTCGTTCATGTATCAGCTCCGGGGAAGTATTCGGATTACAATCGATGACAATAAGCGAAGGATCTGTTTCACAGATGGCTTCGCCTACAGCCGTTTCAAACATGCCGTTGCCGCTGAAGCCGAAGTTGACGATGGGGCGTTGCAGCTGGCGGACGAGTATGTTGGTATAAGCCATGCCTGGCCTGGTAGCGCATCCACCCTGTGCGATACTGCTGCCATAGTATACGATAGGCTTTTTGTCCGGCAGCAGGGACTGCTGTGGTTTTTCAAGCACCGCGCCTGCGTTGACGCCGATGGAGAGGGAATCTACGCCGTCGTACAGCGGGAGGAAGAGCACATATTCCCGCCAGGTGCTGTCGCCTTTTTTGAGTATCGTACGTTCAGAATTAAAGCCGTTTTCCGGGATGGCGCTGTTAACGAACTGCCATTTATTGTTCACCAGCGCGTAGAGGTCGAGCCCTCTGATACCGGTAGCGGTCATATGGTTCATGGAATTATTGTTGAGCACTTTCCAGCGGGCACCGATGGTAGTTGCATTGGTGCGGAAGCGGACAGCGATGCCGGCGGAATTGCGGCTCAACGACCATACGGCCGGTCTGACCGTTTTCTCATATTTGGCTGGCAGCCGGTTGTAGTTGTGTTCCTGGTGGTATTTACCGATGACGGGAAAGTCCATTGCGTCCTGGTAAACAAGGGCGGGTGATTGTGCAAAGAGGCTGCTGCAGCAGACAAGCAGTAGCATCAGGGATAGCATTGTTTTGTTCTCCATACGTGATTATTGGTTAGCACCGGACAAGATACAGGAAAAGAGAGAGAAAAGCACGTTTCAGGGGCTTTACGCAAACGCTTGCGCGGATAACGCAAGCGTTTGCGTACACGGAATGTCGAAAGAATTCTCTAAAATAGTGGAGCAATTACAGAAAATAGATTTCAGCTCTAAGCAGCAATTACAGAACAGCGAACAATGAGGTCGATGCCTGTGCCACGGTATTTTACTGTGGCAAGGTTATCGCCAGCCCCCCTTAATTTTACCGGTCATGTATCACCAGCCGCGACTCCATAATGGTGTTGGTATAGTCGTTGAGCGGATGTTCTCCATTTAGCAGCGATAGTAACATATTGGTGGCCGCCTGTCCCTGTTCGTAGGGAAACTGTTCTACCGAGGCAGCCGGCGGAAAGGCCGTATATCCGCTGACCGGCGTGTTGGCGTAAGATACAAAAGTAATGTCTTTGTTTATTTCCAGTTTTCTTTTGAGCGCATATTGCACAGCGTCCATGGCTACATAGTCATTGAAGGTGACCACAGCGGTCACTTTTCTTTTCAGTGCCAGCAGGTATTCCATGGCGGCGTCTGTGCCGGCGGCGGTAAGGTCGGCGTTAACGATCAGTTCCGGGTCGTATTTGAGACGGTGCTTGCGCAGCGCCTTGATGTAGCCGGTGGCCCTTTCCTTGCTGGCCACCAGTTGTTCCGGGCCGTTGATCATGCCAATTACGCGGTGTCCTTTTTTCAGCAGGAAATCCACCGCCTGAATGGTGCCGGATTCGAGGTTACAGGAAACGGCGTGTATATCATGGAGGTCAGGCACACGGTCGAAGAATACTACCGGAATACGCGCCTGGCGCAGCATTTCAAAGTGATCGTAGTTACGGGTGTTTTTACCGATAGATACAATACAGCCATCTACCCGGTGTTGTTTCATGCTTTGGATGATCTGTTTTTCCCGGGCCTCGTCATCGTGTGATTGCCCCAGCAGTACAGTGTAATTGTTACTATAGGCGGTATCTTCTATGCCGCTGATGGCACTGGAAAAAAAAGCTTCAGACAGTTCGGGCAACAGGATACCGATAGTAAAGGTTTTACCCTGTTGAAAATAAACCGCCGTTTGGTTACGCTCGTAATTGAGCTCTTCTGCCAGTGCTTTTACCCGGGCTTTGGTCCTCAGTCCTATACTGTGATGGTCATGTAATGCCCTTGATACAGTAGATACAGAGATATTCAGCCTTTTTGCAATTTCCTTTATTGTTGGTTGACCCGAAGAAACCACCTTTCTCATACATTTTACAGCAATTAATGGAAAATAGATTCAGCAATATGCCCAGGTTGCCAAGTTACTTAGTTATTGAATAATATTAACTTTTTTTTATGGGTTCGTTTAACGAATTGAATTTAGAGGGATTAACTGAAGATATAAAAAACTAGTTTAATGTAAATGGATTAGAATTCCTTAATGTTTGTACTCTTCGGCTTGTTATTTGTTACTTTCGTGCATCCTCCATTGTACCTCTGCCATTTTTTATATATTTTATTTGTTAGATTAGTTTTATTTAAAATCTATTTTATGAGGATAGGATACTTAGCCTTACCTGTGGCACTTGTTACCATTATGGCCTCCTGCTCTGCACCCAGGAAACTGAGAGAGTCTGAAGCAAGGTATGCACGACTGGACAGTCTCTACAGGGCTACCGAGAACCAGCGGAAAAAATGTGAAGAAGACGCCGCAAGGGCAGCAGCTGCCTACAAAGACAAGATGGACAACCTGCAGGAACAACAGACCCAGTTGAAAAGCAACAACTCCCAGATGCTGGAACACCTGAAAGAGCTGTCTGTCATATCCAATTCCCAGGCGGAAAGCATTAAGAAGTCACTTGACAACATTGGTGCGAAAGACGCCTACATCAAAGACCTGCAGTCTGCCATTGCGCGTAAAGACTCTCTGAACATGCAGCTGGTGATGAACCTGAAAGGAGCGATCGGCAATATGGATGACAAAGACATCAACATTAAGGTAGAAAAAGGAGTAGTGTATATCGATATTTCCGATAAACTGCTGTTTAAGAGCGGTAGCTATGATGTGACTGAACGCGCGAAGGAAGTATTGGGCAAAGTGGCCAAAGTGCTCATCAACCAGCCTGATATCGAGTTCATGGTAGAAGGTCATACCGACAACGTGCCTTACCGTCCGAACGTACTGCTTGACAACTGGGACCTGAGCGTGAAGAGAGCTACTTCTGTGGTACGTATTCTGCAGAACCAGTACCAGATACCGGCAGCCCGTATGACAGCAGCCGGCCGCAGCGAATACCAACCGGTAGCTTCCAACGATACACCGGAAGGACGCGGCGCTAACCGCAGAACAAGGATCGTTATCCTGCCGCAACTGGACCAGTTCTTCAAATTACTGGAAAAACCGGCTGGCAACTAATCATTTCCCGTTTACAATAAAACCGGAAGGTCTGCATATAACGAATGCAGGCCTTCTTTTTTTATTGTACCTTCCGCTTTTTACGTTTTATATCATGCGAGAACCTTTATTCTGTGATCCGGCGACCGGCGTTTGTGAGATTCCCGGCGCCACGGCAGCAGCCGGCGGAGCGCATACTACTTTGCCAACAGACAAGCCGCTGCAGCTCATTTATTTTACCGATCCGATCTGCTCTACCTGTTGGGGCATTGAACCACAATGGCGCCGCTTAAAGCTCGAATACGGCCATGTACTGGATATCCGTTATCATATGGGAGGGCTGCTGCCTTCCTGGGACGTGTACAATTCCGGCGGCATCAGCGGCCCTTCCGACGTGGCCCATCACTGGGAAGAAGTAAGCGGCCATTACCAGATGCCGATAGACGGCAACGTGTGGCTGGAAGATCCTTTGCCATCCTCTTATCCGCCTTCCATCTGGTTTAAGGCGGCGCAACTGCAGGATGAACATAAAAGCGTGATTTTCCTGCGCCGCCTGCGTGAAATGCTTTTCCTGCAAAAAAAGAATATCTGCCGCCCTGAGCCTGTGTTGGCTGCCGCTACCTACGCACAGCTTGACATTACACAACTGCAACGTGATTTTGAAACTACCGCTCCGACGCTTTTTGAGCAGGACCTGCAACTGCGCGCACAAATGGGCGTACGAGGGTTCCCTTCGGTATTTATGATCAATGCGGCAGGAAATAAAGAGCTGGTGTACGGAGCCAAACCCTATTCAGTGTTTACTACTACGCTGCATAAACTTTTCCCCGAGGCACAGGCGCGCACTTATCTTCGCGGACTGGACACTTTTTCCTATTTCCCGACGCTGACGACCAAAGAATATGCGGTGCTGAACGACCTCGCGATAGAAGCAGCCTATGCTCAGCTGGACGCTTTTCACCGGGAAGGCCACTTACGGGTGACCATCGCCGGCGGCGGAGCGTTATGGGAGCGTTGATATGTCAGGGGACTTTGGATGCCGGTGCTTTTAGCCCTTTGCGGCCATAGGCATATGTAAGACTGAACATAAAATACTGGGAGAGGTTGGTGGTTTCCAGCCTTTCCCGGTAAGTAGAGGCATAATAGGCCACGACAGTTTTGTTTTGCCGCAGCAGGTCGAAAGCGTAGAATTTGGCAGACAGTGATTTGTTGTGCAGGAACGTTTTACCGATCCACCCGTTGAGCAGTGTAAAATGTGTGGCGGCATCGGTATTATTGGTGTACTGCACATTGGAGCCTGCGTTGAAATCCAGCGGTAGCCAGGCATTGGCCGTGAAGGCAAGCGTATACTGGATAAAGTCGGTGTAATGGTCGTCTTGCAACGAAAGCATATTACCCCTGTAGTCTACGCCCACTTTGGCCGTGAATTCCATTCTTTTTTTCCAGTTGATGGACGCTGCCAGCAGCTGAAGAAACGAGTATCTTTTTACAATGTTGTCAAGATGGTTGATTTGTGAAATAGTTCTGTTGTATTCAAATGCATTGCTGTAATTGACGGTTATGCCGGGATGTTTGATCCGGAAGCCCAGCATGGTATTGTCGGTAATGCCCCAGTTGCCGGACACGTTGATCGGCATGCTCACCTGCCTGCCCAGCGTATCGGTGAATACAGCCGTGGAAAACGCATGTTGCGTATATCTTCCTTCCATCGTATGTGCAAACGCCACTCCTTTAATACTGTTGGAAAAATAACTGAATGCCAGGTTATTGGCAAATGCATTGATCAGGCCTGGATTACCCAGTTGTATATATAGCGGATTGCTGTTGTTGTTGACGGGCCATAACAGCTGCGCGTCCAAAGGAAGCGTAATGCCATTGAGCGTGATATTAATAGTTTTAAACGGGTCCAGTTTGATGATGGCATTGAGTGCGCGGTCCACATAGGTGGTGTGCCGCACGTCTTTATTGTGTGTAGTATAATTGTTGCTGGTCAGCGTGCTGAGTGAAAGCCCGGCAGCGCCGATGAGCATGAGTTTACCCCGGTTGTAGGTAAGCGACGGTTTCACCGTATGATTGATGATCCTGCTGTCGAACCGGTATGTCAGCGAGTCGTTTGGTATATAATCGTGTTTGAAAATATTAAAATCGGCGGTGTTTTGCCGGTTTTTGGTGAGGGCGTTCTGAAACGAGTAGTAAAGCGCCACTGACCAGTATTTTCCGATTGGTTCGTTATAGGTTGCAGAGGTGGAGGTACTGGATACTTCATTTTTCGGTGATACGAACTGATTGATGGTATCAGCACTGTAAAACGGGAGGAAAACATCGTTCTGACTGATGTTGAACTGATAGCTGTATTGCCAGGATTTTCTCAGGGATGTTTGCAGTGATAGTATTCTTCCTGTTTTACCGAATTTATGGGAGTAACTGACCGTGGCGTCCAGTGTTTTATTGACCGCGCTGTCATTGTTGTTGAGCATACCGTTGTTGAGCGTGTCCATGCGGCTGTCTGTGGTATTGTACAGGCGGTTGTTGTGTACTTCTTTATGTTCTCTTTCCATCATCGCCGCCACAATAATTTTGTTGTTGATATCGGGTTGTATGTCCATAAAGAGGATGCCCCCGTTTTTTTTGCTGATCAGGTGTTTTTGGGTATTGCTGTGATAGAAGGTGCTGCTGTCTGCGAAGATGTTTTCCCGCTCCTGTCCCTCGCTGCTGGTCATGTCCTGCTCCTGGTGCCTCAGGTTTACATTGAGTTTGATCTTTTTGTTGATTTCCATGGTGTAGTAGGTGCCAATATTGAACAGCTTATTGGTCCCCTGTGGATTGTTGCCCATGAAGCTGCCCTGATAGTTGGTGCTGGCATCGCTTTGCGTATTGTTATTGTTGGCGAGTATATCGCCCAGCGCCGTCAGTTTTTTGCGGAACATATTGAGCGTGGTACCGGCGTTGTAGCGGTCATGCGTGCCGTATCCGCCGGTGACGGTGCCACGGATGCCTTTTTTCATTTCATCTTTTACGATGATGTTAAGTACTTTTTCATTTTTACCGGGCTCGGTGATACCGGAGATATTTTTTTTGTCTGATATCTGAATTTTGTCAGCGAGATCGGCTTTCAGTATTTCCATGACCCTTTTAACGTTGCTCATGTTCTGCAACAGCGAGCGACCGTCAATGAACAGTTCTTTGATGGGCGCGCCCAGGTAATAAAGGTTACCGTTGTCGTCCATTGTGAGCCCCGGGATTTTTTCAATGAGTTCATGCATATTGGCATTGGGCAGGGTGGGCAGTTCACCGGCGTTGAACTCGATGGTATCCTTTCGGATAGACATCAGTGGCCTGTCTGCTTTTACTTCCACTCTGCTCAGGCTGATGGCGGGTGATAGCTGGATATAATTGAATGTGACGGTCTTTAGCCTGGCGTTGACTTCCACGGGGATCATTTCGGTGCGGTTGCCCATAAAGCTGACCAGTAGCCGGTAGAAGCCTACCTGTACGTTTTCGATGGTAAAGTTGCCATGTTCATCTGACTGTGTCTGGGCTTTTATGCGTGCTTTTTCATCGTAGAGCAATACTGCTGCGCCGGGAAGCGTTTTTCTGGTGTCTTTCTGATAGACGGTCCCTTTAATGGTATGTTGTGCGTATATCTTTGACAGCGCACAACAACCCAGCAAAAGGAGCATCAGTTGCCGTTTAATTTGGTTGAATCCGGTTGTAGTGGCCTGCATTAGTTTTTCCAGTGCATGAGTAGGTGAATAGATTAATGGGTTGTAATTGTTTTTTCGGTTATTTACCGCATCAGACGGCGGTTCCATAATGGTCAATGTGGCTAAGTTCGTATTTGCAGGGGGGATTGCAGAAATTCAATTTCGTAAACAGTTGTTAAGCGATTGTTATCGAACATCGGTTAACAAAGCGGAATTTGGGTTTTACAAGTCGTTTTGTGCTGTACATTCGCGTGGCCGAAGTCTGGCAAAGGTGATAAAATATTTTATAAAATGATAGAGTATTTTGACAGAAGAACTGGAAAAATAACAGACAGGAAGACTACGTTGGAGCGGATATGGGCCATAGGCGGGCAACGTGGGTGGTATTACGGCAACTGGATGTGGAAGTTACGCGGTTATATGGACGAGATAGCGGGAGGGCCCGGGTTAAGGCGGGGCCGCAGGCATCCGTCAGATTTACGGGCGGGGGATTACCTGGACGTGTGGCGGGTGCAGGTAGCAGACCGCGAAGCGGGCAGGCTGCTCTTATACGCAGAAATGAAATTGCCGGGTGAAGCCTGGCTGGAGTTTAGGATTGTGGATGGCCATCTGGTGCAGACAGCCTCTTTCAGGGCGAAAGGTTTAGCAGGAAAATTGTATTGGTATACTATGTTGCCCTTTCACGGGTTTATATTTCCGGGAATGATCCGTAAACTAATTTAAACTGTGTTGCTATGAACATCAAAAAGGAGATCATTAAGACACTGAAAGACCTGTTGTTGAAAGCCCACGCGCATGTAAGTTTTGCTGAAGCTGTCAAAGGTCTGCCGGCCGAACTGCGGGGCGTGGTGCCCGACGGGCTGCCTTACAGTATCTGGCAGCTGGTGGAGCACATCAGGATAACACAGGCAGATATTCTCGAATTCAGCCGCGATGCCGATTACAAGTCACCCCGCTGGCCGGAAGGCTACTGGCCTAAAACGGCGGTGCCGGCCAATGATCATGTATGGCAGAAGAGCCTCGACCAGATCAAGGCCGACACGCATGCTTTTATAGAACTGCTGGAGGCGCCTGAGGCAGACCTCTTCCAGCCCTTTCCTTATGGCGACGGGCAGCACCTGTTCCGGGAAGCGGTGCTGATAGCAGACCACACCAGTTATCATACCGGCGAAATTATAGCCATACGCCGGTTATTGAACGCCTGGAAATAAACTTATCTACACTCTTTTCCAGAGGGTGTCCACAAACCATTTTTTATTGTCGAAGAAGCGGGCAACCGGCTGAAACCCTGTTTCCAGCGCCAGTTGTTCTGTTTCTTCGAGCGCGTATTTCTGTGATATCTCCATGTACAGCGGTTCGTTGGCTTCAAAATCAATGCGGACGTCATGGCCTATTTGAACCTGTTGTTTTTCCAGGCTGATCAGATAACTTTTGCAGGCGCCGGTGCCCGGATCGTAAGTGGGGTAGTGCTCAAACTTCGTAATGTCAAAGTTAGCCCCCAGTTCACGATTGATACGGGTGAGCAGGTTGAAGTTGAACGCCCGGGTGATACCGGCTTTATCATTGTACGCCTGTAGTATCACGTGTGGATTTTTTTTGAGATCGAAGCCTGTCAGCAACAGGTCACCGGGCAACAGATAATCGCTGAGCTCCATGCAGAAATCATGTGCCGCAGTGCTGTTGAAATTACCGATGTTGCCGCCCATAAACAGGACGACTTTCTTTTTATGGCTGTAGGTGTTTGCCTGTTCCAGCATATCGAAATATTCACCGTTCAGTCCTTTCATCCGCAGGTCGGGGAGCATGGCGGGCAGCTGTTGTTCCAGCTGGCCGATCACGTTGGCCGAAATGTCGATGGGGAAATAGGTGAAATCAGTTCCGTTGGAGAGCAGCTGCCGCAGCAGATGAATGGACTTGGTGGCGTCGCCGGCGCCCAGTTCCACCACATCGAAAGTGCTGGCATGTTGTGCCAGGGCACTCGCTATTTCAGCTGAGCGGGAGGCCAGGATTTCCATTTCGCAGCCGGTCAGGTAATACTCTTCGCATTGCATGATCTCCTGAAACAGCCGGTCACCTTCTGCATCATAAAAATATTTGGAGTCCAGATATTTCTGCGGTGCGCTGAGTCCTTTAACTACTTCCTGATAAAAAGTGCCTGTCACCGGTTTTCTTTTACAAAGGACCGTGCGGCCTGGAATTACAGTGGTTTGCATACGCAGTCTTTTTAGATGAAAGCCTATTTTGCCAGCCTGATACCGGTAAACTGCCATCGCAGCGAGGGATGGAAGAAGTTGCGGTAAGTGATGCGGCTATGATGTGGGGGCGTGACTTCTGAGGCGCCCCTGAGTACCATTTGGTTTATCATGAATTTCCCGTTGTATTCGCCGATGGCGCCGGGTGCTTTGGTGAAGCCAGGATAGGGGAGATAGGCGCTTTCCGTCCATTCCCAGCGCGTGCCCCACGACAGTTGTGGGGCAGCAGCTTCCCATTCAAATTCCGTGGGCAGGCGCATACCTTTCCAGGCTGCGAAGGCGGCGGCCTCGTAGTAGCTGATATGGCAGAGCGGAGCATCCGGCAGCAGGGGTTGCAGTCCCTGCCAGTTGTAATGCATCCATTGCCCGTTGATATTGTACCAGTACATCGGCATTTCCACCTGGTTTTTCTTTACCCAGTCCCATCCTTCCGCGTGCCAGTAGCGGAAATCATGGTAGCCGCCGGCCTGTATGAAATCAAGGTACTCAGCATTGGTGACCAGCGCCTCACTGAGACTGTAGTCGCCCAGGTATACCTTATGACGGCCCAGTTCATTATCAAAGCAGAACCCGCCACCGGAAAACCCGATCTCATATATGCCTGCCTTCATCTCTAACCAGGAACCGGTTGTTTTTGTTGCGACAGGAGATGTTTTAGCCGGGTTATAGGCGGGGAAAAGCGGATTGTGACCAAGGATGTATTTGATATCGGTGTACAGCAGTTCCTGGTGTTGTTCTTCATGGTTAAGCCCCAGTGTAATGAGTGCCTGTAGTTCCGGTGCGTGTTCCTTGTCCAGGAAGGCTTCCATGGCCTCGTCCACATGGCGGCGGTACCGCATGATGTCCTCTACCGCAGGCCGGCTCAGATTGCCGCGGTCCGTACGGATCACGCGGGCCCCAACCGATTCGTAGTAACTGTTAAAGACAAAGTTATATTGCGGGTCAAACTCCGTATAGTCTTTCGCGTTAGGTATCAAAATAAAAGTCTCAAAAAACCAGGTGGTGTGTCCGAGGTGCCATTTGGGCGGACTGACATCCACCACCGGTTGCACTACATAGTCTTCTGTTTTGAGCGGTGCGCAAATATCTTCTGTCCGGTTACGTACGGTGAAATAATCTTTTTTCAATTGCATGACTACTGGTGGTTAGTGATGATGCACGTATGTCGCTAAGTCGGATATACTGCTGATATGCAGCCTGGAAGCCTGTTCCCGGCGCATCATCAGCGCGTAGGTATTGTTAAAGCCGATGGGTTGCAGCCATCTGAGCTGGTATTGTTCTGCAAATCCTTTCTTTACATAGTCGTATACTTTTTTGCTGTCTGCGATAATACTGTCTACTGTTTGCTGCGGCGCCTGCAGGATGACCAGCAGGCCGGTGCCGGTATATTCCGGGTACATGTCTATCTGGTCATTGACCAATGCATCGAAGACGATTTTTGTGCCGCCGAGCCCTGTTTTGGTAGTGGCGTTCAGATCGGTATAGCCTTCGATCAGCATTTTGTACATATTGGCCAGAATGTAACCGTCGCCGAAAATTTTGGCACCAATGCGGATGGTGCCTTTGGTGCCGTTCCTGGCCGGTTTCCAGAGCCGGGCCGACACGAGGAAATCTTTGGCCACCTGTTGTGGGTTCTGTTTGAGATAATCCACCCGGTAGTTAAGCTCCGTCATGATGCTATCATTAATTGTACCAGAGAGCTGGTCAAGTGCCGGGGCCAGTTCAGGATATTTTTCCAGCACTGCCTGACGAACAACGGGGGCGGCATAATAAGGCGGAAAAATATGTTTATCATCTTTCAAAACCACCAGGTCAAAAGCTTTTACGCGACCATCGGTACTGCTGCCGCTGATGACGTCCAGCTTTTTCTCGTAGGCAGCTTTATACATGATCATGTCACTGATCACCAGGGTGCGCAGATGAAGGCCGTAGACGTTGCCCAATCCTATAGCGCCGTCTTTGCGGCCCATGAACTCAGGCGTGAAGCCTGCTTTGATGCGGGTGCTGTAGGTTTCGGGCAACAGGTAAAAGGATGACAGCAGGAGCAGTACCGCGGGCAGTACCAGCACTGTTTTCCGAGCCTTGCGCATATTGAGGCGCTGCAGGCGTGACAGTCCCCAGTCGAACAGAATGGCCAGCAACGCCGCGGGAATAGCACCGGCGAGCATCATACGCGTATTGTTGAGTGCGATACCGCCGAAAATAAATTCACCCAGGCCTCCCGCGGCGATATATGCCGCCAGCGTGGCCACGCCCACATTGATGACCGTAGCGGTACGGATGCCGGCCAGGATAACGGGCATCGCCAGTGGCAGTTGTACTTTGAGCAACAGCTGCCGGGGGCTCATACCCATGCCGGTGGCTGCTTCGGTAATGTTGGGGTCTACGCCCAGGATGCCGGTATAGGTATTGCGTACCACCGGTAACAAGGCATACAGAAACAGCGCTACTATCGCCGGTTTGGGACCGATGCCCAGCAATGGTATCATAAATCCCAGCAAAGCGATGCTGGGGATGGTTTGCAGCACGCCGGTAACGCCCAGCACAGGGCCGGCCAGTTTCTTACGGCGGGAGATCAGGATACCGGCGGGCACGCCAATGCAGACGGCTATCAGCACAGAGATAAACGTAAGGCCGGTATGGGTAAGTGTTTGCTCCAGCAGCTTACCGGACTGCTGCCGGACAAAATCAAAAAACGTTTCAGGCGTCTCCATGCTGACTGACAGTTTTTTTATAAGCGGTGATAGCGTTCATCAGCGTGTTTCCGTCGAGGTGTTTCTCTTCACCTCTGAAAGTACTGCTGGCTTTGTCCTGCGTGAGGTTTTCGAGGGTGTCCCAGCAGTTGGTGTCGGCAGACAGCAGGATGCCGTTCATGCTGCCGGCGCCATCGAGGTAGGGCCATATGTCACGAAGCCGGAGGGATTTTAATTCCAGCTCCAGCCGTTGTTTGTCCAGGAAATGCCGCACGAAATCATTGGCCGGTTTAAACAGCAGTTCGGCAGCGGTGCCCATTTGCTGAATACGCCCTTCATTCATGATGCAGATACGGCTGCCCAGTTCAAATGCTTCCTCCACATCATGCGTAACAAGAATAATGGTCTTGCTGTTCAGTTCATCGAGCAGTTTAAATTCTTTTCTT
Source organism: Chitinophaga varians (assembly GCF_012641275.1). Lineage (NCBI taxonomy): Bacteria > Pseudomonadati > Bacteroidota > Chitinophagia > Chitinophagales > Chitinophagaceae > Chitinophaga > Chitinophaga varians. Next base: position 218,792 of record NZ_JABAIA010000001.1, on the reverse strand, counting down.
ACGCTGATGCGGGTAAGCGGATCGAGTGCGCCGAATGGTTCGTCCATCAGCAGAATGGGCGGATCGGCGGCCAGGGCGCGTGCCAGCCCTACCCGTTGCTGCTGGCCGCCACTGAGTTGCTGCGGATATACGTGGGCGTAGGAGAAGGGCGACAGGCGTAGCTTTTCCATCAGCGCCAGCGCCCGCGAACGGATACGTGCTTTGTCCCATTGCAGCAGCTGTGGCACCACGCTGATATTTTCAAGAACGGTATAATGTGGAAACAGGCCGGTGTTCTGTAATACATAGCCGATATTGCGGCGCAGTGTTTCCGGTGTTTCGTTATTGACAGATTTGCCCTGGATAAAAATTTCTCCCTGATCTGGTACCAGCAACCGGTTGATCATGCGAAGCGTGGTGGTTTTGCCGCAGCCGCTGGTGCCCAGCAGCACCAGTGTTTCACCGGGTTGTACTTCAAAAGACAGATCGTTCACTGCATTTTTACCGTGACTGAAACTTTTTGAAACATGTGATACTTTGATCATAACAGATAGACGGTGTTGGGGAAAATAATACTCAGATTGACCTTTATTTTTCCAGTGTCATAAACAGGTTATTAAGTGATTCCGCGTAGAGGGGATGGGCGAAGATCATTTCCCGTAGCTGCGTTGCCGTTATACCGCCAAGTATGGCCATTTGCAGGACTGACATGATTTCGCCGCCTTCCGTACCGATGACGGCCGCGCCCAGCAGTTGCCCGGTATGCTCGTGTACAATGGCTTTCATAAAGCCGGCTGTTTCGCCGGTTTCGATAGCTCTGGCCACCTTGTCCATACTAAGGTGCGCCACTTTTATCGGGTAGCCTTCCTGTCGGGCGCGTGTTTCAGAGAGGCCGATACGTCCGAGTTGCGGATCGGTGAACATACAGTAGGGCAGCTGCCTTGTTTTGGTGCTGAGTTCTGCTTCTTCAAACAGGTTTTTATAGAGCAGGAGGTGGTCGTTATAGGAGATATGCGTAAAGGCCGGGCCGGGTTTCACGTCCCCTAATGCGTAGATGCCGGGGCAGCTGGTTTCCAGCTGGTCATTGACCTGAACGTACCCTTTTTCATCGAGGGTGACGTTGGTGTTGCTCAGCTGTAATGAAGCCGTTTGTGGCTGTCGCCCTGTGGCCACCAGCAGGTGTGTGCCGGTGATGGTTTGGGATTTACCGCCCGTCTGCAGCTCCACCTGGATGTTACCCTGGCTGCCACTGATTTTTTCCGTGGTAGCGGAAGTGAACACCTGTATGTCTTCCGCTTCGAGGATTTTTTTCATCACCGCCGCCACATCGGGATCTTCTTTGGACATCAGTTGCGGGCTTTTCTCCACGATAGTAACGGCACTGCCCAAACGCCGGTACAACTGTCCCATTTCCAGCGCAATGTAGCTGCCTCCGAGAATGATCAGTTCAGGTGGCACTACTACCTCATCTTGTAAAGTAGTGGAGGTGAAATAAGGCACATCGCGAAGGCCGGAGACCTCCGGGATATGTGGCGCTGCCCCTGTATTGAGGAAAATATGTTCTGCTGCAAGTTCCTGGCTGCCGCCATCATTGATGGCCACGGAGATGGTTTTCACCCCCGTGAATGACGCGGTGCCGTAAAAGACAGTAACGCCCGCTTTTTCGAGGCTTTGGGCGGTGCCATCCCGAAACTGCTCCACGACTTTGTTTTTCCTGGCCACAATGGCCGGCAGGTCAATTGTGTAGCCCATATTATTTATCCCCCAGGTCTCGCTTCGGGACAACAGATGGGCCACCCGTGCGCTGGCAATCATGGTTTTGGTAGGCGTGCAGCCGTCGTTGATACAGGTGCCGCCGAGCTGCCGTTGTTCTATCAGGGCTGTTTTCCAGCCTTTCTCCGCCATTTTCTTCGCCAGGGGATTGCCCCCCTGTCCTGAACCGATTACGATTGCGTCGAATTTCTGCATGACATTTATTTTTTCGTTCACGTCCCAGGGCTGAAGCCCTGGGCTACGATTAGTTTTTCAGGCTATTTAGTGGAAAGGTGTGATATGTGTGGTTTACCTGTTTTCATGGATAATGGTATTTGAAGATGAATTAGATGACTAATCCTAATTTGATTGTTGATTCTTTTGAAATTGCTGTTAGCTACCTGATGATAAATGCTGTAGCTGCCTGGTTTTACTGAGGTCTGATAAACTATTTTCATTTACAGGACCTGAATAACAAATCGTAGCCCAGGGCTTCAGCCCTGGGAACCGGATCAATATTCGTTCCCAAATGGGGTGATAAGGCGTGTTTTTTGACAAACATTTGAATCCGCTGCTTTCTGTGCCCGGTGCAAATGCTGTATCTTTGCGCTCCTGAAAATACAGATTTTGGTTAAGATTGACAACATAACACTGCCCGATTTTCCCTTGTTGCTCGCTCCCATGGAGGATGTAAGCGACCCGCCTTTCCGTGCTGTCTGTAAAGATACCGGGGCTGACCTGATGTATACTGAATTTATATCAAGTGAAGGCCTGATCCGTGATGCGATCCAATGCCGGCGTAAACTGGATATTTTTGAATACGAAAGGCCGGTGGGCATTCAGATTTTCGGAGGTGACGAGGACAGTCTGGCTTTGGCCGCTAAAATCGTGGATGTCACCAATCCTGACCTGCTGGACATCAACTTTGGCTGTCCGGTGAAAAAGGTGGCTGGCCGTGGCGCCGGGGCAGGGGTGTTAAAAGACCTGGACCTGATGGTGCGTCTCACGGACGCAGTCGTAAAGGCCACTAAGCTGCCTGTAACGGTCAAAACACGCCTGGGCTGGGACGATGATACCAAAAATATCGAAGAGGTGGCGGAAAGGCTGCAGGACGTAGGCATCAAGGCATTGGCCATTCATGGCCGCACCCGCTGTCAGATGTACAAGGGAGAAGCCGACTGGACCCTTATTGGAAAAGTGAAGAACAATCCCCGCATCCATATTCCCATTTTCGGTAATGGAGATATCAATTCACCTCAGAAAGCAGTTGAATATAAAAACCGCTACGGGGTGGACGGCATCATGATCGGAAGGGCCGTTATCGGCTACCCGTGGCTGTTCCGCGAAATCAAGCATTATGTGAAGACCGGGGAGTTACTTCCCGGCCCTACGCTGGAAGAACGTATTGCGGTGAGTAAAAAACATTTGCGCCTGTCTGTGGAGTGGAAAGGCCCGGTCGTAGGCATCAATGAAATGCGCGGCTGTTATGCCAACTATCTCAAGGGACTGCCTAATATCAAGGAATTTCGCAGCCGTTTGGTAACGCTTAAGACTGTGGAAGAGGTGGAGACGGTGCTGGATGAAATAGAAGCCTATTACAAAGGCATCGAGATTGAGAAGGCGCCTATTGAAATGATCGATTATCATCAGAAGTGCCCGCTGTAGGCATCAAACTAAATACAGAAAGCCCCGGCGACAGCAATGTCCGTCGGGGCTTTCGTTTTTAGGGGATCAGCGGCTGACCGGCTGATATGCTTCAAAAGTAACCGAGGCGTTGGCCCTTCCGGAGGAAAGCGTACGTAACGTGGTCACGTACCCGAAGAGGTCGGCCAGCGGCACACTGGCGGTGATGTCCTGCACATTGTTTTTGATTTCCATGTGCCTGATCACGCCACGGCGTCTGTTGAGATCGCCGGTGAGCGCGCCGGTATATTCTTCCGGCGTAGTTACTTCCACCGACATCACCGGTTCCAGCATCAGCGGACCGGCTTGTGCCGCGATATTGCGGAAAGCGATCATCGCTACCTGTTCAAAGTCCTGCGCATGGGAGTCGTTGGAGTGGATTTTACCATCGAGCAGCCGGACGCGCATGGCGTGAACGGGGTATCCTTTGAGCGGACCGGTCCTCATTGCTGCTTCAAAGCCTTTGCTGATGGAAGGAATGAATTCCTTCGGTATGGCGCCGCCTTTGATATCGTTGATGAATTCCAGTCCCGGCTTACCGTCTTCCCGCGGCGACAGTTCAAATGTGATGTCTGCAAAGTTGCCGGAGCCGCCGGTTTGTTTTTTTAACACTTCATGATGGGTGACCGGTTGCGTGAATATTTCCTTATACGCAATTTGCGGCGCGCCTTTGTTGACCTGCAGCTGGTATTCTGTTGCCAGTTTCTCCAGCACTACTTCCAGGTGCAGTTCGCCCATGCCTTTGAGAATGGTTTGGCCGGAGGCTTTATCCACTTCAACAGACAGGGTGGGGTCTTCGTCCATCAGTCCTGCCAGCGCTTCGCCGAGGCGGTCAGCGTCTTTGGAGGCTTTCGCTTCCACGGCGTAGCCGATCATCGGTTCGGGGAAACTGATGCGTTCCAGCAATACGGCATGGTCGGGATGGGCGAGCGTATCGCCGGTTTTAACGTCTTTCATGCCTACTACCGCGCCGATGTCGCCGGCGCCTATTTCTGTGACGGGCTCGAACTTGTCGGACATGATGCGCAGCAGGCGGCTGATGCGTACCGTGCGGCCGGTGCGGCTGTTCCATAGCATGTCGCCGGTGCGTAATACGCCGGCGTACACGCGCACTAACGTCAACCTGCCTACGTAGTCGTCCACCATGATCTTAAAGGCCAGCGCTGCCACGTGGGCTTCGGTATTGGCCGGTATGGTGATGGCTTCTCCGGAATCCGGATCGGCGGCATGTACCACGGGAATGTCTTCCGGGGAAGGCAGGTAGGCAGCTACGGCGTTCAGTAGGGGCTGTATGCCTTTGTTTTTATAGGCGGCGCCCGCGAAGGCCGGCACGGCCAGCATGTTGAGCGTAGCGTAACGCATGGCTTCCACGATCAGGTTTTCGCTGATGTTGTCTGGCGAACTGGTGTATTGTTCCAGTAAAGGTTCATACAGGAGCGACAGTTCTTCTATCATGCTGCGACGGGCTTGTATAGCAGATGCCAGCAGTTGTTCCGGTATGTCTTTTTCTTCAAACAGTTTACCGTCGTCATCGTGCCAGAGCAGTGCTTTCATGCGAACGAGGTCTATCACGCCGGTGAAGCTGTCTTCCTGGCCGATTGGCAGTTGCAACGGGATTACATTTGCGTGCAGGCGTTCCCGTATTTCATTAACTACCCGTTGGAAGTCCGCGCCCTGACGGTCCATTTTATTGATCATCACAATGCGTGGCACGCCGTAGTGATCGGCCTGGCGCCATACTGTTTCCGATTGCGGCTGTACGCCGGAGCGGGCACAGAAGACCGCCACCGCGCCGTCGAGCACGCGCAGGGAACGTTCCACTTCGGCTGTAAAGTCCACGTGGCCGGGCGTATCAATAATATTGATCTGGTATTTATCGTCTGCATAATTCCAATAGGTGGTGATAGCAGCAGAGGAGATGGTGATGCCGCGTTTTTCTTCCTGCGGATCGGTGTCCATCATGGTATTGCCGTCATCTACGTTGCCCATTCTGTGTGTAATGCCGGTGTAATACAGCATTCTTTCCGTGAGTGTTGTTTTACCGGCGTCGATATGCGCCATGATACCTATATTTCTGAATCGGGACAATTGTTGTCTCATATAATCATCTTCTTTAAAAATGGAATAAAAAAGCCTCTCATGCGGTAATGAGAGGCATTGCGTTCAGGCAACAGCAAGCCAGACATTACCGGCGTGGCCGGATGTATACCGTCATTGTTGTGATCAATACTTTCATAAGGCAATGATCATTTACAGCATGTAAAACCGTAATTGGAAAAGTGGGGGAGACAAAATAAAAAGGCCTCTTCGGATGAAGAGGCCTCCAGTATGATAATGGGAGTTATTTCATTTGATGATACCTCTTATATCCGGGTTGGATCTGCCTCCCCGTCTTGAATAAAGACAATACGGGTACTTGCAATTACCGCTCTGATAACGGAATCGTTTTTCCTGTTTGTCTGATATGTGAAGGTGTGTTTCATCTTTGTTACGCAAGTAAATTTTTGCGATGCAAATATAGTGATTTTATTTATGCCAACAAAAAAGCCCTTTCAGTTGTCTTCTATTTTTACAGAAAATTCACAGGATTATACCGATAGCATCTGACAGAGAGGATGTACTTTTGCGTAATCATTTCAAGATAAAATATAAACGATGAACATTACAGATCTTACAGGCACCGTGCAGCTGGCCAATGGCGTAAAGATGCCTTATTTTGGATTGGGCGTGTGGCAGACCAATGACGGACAGGAAGTGATAGACGCCGTAACGTATGCACTGGACGCAGGTTACCGGCATATTGACACCGCAGCGATTTACGAGAACGAAGAGGGTGTAGGCACTGCGGTGGCCAACAATAAAGCAGACAGAAAAGATATCTTTATTACCAGTAAAGTATGGAATGCCGACCAGGGATATGATAAGACCCTGAGAGCTTTTGATGAATCACTGGAGAAACTGAAAACCGATTACCTTGACCTCTACCTGATACACTGGCCGGTTAAAGGACAATACAAAGAAACATGGCGGGCACTGGAAAAGCTGTATGCGGACGGCCGCGTGAAAGCCATTGGTGTCAGCAATTTCCTGCAACATCATCTGGAAGACCTGTTCCAGGGCGCCAATGTGCTGCCTATGGTTGACCAGCTGGAGTTTCACCCGTTCCTGGTGCAGCCCGCGTTGCTCGATTTCTGTCGCCAGCATCATATTCAATATCAGGCCTGGAGCCCGCTGATGCAGGGAAAAGTGTTTAAAGTGCCTGAGTTGCAGCAGCTCGCAGAGAAATACGGCGTGTCTGTAGCGCAACTGGTGCTGCGCTGGGATTTGCAGAAAGGCGTAGTGACCATCCCCAAGAGCGTACAGCAGCAACGTATCATCTCCAATGCAGAGATCTTCAATTTTGAGATCACCGCGGAAGATGTGGCAGCTATCGATGCGCTGGACCGTGGAGAGAGAGTAGGCCCTGACCCGGACAATTTTAATTTCTAGGATAAAAGCATTCGGATCATGCTTGTTACTTAGCCGTCTCTTCACAGCAGAGGCGGCTTTTTATTTTTTTTCTGTTAAATCATCTGATGTTTTAAATAAACATCATACCTTTGTGACGTAATGAGTTTTATATGGACCAGACATCGAAACTTTCCAACCGCGTTATCAACGCTATCCAGAAAGACATCTCTCAGGGTATTTATAAGCCGGGGCAGAAGATACCGACAGAACCCGAACTGATGGTGCAATATGCGGTGGGGCGCTCTACTATCCGCGAGGCGGTAAAAACACTGGCCATGTCGGGGATATTGCGGGTACAACAAGGCTCCGGCACCTATGTCAGTGAATCGGTACAGACAGAATCGCTGGACCAGCGGCTGCGGCGGGCGGACTTTGAAGAAATCAACCAGGTGCGGCGCATGCTGGACTATGAAATAGTGAAGCTGGCAGCGCAGCATCATACCAAAGCGTCGCTGACGGAGATGAAGAAATATCTTGACCTGCGTAAAAAAGCGATCCTTGGACAGCAGTACCACGACTGTATGGAAGCGGACATTGCTTTTCACACCGCCATTGCCAAAGCCAGCGGCAATCATGTGCTGGCCGACCTTTATCGCAGTTTCACTGCGGTGATACGGGACTTCTTTGCCAAACGGGACACGGAGAGCATCAGTCACTTTGCAATCAGCCACCATTTGCATGAACAGCTGTATGAAGCCATCAGGAGCGGTAACGTCAAGTTATCGCGGCAGGCCATGGAAGATATACTGGACAACAACTACTAAACATTCCGAAAGATGAACATACTTATTTTCAGTCTGATACTGCTTGCCGGCGCATATGTGGCGGGCCTCTTAGGTTCATTGACAGGACTGGGCGGTGGCGTGGTCGTGATCCCGCTGCTGACGCTGGTCTTTCATGTGGATATCCGTTACGCCATTGGCGCGGCCTTGCTGGCGTCTATCGCCAATTCATCAGGGGCGGCGTCGGCTTATATCAAAGAAGGCATCACCAATGTGCGGCTGGGCATGTTCCTCGAGATCGCCACTACGCTGGGAGCGGTAGGAGGGGCGCTGATAGCCGTTTTTACGCCGACCAATACCATTGCGATACTCTTTGGCGTAGTGCTGATTTTTTCGGCGCTGATGACCGTACGCAAAAAACATGAGCATGCCTTGCAGGAAGGAAGCCGTTTATCTTATGTATTAAAACTAAATGGCAGTTACCCTACACCACAGGGAGAGGTGCCCTACAAGTTGCAGAACATCGGCGGCGGGTTCTCTATTATGTTGCTGGCCGGCGTTTTATCCGGGCTGCTGGGCATTGGTTCTGGTGCGTTGAAAGTGCTGGCCATGGACGGCGCGATGAAAATTCCTTTTAAGGTAAGCACCACCACCAGCAATTTTATGATCGGCGTCACCGCCGCGGCCAGTGCTGTAGTGTATCTCCAGCGTGGCTATATAGATCCGGGGATTGCCTTTCCGGTAGTATTGGGCGTACTGGGCGGCGCCTTCACCGGCGCGCGCTTGCTGACGATCATGAACCCGAAAACGTTACGTTACATTTTCTGTGTGGCCATTTCTTTTGTGGCACTGGAAATGATCTACAACGGATTACATCACCAGTTTTAAACACAAGCCATGAAACTCATCAAAACATTAACAGGCGACCGGGACATAGCTTTACTGGTAGGACAGGTGTTGCGTACCGGTGTGATCACCGCCAGTGCCATCGCTTTTGTAGGCGGCGTATTATATTTGGCCAAACACGGTGCTGACAGTCTCCCTGACTACAGCACTTTTACCGGGGAAGGCAAAGAATACACCACTTTCGGCGGTATTTTCCGTGGGCTGGCCACTTTTAAACCGTCGGCCGTTATTCAGTTCGGCGCCCTGATACTGCTGGCAACACCCATCCTTCGCGTGTTCTTTTCCCTGATCGGTTTTGCCGTAGAGAAAGACCGCATGTACGTGGTGATTACCCTGCTGGTGCTGGGCATCATCCTGTTCAGTATGTTCGGAGGCCTGAAAGTATAAGTTATTGCAGGGCCGCAAAAAGCGTGTCTATATCGGCTTTGTTGTTATAGAAATTAATGCCGATCGTGAGCATGTTATTTTTATAGCGCGCCATGATGCCGCTTTCTTCGAGCTGCCGGAACTGTCCGGGCGTGATTTTTAGGCGCTGTATCGCCGAAAGGTGCTGCGGCCCGAAGTTGGAAAGGACTTCCACTTTATGTTTCCGTGCTTCTTCATGCAGGTAGGTGACCAGTGCCTGGATATAAGCGTGAATGTCTGCGATGCCGATGGCATTGATGTAACGCAGCGCTTCACCGAGCAACAGTATATTAAGAAAGGGAGGGGTGCCCTGTTCAAATACGGTGGCGTCCTGTTTGGGCTTAAACTGCGTATAGTCCTGCGTGGTATCAAAATCCGGATTGGGATAGGTCACATTGTACCATCCCATGGTTTTAGGCGGATATTTTTCCTGTAGTTGGCGGGACACGTACATGCCACCGGAGCCGTATCCTGCCGCCGCCCATTTGTAGGTATGGAAAATCAGAATGTCGATGTTGCAGGCTGCCACATCTATTTCATTGACGCCAAAAGACTGTGTGGCGTCCACGATCAGTATGATACCTCTTTTTTTACATAACTCCCCTATAGCCTGCAGATCGTGCCGGTAGCCCGAGCGGAACATCACGTGGCTGAGGATAAGTATACGCGTGTCCGGTGTAATTTGTTGTTCGATAGTACTGAGCGGTATTGCGCCGTTGGCTTCCGGCTGCACGAGGCGTACCGAATGGCCATGATGTATCCAGGGAACGAAGCTGGTGGGGAAATCATCCTTCATGGTAAGTATTTCAAACGTCGTGGGAAACATGCCCACAAGCAATCCCATGGCTTGTGCAGTGTTGGTGATAAAGGCCACTTCAGCAGTGTTCGCGTTGATCATACCTGCCATGGTGGCCCGTATTTCCTCTACTTCGGGGTTCCAGACAGACATTACGCCCCGGCCCTGTTCACTCAGATCGGTCAGCAGCGCGGAGGCCTTGTCCACCAGCGGTTTGCTGACAGGCGCGCCGCCATTGGTAAAGAAGTAAGTGTATGTATTGAAGACCGGGTAATCGGCCCTTATTTTCTCCCATTTAGTGCTGTTGGCGATCATCTTTTTATACTATTTTATTAATTGTTGATTCTTAATAAGCAATCCGCCGGCGCCCGTTCTGATTACAAAATAAACACGATAACTTGCGATGTACGACGGGAATTAATTCATATACAATTTAAGGCTTTTAGCATGTTGAAAAAAAGAAAACAGCTGGCATATGCGATGGCGCTGCTACCAGTGGGAACATTGTTTGCACAGGAGCAGCCGCTGTTCCGTAAGGCAGGTGCGCCGGTTGATCAGCGCGTCAATGACCTGCTGCATACATTAACGTTGCAGGAGAAAATCTCCTTGTTGGGATATAACAGTCCCGCTATTGAGCGGTTGCATATTCCTGCCTATAACTGGTGGAACGAAGCATTGCATGGCATAGCCCGTGGCGGTGAAGCCACTGTGTTTCCGCAGGCCATAGGGCTGTCGGCTTCTTTTAACGCGCCGCTGGCGCAGTCTGTGGCTACTGCTATTTCCACAGAAGCCCGCGCGAAGTATAACCTGGCCGTTGCCGCCGGTCGCCACGTGCAGTATATGGGGCTGAATTTCTGGACGCCGAACGTCAATATTTTCCGCGACCCGCGGTGGGGCCGGGGACAGGAGACCTATGGGGAAGACCCTTATCTGACAGGCACCATGGCCGGCGCGTTTGTACATGGCCTGCAGGGCGATGAGCCGGGAGCGCTGAAAACAGCCGCATGCGCCAAACATTTTGCCGTACATAGCGGACCGGAAGCGGACCGCCATAGTTTCAATGCGGTGGTCGATGAAAAAGACCTGCGCGAGACTTATCTCTATGCCTTCAAAAAGATGGTGGACGGCCATGTGGAATCTATCATGTGCGCCTATAACAGGGTAAACAGCCAGCCATGTTGCACCGGTAACACCTTGCTGCAGGATATTCTGCGGAAGGAGTGGAAATTCAGCGGACAGGTGGTGACCGACTGCTGGGCGCTGGACGATATCTGGTTGCGCCATAAAGCTATTCCTACCCGCGAGGAAGTGGCTGCTGCCGCTATCAAAGCAGGCGTTAACCTGGATTGCGCGAATATTTTACAGGATGATGTATTAAAAGCGATCGATAAAGGCTGGCTGAAACCTGCGGACGTAGACAGTGCGCTGAGCGCCAGTCTGCGTACCCAAATGAAGCTCGGGCTGTATGATGTGCCGGGACACAGCCGCTACAGCGGTTACGGGGCCGACAGCGTGAACAATGCCTGGCATACTTCACTGGCGCTCCAGGCTGCAAGAGAAAGTATGGTATTGCTGAAGAATAACGGCGTGCTGCCGTTGCAACAAGACAAATACGCCTCTATGCTGGTCACCGGTTCCAATTCCGCCTCGCTGGAAGCGCTGATGGGCAACTATCACGGCGTGTCCGGCAATATGGTGACCTTCACCGCCGGCCTCAGCAAAGCAGCCGGACCGGGCATGGCCACTCAATATGACCAGGGATGTGATTTTACGGATACGCTGCATTTCGGAGGTATCTGGGCCTCTCAGAACTGTGATGTGACAGTTGCCGTGATAGGACTTACGCCTTTGCTGGAAGGGGAGGAAGGAGATGCTTTCCTGTCTGCCTCCGGTGGGGATAAAAATTCGTTGAGCCTTCCCCGTTCGCAGGTGGTTTTTATGCAGAAGTTGAGGGCTGCGCATAAAAAGCCGATCATAGCAGTCGTTACCGCCGGCAGCGCGGTAGATGTTACTGCCATTGAGCCTTACGCAGATGCGATCATCCTGGCATGGTACCCTGGCGAGCAAGGCGGTACTGCGCTCGCGGACATCATCTTCGGAAAATATTCGCCCGCAGGGCGCCTCCCGGTCACCTTTTATCAATCGGTGAAAGACCTCCCGGACTACAAGGACTATAGCATGAAAAACCGCACCTATCGTTATTTTAAAGGCAAGGCAGCTTATCCTTTCGGTTTCGGTCTCAGCTATACCACGTTTACGTATGACTGGCAACAGGCGCCGGCCAACGGTTATAAACTGAATGATACCATTCGTATGACCGTTAACGTGCGCAATACCGGTAATATGGACGGAGATGAAGTATTACAGGCATACATCACCTATCCGGACCAGGAAAGGATGCCGTTGAAAGAGCTGAAAGCCTTTAAGCGGGTGTCGGTAAAACAGGGCAATGCCACTGCTGTGACGCTGGAAATACCCATGGCAGAGTTGCAGAAATGGGACCTGTCACAGCAACGCTGGAAGCTGTATAAGGGAACATATGGCGTACATGTTGGATCGTCTTCCACAGATTTTAAGCTGACGCGCAACATTGTTGTAAAATAAGAAGAAGCGGGTGTCTTCATAGCTGTAGCCGCAAGGCACCCGCTGTTTAATTTCTGTACCAGGCGGCAATAAATACCTTTCCGGTTTGTTTCAGATGCAAAGTTTGTTATATTGCGAACCATATTGTAACTGTAGTCATAAAATTGTTATACCCATCCCGCATTTTTTAAAACCTTAGATATCTATGAAATATTTTTCCCTGGCTTTATTATGGTCTTTTTTGTTGATGGTTGCTGCCACGGCATCGGGGCAGACAACAGGTACCTTTTTTGTAGGCGGCGACATTGACAAGTTTTATCCGGTTGTATGGAAAGACAACGGCTGGTTTGCCAACACTGCTTCAGAATTGGAAATAGGGAGGGCGGATGTCCATCGCGATGGGGGCAATGAATGGAGAGGTTCTTTACTGGCAAAATTCCGCTACCACGTTACCAATTGGGGAAACGGGTCTGATTTTATTGAAGCGGATATCCATCAGGCTGGATCTGCCTATGACTTCATTGCAGGCTGGAGGGATGTTACAGGCTTCAATAACGCGAATGAGATCATTATCTGGCTGAGGGGAAATACGTCTTATTCCTATACATCCCGTTATGCGATAGAGGCGCCGGCTGTATTCGATGGTGTAGCGAATCCCCTGCCATTGACGATGCTGAATGAACCTCCCCATACGTTTAAAACGTCTGTGGATGGTTATGTAAACAGGCAGGGCAGGACAATAGGATCGTTGTATTTGAATGGCATCGTTAACTGGACCGCCTACAACTGGAGAAAGCCGCTCCGGCTACCAACAGGACAGGCAATAGCTTTCGATGCAGGCACCACAAAGATTGGCCTGGGGGGTGTGGGCAATAAACTCTATCTCTTTACGACCGATGTGGAGGACGCCAGCAAAGTCCCCAATTACCGGTTAATTATGAACGAAAACGGAGAAATGGGTATCGGGACTGAACCTGTGACAGGTTTCAGGATGGTCGTGGAAGGCTCGCTGGGTGCCCGTAGAATAAAGGTGGCACAAGGCACCTGGGCCGATTTTGTTTTTCATGATGATTATAAACTCCCTTCATTACAGGAAACAGAAGCCTTCATCAAAGTCAACAAACATCTGCCTGATATCCCTTCCGAAAAAGAAGTTGCTGAAAAGGGGGTGGACGTAGGTGAAATGAATAAACTGCTGCTGCAGAAAATAGAAGAGATGACCTTACACATGATCAAAATGGAAAAAAGAATTCAGGAGCTGGAAAGCAGGCAGGAGAAATAATTGTCCGTGCAGGTTATACACTGTGCATAAAAAGAAGAGGACGTCTCAGTTTTAATTTGAGACGTCCTCTTCTTTTTGCATATAGCCGTTTAAGCGATCATTCTGTTGACCACCCGTTTCAGGGTAAGCCCTTGTATAATGATAGAGAACAGCACCACGAAATAACTTCCCGAGAGGATAATTTCCTTGTAGGGCGATTCAGGGAGTGACATGGCGAGTGCCACGGAGATGCCCCCACGAAGTCCGGCCCATACCAGTATCGTAATGCCTTTATAGGTTGTTTTCAATGAACGTTTCAATAGTAATGACGGGATATAGATACTCATCGCCCTGGCCACCAGTACGAAGAGTACTGCGAAGAGGCCTGTCAGCCAGTAATTTTTAAGGAAAGGCATCAGCACAATTTGTAGCCCGATCATCACAAAGAGAATGGTATTGAGCAGTTCATCTATCAAATGCCATACGTTATGGAAGTAACGTTGCATGTCTTCTGATTGTTTGGTGCCCAGGGAGGTATTGCCAAGGATAAGGCCGGCAGAGACTGCGGCCAGCGGAATGGACACGTGCAAGATGGCGCCCAGTACGGATATCACCATTACCATGGATAATGACACCATGACGATGATCTGGAAGTCGTCTACCCGTTTCATGGTGCGATAAGCTACCAGGCCGGAGATAACGCCTAACAGGATACCGCCGAACACTTCCTGTGAAAACAGGGCGACCGTATGTGAAAAAGAAACATGTGCGTCGGAGCTGGCAGCCAGTTCTTTCAGGATAACGAAGAGCAGGATACCAGTACCGTCATTCAGCAGGGATTCTCCACCGATAATGGTTTCCAGCGAAGATGGCACTTTAGATTTTTTCAGTACAGACATCACGGCCACCGGATCGGTAGGTGAAATGAGCGCGCCAAACAGCAGGCAGTAAAGCAGCGGCAGTTCAATGTGCAGCAGTCCTGTGGCCCAATACAGCAGATAACCGAAGATAAAGGTAGAGCCAATTACCCCGATGGTACTGAGTATCAGCACCGGGTAACGTTGTTCTTTCAGTTTCTGAAAGTCGAATTGCAGGGCGCTCGCAAACAGGAGGAAGCCTAACATAATATCCAGCAGTGTTTGTGTAAAGTCAATACTGCTGGTGAGATCTTTGATGAACGCGTAAGCGTCGGGGAAAATTTTACCGGTAAACAAAATCAGCAGGGACAACAACAGCGAAACCACGATCACGCCTATGGTGCCGGGGAGTTTGATAAACCGGTTGTTGATGTACGAAATCAGCGCACTGATAGTGATTAAAGCCGTAATAATTGTAAAAGTGTTCATAGCTTCCAGATAATGCCAGTTAAAGAATACAGATTTAAAAATGATAATGCTATCACTATAGGGGGCGCTAAAGATAGAAAAACATTTGTAAACCGGCCTACCGGCGGCCATGAACAATTACTTTTTTTTAGTGGCAGCAGCTTTCTTTTTCGGTGTGGCAGCGGTTTTCTTTTTGGACGGAGTAGCTACTTTGTTATATGCCAAAGCCCTATTTACCCAGTGTTCCAGCTGCTTTTTCGTGCGTAGGGCAGAGTTGTCCACGTATACAAACCCCGGCATTATTTTGCCACCATGCACCATGGGCATGCAACTTTCTTCCTCCAGCGCGGCGTCTGTCAGCGCCGGATCAATGCGCAGCATGATGTTGTCGGCTTTTACGCCTACGCACATTTTATCATCGACCATAAAACAGAGACCGCCAAACATTTTCTTTTCTTCAATGTTGGCCGACGCAGGTGCGATCAGTTCTCTGACGCGATCGGCCATTTTTTCATCAAAAGCCATGGGAGAGGTTTTGTGTGTATTAAAGGTACAGGTTAATATCCATACTTCGTTTCGAGCGCGTGCAGGAGCATGTTGGCAATTTCTACAGTGTTTTCCTGTTGTATGTTGGTGAAAACAATATAGGCGCGGTCAACAGCGGGTATCACTTTCACCGTGGTGACGAAAGTGCCTGGCGTACCGCTGTTGTACGATATGGAGTGCGCGTTAGCGTTGATGTCAGTGAACCAGCCATAGGCAAAGCCTGGGAGGCCAAAATGTAATTGCCGGAAAATACTGGCTGAAAGCAGTGGAGATTTCCCGGCGAGGCCGCGCAGTTGTTCCTGTATAAACCGGCTATAGTCCCGCAGGCTGACATGGATGTTGCCGGCCACCTGCAGCCAGTTAAGCCTGGGATTATACGCCGGTGCTTCAGGACGGCCTTGTGCATCGTGGCCCCATGGTTGCGTAGTGTCGCTAACGTTAGGACTGCCAAGGCCAAACCGGATATGTAATTGTAGACCTAGTGCCTCCAGCAACTGAGGATAGCTTTTGCCGCTGGCTTTTTCCAGCATGAGGCCGGCGAGGGCGTAGCCACTGTTGGTGAGGTTAAGACCTGTGTCAGCTACGGGTGGCTGTTGGAGCAGCCAGCGCGCAAATTGCTGGCGCTGGCTGGCTTCACTGCCGGTAATTTCCTCCGGGCGGGGATGAGGATGGGTATACGTATAGTGAGCAAGGTTATTTCGGAAGGTTAACAGCTGTTGGAGGGTGAGGTGATGATATGCCTTATTGCTGCCGGCTTTCCAGTCAGGGAAGCGTGTAAAGAAGGGGGTGTCCCAGGAGAGCAGGTGTTGTTGCACCAGCATGGCCGCGATCATGCAGGTGATGGCTTTGGTGTTGGAGCCAATACGGAACTGATGATCTATGGTGGCCGGAATGTCAGAATTGATTTTACAGAAGCCTGTCATGTCAATATCGAAAATGGTATCTGATGATATGACAGCATAACCGAGTGCCGGGATACGATGGGCTTGCCGAAGACTATCAGCGAAGGAATGAAGGGACTGGGCGGCGGAAGTAACAAAGAGCAGCATCAGAAAAGATGCTGACAGGAATGCACGCATGAAAAAAGATTTGTGCAAAGGACGGGAAAACGGGGGGAAATACCGCTCGTCGCCTGAAAAAAATCAGGCGACTGCGGATATATGAATAGGACATGGTCATTGGGCGTTCCGTATGTACAGCGGATCGCAATGGAAATAGTTGATAAATGCTATCGTGAATACCTGCTCGTCTGGCAGGCCAATGCTGTGAGCGATTTCAGCGAGGGTAATATTTTTATATACCAGAAGATGATAGGCCCTCAGCATTTTCTGCTGGAATGCAAAATCTTCCAATGGAATGTAGAACATGTTTTCAAATGCGCCAGCCAGTACTGCGCTGGGCAGGTTAAACAGAAAGGCGGTGTGCATCAGGGGCGATTCCAGTTCTACATTATCTTTCAGGTATTGAAAGACACGTACCAGTGTGGCATCATCTACCGGGCGCTGGATATTTTCCGGGGTGGCGTCCTGGCAGAGGTAGTTGCTGAAGATAGCCACGCAGCAGCGGCGCAGGAGGCATTCAGCCTGGTCTTCAATCAGTCGGCATTCCTTGATAATGTCCAGCAACTGCTGGATAGCGATATTAGTGGTACAGTCACGCTGATTGAGTGGTTCGCTCTGATCGCTGATTCTTTTGCGCAGCAGGCCTCTGAGTTCCGGGAATTCCCGTACAAGTGCCCCCATGCAACCAGGTATAATGTTGATATGAAAGCTGCTGATCTGTATCCCTGGAATAACGGGAACGGTGTGCATTTGCTCCGGCAGGTTAAACAGGCAGATCTGACGCCCTATCATGTTAAAGTCGCCTCTCCCGTGAATATTGGCCACCACGGCATCGGCCTGGTTGAAATGAAGGGCCAGGATATGCCGCGGCGAATACGGCGTGAGCAGAATGTTTCTTTTGGCCAGCACTTCGTGGTGCCAGATGGAAAAATCCCTTACTTTGATATTCTGGCAGAACATGTCGCAATCCGCGTCCTGCTTGAAATACTGACGGGCAAAGGGAATCACGGTATCGTTGAAATCGTCCGGGATCAGCTCCAAAGGGGTAAAATACTGGTCGTCGCGTTCTATCAGAAGTATTTTTCGTTCGGGCGTGGGTTTGATGGTATTTTGGTCATCCATAAAACTTATACGATTAAAACTGAATGTCAATACATAATCCTTATTTGACAGGAATAGGTCAGTTAAAAAGTCATGGTTATTTTGTGCCTGAGATACTCTATTTATGTCATTATTTAAAACAGGGTATCACGCAGAAAAGTACTATGTCAAATTCGGGTTTTTTTCAAACAAAATAGAAGACTATTTATCCAGTCTTTAAATATGTTGATAAATTAATATCTTTCTTTGGTCCGGAGAAATTTTTTTCCCCGTGGGCAGATTCAACGACGACTACAGTTTTTTCTTAGAGCAAAGATCGGGGAAAGCAAGCGTATGTCCATCTCCCTGCACGCAGGGAGACGGACTTTTTTTATTGATTTTTTCTAGTGGGACAAAACGGCGCTGCCTTTTTCGGCGACAACGGTGGTTTTGATCTGCCGGCGGCCTATAAACAGCACGACTGCCGCGAGAAGGGACGTACCACACATGGTGAGGGCGAGGGGAACGGCATTATGGGTGTTATACAGGCTCACTACGGTGGCGGCCAACGCGCCAACGCCCATTTGCAGCGCACCCATCAGGGCGGAAGCGGTACCGGCGTTTTTCGTGAACGGCGCCAGGCAGAGCGCTGCTGTATTGGGATTGATGAAGCCCATACAACAAAGGAATAAAAACAACAACAACAGCAGGCTGGTGAGACCGAGCCAGTCGTTCCAGGCGCTGACAGCCATCACCACCGCGATGATACCCTGCAAGGTAAGTGCTACGGGCACTATCTGCCGGCTTTCATATCTTTTCAGCAGGAAGCTGTTGACCTGGCTGCAACCAATGAAACCGACCGACAGGCCGGCGAAAATCCAGCCGTAGGTCTTGCCGTCGAGGTGGTAGGCGTCCATAAAGACCTGCGGAGAACCGGACACATAGGCAAACAGTCCGGAGAAAGCGATGGCGCCGGTAAAGGCATAGGTATAAAACTGTGGCGTAGTGGCCACCGTCCAGAAGCTCTGAATGATGGGCCCCGGTTTGAGCGACAGCGTGGTGTCTGGCCGGTAGCTCTCCGGTAACCACCAGATGGTGGCCAGCAGCAACAGCAGGCCTATACCGCCTAATACAATAAATACGGCATGCCAGTGGAAAGCGGCGGCCGCGTAACCACCAATTGTGGGCGCCAGCATAGGGGAGGCGCCGACTACCAGCATCAGCAGGGCAAACACTTTCGCGTTTTCCTTTACCGGGAACAGGTCGCGGACCATGGCTACGGAAGCCACAGTGGCGGCACAGCTGCCCAGCGCCTGGATAAAACGAAGTATGACCAGGCTGTTTAACGTGGCCGCATATACGCAACCCAGCGAGGCTGCGATGTATACCAGTAATCCAAGTATGAGCGGTACTTTACGCCCAAAACGGTCCAGCAACGGCCCGTACAGCAGTTGCCCGGCTGAAATGCCGATGAAAAAACTGGAGAGGGACAGCCCCACACGGGCCTGCTCTACGCCAAAATCTTTAGCGATCGCAGGAAAGCTCGGCAGGTACATGTCTATGGAAAACGGCGCTAAAGCCGTCAAAGAGCCAAGTATCAATATCAGGAAAAAATAGCCGGATCGGGTATGTTCTTGTGTCACAGTCTGTTGGTTTAGTATCAAGCCGTAAAAGTAGAACAACCATTTTATTCCTGTAGCCCTTGAGCAGAATGATAATATTGATAACCCCATAGAGGGAAATGATAACTATTGATTATAATAAATTAATATATATTTGCGCGTCCTATTATTGTCGAGATGAGCACTACCACATTGAAAAACCTGGTAGCAGTGTTATGGCTGCTGCTGGTCCCCATTATGATCTATGCCCAGGAAGGAATGCCTGCCACGGTACGTCCCTGTGGCACAGACGTTTTACTACAGCAATGGCGCCGGGACCCTTCGTTCCTGGCACGGGAACAGGCCATCAACCAGGCCCTGCTGCAACGTCACTATGTGACGGTGCCCGGAGCGCCTGCGGCCGATCCCGCCATCATCACCCTGCCGGTGGTGGTGCATATACTCAACGAAAACCTCAACGCCTATACGGACCTGGACGTGGCCAACGCCCTCCAGCAGCTGAATGACGCTTACAGCGCCACCGGCGCTTTTACCGGCGGCCGCACCGATACCAAAATACGGTTCTGCCTCGCTAAAACGGCACCCGATGGCGGTCGCACCAGCGGCATCGTTCGTACCTATACCTACCTGAACGATTTCGATGTGGACATGGAAGGAGGGGAAGTAACGGACATGGGAGCGTGGGACCGTACCCGTTATATCAATATATGGGTGGTGTCCACTATCCGTTCCGACTATATGCAGGACTTCAGCTGCGGCAACTGGAGCCGCCTCACCATGGGCGGATATGCCAGCGCCGGCGGCGATATTGTGGTGGCCGGACTGGGCGTAGGTGTACTGGCCCACGAAATGGGGCACTACCTCAGCCTGCTGCATACCTTTGCCGCCCGCGATTGTAAAAACGATGACTGTCTCACCGACGGCGATATGGTTTGCGACACCCCGCCGGAAAGGACCATCACCGGTGGTTATGCCTGCAGCGCCCCCCAAAACTCCTGTAGCACCGATACGCTGTCCGGTTTCACGGTTGATGTGCCTGACCTGCCGGACAATTTCATGGACTATGGCCAAGGCACCGGCTGCGTGCTCGGCTTCACCGCCGGCCAGACCACCCGCATGCGTAATTTCATCGCCGCTGCCCTGCCGCTGATGCAGGCCAGCACCGTTTGCAACGACCCCTGTGCGGGCGCCGTCACCGCGGCTTTCAGCCGT
Organism: Chitinophaga varians; assembly: GCF_012641275.1. Classification (NCBI taxonomy): domain Bacteria; kingdom Pseudomonadati; phylum Bacteroidota; class Chitinophagia; order Chitinophagales; family Chitinophagaceae; genus Chitinophaga; species Chitinophaga varians. The sequence continues at coordinate 198,349 of NZ_JABAIA010000001.1, read as the reverse complement.
GACATTGCTTATCCGGTGGTCGGGGATGTGGTCACTTTTACCACCGCCATTACAGCGGGGCAGTCAGTACAATGGCTGGTAGACGGCGCGCCGGCCGGGACAGGCGTTACCCTGGCACTGCCCGTGACTGTAAAGAAAACCTATCAGCTGGAATTGCATGTAACCGACAACGTAACCGGCTGTCATGCTTCCACCACCGATGCCATGGCGGTAAGCTGCGGCGTGGTGGCCCGCTTCTATCCGGATAAACGCAAGATCGCCTCCAAACTCGGCATACAGACAGATCATGTGGTATTTACCAACCGCTCCCGCAACGCCACCTCCTGGAAATGGCTGATCAGCAACGATAAAGGAATGGCCGAAACAGTAGTGAGCACTAATGAACAGCTGGATTATATATTTAACACGCCCGCTAATTATAAGGTACGGCTATACGCTACTGACGGGCATTGCGAAGACACTACCAATCCCGTTACCATTGTGGTGGACGATCCTACCGCCGATGGCGTGGTGTACGTGTCCGGGGTGGAGTGTTACCAGCAGAACAAGCTGCGGGTAAAGCTTTATTTTGAAAACAAAGGATATCAGACCATCCCTAAAAATACCCCTGTCTCTTTTTATGACGATGATCCACGGCTGGGAAAGGGCAAGCGGTTAGGAACACCCTTCCCGCTGCCCGCAGACCTGCCCGGCAAATGTGTGTCGGTACTTTACACCACCATTGTGGACGCCGGCCGCGAAGGCATCGATACGCTGGTGACCGTGATGAATGACAACGGGACTGTTTTTCCATTGGTATTTCCCAATACGGGCGTAACAGAAAGCGATTACACCAATAATGTCAGCTTTAAGAAAGGCTTCCGGTTTCGTGTGTCGCTTGCACCGGGCGACTATACCCTGACGCCACAGCAACAACTGGTGCTGAAGCCCACGGCCAAAGGAGGTACCCTGACCAGCGCCACCTGGGACCCGTTGCCTTACCTGGACTGTACCACCTGCATCAACGCTACGTTTACCGCGCCTTACCGCAAAGATACCGTCACTATCGTGAAAGTGCGGGGCTATACACAATACGCCTGCTTTGCGGATACGATAGCCACCATACACATCCCTCCGGTAGACGACTATACGATAAAACTGGACAAAGTGGATTGTTCCGCTGGTGACAGCCTGCATGTGGCGTTCTCCTTGTGTAATGCCTATGCTAAAGGCGATATACCTATCGGCCTCCAGGTAGATTTTTATGACCGTCTTCCTGCTGATCCTGCTGCCATAAGGCTGGGCAATACTTTTCTGACGCCGCTGTCTTCTGTTGGCGTTTGCGGCACTTATGGGCAATACCTTCGAAATACCACCACCGGACAGGTAGTGGCCGTGGTAAACAAAGACCGTCAGCCATTCCCGCCGGCCACGGGGCTGAATGAAGCAGATTATACTAATAATAATTATACAGCCAATTATGTAGCACCTGTGCTGACGGTATTGCCGAAAGACACCACGGTATTCCGTAAAGCGCCGTTTCATTTTTATTATGAGGTGAAAGGCTTTGATCCGGTCACGATCCGGTGGGACAACAGTGATGCCTATACGATGGACTGTGGTATTTGTCCGGCGCCATCTGTTCAGATGCTGGACAGCAGCCGGATAGGATTGAAGTTGACGAACCGCTACGGCTGTGTATTGACAGGAGAGGAATATGTACACCTGGTGCCGCCGGACCTTACCGTCAACTTGTTATCGGCGCATTGTTACGACAACCAGCATATTCTCGTGAAGTTTAAAGTATGTGTAGCCAACGGCTACGATACCATCTTCCAAAAAATACCGGTATCATTTTATAACGGCGATCCCGGTAACGAACGCACCACGTTGCTGCAACCGTTGTTTTATACACCGGTGGCCAAAGAAGGCGACTGCCGGGAGTTTACCCATGTGCTCAGTGCGCCCGGTACTGCGGAGGTGGTGGCCGTGGTAAATGACAAAGGCGGATTTGTATGGGCAGAAACAGACTATACCAACAACCGGAGCGCGGTAGATTATGAGACCTTCTCCGTTAGTGCTGCGCCGGCATTGATATCACTGCCGAGGCCTGCCAACGTACCGTTGCGTACGACCGTTACCGGTGGGCCGGCATCGTCCTATGCCTGGGAGCCGCAATCGGGGCTGTCCTGCGTAACCTGTCCTTATCCGGTGGCGGCGGCCACTTCCTCCATGCGTTATGTGGTAACGGCCACCAACGACTACTGGTGCACCGATACGGCCAGTGTGCAGATACAGACTTTCGTCAATGCAGGCATCAGCATGCCAAATGCTTTTTCTCCCAATGGCGACGGACAGAATGATTATTTCTATGTAATTGGCAGCTGGGATATTCGCCAGGTGCGTAACCTGTCGGTGTTTAACCGCTCGGGCAACAAGGTATTTGAAGCAGTGAATACGCCGGCCAACGACCGGAGCTATGGCTGGAACGGGCTGGTAAACGGAAAGAAAGCAGATATGGGCACCTATGTGTATTTCGCGACAGTGGAATATATAGACGGTACTGTCAAACTGATAAAAGGAACGGTGACGCTTATACGGTAACAGTTGAACAGCTTATAAAAAGAAAAACCGGCTCCCAGTGAAGAGCCGGTTTTTTTCATCCTTTCACACACACTATACATGAACAGTTCTAAGCATGGTCCCGTTTTCGTTAAAGCGGCTATGCCAGCTAAGTGCCTCCTGCAGCAGGTGAGGGGTGTGGCCTCCATGGCTGCAGGCATTGGTAAAATAGTTATTCAGTTCGTCCTTGTAGCTGGCATGCGCGCATTTGGATATGATCAGTCCTGCCCTTTCCCGGGGGGCTAGTCCCCGTAAATCGGCCAGACCGTTCTCTGTCACTATAATATCTACATCATGTTCAGTATTGTCTATATGGGAAGCCATTGGAACAATGTGCGAAATGCCGCCGGCTTTGGAAGATGACTGTGTTACAAATATGCTCAGGTATGCGTTGCGCGCGAAATCATTGGAGCCGCCGATCCCGTTCATCATGGCGGTGCCGCCGATGTGAGTGGAATTGACATTACCGTAGATGTCGCATTCAATGGCCGTATTGATGCTGATGACGCCCAGCCGGCGGATGACCTCCGCGGCATTGCTGATGTCCTGTGGCCGCAGGACAATATGCGGTTTGTATTTATCGAAGTTGTTGAAAACCCTGTTGTAGCAAGCCTGGGACACCGTAATGGAAGAGGCGGACGCTACTTCCAGTTTACCTGCGTCAATCAGGTTAAAAGCGCTGTCCTGTATCACTTCTGAGTACATGGTGAGATGATGGAAATTGCCATCCATAAAGCCTTCCATGACCGCATTGGCTACTTTGCCGATACCCGACTGTAATGGCCGGAGTGACTGTGGCAGCCTGCCTTTGCTGATTTCATGTGAAAAGAACTCCAGCAGATGGCCGGCGATGGCGGTGGTTTTTTCATCTCTTTCATTGATAGATGCCGGGCTGTCGGTGGTAGTGGTCAGAACTACCGCCACAATTTTCTCCGGGTCAACCGGGATGGACTGCCGCCCTACGCGGGCGCCGGCATGGGTGATAGGAATGATTTGTTTGTCAGGCCATATGCCGGCAGAGAAAATGTCATGTACCCCGTACAGGGAAAGGGGCACCGAAAGGTTTATTTCAATGATGATCTTGTCTGCCGCAGCTGCAAATGCCGCGGAGTTGCCGACAGAAGTTGTTGGTACGATGCTGCCGTCTTCCTCTATCAGCAATGCTTCGATGACGGCGATGTCTACGCGGGGAATGATTTTCTCTTCCACAAAGGAGGCGCTTTCGCCGAGATGCTGGTCAATAAAGAGAACTTCACCGTTGTTGATTTTTTTGCGTAACGCAGGATCTACCTGGAAGGGCATGCGTTTGTGCAGTATGCCTGCTTCAGCCAGGGCCCCGTCTGTGTCGTGACCCAGTGAGGCGCCTGTGAGCAGCGTTATTCTGAGAGGTTTAGCAGGAGCTGTTGATGCCAGTGCCTTTAATACCGCTTTGCTGTCCCCCGCTTTGGTAAAACCGCTGGAGGCCACGACCATCCGGTCTTTAAACAACGTGGCAGCTTGTTCGGCACTGGTGATCTTCTGTAGTAAGTCTCTTCTCTTGATGCGTTCTTCGTACATGGTGCAGGAATGTGGCAAAGGCAAATGTAGCTTGCTGATTGCGGGTACAATATTAGGACGGTTTCAGGTGGCTGGTTGGTGCATCCGGGACAAACTTTTATTTGTTCCGGCCAATCCGGAGCACTGTTTTTATCGTTATATTTATAGTGTGTAGACTGTCACTTCATTTCCATTACATAAACCATCCTGCAACATGAAAAAAGTGTTCCTCTCTTTGTTATGTGTTTGCTTTTTTACTGCTGCCTCCGTGCAGGCGCAGAGTATACTGGACCAGGCAAAAAAGACGGCCGGGAGTGTACAGAATCCTTTGGCCAATTACAGCGGAGTAGCCGGTAGTATTCTGTCGAAGCTCACGCCGGCCCTGGGGCTGACGGAAGTACAGAAACCGAAAGTGACTGACCTGGTGACCGGTTTCCTGAAGCAGAAAGCGGGTATTCTTCCCTTGCAGCAGAGCAATCCTGCGTCTTATGCCTCCAAGTTTGCCGGCCTGCAAGGCGGTCTTTTCTCCAAACTCAAATTGTTGCTGACAGCGGCCCAGTACACCAAATTCCTGGGGCTGAAGCCGAAAACCAATGATGCGACCAACGTGTTGTCGCAGTTGTTTTTCTAGTTTCTTTCCGTAAAGGGGCCTCGCAAAGGCACCAGGGAGCAACGCACACAAAGAATGATGTCAGTGAGCAAAAAAAGCAAAGGAGCGAATGTCAAATCCGATATTCGCTCCTTTGTTTTTTTATTTAAAACATACACACAGCGCTCTTTGCTGTCTGGTACGTTTGCGAGCTATTTATCTTGAAAAAATCTTTACCTTCTTTGCCGGCTGGCACCTTTGCGAGAAACATCTTCTTTATTATCTTCGCGGCCCTATGCCAAAGCCAAAGAAGAAGACACCGAAGAAGAAAAAAACGAATAATAGTTTAGCCGTAGCCGTTATACTGATGCTTGTCACTTTTGCTGTGACTACCTGCTCCCGGAAGATAGCCGGAAGAAAGGAAACAGAACCTCCACGGAAGACTGCCTCGAAATCGCATGCTAAAAAGAAGACCAACAAATACCTGTTACAGGAAGATTTCGAAAAAGGCAGCAAGACCAATTACAATTCAGAAAACGTGGAACTGTCCAGCGGCAGCTGGGAGTTCAAAGATGCCGTGACCGGCAGTCTGGACGAAGACCATAAAACGGGCGCGCAGGCGTTGCGTATCCGTGATAACGGGATGGCCACTATGGATTTTGATATCGTGGTGAATGGCACCGTAACGGTTAGCATGAAGTATGCGTTGTATGGCAAGGACAAAGAAGGCGCCTGGGAATTATGGGCATCCGTGAACCGTGGACAGCGTTTTACCAAAGTAGGCAATACCGTGGAGGTGAGCTCCAACAGTTTGCAGACAGTTAGTTTCACCGCTACCACCTCGTCCACTATCCGTTTCCGGATACGGAAAACGGACAAAAGCGGGAGCCGTCTTAATATAGACGCCATCCGGGTAAGCGCAGGCGGCAAAGAAGCGCCGGTGGTGAAGCCGGAGAAAGGGGAAGGGGCCGTAGGTGGAGATGATGACAACCTTTTGCTGGGCAATCCCAGCAATGCCACGCCTGCCATGGTGATGCCCAACAACTACCTGATGGATAAAGGTTACTATACCTTGTCCTACAACCGCGATAATGGTACACCTAACTGGGTAAGCTGGCATGTCTCTGCCAGTGATCTGGGGCGTATGGCCAGAGGCAATGATTTCAGGCCTGATGCGGATATTCCGCAGGGCTGGTTCCAGGTGACGCAGTTCAGCTATAGTGGCAGTGGGTTTGACCGGGGGCATAACTGTCCTTCGGGTGACCGGACCGCTTCGCGGGATGCCAATGAGGCTACTTTCCTGATGACGAATATGATTCCTCAGGCGCCTAATCACAACCAGCATCTATGGTCCAATTTGGAGGGGTATACCCGTTCGCTGGTGAAAGACGGCAACGAGGTATATGTGATCATGGGCAGTTATGGCAGTGGTGGTGCCGGTAGCAAGGGCATGTCGAGAAGAATTGCCGGCAGCCGTGTGAATGTGCCTGCACGGATTTGGAAGGTGATCGTGGTGTTGCCGGAGGGTAACAATGACCTGAAGCGGGTGTCCCGGCAGACGCGTGTGATTGCCGTTAATACGCCTAATGACAATGAAGTGAACACGAAGTGGTCTGCATACCTAACTTCTGTGGAAGAGATTGAAAAAGCTACTGGTTACAGGCTATTGTCCAATGTGCCGGCGGCGGTGCGGCAGGAGTTGGTGAAGAAGATAGATACCGGTGAATAATGAGGTTAGCATGAATGTTGCAGGGTTAAAATCCCGCTAACGGAAAACCGGTAAAAGGAACGGCATAAAAAAATATTGGACGTTGTAATAATTAATTATAAATTGCATAAAATTGACATATTTTTAGCGGGATAATGTTTTTATCGCTTTAACAGAGTAAAATATAAAGGTAAAAAATACGCTAATTGTCACCTGGCCATACAGTATTTTACTTTATTGAAGAATTTTAACCTTTTGTATTTATGTATGTGTAACATTTGAAGACCTTAATTCGTTAGCTAACAATAGAGAATGATTGGTGAGATAACGAGCATAGTTTGAAACTGACAAAGACCTACACTTTTCACTGATTGCAGCACCCATTGCTTCTAATGCCTTAGGCAGGGGGAGAGTGCAGCTGTAATAAACGTAAGAAGACAGGCGTTATACCAGACAGGTATCAGCTGGTGCTCGGCGAAAAACAGCGTTAAAAAATAATAAAAATTATATAAGTTCAGATTATATGGGTGATAGGATGTCCGTGGCCTTATTAATTACGACCTACAATTGGCCAGAAGCGTTAAAGCTCGTTCTTGAAAGTGTGCTGAGGCAAACTGTTTTGCCGAATGAGGTAATCATCGCAGATGACGGATCAGGCGACACTACCAGGTATGTCATTGAAACGTTCAAGCGGAGCACTACTATTCCGGTAAAACATTTTTGGCATCCGGACGACGGGTTCCGAAAAACCATCATCATCAACCAGGCTATCTCCGGTACAGAATCTGACTATATTATACAGATAGACGGTGATATTGTACTGAATGAGAACTTTATCAGGGACCATATCAATGAAGCGGAAGAAGGGTATTATATCCGTGGCAGCCGTGTATTGCTGCCGGAAGACAAGACCCGTTATTTCCTGCGCTCCGGTGAATTCGGCAATGTGACGATATTTGGCCGTGGTATAAAGAACCGGTTTAACGGTGTTCGTATTCCGCTCCTCGCGCCGTTACTGATTAAGAAAAGCAAACGTTCCAATAATTTTATCGGTGCTAACTGCGCTTATTGGAAGAAGGACTTTCTGCGTGTGAATGGCTATAATAATGAACTAAAAGGGTGGGGCCATGAGGATATCGAACTGGCCGCACGGTTTATTAACTCCGGCCTGAGCCAGAAAAAGGTAAAGATGAAAGCGGTTTGTTATCATCTGCACCATCCTCTCAATGACCGGGTGCATGAGAACGTTAACTACAGGGTTTACCTGGACACGTTAAAAAAGGGGATCACCTATTGTACTAACGGTTATCATCACTAACATTATCATTCGGGGACATCTACGATTGTCCACAGGTTAATATACTTAAGGGGCTTGCTTTTCTTTAGCAAGCCCCTGTTTTATTTCCCCCAAATGAAAAAGGCGCTATCATATTGATAGCGCCTTTTTGGTAATAACCATAATATATATGGCCATATTAATATGTAAATGTTTTTAATCTATTTATGCTTCTGTTACTGCATCTTCCTTACCGGAGGCGAAAGTCTGCATATCGATGAGTTTTTTATAGAGGCCATTGCTGGCGATCAGGTCGAGGTGTGAGCCCTGCTCCACGATCTGTCCGTCTTCCAGCACAACGATGAGGTCGGCATTCTGAATGGTACTGAGGCGGTGGGCGATAACAAGGGAAGTACGGTGCTTCATGAGGTTATTGAGCGCATCCTGCACCATTTTTTCAGACTCTGTATCAAGGGCGGAAGTGGCTTCGTCCAGCAGCATGACCGGCGGATTGTTCAGTACAGCACGGGCGATACAGATACGTTGCCTTTGGCCACCGGAAAGTTTGGAGCCTTTATCGCCGATATTGGTCTGATAACCTTCGGCCGTGCCCATAATAAAGTCGTGGGCATTGGCGATACGGGCAGCTGCCTCTACTGCTTCGGGTGAAGCATCAGGCTTGCCGAAAGCGATATTATTGAAGATGCTGTCGTTGAAAAGGATCGACTCCTGGTTGACCAGGCCCAATTGCGCGCGTAAAGACTCCATGGTCACGCTTTGCAGCGGACGGCCATCGATAAGGATACTGCCGGACTGTGGCTCTATAAAACGGGGGATAAGGTCCATCATGGTGGACTTACCGCCGCCGGAAGGGCCTACCAGCGCGACTGTCTTGCCTTTTGGTACGATCAGGTTAATATTTTTGAGAATGGTTTTTTCGCCGTAGGCAAAAGACACATTTCTGAATTCAATATCTTTTTCAAAGCCGGTGATGACAGTAGCATCGGGGGCATCCACGATGGCTGGTTTCTCATCGATCAGTTCCAGTACCCTTTCACCAGCGGCCACGCCGGAGTGAATGTTGCTAAAGGAAGTGGAGATGGCCTTGGCGGGTCTCATCACCTGGGAGAACAGGGCAATATAGGCGATAAAGGCCGCCGCGCTGAGATCACCCTGGTTGGACAGTACGAGGGTGCCACCATACAATACGATACCGGCCACCATCATTACGCCCAGTGTTTCAGACACCGGCGAGGCCAGTTGCTGCCTGCTGGCCATGGCGCGGCCAATTTTAGAGTAGCGGACATTTTCGTTATTGAAACGGTCGGTGGTGAATTTCACCGCGTTGAAGGCTTTAATGATGCGGATGCCGTGGAGGGCTTCGTCCAGGTAGCTGATCATCAGGCCGTAGGTACGATGGGCTTCCTCCGCATGCTGTTTCAGCTTCTTAACAATCCTGGAAATGAGAAAGCCCGCTACAGGTATGATCAGCATGGAGGCCAGCGTCAATTTGTAGGAGATGATAAACAACATTACCAGGTAAAACAGCAGGGCCACCGGTTCTTTGAAGATCACCTGCAGAGTGCCGGTCACAGTATATTGTACGGTCTGAACGTCGCTGGCGATTTTAGAGATGATGTCCCCTTTGCGTTCATTGCTGAAATATCCCAGGTGGAGGTCCATGACGTTGTTGAAAACAGCCTTTCTCAGGTTCAGGAGGGTATGGATACGCAGGCTTTCCATGATTTTGTCTGCAAAGTACCGGAACAGGTTGCCCAGCAATACAGACGCCACAATACAGCCACATACGAAACGGAGTGTTTGTATCGCGCCATACTTGTTAAAAACAAAGGCCGTATAGTAGTTAAAAACCGCGAAGATATCGAACCAGTTTTGAGGTTTTGCCGGGACCTCTTTTACGTTACTGAAAATGGTAGCCAGCAGTGGAGCCAGCAGCGCCAGGTTCAGGGTGCTGAAGATAATCGACAGCAGCGTACAGAGTATATAGGGAATAGCGAATTTGTTAATAGGTTTGGCAAAAGCTAAGAGTCGGAAGTATGTCTTCATATCACTGTATAATAACTATCTATAAAGAAAGCCGCATCAAAGCAAAGCTGATGCGGCTTCTCTCACAGCGGGCAAAATTAAGTGTTTTGCCCGGAATTGACAAAGAATTTAAGGGCAAATAGGTATCTTTATAATAGTCATCTTCCCCCAAAATACCCCTTATGAAAAAAGTACCCGCCATTTCTTTTGAATTCCGCCATCAGGCGTTGGATGTCGCGTATCTGCAAAGACTTTACCAGCATCAGCCTTCGTACGCTTTTGATATGTTTGAGGGGTTCCTTTCAGAGATCGGTGCCCGGATAGCGCAACTGGGCAATGCAATTGCAGAAAACAACCGGGAGCAGGTCAAATATTATGCGCACCAGCTGAGGGCTTTTACCGGTATTGTAGGGCTTACGGGCGTCCAGTCCACCTCGGAGCGACTGGAATGTTGCAGTATGGCTGGCAGTCCCGATACGATAGCACAGCTTTTCGGGGAAATCAGCACCGATATCCGGCAGGCGATGCAGCCGGTGCGGCTGGAGTTTGAAAGGCTCCAGGCTTTCCTGCAATCGCGGGAGCCTTAAATCCGGCGGATAACAAACGTACTGGTGTCTACATGGTTGCGGTGCAACAGCTTGTTCAACGTAATGACCGCCTCCCTGAAAGCCGGCTCGTTCATGCCTTGGTTCACTTTGCCCGTCATATACAGGTAAAAGGTGGGGCGCAGCCTTACCTGGGCAAGCATGAGGTCCATGCCGGGAATACTCCGGTCCATGGCATACAGCATATTGGTGGTGTCCTGTAGCGGTACCCGCCAGCTTATATCCAGCACAGGATAGCTTTCCTGGCGTGTTGTATCATTGGGCAGCACATTGGCCGGGCGTATCCGTTGTTTGGGATCATAGGCACGGAAAAAAAACTGCCGGGCGGAAGTACCGGGCCTCATCCTGCGGACTGCGGAATCCCCGCTGATAACATAGATGTCCAGTTGCACCGAGTCGGGGTTAGCGAGGATGGCATCAATATCTTTGTTGGCCCCGGTATACTGAAACAGCTCAATATTCAGCGGATTGTCTGTATTGATATAAGGGAACAATTTGATCGTTGCTGCGTGATCGTTAGTATAAAGGAAAGCGCCTCCTTCTTTCTCCATTCGTTGGGCCACCAGCTCTTCCACTTTTTGTTTACCCCTGTAGAAACGCTCTTCTGAAGCGGCTTTCATGCGTTTAAAATCCGGGTTCCGTGAACGGGTGACACAGGTGCCTACGCCCATTAGTATTACTATGACAATGGTAGCGCCTATGATGAGGCCGGCGTTGTTATTGCGGGAACGGTTGATTTGACTTAACTGTTCGGCCGGTGTTACATGGGTATTGGTATCATCGGCTTTGAACTGAGGCCTGACGTGTTGGGGCCCCTGTTTGTTCATTGCTGTTTCCAGTTGCTGCAGGAAGTCTTCAAAGAGCATCACCTCTTCCGGCGTGTTTTGTATCAGCGCGCGATTGCTGCGGACCATGCTCCAGGAAACACGCCTGTCTTTCAGCCGGAGCCTGATGGCGGGGCTCATGGCTCCCCAGGGCCGGGATATTTTACGGATATCGGTGAAATAGATGGTGCCATACAGGGCAGACTCAATACGGTCGGGAAACAACGTGAGGGCTTCTTTTCTCCATGTCCATCTCAGGGTAAGAAAGAGAACAGTAAACACGACGGCCAGCATGGCGGTGATGATAATGCCAATATTCAGGTCAAGCAGGAGGCCGGGTACTACAGTGCCGAAGAAGGCCAGCATGGTTGCTGCAAAACTCCAGATGCCTCGTTTTTGGTCAGCGATGTTAAACTGCCAGGCAGGGGGATTCTTCATGGGCCGAAGATACGGTTTTTTCCATGGAAGGACCTGTCACGCAAAGGCATATACTTTGCGTGACAGGTGGGAGGATCAGTGGGACTCCAGTATTTTCAATGCTTCCTGGTCGTTGTATTGAAGGATTAGTTTTTTCAGTGTGGCTTTGAGGCCGGCGGTAATTTTTTCCGTGCCTTTGTTGCCATAGATGTTATTCACCTGTTGCGGGTCTTTCTTCAGGTCATACAGTTCCCAGCTGTCGCCGGCCCCGTAGAAGCGTACCAGTGTATATTGTTCGGTGCGCACACCAAAGTGAGGATATACATGGTGCGGTTCGGGGAACTCGTAATAGTGATAATAAGCTGCTTTTCTCCATGCCGCTTTGTTGGGGTTTTGTTCCAGCAATGGCAGGAAGGAAGTTCCCTGTATGTCTGCCGGTACCGGTACGCCGGCCATCTGCAGGATGGTCGGTGCCCAGTCGATGTTCAGCATCAGCTGATTCACTGTGGTGCCTGGTTTTGTAACACCAGGATATTTGATGATAAATGGTGTGCGGAGGGATTCTTCATACATAAAACGTTTGTCGAACCAACCGTGTTCGCCCATGTAGAAGCCCTGATCAGATGCGTAGATAACGACGGTATTTTCTGCGAGGCCGTTTTTATCGAGGTAATCGAGCAGCTCGCCGATGTTGCGGTCGAGCGAGCGGGCGGTAGAGAGGTAGTCTTTCAGGTAACGCTGGTATTTCCATTCCACGAGTGCATCGCCGCTCAGTTTTTTCTCGTCGAATTCTTTGCTGACTTTTCCTTCATAGTATGCTTTGAACGCTTCTTTTTGTGCTGGCGTAAACCGGCCATAGATACCTTTTTCGTAGTTGACGTGTACTTTCAGGTCTTCTTTCAGGCGCATGGTCTTGTCGATGGTCATGTCCTGGTTCTGCGCGGCTATGCGATTTTTGTAGGTGTCGCGGAAAGTGGCCGGCAGCGGAAATGTTTTGTCATCATATGCGCCGAGGTCCTGGATATCGGGCAGCCATTCGCGGTGTGTGGCTTTTTCGCCTACTACCAGGAAGAAGGGTTTGGACGTGTCGCGATGATTGAGCCAGTCAACGGAGAATTGGGTAATCAGATTGGTCACATAACCTTCCACGCGGGCAGTATCCCGGGGCCCGATGAAATCCGGATTATAATATTGCCCCTGATTATTGAGGATACGCCAGAAGTCAAATCCTTCCGGCAGGTTGCCGAGGTGCCATTTGCCAATCCACGCTGTCTGGTAGCCGTTTTGTTGCAGCAGTTTCGGGAACAGTTGCTGACCGACGTTAAATTTCTTTTCATTCAGCGTATAGCCGTTGATGTGGCTGTACTTGCCTGTCAATAGGGTGGCCCTGCTGGGGCCGCAGATGGAGTTGGTCACCAGCGCGTTGCGGAACAGCACTCCCTGGCGGGCAATGCGGTCAATGTTGGGCGTCTGTGCCAGTTTGCTGCCATAAGCGCTGATAGCCTGGTAGGCGTGGTCATCTGAGAAGATAAAGATGATGTTTGGCTGCTTCTGTGGTTGCTGCTGGCTGAAGCCCGTCTGGCTAACAAGTGCCAGCAACAGCCAGGAGAGGCGTTTCATTGTTTTCATATCTGTTCTGCTTAAAAAGGAATGGTGGCAGATAAAGATATCTATTATTTGGGCTACCAGGTAATTAATTTGATATTATCAGGGTATATACGGTCCGCCTGTCTCTCCCCATCCCCATTTTGGCATGGGCTGTTCCTTGTCCATTTCCAGTTTGTCTTCCTGTGAATTGATCACTGCGATGCGGGTTCCCCATTCGAGGTAGCCTACAAAGGCGGAGCGGAATTCCGGATCTGCCGGCAGGCCCAGTTCATCAGCTGTTTCCAGCAGCAGCTCTACCCATCTTTTACGGTGTTGTTCGGTGAGATGTTTGCCCAGATGTTTGTGCACCATGTGATAATGGGAACCCTCGCTGTCACTGTATGTTTTGGGGCCGCCCAATACTTCCGCCATAAAATGGGCCACATGCTGCTGGTGCTCCGGGCTCATGTGTTTGAAAACGGGTTCCAGCAGCGGGTCTTTCAGCACTTTTTTGTAGAAAATGTCTGTCAGTTTTTCAAACACAGGCATACCACCGGCCCATTCATATAAGGTGGGAATTTTTTTATCGTTTGTCATCTTGTTAATTTAGTGAAAATTGCTTTCAAATGTATGCAAGCGGCGTATCAGGAGCAATAGCTTACCAAAAAGTAGGGAGACATGATCACACTCAACGATAAAACATATACCTGTCCGGTGGACGTTACCCTCGGCTTCATTGGCGGCAAATGGAAACTGCTGATATTGTCACACCTGCATTGGCAGGAGCAGAGCAGCTATGCTAAATTGCGGGAGAACCTGCCGGGGATATCAGAAAAAATGCTTAGCCAGCAACTGAAGGAACTGGAAAGGGATTTACTGGTGACGAAAAACATTGTATCGCACAAACCTTACCGTGTTCATTATACCTTGTCGGAAGAAGGCAGATCACTCGCACCACTATACGAATTTATGAGTGGGTGGGGGGTAGAGTACCTGAAGAAACAAGGGGTGGATTATATCCAGGACCAGCATTTGTATAAATAGGACATTTAACCTTCGATGATGCCTCTCACCAGGCCGCCCCACTGGGCTTTCGACAGGCCCAGGATGGCGCCTATGCTGATGAATAAATTCCTGATTTTGTCCAGCAATCCCCGGACTCCTGTATTGGGAATTTCATTTCTGCCATATACACTGGCTTTTACTGTCAGTCCGTTTTTCTCTACAATAAAGGAACTGGTAGCGTAGCGTTTAAAGAAATGCGCTGTTTCCCTGTCTGCACCGTGGGGCAACGGTAACGGACGTACGCGCATGCCGGTATAGGCATCGCCCTGGCTGCTGATCTGCTCTACCTGTACCCAGTCGAAACCCTGTCCGGTACGGTTGCCCGGTCCGGGGAGGTTAATACGGATATAATCTCCCTGATGGGCAAAACGGTCCACTGCTTCCCCGTTTGTATTCACGAGCTGGAAGCTGGCACCGAGGGGACCGGTGAGCAGCTGCCACTGGTTTACATCGAGCAATCTGCGCCGTGCCGCTTCATATAATGCAACGGACGCCCCATGGTTGGCCGTATGCCGGCTGTAGCTGGTGTTGGACTGCCCTCCCTGACGCTGCTCCGGAATGAGGCCGCTTGCTGCTAATGACGGATGCATAATTCTACAGATTGTTACACGGGAAATGCTTCAACAATTATGCCTCCGTATGTTGCTTTTAACCGTCTCAGCATGGGACAGGATAGTTGCCCGGGATATTTGCCCTAATTTACCTTTCGTATTACTGCATGATAAAATTCCACGTTATGCCAGAGATGCCATTAACCGTATCAACCAGTGGGCTGCGATAGCCATCATCCGAAATAATATACTGTGTCGTATAACCGTTGCTGTTACACGGGGCTGTAGCCCGTGCCGGAGCCGTTGTGCCTGAAATTATCCAATAGTCAAACACTTATTGTTCAACAAAAGATTTCACGTTATGTCTAAACGTTACGCACGTCTACGGCTATGGCATTGCCGTGGCTGGTTATGCGGCCTATTGCCGCTACTGTGCTGCCAGCTCCTGCTGGCCCAGCAGAAACAGATTACCGGCATCGTTTCAGATTCTGCTTCTGGCGCCCTCACCGGCGTAACAGTGCAGGTAGTGGGGAAATCCATCGGCACACAAACCGATGCCAAAGGCGCCTTTCATATCGCAGCATCACCTGGTGAAACACTGGCTTTCCGCTTTATCGGCTATGAAGAAAAGAGGGTAGTGGTGGGAGCACAGGCAGTGATCAACGTACTGCTGACGTCCAATACGGCCGGCCTGAGCGAGGTAGTGGTGATCGGCTATGGCGCCCGCCAGAAGAAAGACCTCACCGGCGCCGTGGCAACGCTGAGCAGTAAACAAATGCAGGACCTGCCCGTAGCTGGCGTAGACCAGAAACTGACCGGCCAGATACCCGGCGTACAGGTCAGCACTGTTTCCGGTACGCCCGGCGGCGGCGCTGCCATTAAAATCCGTGGCTCCGGCTCCTTCGGCGCCAGCAGCGATCCCCTCTTTGTCATAGACGGCTTCCCGATAGCTGCCAGCTTCGGCCAACAGGCAAGCCCGCTGGGCTTCATCAATCCGGATGATATTGACAACATCACGGTACTGAAAGATGCATCCTCTACGGCGATCTATGGCAGCCGCGGTTCCAATGGCGTAGCGATCGTCACCACCAAAAGAGGCCAAAAGGGTAAGCCGCTGGTGCAGGTAAACAGTTATTACGGCATACAGGAAGTGCCGCAGAAAGGGAGGCCGCAAATGCTGAATGCGCGCGAGTTTGCGCAGTTCAGAAAAGATATTATCGTTGATGATTTTGCTTCCCGCGGCCAGACAGCCACTGATGCGGACATTCCCGAGGAGTACCGGAACCCTGAACAATATGGCGAAGGCACCAGCTGGTACAATACAGTATTGCGCCAGGCGCCCCAGCATAATACAACTGTCAGCGTTAGTGGGGGTTCGGAAAATACCCGGTATTATTTTTCCTTTGGATATTTTAAACAGGACGGAGTGTTGCGTTATACAGGCTACGACCGGTATACGGTCAGGGCTAACATCGAAAGTAATATCGGACGTAAGGTAAAGATAGGGCTGAACCTCGCGCCAACTTACCATACGCAGGCCGTCAACGATTTTGAGAACGGATTTACTGATGTGCTCACCCGCAGCCTTTGGTTAAGCCCGCTGATACCGGTGACAGATAAAAACGGCGCACGCACGCCTTATATCAGTTCTCCGGGAATGTTCAGCGCGGCTAATCCGCTCAACTCCCTCGAATATGGCGCTACTAAAATAAAATCACTTACCGGCCTGGCCACCGCCTATGCGGAATATGAGATCATCCCCGGGCTGAAGGCAAAAGGCAGTTTTAATGTGAGTTACGGCAACGGCTCTACGTTCGTCTTTAATCCATCGTTCCTGGGAGGCGTGAACAATCCGCCACCCAGCATCCCCAACTCTTCCCAATCGAAGGCCAATGGCCTGAACTGGCTGGGTGAGATGTTGCTGACCTATGACCGTACTTTTCATAAGGACCACTCGCTGAACGTGGTATTGGGTTATACCGCCCAGAAATCCCGCGAAGATGTGCTCGTGATCAATGCCAGCAATTATCCGGACGACCTGATAAAGCCCATCGGGGCTGCGGCCACTATTCCGTCCTACTCTCAGGACGTGCAGGAGTGGGCTATCCTCTCATACCTGGGGCGGGTGAACTACGCTTACAAAGACAAATACCTGTTCACCGCTACGGTCCGTTCCGACGGCTCCTCCCGTTTCGGGTATAACACCCGCTACGGCACCTTTCCTTCCGCCGCCATCGCCTGGAGGGCCTCGGAAGAACCATTCCTGAGGCAGGTTTCCTGGCTCAGCGATCTGAAAGCGAGGCTGAGCTACGGCCTTTCCGGCAACTATAACATCGGCAACTATACGTACATGTCCAACGTAGTGACCAACAACTACGTGCTGGGCAATCAGATTGCCAGCGGCCGCGCCACTTCCTCGCTCAGTAACCCGGACCTTACCTGGGAGGAGTCTTCCCAGCTGGACGCAGGGGTAGACATAGGGCTCTTCCGTAATCGTATAAGCGTGACCGTGGATTATTACAAACGTCTCACCAAAGGCATGCTATATAATTCAGAGATACCCTTGTCTTCCGGTTACACCAATGTGATCATCAATGCCGGGAAGGTGGAGAATCACGGTCTGGAAGTGGGCGTGAGCAGTGAGAATATGAGCGGTGCTTTCACCTGGACCACCAACGCGAACATTGCCTTCAACCGGAACAAGGTGCTGGCGCTGAATGACCGTAATGACCCTATCTACAGCGGCAGGAGCGGTGAAGGTTCTTTTACCCATATCACCGAAGTGGGCAAGCCGGTAGGGCTGTTTTATGGTTATGTGGTAGAAGGGATTTATAAAGATCAGGACGATCTGAATAAATCGCCCAAACATGTTACTTCCGTCGTGGGTTCGATCAAATACAGGGACGTGGATGGCAACGGAGTGATAGAGCCGGTCAATGATTTTGCCATCATCGGTGATCCCAATCCCAAATTTGTATGGGGACTGACGAATAATTTTTCTTTTAAGGGCATTGATCTCGGGATTGTGCTGACAGGCGCACAAGGCGGACAGGTGCTGAAAACGGCCAATCAATACCTGCAGAACATTGACGGGATCTTTAATACAGACAGAAGTGTGTTGAACCGCTGGCGTTCTCCACAAAATCCGGGCGATGGTAAGACACCTACCACCAACGGCGCCCGCGTGATTTACCGCGATGTCAACTCCTCCTGGGTAGAAGACGGGTCGTTTATGCGCATACAGAATATCACGCTGGGATATAACCTGAACAAAGCCTGGCTGCAACGGACGCGGTTTATTTCACGGGCACGTATATACGCCAGCGTGCAGAACCTGCACACATTTACCCGTCATTCCGGCGCCAACCCGGAAGTGAGCCGTAAAACAGTGTCTGGCAACGCCACCAGCACTGCGCTGACGCCTGGAGAGGATTTTACCAATTATCCACTGGCAAGGACTTACACACTGGGCATTAACCTGTCTTTTTAAAAGAAAAAAATGTGTCTCATGAAAAGGGTTCGATATTTTTTAGTTATCAGCATATGTTTATGCAGCTGTGGTAAAAGCTTCCTGGACCTTAACCCGGAAACGTCCATCAACGGTGCTGCTTTCTATAAGTCAGAAGGAGAGATAGAACAGGCGGTCAACGGGGCTTATAATATTCTGCAGCCGTTAGGTACCGAGAGCTATTGGATTTTCGGAGAGATGCGTTCCGACAATACCGCGTTCCAGTACAATACCGCCGACAGGGGACATGAGCAGTGGGAGTTCGTGGATGAATTCCTGGTGGGCGCTACAGCCGAATGCATTACCAATTTCTGGAAAAACAGTTATGTCGGTATCTCCAGGGCCAACGACGTATTGGATAATATCCCCAACATCAAATCATTTTCATCCGGTAAGCAGGACCAATATACGGGGGAAGCAGAATTTCTGCGGGCTTTTCATTATTTTAACCTGGTGCGCCAGTTTGGTGGGGTCCCGCTGCGGGAACATTCCGTGGTAGCTCCCGGTGGTGCGCTGTCGAAAGGGCGGGCGTCGGTGGATGAGGTGTATGCACGTATTATCGCTGATCTGACCGATGCCGCTGCCAAACTGCCGGCTGCCTATACCGGTGCCGCCATTGGTCGGGCCACTTCCGGCGCCGCCTATACGTTGCTTGGCAAGGTGTACCTTACCCGCCACCAATACAGTGAGGCGCTGGCCGCCCTCAAAAAAGCGACCACGCTGGGTTATAGCCTGGTACCTAATTATGCGGATATTTTTGAACCGGGAAAAAAGAACGGGCCGGAATCGATTTTCGAAATACAATACCTGGGTGCGCAGACAGGCCTGTTCAGCACGTTTATGTACATCTTTGCGCCGTACACTTCCGGCAGTGCGGTCACCGGTGACAGTAAGACCAGCATCAACGGCAGTGGTTCCGGATGGAATATCCCTACAGCCGATATGATCAGCGCCTATGAGCCGGGCGACAAGCGAAAGGACGTGTCTATGGCGGAGGGCTACAAGGCGGCCAATGGGGCATTTGTGGCGATTCCCTACGTGAAAAAATACAACCACGGCTATACGGAGGTTGGACGTACCAACGATAACTTCCCGGTGCTCCGCTATGCCGATGTGCTGCTGATGATAGCAGAGTGTTTGAATGAACAGGCTTTTGTGCCCAATGGAGAAGCTTTTGACTTGTTGAACCAGGTGAGGCAGCGGGCCGGTTTACCAGGGAAGACGGCCGGAAACCCCGACCCGGCGCTGAATATCGCCAGCCAGGAAGACTTCCGGAAAGCGGTGTATCATGAAAGACAAGTGGAGCTGGCCTTTGAGAACCACCGTTGGTACGATCTGGTGCGTACCGGTAAAGCGGTGGAAACTATGAACGCTCACGGCCTGCGTGAGAAGCAACAGAAAAACTATATTCCAGGCAACGCCTATCAGGTGACCACGAACCGATTGCTGTTGCCCATTCCACAGACTGATATCAACTTAGATAACCTGACTCAAAACCCGCAATAGTATTCAAAATCCTTTATCATGATCAGACAGATTGTTCTTTTGTTATTGTTTATTACGGTGTCCTGTACCGCACAAACAGGCCAGCCAACGTTGAGCCGTTTGCGTTGTGAATACCGTGAAAACCCGCTCGGCATCGATGCCACCACGCCCCGGCTGAGCTGGGAGATCACCAGCAATAAACGCAACCTGATGCAACAGGCCTATCAGGTGATGGTGGCTTCTTCCCTGGCAAACCTGAAAGCTGATAAAGCAGACCTGTGGAATTCCGGTAAAATCAACTCAGACCAGTCGCTCGGCGTTGTCTACGCCGGTAAACCGCTGGGCAGCGGTGATGCCTGTTTCTGGAAAGTGAAAGTATGGACCAGCGACGGCAAAGAATCCGACTGGAGCATGCCGGCATCGTGGTCTATGGGCCTGCTGCGGCCATCTGACTGGCAGGCAGTGTGGATAGGCCTGGACAGCGCTTTCGCGGGCGACCGGCCCACGGATACCTTTACCCGTTTGTCGGCCAGGTACCTGCGAAAAGATTTCCGTCTCCCTAAAAAAATAAAAAAGGCAACGGCCTATATCAGCGGGGTGGGATTGTACGAACTGTACATCAATGGCAGCAAAACCGGTAAAGACGTATTGGCTCCCGGCCCTACAGAATATAACAAACGCACGTTTTACAATACCTATGATGTGACGTCGCAACTGCGGCAGGGAGACAATGCCATTGGCGCCATCCTCGGAAATGGACGTTATTTCTCCATGAGAGGCAATGGTTCAGGGTTGCCGCCGATTACCAACTTCGGTTACCCTAAAATGATCTGTCAGGTGAATGTGATTTATGAAGATGGCTCTACAGAAAAAATTGTTACCGACAACAGCTGGAAGGTGACCGCGGCCGGCCCGGTTGGCGCCAACAATGAATATGACGGCGAAGAATATGATGCCACCAGAGAAATGCCGGGATGGAGCAAGCCCGGCTTCCATGCCGCTTCCTGGTTGCCGGTACAACTGGTGTCCAAACCCGGTGAGCTGCTGGTAGCGCAGATGAACAATAATATTCGTGTAATGGACACCGTGAAGGCGCGGCAGGTGAAAGAGGTAAAGCCAGGCGTGTTTATCTATGATATGGGCCAGAATTTCGTGGGGTGGGTGCGGTTGAAAGTGAAAGGCCAGAGGGGTACACAGGTAACCCTGCGCTTTGCAGAAAGGCTGAAAGACGATGGCACTTTGTATATGGCCAACCTGCGCTCCGCAAAGGTAACGGACAAGTATACACTGAGTGGAAAAGGTATGGAAGACTGGGAACCACGTTTTACGTACCACGGTTTCCGTTATGTAGAGGTGACCGGTTATCCCGGAAAGCCCGACCTTGGGGCAGTTGAAGGAAGGGTTGTATATGACGATATGGCCACTACCGGTCATTTTGAAACGTCCAATGAAGTGATCAATCAGATTTATAAAAACGCTTACTGGGGAATACGGGGCAACTATCGTGGCATGCCTACCGATTGTCCGCAGCGCGATGAGCGCATGGGCTGGCTGGGAGACCGCGCCGTGGGCGCCAGGGGAGAAAGCTTTGTTTTCGACAACCACCTGTTGTACGCGAAATGGTTGCAGGACATTGAAGACGCTCAAACACCCGAAGGCAGTGTGCCTAACGTAGCACCGTCTTACTGGCGCCTGTATTCTGATAACATGACCTGGCCCGCTGCCTACCTGATCATTGCCAACCTGATGTATGAACAATATGGCGACGATCAGCCTATCCGCCGTCACTACGCTTCCATGAAAAAATGGATGGCTTACATGAAAGACAAGTATATGAAGGATGATATTATGACCAAAGACACTTACGGCGACTGGTGTATGCCGCCGGAGTCCCCTGAACTGATCCATTCCAAAGACCCTGCACGCAAGACAGCCGGTGATTTCCTGGGAACGTCTTTCTACTATCATCTGTTGACCCTGATGGAACGTTTTGCTACCATTACCGGCAATACCGGAGATGTGGCCACATTCAAAAGCCTGGAAGAAAAGGTGAAGACAGCTTTTAATAAGAAATTTTTGAACGAGGAAGGCGGTTATTATGCCAATAACACACCAACGGCCAACATCTTCTCGCTGGCATATCAACTGGCCCCGGAAAACCGGCAGAAGAAGGTGTTCCAGCACATTGTGGATAAAACGCTTAATGATTACAAAGGTCATATCAGCACCGGCCTGGTAGGTGCGGAGTGGTTGATGCGCACACTCACGAACTACGGCAGGGGAGATATCGCCTACCAACTGGCAACGAATACCACTTATCCCAGTTGGGGATACATGGCCAAAGAAGGCGCCACTACTATATGGGAACTATGGAACGGCAATACGGCCGATCCTGCCATGAACTCCGGTAATCATGTGATGCTGCTGGGCGACCTGGTGGTATGGTATTATCAGAATCTCGGCGCTATACAGCCCGACCCTGCGGTACCAGGATTTAAGCATATCATCATGAAACCATTGGTGACAGGGGATTTAAAAAAGGTAGATGCTTCCTATTATTCAGGATATGGTATGATACGCAGCCACTGGGAGAAAACAGGCCAGTCTTTTAAATGGCGTATAAGCGTTCCGGTTAATACGCAGGCCACCGTATATGTACCGTCCAAAGACGCCAAAAATGTGAAGGAAGGAGGAAAGCCGATGTCTGATAGCAAAGACGTGAAATTCTTAAGAATGGAAGATGGTTATGCGGTGTATGAAATTCCTTCGGGGAACTATGATATACAGGATGATTTGTAATACTCCTGATGCGAGGAGATAGGAGCGGTGAATATTGCCCCCATTGGCTTTTGCCAGTGGGGGCATTTTCTGTTATGGTCGATGTTATTGATTTGCTTGTTTTTGGGTTGTATCTCAGCGTCTGAACAATTACCCTGGCCGCAGGTGTCCAGTGGCCATTGCTCTGCGCTATGATCTCGTGGTCATGTGCGGAGATGTCCAGAAATTGTAGTGCGCCATGTTTATCCCTGAGCATTTCCAGTCGGGCCACAAGGGCTTCATATTCACTGGTCAGCACATTGCATTCTGCGTTGCCCTTCTATATTTTACATAGTTCAGGCTGCGCAGAAATTTTTTCTTATCAGGCCGTCGTGTAGCGGGAATGTCATTGATGGCGTAAGTTTCGCCGGTAAGCAACTGTTGCCCGATGACGGAAGAAAGAGGGCCGAAGGCGGAGAGGGATGCGGTAGGATGTAAGTCCGATATATAATGAATATAAGTATATAGGGGGTGAAATGAAATGTCCAAATTACAACATTATAAAAAGCACGTAAATTATATAACCATGGCGAATTAGGGGCTGTTCTATAATAGGGCTGCTAAATAAACGAAACGTCCCAAAAAGTTAATTTATGGTGTATTTGTGGCTAATTAGAGGCCTGACTGTTTGTAGTCTGGCAACCATCGTCTACGAACGCTGGAAAACCGTAACTGTCATTGTTTTACTTGATCTGTAACCAGAATTCAAAGGGGTTTTAAACCGTGTTTTAAGCATCCCATTTTTTAAATTACAATAAAGTAAAATTAAAGTTGGACTGTCGGTTGGACGGTCAGTTGGACGGTCAAAAACGCATTATTTTTATCGCTTTTTGGGATAGATAATTACCGACATGATGAAGTTGAAGCAGGTGTGCAATCACATGTCGGTATAACCTATGAACGCCCTGAAGATATGCTAAAGGCGAGGCCATGACTTAGGGACATTTCGTTTATTAAACTGGGACGTTTCGATTCACCGATTATAAAGTAAAACCGGTCATCTCATTTTTTTATTTTTTTGTAACCAATTGGTTACTTATATTTGTGACTGAACGGTTACAAATTAAAATTTTATGCGCAGAGATGTTTTTCAGGCGATAGCAGACCCTACGAGAAGGGAGATTATTCATCTGTTGGCCGACAGGTCATTGAGCCTGAATATGGTGGCTGACCATTTTGATATCAGCCGTCCCGCTATATCCAAGCATGTAAAGATACTGACGGAGTGCGGGCTTATTGTTATCCAGCAGCAGGGGAGGGAGCGTCATTGCAAAGCCAACCTGCATCAGCTGAAAGAGGTATCGGAATGGGTGGAAAATTACCGCCGGTTCTGGAACAAAAAACTGGACGCGCTGGAAGCTTTCCTGGAAGAGGACAGTAAGAAGAAAAAGAAAAAAAAATAAACCATCACTTATAAATCATGTGTTATGAAAAATCAACCGCTGGTCGTTGAACGGCTACTGAATGCGCCTGTCCGCAAAGTTTGGGAAGCATTGACCGTAAAAGAAAAAATGAAAGCATGGTACTTTGAGGTATCTGATTTTAAACCGGAAGTAGGGTTTGCGTTTAGTTTTGTGGGCGCAGACCAGGGTGTTGAATATGTCCACAATTGTGTAGTAACAGCTGTGGTACCTGACAGGAAGCTGTCCTACACCTGGACGTATCGGGATTATGAAGGAGAGTCCTTACTGACTTTTGAATTGCAGCCGGAAGGAGATAAGACAAGACTAACGTTGACGCATGAGGGACTGGAAACATTCCCGCAGCATCTGAAGTCCTTTACCCGGGAGAGCTTCACCGGTGGCTGGAATTACTTTATCAACAATGCTTTGCCGAAGTATCTTGATCCTGAATTTGTGCCAACACCGGAGAGTGAAACAAGGTGTTAAGAACGAAATTCCCTGCTTCGATCGGTTTTCGCACTGAAGGATTTACATTTGAAGGATGAAGCAAACAATTTTAGATAAGATAACAAAGCTGGGTGGCAACATTCAACGGGCGAATGGTGCCACCCTTCAGGATATAGCAGGGAATTACTTTTAGTCACCCGCTTTGGACTAAAGACTGGGAAGGTTTTGGACTTCCTGGAAAAATATATGACTAAAGATGAGTTTTTACAGGTGGCAAAAAAGCATATTGAGTCCGGCTTAACCTCCTCATAAACCGGTGCTGTCCGATATTCCGGCCCGGTAGCCCGGGACTTTAGTTCCGGGGCCTTCGCGATGCCCGGGATTTTATTATCTTGCCCCTTATGCGCCGATTTTCCTTTTCCAATATTATTTACACACTGCTGTTAGCAGGGCTGCTGGCGATACTGTTTATTCCCGGAGGGAAGGTATGGTTTATGCAGCAGCTGATGAAGGTGGGCTTGTTGCAGCCCTCAGTGCCTAAAACAAATGAAGACGCCTGGCCGGCGCCGGAGATGCTTTTCCGCGACGCTGCGGGCGCGCCGGTGGCGCTGTCTTCGCTGAAGGGGAAGGTGGTGTTTATTAATTTCTGGGCTACGTGGTGCCCGCCATGCAGGGCGGAGATGCCTTCTGTGGACCGGCTGTACCGCCAATGGAAAAATAACCCCGGTATCGTGTTCCTGATCGTGGACGCTGATAGTGAGCCTGACAAGGCCGCTGCGTTTATGAGGGACCATGGGTACCAATTACCCGTTGCTTTGTTGACCGCCAATGTGCCTCAAAATGTATACAACGGCACGCTGCCCACTACGCTCATTATAGATAAGGCGGGACGGATCGTGTTCCGGGAAACCGGCGCGGCAGACTATAGCAGTCACCGCATGGAAGAATATATTCAACAGTTACTGGCTGAAAAGCAATAGTTTTTTGTAAATTTTGGGTATGGTTACCGCTGAAACGGTATAGCTATCCTAAAATTGTTTACTTTTGAATAAATATTTCGTTTACAATATTTACTATGAAAACAGATTCATTAGCCAATAAAGTGTATGTAGAACTGCGTCGTAAGATCCTTTCCAATCAGCTGGTGCCGGGCATGCGCCTGAAAGAAGACGTGTGGGCCAAGAAGACGGAAGTGAGCCGCATGGCCGTGCGGGAGGCGTTGACAAGGCTGCTGGGCGAGAATCTGGTGGTATTCGGAGAGAAAGGCGGTTACTTTGTTAAGTCCATGACCGCTGAAGATATCCGGCAGATCCGGGAGCTACGCGAACTGCTGGAGCTGGGCGCCATCCGTGTGGCCATCCACAAGATCGGCAAGGCCGATATCACCGCACTGGAGAAAATCTGTGACGACTTTACCAGCATGGTGAAAAGCGGTTACATGGGCGGCGCCTGTGAAGCAGATATGAAGTTCCACGAAACCCTGATAGCTCTCGCCGGCAATGCCAAACTGATGGAGATATACCAGTCCAGCAATATCCCCCTGTTCCACATGAAGCTGGGCAAGATGCTGGTGCAAATGGACGATTATGAACAGACCGATGAAGAACACCGCGCTATCCTTCATGCGCTGAAAAATAAAGACCTCAAAAAGGCGGAAGACGCGCTGGTAAAGCATTTGCTGCGTGGAGAAGTAACCACCCTGGAAGTAGAATAACCCCTTCCTTTTTATTGGACGTCCCCGGATTTACCCCTTCCTACATTTTTTCTCAAATATTTTTTTGTTTACAAAATTTGAATATATTTGTAAACAGAGTGGCGAACAACTGACCGTTCCCGGCCGGTACTAAAGCTAACGTTATGTGAACTCGCGGGCAGTGCCAACGCATCGTGTAACCGTGCCCGTATTTATCAACCTGTAATGCCGACATGTGTTCTGTTATTTAGGACAGTGAACGGTTAATAAAATAAAACGCGAAAAACTCATCCTGCACTAAAATCTGTATCTGCGGATGACATGTCAACAGCAACCGGCGCATGGCTATCATACGCACGGGATTATCTAACCATTTTATCTAACCAGAATTATGAAAGGAACACACCTTTACCTATTTGCAACCCTGCTGTTACTCGCTGCAGGTCTTTGCAAGCCACAAAAGCTGATAGCACAGGAGGTCAGGGAGATTAAGGGGACGGTGCTGGACAGCGTTACCCAGGTCGCACTTCCGGGTGTTACGGTATTTATCAAAGGCACACAGACCGGCGCATCCACCAATGCGGAAGGACACTTTACCATCCGTGCTGCCAGTGGCGACGTGCTCTCCTTCTCCTACATTGGTTACGATAAAAAAGAAACTGCCATCGGCAACCGCAATAATATTTTTATTTCCCTGGCACAAAGTAAAACCACATTGAATGAGACAGTTGTCATCGGTTATGGTGCGGTAAAGAAAAGTTCTGTGACCGCCTCCGTGGCTAAAGTGGAAAACAAAATACTCGACCAGGTGCCTGCCGGTCGTCCGGAAGCTGCACTGGTAGGCCGTATGGCAGGGGTGAACATCTCCCAGTCACGCGGCCAGGCCGGATCTGCGCCCACCATCCGCATCCGCGGCATCGGTTCCATCAGCGCAGGCAATGACCCGCTGATAGTGATCGACGGTATCCCCGGCGGCAATCTCGGTATGATCAATATGAACGATGTACAGTCGGTGGAAGTGCTGAAAGACGCATCGTCCGCAGCGATCTACGGTTCACGTGCAGCCGGTGGCGTTATCCTCGTCACCATGAAAAAAGGCGTGGCCGGTAAACCGAAATTTAACTTCAACGGCTATGCAGGCCTGGGCAAAGCGATCGTACACAACGACTGGATCACCGGCGATGAATACTACAACTATGCAGTCAAATACCAGAACCGGGAATATGCCTGGGTAGGCGGTGACGTTAGCCTGCCGGTATGGGGCGATGCCAGAAGGCCCGCTGCCTACCAGGTAAGCGACGTGCTCAAAACCGGTCATACTGTATGGCAGGACGCTGTTATGCGCACGGCACCCATTCAGAGCTATAATATTTCCGCCAGCGGCGGCACAGATAAGGCCACCTACTACGTGGCTGCTACCTACAAAGACGAACAAGGCGCTATGGTCAACACCTGGTTTAAAACCTATGGCCTCAGGGCCAATGTGGACGTGCAGGCCAGCAAAGTGGTGAGCGTTGGCTTCATGCTCAACCCTACCTATTCCAAACGCCGTTATAACCCATCCGAGATACCTAACTATTCCAAATATCCTTCTTTTGTAGATGTGCAGCGCCCTAACGGTACCTACCCTACGGCGCGCGAATACTGGGGCGCTGTGGTGACCGGGCAGGTCAACCCGATGGCCACGCTGCAGGGCTCTGAATACTACGGCAGCAGCATCAGCAATATCGGTGAAGCCTATCTGAAACTGAACCTCGCCAAAGGACTGAGCTTCCGCTCTTCTGTAGGTACCACCATGGATTTCAGTAACCGCGACGAGTTCCAGGCCTCCTGGGCTACCAGCGCCGCCAAAAACTCAGGCACGGACATCACCAGCACCAATATCAATGTGCTCAATGAAAACGTACTGAGCTACAACACCACGTTTAAAGGCGGCCACGATCTCTCTGCCATCGCAGGCGCGTCCTACCAGCGTAACGACAGTAAGTCGGTGAACCTCTACGCGGTGGCCGGCAGTTATAATAACGATATTATACACACGATGGGCAACGCCACACTGGCGCCCAACAGCAATACGCTCAAAAGCAAATGGGGGCTTATTTCCTACTTCACGCGTGTGAACTATGGTTATAAAGATAAATACCTGCTGTCAGCCTCCATCCGTACAGATGCCAGCTCCCGTTTCGGCCCGGATAACCGTTGGGGTTATTTCCCCTCCGTGTCTGCCGCCTGGCGCGTGAAACAGGAAAGCTTCCTGAAAGACTTCAAACCTGTCAGCGACCTGAAAGTGAGGGCCAGCTGGGGCGTGACGGGCAACTTCAACATCGGCGACTTCCAATACCTCGGCCTGATGGGCAATACCTTCTATTCGCCCGGTAACGTGGTGACCAAAGGCCAGGCAGCCGTTAGCTACGGCAACAGCCAACTGGGCTGGGAAAAAACCAAAGGCATCGACCTGGGCGCTGAACTGTCTGTGCTGGATAACCGCATCAGCATCGGGTTTGATTACTACGACAAACGGACCACCGACCTGCTGTACAGCATGCCGGTGCCGGCCACGACAGGCTTCGGTACTACCATGACCAACATCGGAGAGATACGTAACCGCGGGATAGAATTTGAAGTGAACACCCGTAATATCGTCGGTAAATTCAACTGGCAGACATCTTTCAACTATTCCCGCAACCGCAACACTGTGGAGGACCTGGGTGGTGTCAACAACGTGATCATTGCTGATCCTTCTTCCAATATGAACTGGATACTCCGTGTGGGCGAACCGATGTTCTCCTACTATGGTTATAAAATCAACGGTATTTACAAAGATGCCGCTGATGTGGCGGCCAATCCGGGTATCGCGGGCTCCCGCCCCGGTAACCCAAAGTTTGAAGATACCGATGGCAATAAAAAGATTGATGCCAACGACAAACAGATACTGGGCAATTTCCAGCCCAAAGCCATCCTGGGAATGGTGAACAATTTCTCCTACAATAATTTTGACCTGAGCATTGCCATGCAGGCATCGCTCGGCGCTAAAATGTACAACTACGAAAATCAGTTCTACCAGGGCGCCCTGCTGGGCGCGATGCGCCGCTCCCTGGTGGAAAACCAGTGGTGGTCGCCCACTGACCCGGGCAACGGTAAAGTGCCGGCCAGCGCACTCAACACATTGGGATTCCAGACTATGTCTGACGCTTATATAGAAGACGCCTCCTTCCTCGCCATTCGTAACGTAAACCTCGGCTATACCCTGCCTGAAACACTGGTCCGCAAACTACGGGTGACCAACTTCCGGGTATACCTCTCTGCCAGCAACCTGTTCATCTTCACCAAAAAAGAATTCCATGGATATAACCCTGAAGGATACACGAAAGGAGAGGTGAACGGTGTTGCCAGCATGCCGGGCGCTAACTACGGGGCAGAACCAATCAGCCGCATTTACGCGCTGGGATTCAATTTTAACTTCTAACCGACAAAAGCGTATTCCATGAGAAAAAACAAACTTTATATACCAGTCCTGCTACTGGCGCTTGCCGGCAGCAGCTGTACCAACAGCCTGCTGAATATGACGCCCGATTCTTCCCTGACCACCAACAATTTTTATAAGACGTCCAATGATATGGACCAGGCAGTCATCGGTATCTACAGCGGTATGCAGGACCGTAAACCGAAGGACTATCTGCTGATGGAGATGCCCGGAGACAACCTGTATATGGGCACCGCCATGCCTGGCGTGAATGACCTGGATTATCTGACCGTTAACCCGGAAAACACTGCAGTGGCGGATTTCTGGGAGAAAAGTTTTTATGGTATCGGTCGTGCCAATGCCGTACTGGAAAATATAGACCGCCCTGTGGACTATGCCTCCGGCAAAAAGGAGCAGTTCACCGGCGAAGCCAGATTCATGCGTGCGCTCTTTTATTTTGACCTGGTGAGATTGTTTGGCGGTGTGCCGATGGTGACCAAAACACCCGGCATCAGCGAAGCGAAGAATATGCCGCGCGAATCGGCCGACAAGATATATGAGCTGATCATCTCCGACCTGAAAGCAGCCATTGACCTGTTGCCCGCACCCGGCGCCGCTGTCAGGGGACGTGCCAGCAAAGGCGCAGCCACCGGCCTACTTGGTAAGGTATATGTATACCGGAAAGACTGGGCCAATGCTAAGATTTACCTGGAAAAAGCCATCCGTGATTTTGGCTACCAGTTGGAGCCCGGCTTTGCTACATTGTGGAGCCTCGCTTCGGAAGACAACAAAGAGATCATCTTCACCATCAAATATACCGATGGTTCCAACGGCCACTCGCTGGGCATTGATTTTGCCCCTATCGGCGGCATTGCCGGTGTAGTAGGCTCCGGCAACCAGTACGCCTTCCCTTCCTGGAGCCTGAACAAAAAATATATCACCGGCGACAGCCGGAAAGCATCCACTATTTCGGATTACGTGGTGAAGGCCACCTCCCCGAATGATCCGCCGGCATGGGGCCCGTACGTAAAAAAGTACGCCACCAAATTCACCGGGGCCACTTCCGGTCAGGACCTGCCGGTGCTGCGATTGGCAGATGTTATCCTGCTGTACGCTGAAACCCTTTACAACAGCGGCGATAAAGGCAGTGCGCTGACACAGCTGAATACCATCAGGGAAAGGGCTTTCGGCGATGCGACCCATGATTACACTGCTGCCGATATTGCCACTCCCGATAGTTTCCTGGATATCCTGTTGCTCGAAAGACAACTGGAACTGGCCTACGAAAATGAACGCTGGCCTGACCTGGTGCGTACCGGCCGTTTCCTGACCGTCATGACCAGCGAAGAAAGAGACT
Organism: Chitinophaga varians; assembly: GCF_012641275.1. Classification (NCBI taxonomy): domain Bacteria; kingdom Pseudomonadati; phylum Bacteroidota; class Chitinophagia; order Chitinophagales; family Chitinophagaceae; genus Chitinophaga; species Chitinophaga varians. The sequence goes on along the minus strand of NZ_JABAIA010000001.1, from coordinate 167,371 downwards.
ATAATCCGGCTACCGGCGCGGCCACCAAAGTGGTGCTGTCGCCCAAAGCCACCATGGCGGTATTCCCGGTGCCACAACGCCAGATCGATCAGTACGCTCCTGGTGTGCTGAAACAAAATGAAGGATATTAATATCATCAACAACCAATCATAGTTCAACTGTACGGGATGTTATACCAACAAAGAATCGTAAGACGGATAATACTCATCAGCATGGTGATGCTCTGTGGTATAATGTCCCGTGCCCAGCATGTGACCGACGTGCGCGCTCATGGTGCCCTGGCGGATGGTAAAACAGACGACAGCAGAGCTTTTCAACGAGCAATTGTACAGGCCCAAAAGAACGGTACCCGAAAAATATTCGTTCCGAAAGGGCACTATCTGATCGCGCGGCCCATTAAACTGCCCTCTTACTTTACGCTGGAAGCCAGCCCGGACGCTTACATCGAGCTGAAGCCTTCCTGTAATCAGTACCTGCTGCAGAACGAAGACCTGGTTAACGGTAACGCACATATTAAAGTGACCGGCGGCAAATGGAACGGCAACGGCTGGACACAGACACGTACCATGCGCAGCACGGTAGACAGCTCCGATTTTTGTTTCGGTATGCTGTTCTATAAAGTGCGCCGGCTGGAAGTAGGAAATTTGCAAATAGACAGTACCCGCAGCTGGGGTATCGCCTATATGGAATGTGATACCGTGCATATACACGACATACGGTTTCAGCAAAATCCGTTCAGGGATACGCGGCAGAACAGCGCGTTGATGCAGAACGGCGACGGTGTCACCGGTGGCGGCAATCATGTGCTCATTGAAAACATCTCCGGTTTCACCAACGACGACCTGGTGGCCTTTGCGGCCGGCGGCGCGTCTTTCCAGGGGAAGATGTCGCCTTTCCCCGCAGTGGATTATCACGATGTGACTGTCAGGAACATCAACCCCGAAAATATTTACGATTCCATTCCTGCGCTAAAGGCAGTTGCTTTTTACACGTTTGAGAACAGGAAAGTAAGCAACATCATGATTGAGAAAGTACATGGTAATACGGCCATGGCGTCAGTGCTGTTTTACAGCCTTTTCGGCAAGACCGGTTATTTCTCCGGTGTAACGATCAGGGACGTGTCGGGCGCTAATGTGTACGGACGTTCCACACAACCGCAATTGCCCGTGGTATACGGCATTATCAGCGTAAAACAATCGGTGATGGACCGGCTGGACATCAGCCAGGTTAGCCGGGAGGAAGACCGCTACGCCAATCCCCAGTTTTTGTTTGACGAAAATACAGTTATCGATTCTCTCAATATCAACCAGGTAGACATCCGGCACCGGCATATACAGGGCAACCTGCTGTTACAGTCGGCCGGTGCGGTCATTAAAAACAGCCGTATCAACGGGGTGTCCATCCAGAACAGGGAATAGGTGAGATTTTACATAAAATTTTAACAGCATCGCTATTATGAACGCATGGCCCAAATCATCCTCGCTTTTAAAGAGCAATGAACAATGGATACCCGGAGGTGTGGTATCACTCAACCGTAAGTCGGACCCCAATATTTGTTTTGTCAGCGGACAAGGCAGCCGGGTCACTGACCTGGAAGGCAACGAATACATCGATTATCAGGCCGGCTTTGCCGCCTCGTTCCTGGGACATAACGACCCCGATGTCAACGGGGCGGTACGTGCCGCACTGGACAATGCCACGCTCCTGATGGGCGCGGGGCCCACCAACCTGGAAGGTGAGTTTGCACAGCTTTTCTGTGACAGCGTGCCTTCCGCTGAAAGCATCGAAATCACCACCACCGGTTCTGAAGCGACCTATCACGCTATTCGTATAGCCCGTGCCGTTACTGGAAAAAATCACATCATTGTGATGCAGGGCGGTTACAACGGCTGGCACAATGATGTGGCCTGCAACGTGATCAGCAGCCTGGCTGATGTGGGAGAGCGGGTGAGCCCCGGTGAATATCCGTTCGATTCCCTGTCGGCCGGTATCCCGGAAGGACATGCTGAACTGGTACATGTGATCAACTATAACGACCTCGCTTCTGTGGAGTATGTCCTGCAACGTTATCCTGTGGCGGGCATCCTGCTGGAGCCTATCTTGCAGAACATCGGCGTGGTGAAACCACAGCCCGGCTACCTGGAAGGATTGCGCCGGCTGGCAGATGAACATGGTTTCCTGCTGATATTCGATGAAGTGAAAACAGGTTTCCGCCATGCGCTGGGGGGGTATCAGCAGCTGTGCGGCGTTACGCCGGACCTGAGCACCTTCGGCAAAGCCGTGGCCAACGGTTATCCTGTAGGGGTGATCGCCGGAAAGAAAAAATACATGGATTATTTTATCCATCCCGATAAAAGCAAAAAGGTACTGATAGCGGGCACTTTTAATGCACATCCACTGACAACGGCAGCTGCCATTGCCACCGTGCGGAAGCTCGCCTCTCCCGGGTTTAAAGTGTATGATCATGTGAATGCGCTGGGGCAGATGCTGGAAGACGGTTTAAAGGATATTTTCAGCACCTCCGGCCGGCCTTTTCAGGTCGCCCGCCAAGGTTCCGCTTTTTGTGTGTATTTTATGGACCATCTTCCGGTGGATTATCATGACATATTGAAACACCATGATTTTGCGTTTGATAAAACATACCGTCTGAAGCTGATTGAAAAAGGAATCTTTAACTTCCCGTTACCGATCAAACAGGGCAGTATCTCTTACGCACATACGACCAAAGACATCGAAGAAACATTAGAGAAAACCAAATCAATATTGTCAGCGCTATGAAGATAACGGCCATAGAAACACAGGTTTGCCACGCGCGGATGCGTAACTGGATTTTCATCAAAATCATTACAGACCAGCCTGGCCTGTGGGGATGGGGCGAAGCCACACTGGAATGGCATACCAGGGCGGTTGTAGGTGCTGTGGAAGATATCAGCCAGTTGCTGATAGGAGAAGATCCGCGCCGCATAGAATACCTGTGGCAGATGATGTACCGCCAGCATTTCTGGCATGGCAACGGTATCGTTCGCGGCACGGCCATCAGCGGTATTGATATCGCACTTTGGGACATCCTCGGCAAAATACATGGTGTGCCCTGTCATGAACTGTGGGGCGGCCGTGTAAGGGATTATATCCGTCTGTACTGCCATCTGGGCGGTGGCAAGATGGAGGACTTTTACGAAACCCGTCCGGATGATGCCGCCCGCTTCGGTGAACTGGCATCGCGCGCGGTGGAAGATGGTTTTACCGCCTTTAAGTCGATGGCGGTACCGGAAACCATGCCACTGGAAGGACTGAAGCCCGTTCGTTATGCAGAAGCCTGTGTGCGCGCCATGCGGGATGCCGTTGGCGAAGACATTGACATTATGGTCGACTGTCACGCCCGTCCCAGCCCGCTGATGGGGCTACAGTTCGCGAAAGCGCTGGAGCCGTATGGTTTGTATTTCTTTGAAGAGCCGTGTTGGCCGGAAACGATGGAAGACATTGCGAGGATACAGCACGCGGTGAAAACGCCGATTGCCAGTGGTGAAAGACTGGTAGGCGTGCATGCTTTCCGGGACATGCTGGAGAAGCGTGCTGTCAGCGTAATCCAGCCGGACATTACCCATTGCGGCGGATTAAGCGAAGTACGGCGAATAGCGGCCCTGGCAGAAGCGTACCGTGTAGCGGTAGCGCCGCATAATCCGCAGGGGCCGGTGAGCACTGCGGCATCTATTGAACTGGGCTTTGCCACTCCTTCCTATGCTATCTGTGAGAGCGTACACAACGATGTGCCGTGGCGTGAGGAAGTGGTGAGTGAAGGATTTACTGTAGAGAAAAAAGGACGGACCGTAAAACCGAATCACCGTCCGGGTTTGGGCATAGAGATCAACGAAGATGCTGTGAAAAAACATCCTTTCCAACAGGAGGTGTTACAGCGGACGTTTTATAAAGATGGCAGTGTAGGTGACTGGTAAAACAGCAGTTATGGAAAAACTATTGGAGAAAAAAACAGTCCTGATCAGTGGCGCCCTTGGCGACATTGGCAGGGCTGTAGCCCTTGCGTTTGCAGCGCAGGGTGCCAGCGTGGCGCTGGGCGATATACAACCCGAAGCAGCAGCTGGACCATTAATGAAGGAGCTAACGTCAATGGGCACACGTTGTCACTATGCAGCGGTGGACGTATCTGATGCCGTGGCGGTGGACCGCTGGCTGCAGGCTGCGGAAGCGGCATTGGGACCGGTGAGTATGGTGGTCGCCAATGCTGCCACTGTCACGATATCGGGACTTTACCAGATCACGGCGGAGCAGTGGAGCAAAGAGCTGCGGGTGAACCTGGACGGTGCTTTTCATGTAGCGCGTACAGTGACGGCCCGTATGATGGAACAACGTATAACCGGCAGCGTGGTATTCGTAGGCAGTTGGGCGGCGGAAGTGGCCCATAGTCATATCCCTGCCTATTCCGTCTCCAAGGCCGGTCTGCGCATGTTGTCCAAATGTATGGCGCTGGAACTGGCGCCGCACGGCATTATGGTCAACGAGATCGCGCCGGGGTATGTAGATGCGGGGCTTAGCCGTGTCGTGTGGGAACAGGCGCCTGAGCAGAAAGAGCAGGCGCGTCTCAAGACACCGGTACGGCAACTCATCACACCGCAGGAGGTGGCCCGGGAAGTGGTGCGCCTATGCGATCCGGAAAACAGGCATATCACCGGCAGCGTACTGCTGATGGATGGTGGCCTGTCACTCTTGTAACAAACCCACGATATGACGAACTATCACGGAATCATAGGCATTGCCAGGGCTGACATTACGCCGCCGGTGGGCATCTTCGCCCGCAACTGGGGCGCTGCCACACACGATGTGGCGGCAGGTGTGCATATGCCGCTGACACTTACCTGTATTACTTTTCAGACGGATAAAAATACGCAGCCGCTGGTGCTCTTTTCCGCTGATCTGGGATGGTGGAAGAGCGCCGCGGACGAAAGAAATTTACGGCATGGCATCCTGAAAGCCTTGTCATTGCCGGAAGAACGGCTGATGTTCTGTCTGACACATACCCATGCAGGCCCCAGCACCTTCAGTGAAGATGCTGGCAAGCCGGGCGGCCACCTGATTATTCCTTTCCTGCAACAGCTGCAGGAAACAGCTACCCAGGCCGCCCGCGACGCAATGGCTGCGGCCCAGCCGGCCACCCTTACCTGGCAATACGGCCATTGCGCCCTGGCGGTGAACCGCGATTTTCCTGAACCCGGCGGAGACAGGCTGGTGGTAGGCTACAACCCTGCCGCTACTGCGGACGACACGGTGCTGGTGGGCCGTATCACGAACATGGCAGGTCAGATTACCGGCACCATCGTGAACTATGCGTGCCATCCCACTACGCTGGCGTGGGACAATCAGCTGCTGTCGCCCGACTATATCGGTGGCATGCGCAGCGTGGTGGAACCGGCTACCGGCGCTCCCTGTTTGTTTTTGCAGGGTGCTTCCGGTGAACTGTCGCCTGCCGAGCAATACAGCGGGGATACATCGCTGGCCGACGGCTACGGCCGCCAGTTGGGATTTGCGGTATTGTCCACGCTGGAAGGCATGTTACCTCCTGATACAGCGCTGGCCTTCACCGGGGTAGTGGAATCCGGCGCTTCACTCGCCATCTGGAAGAAATCACCTGCGCCTGCTGACACTACGCTGATGGCCGAGATGGCAACAGTGGAAATGGTATTGAAACCGATGCCTTCCCTCGCGGAGATAGAAACCGCCTGGGCCTCCTGTGAAGACCATGTGATGAAAGAGCGGCTATGGCGGCAACGCGGTATCCGCAAAACAGTGGGAGAGGGCGCGGTGGCCTATATGCCTTTATGGATATGGCGACTGGGCAACACGATACTGGCAGGCCAACCAAATGAAGCGTATTCCGGCTTCCAGCTGGAGCTGCGCCGTGAGCTGGCGCCGGCAGCGGTGGCCGTTATGAACATCGTCAACGGTTATGCCGGTTACCTGCCGCCGGCTGCATCGTTTAGCCATCAAAGTTATGCGGTATGGCAAACGCCTTTTGAGAAAGGCTCCCTGGAGCAGCTGATACGCTCCGCCACTACTATTTCACAACGAATGATCCGAACCGCATGAACCTGAACCTGACTTTGCTCGATGCTGTTATTTTTGGCGCTTATATCCTGGGTGTTATCGGTCTGGGTATTTATGCCTCCCGGAAAGCGCAGCAGACGAAACGCGATTATTTTCTCGCAGGCGATAAACTGCCCTGGTGGATGATCGGCGGCAGTATTATCGCTGCCAATATCAGCAGCCATCACCTGGTGGGCGCTATGGGCATGGCTTACAGCCGTGGCTTTGTGGCCATCGCCATGGAATGGGGCGCCATCCTGATGGGATTTAATGCATTACTGTGGATATTCCTGCCCTTTTATATCCGCAACGGTTTTTATACGGTGCCGGAGTTCCTGGAAAAACGTTTCGGTACGGCCGCAAGAGCTACCTATGCAGGCCTGATCCTGTTGACCTATGTGCTTGTGGAAATCAGTGCCGTATTATACCTGGGCGCGTTGTCGCTGCACTCACTGTTAGGCATATCCGTTATGACCTGTGTGGTGATACTGGCTGTCATCACCGGTATCTACACCATTGCAGGCGGATTGCGGGCGGTGATATACACGGAGATGTTGCAGCTGATCGTACTGGTGATGGGTGGCATTGCACTCACGATCGCTACCGTAAATGCGGCAGGCGGCATTAGTGCCGTTACTGACACCATGAAGGACTGGGACCTTATCCTGCCGGCCAACGACCCCGATTTCCCGTGGACGATGTACCTCGGCGGGGTGCTGTGTATCAGTGTATTTTATTGCGCTACGAACCAGTTTATCGTGCAGCGGGTACTGGCGGCGAAGAACGAATGGCATGCCCGCATGGGCGTGGTGTTTGGTGATTACCTGAAGTTCCTGGTGCCCTTGATCATTACAGTGCCGGCGTTGGTGGCGCCTAAACTTTTTCCTGACCTGGAAAAACCGGACCTGCTGTTTCCCACGCTGGTGGAGAAATTATTGCCTACAGGCCTTGTCGGACTGGTGATGGCAGGCCTCATTGCAGCGGTGATGTCACATCTTTCCGGCGCTATCAATTCGTGTACTACCATCCTGACGGTAGATATTTACCTGCCCTACTTCCGTAAAAAAGCCACAGAAGCGGAGGCGGTGCGGTTTGGCCGTTGGGCCGGCGCCGTGATCATCGTGATTGGTATCCTGTGTACCGGCTTGTTCCTGACACAATCCAAAAAGCCGGTCTTCCTGTACCTGATGAATGCCTACGGGTTGTTTACGCCCGGCATCGCGGCGATGTTCCTGCTGGGCATCCTGTGGAAACGTACCACGCATGCAGGTGCGCTGGCAGCAGGCATTCTCACTATCCCGATGTCCATTGCTATGGAGGTCATCTTCCCGGCGATGCCCTTCTTTAACCGCACCGGCATTGTTTTCTGGACTTGCGTGGTGCTGTGCATCATTGTGAGCCTGCTGACTAAACCGGTACCGGAAGCGCAATTGAAAGGACTTATATGGAACCGCGAAAGCCTGAAGCTGCCCGCCGACCTGTTGCAGCAGTCAAAAGGATTGCGTAGCCCAACGTTGTGGTGGGCATTGATAACGGGTGTGGTATTGTATTTCTATATCGTATACGCGTAACCGTGGACGCTACGGCTGGATATAAAAAGCATGGTTCTCTTTAGTGATAATATCAATAGGCATAAAATGCGTTTTCTCTACCGGTACTTTCATCACGAGGTGCTGGTAGAGCGCCATGATGCCACGATAGCCCTGCTCCTGTGGTTGTTGGCAGATGAGGAAATCGATATGCCCCTGATCAAGGCGTGATACATTTTCTTTGGTGAAGTCATAGCCAATGAGCAGGATGTCTTTATCGATACCTTTTTTTTCAAGGTAACGGGAAACGGCGGCCACCCTGGAGTTGGTGACGAAAATAGCGAGCACGTCTGCATGTTGCTGCAAAGCTTTCGAGAGTTCTTTTTCAACAGATGCCTGGTCTGTTTGACGGACATTTTTTTTTACAATCGGACGTTTGGTGTCCTGGAAGTAAGCCCGCAGCCCTTCCTCTTTGCGGAGCAGGTGGTGATGGTCTTCTATCTCATGGGAAATATTGAGTACCAGTACCTTTGCGTTGCGGGGCGTGCAATAATGGATTAGTTGTCCTGCCTGATAACCGCTGCGGAACAGGTCGGGGCCGATATAACAAAGGCTTTCCTGGTGCGGGATATCAGAATTGATAAAAACATACGGAATATTGAGTTCCTTACAGGAACGGATAAACGTAATGGATTCTTCGATAAAGGAAGGCGCCAGCAAGATTCCGTCCACTGGGTTTTTGAGCAACTGCCGGGTGACTTTGCCAAAAGACTTCCGGTCGTTGAGGTCAAAATAAAAAGGTTCTACTTTAACGCCGAACTGTTTGATTTCTTCTTCCGCTTTTTGGATGCCGGCTACCGGAAGTGTCCAGAAGTCAGTTTCCCGGGAGGACACTTTCGGCAGAACGGTCGCCAGCCGGAGCACATGGCGGGATGCCAGCCTTCTGGCCAGTATATTGGGCTGATAGTTCAGTTCCCGTATGATGGCTTCTATTTTACTTTTTGTTTTGGGGGAAACACCAGGCCTGTTATGGATAACCCTGTCCACGGTGGCGATGGCCACATTGGCCCTTCGTGCTATCTCTTTGACGCCGAGGGGCTGTTCGGCCGTTTTTTTCTTCATATCGGTTGATGATTATAATTTTTCCAAATATACTATAATGCCGGGTTATTGCTTTTTAGCCAGCGCCAGGGCCTGCGTGGTAGTGTAGTACTTGGCCAGCATATTAGGCACTTCCCAGGCGGGCATATTGTTGTTCCGTACATATTCGAGGAACTGTTGCATCACTTTGCCAAAAAGGGCTTCATGTTTTTTCGCCAGCGCTTCGGGTATGACTATCTCCCAGCCTTTGTCATTGGCTTTCAGCGCCAGGCCCGGATATTTTTGGGCAAGGGTGGCGATATGGGCTTCGACCGTTTTCGCATAGGCGGTATCGTTATGAAGGGCGGACTCAATGTACAGCACAGGCTTGTACTGCTGTTCCGCTCCCTGCCGGATCACCAGCGATGCCCTGGTGCCGCGGAGCAGTGAGTAGTGCGTGTCGCCGGTGCCTTCCGGCGCCTGGTAGTTCCAGGTAACGGATATGTTGGCGTGAACGCCTTTGATGGTATAGTCAAAGGCGCCGTTGGCGTATACATGCAACATGCTGTCTTTACCGACGTTTTTGGTCAGATAAGGAGGAAAGCCGGTTTGCCCGGTGATGTCTGCATATTGCTGTAAGCTCATAGTGGTGGCCCAGCGACGGGCGCTGTCTATGCGTATGTCATGGTGGAAGTCGATGGTTTGTTCCGGGAAGCAGGTCCACTGCACGAGGTCTACGAGGTGAGTCGTCACATCCACGATGCCATCTCCCTGTTGTGTTTCATCCATATACCATGCGGGGCGAACCATGGTTTTGCCGGCCACCAGTTTTTTGAAATGGTGAACACTGTTTTTTACCACGGCGGGATCGTCCAGAGTACCGGTTTCCAGCGTGCCGAAGACTTCCTGCAATTGTGCCAGCTCGCGTTGCAACGTGTTCCTGATTTCGTACCGTTCAGTCATGATATCATAGAGCTGTACTTTTTTCGCTGCTGCTTCACGGAAAGAAGCCTGCAATGAATCGAAGCCTGCTGCATCGATGGCCATGGGCTTATCGGCCAGCACATGTTGACCGGCACTGACGGAGCGGCGGATATAAGTGGCTTTAAGCCGGTTGTTGCCGGCGATGACCACTATATTTCCGGCTGGCTGTTGCAGCATCTTCTCCAGGTAGTCGGGGCCGGTATATACGTCAGCTGCCCAGTGTACGGACGGGCCGGACTGTTGGTTGAACCGTTCGATGCTGGCGAGGTATTGTTTTACTTCGGGCCCTTCGGGAGCAAACACTTGGATAGTGGAATCTATGCCGGGGTACATCTGTTGGTGTACCAGTGAAGCATGGAAGTGCCCGGGATCCAGCGCGATCAGATGCATAGATGATTGTTTTTGTCTGGTGGTGCCGCATGACAGCAATGCTGCTGTCATGCCGGCAAATATAATGTTTTGCTTCATGGTGTCAGGGTTGTCTTTCTTTGGTGATGGCGGTAACGCCGATGCTGTCGGCATGGTTGCCCCAGCTGTTACGGATATACGTAGTGATGGCGGCGATCTCTTCGTCTTTCAGGAAATTGAAGGCCGGCATCTGTTCGCCATAGGCGCTGTTCTTGTTTTTGGTGTCGCCGGTGCGGCCGCGCAGGATGGTCTGTACCAGTGGCGGGGCGCTGCCGGTGACAAGCGGGTTACCGGCGAGGGGAGGGAAGGAGGCGGGCACTCCTTTACCATCCGGCTTGTGGCAGGCTTCGCAGTAGTTTTTATACAGGGTGGCGCCGCTGGTAGTGGCAACCGGTGCCGGCGTCTGTTGAGCCGTTTCCCGTATAGCCGTGGCCGGTACCGACTGGCCCGGCTTCAGCGCCGCGATGCGCAGGATGCGATCGTCATGTGGTAACGGAAAGCCCTTGCCCGGGTTCCAGTCGCGGTTGCTGGTGGCGATATATACATCACCTTCCGGGGAAACGCAGAGATCACGCAGGCGCCCGTATTTTCCGGCGAACAGTATTTCTTCGGCTGTAACGGCGTCCTGTGCGCCGTTCAGGTGTAGCACATGCAGACTGGCCGCTTTGAGGGTACCCAGCAGCAGACAGTTTTTCCACTCAGGAATTTTATCGTAATGATAGTAGTCGATGCCCGCGGGCGCAATGGTAGGAGTCCATGCTTTGAGCGGCGCTATGAACGGGAAGGAATCTGCATGGGCTTTTTCGTCCGGCCGGTCCGCATATCCTTCGATGCGCGACCAGCCATAGTAACCGCCTTTCTCAATTCGGTTCAGTTCATCGTCGGTGGCATCGCCATGTTCGGAAGCGAAGAGTTGGCCTTTATCGGTGAACACCAGTCCCTGTATATTACGGTGGCCTCTGGACCACATATAGTTGCCGGGGTAGGGATTATCGGCAGGCACGGTACCGTCTGTGTTCAGGCGCAACACTTTACCGTTGAGCGATGCGGTGTCCGGCGCATTCTGGTCGCGGGCGGCGTCGCCGGTGGAGAGCAGCACTTTGCCGTCAGGGGAAATGGCCACCCTGGAGCCGTTATGACCGGTGTTGCCGGGAAGTTCGAGCAGCAATAAGGGATCTTTCAGCGTATCGGCCGTATAGGTGTACCGTACCAGCCGGGACACGATAGATGAGTCTTTGTTGAGATGGGTGTAATCCACAAACACATATGGTTTATTCTTATCGGGATGAATGGCCATGCCCAGCAGGCCGAGCGTGCGTTGGCGGTACACATCCGGGATTGTCAGCAGTAGTTTTTTGACACCGGTATGAGGATCTACCTTGCTGATGGTGCCGCTTTGTTCGGTGAACCAGATCTGGTTGTCCGGCCCCCAGGCTATTTCCCAGGGCACGTTAAGATCTGAGGCGATGGTGCTGATGCCCAGGGTGGTTTTGTCCAGTTGCAAAGTAGCTTCAACAGGCTGGTCAAAGTCAATGGTGGATGCAGGCCGCAGCAGCCAGTAAGTGCCGGCGGCCAATATCACGATAATCAAAAAGAGAATACCGGTACGTTTCATACGTGGTAACAGGTGGTTGGTTTAAGAAAAGAACAGCGTGATGGCGTTGCTGACAGCCAGCAGTAACATAACGATCAGCCCTATGGCGCCGGCGATATTGGTAAATGTATTGTTTTTCATCTTGCCCATAACGGCCGCATCATTCGCCACCAGGTACAGGGCGATACCGATAAAAGGCACAATGAAGATGGTGACTGCCTGCGCCAGCACAATTAGTTCCAGCGGCAGTTTACCAAAAGTGATGGCCACGCCTGCACCGATGAGCATGATCACGGCAATGAATGTACGTACCATGCGGGAGCTGAGCTGACCGCCATATCCCAGTGCATCTCCGAGCAATGTGCCGCCCAACGCCGCGTTGCCAAGCAGGGAGGAGAAGGAGGCGCCGAACAGGCCAATGAGGAAAAGCGCGGCGGCGGCGTTGCCGAACACTGGTTCCAGTGCAATGGCCATATCGGTGGCGGTAGTGATTTTAATGCCGGCAGGATGTAACACCGTGGCGGCACAGATCATCACGGTGGCACTCATGAAGCCGAGTATCAGCATACCGGGCAGCGTTTCTTTGCCCGTCTGCGCTACATCCGGCCGTAGGCGCTTACGCTCCTGCACAAGATACGATTGGTAGATGGCGCCCACTATCGAAAAGCAGGAAGCCATAAACGCGATGATCAGTTTCTGGGAGCCGGCAGGCACGGAGGGGGCAAAGCCGGAAGCGATGCCCGCCACAGGCGGATGGGAAAGTACCATGGTCACAATAAACGCAAAGAGCATCATGATGATGAGCGCAATCATGATTTTCTCCAGCATCTTATAAAAAGCACGGAAAAACAGGATACTGATACCGGCCACATTACAGGCGATGATCCAGATGGTTTTATTGGTATGGGTGGCTTCTGCCAGTGTAATACCGGCCCCGATGGAGTTGCCTGCCTGAAAGGAGGCCGTCACAAGGAACACGCCTACCCCGATAGCAATACGGGCGGGACGCCCCCACTTACGACTGATGGTGCTGAGCAGGGATTCGTTGGTGGCTATGCCTACGCGGGCTGCCATGGTAGTGAAAATGATCATGAAGAAAATGGCCACTGCCACGATCCATAGCAGGGAAAAACCATAGCTGGCGCCCATGATAGAGGCGATGGTCACCTTGCTGGGACCGAATACCAGTGCGGCCGTGATCAACCCCGGGCCGAGTGACTGTAGCCATGCCTTGTATTGACTGCTTTTTGTTGCGCTGCCTTTTTCGGTAACAGGCGCTTTTTCCATTGTTGGTCCGGTAGATGACATCAGGTTGATTTTTACGATTTTCGGATGTGTTGCTGATATTGGCTGTAAGAGGTATGTAATCCCCTGTAGTGTTGATTTTGGATGAAGACCGGCTATTTTCCGGGTACGTTACCGAAAGATAGGTACAATCTTCGGGAAAGAAAAGAATTTTTTCGTGTGAGTAGCAAAAAAAGCAGGGAAAGTGATATTTTTACGCGTAACCCTTCAGTGAAGGCATGACGTAACACAGATTGCCCGCTGATTTAATCTATATATAAAATGAAAAATGTTCTGTACCTTTTGTTGTGTGTTTTTATGTTATCATGTCAACAGAATAATTTTGATTTGTCAACCCTCTCCTTACCGGCTGATACCAGTATGATCAGTAAATATCATTTGAAAAAAGATATGGAGATAAAGGAATGTGTCTGGTATACGTCAAAGCAGCCGGACCTGCTGCATTTATACGGACAGTCTTTCTCCGGTAGCATGGGGCCGGAGAGCGAAGACAGCAAAGGCTTCTCCAACTATGTAACCTTTTTCCTGACCCCGGAGAACAATAAAATGGGCGCCTATGCGCTTCATACGGAAACAAAAGACAAAACCGCCGCTTTAGACAAGCTCGTGAATGAGAAAATGGGTAAAACAGACTATCACTACCGGAGCAAGGAATTTACCCACCAGGTGTGGCATAAAGACGGTGCCTATTATCTTCTTACCACCAATAGTTCTGTGGTGAATTTAGGTGAGAAAACCATCACCGGTGATTTGACCGTCATCAGCGAACAAAGCCCGGTTTTCCTGGCATGGTTTACTTCCGGCGGTGGATTCTCTTACTACGGCGAGTATCTGAAAGAAAAGCAGAAGCCTGAGCATCAGGGGAAAAATTATTCCTATAAAGATTTTATAGAAGAAGAAAAGGCGAAAGGTACTTTCATGGGGACTACCTATTTTGATGACTACGTTCAATAAACTGATCTGCTGATGCCTTGGCGGGAGCCAGGAAGCTTTATTTACTTTCAACGGGGGGCCATTTGTGTCCCCCGTTTGCATTCCTGAAAATCTCACGCTCATAAAAAAACATTGTGTGTTGTCAAAAAAAGAACTATTTTTCGGGTACGTACCCGGAAAATGAAATTTAACACTTCCGGCGGCGCAGCGATCAACTGAAATTTTCGATAACAGGCCAACTGTTAATTCTATATATAAGGACATTCATCAGCTCGTCCATACCAATTAAAAAGCAACCGTAAAAAATCTTACATGAAAAGCAGTCGCCGCATTTTTATCCGTAATACCGCGCTGGCAGGCATAGGAGCAGGACTACTGGGAAACCTCCGGCCCCTCTATGGCAGGAGCCCGATACAACAAACGAACGGGATACGCATTGGCATCATCGGACTGGACACTTCCCATGCAATCGCGTTCACCAAAAGTTTCAATAATCCGGTGACGGTGCCCGGACTGGAAAATATGCGGGTAGTGGCGGCCTTTCCGCAAACGAGCCCTGATATCGAACTAAATAAAAAAAGACTGCCGGGTTATATAGAACAGGTGAAAGCCATGGGCGTGGAGATAGTTGACTCCATGCAGGCGCTGCTCGATAAGTCGGATGTGATACTGGTGGAATCCAACGATGGCCGGCCGCACCTGGCACAGGCCCTGCCGGCAATAAAGGCCGGCAAAAAGGTGTTTATCGACAAACCATTGGCCGCCTCGCTGGCAGACGGCATCGCCATCGTTAAAGCGGCGAAAAAATATAACGTGCCGGTGTTCTCCTCTTCCGCATTACGTTTCATGGACAGCGTGAAGCAGGTGAAACAGGGCGCTATCGGGAAAGTAACCGGTGCAGACACTTTTAGTCCGGCTGCATTGGAAAAAACACATCCCGACCTTTTCTGGTACGGCATCCACGGAGTGGAAACCCTCTTTGCGGTAATGGGCGGCGGTTGTAAAACGGTCACACGTTTTAACACGCCCGGCAGCGATGTGGTAGTAGGACAGTGGGCAGATGACCGCATCGGCACTTTCAGAGGCACCCGCAACAGTCCGGATGATTTCGGTGGCCGTGTATTCGGCGAAAAAGGAAACCTGCTGCTCGGCCCTTTTAAAGGCTATGAAGCGTTGCTGCAGGAGATTGCGTCTTTTTTCCGCACAGGCGTGGCGCCGGTGAAACCGGAAGAAACGCTGGAGATACTGGCCTTTATGGAAGCGGCGGAAGAAAGCA
This sequence comes from Chitinophaga varians, assembly GCF_012641275.1. Taxonomy (NCBI): domain Bacteria; kingdom Pseudomonadati; phylum Bacteroidota; class Chitinophagia; order Chitinophagales; family Chitinophagaceae; genus Chitinophaga; species Chitinophaga varians. The sequence continues at coordinate 152,166 of NZ_JABAIA010000001.1, read as the reverse complement.
AACGCAAAGGCGGTAAAACCATCGCATTACCGAACATATCCAATATATAAACCTGTAATTCCAATACCAAAAATCTGATAGCTTATGAAGGCGTCCCGTAGAGACTTCCTGAAGAAAACAACCAAAGGCACCGCTGCGATCATGCTGGGCAGTATGTTGCCCGGTATCAGCGCCGCCAGTTACGCCCGTATCCTGGGAGCCAATGACAGGGTGAGGGTAGGCATGATGGGCGTGAACTCCCGCGGGCTGGCGCTGGCCAACAACTATGCCCGTCAGCAGAACTGTGAAGTGGTATCTGTATCGGACGTGGATACCCGCGCGGCGGCAAAGTGTATTGAAAGTGTATTTAAGATCACGCAGAAGAAACCAAAGGATGTTCCGGATTTCCGCAAAGCGCTGGAAAATAAAAACATGGACGCCCTCATCGTGGCGGCGCCGGACCACTGGCATGCACCGGCGGCTATCCTCGCGGCCAAGGCCGGTAAACATGTATACCTCGAAAAGCCCTGCAGCCACAATCCTCACGAAGGTGAACTGCTGGTAAAAGTAGCGGATAAATATAAAAGCGTTATCCAGATGGGCAACCAACGCCGCTCCTGGCCTAATGTGGAAGCGGCTATCCGCGAAGTGCACCAGGGCACTATCGGCCGCGCGTATTTCGCCAAAGGATGGTATACCAATAACCGTGAATCTATCGGCCGGGGAAAGGAAATAGCAGTGCCGGAATGGCTTAATTATGACCTGTGGCAGGGGCCTGCTCCCCGCCGCGCGCTGAAAGATAACCTGATACATTATAACTGGCACTGGTTCTGGAACTGGGGCACCGGAGAAGCACTGAACAACGGCACTCATATGATAGACCTGATGCGCTGGGGCCTTGGCGTAAATTATCCCAGCCGCGTTACTTCTGCGGGGGGCCGTTACCGTTACTCCGACGACTGGGAAACACCAGACACCCAGGTGATCACGCTGGAATTTCCCAACAATACCAGTATGACCTGGGAAGGCCGCAGCTGCAACGGCCGCACAGTGGAAGGCAACTCCGTCGGCGTTATCTTCTACGGTGAAAAAGGTTCACTGCTGATTGACGGTAACGCCTATACGATTTTTGACCTGGACAACAAAGTGGTGAAAGAAGTGAAGAACCAGGCGATCATTGACCCCCGTAATCTGATGAACCCTGCGGAAAGCCTCGATGCGCTGCATATCCAGAACTTCTTCGAAGGCATCCGTAACGGTACTAAACTCAATGCGGACATCCTGAGCGGATACCAAAGTACACTGTTATGCCAGCTGGGCAATATCTCGCTCCGTTCCGGCAACGCGTTGCATATCGATACCAGCAATGGGCATATCCTGAACGACGCTAAAGCCCAACAATACTGGAAACGTGAGTATGAGAAAGGGTGGGAGCCGACTTTGTAATCAATTACAAATTACGAATTACGAATTACGAATGAAGAGTTCTCTAACAGAACGATTCTATCAGTAAGCGCCAATTCGTAATTCGTAATTCGTAATTCGTAATTCGTAATTTATGAAAAACACTAACCGGGTTGACCCGGGACAACTGAGCCGCAGAGATACGTTTATCTCCATCCTGATCATCGGGATGCTGTTTTTTATCTTCGGCTTTGTCACCTGGGTCAACGCTATTCTGATACCGTACTTTAAGATTGCCTGCGAGCTGACGAACTTCCAGTCTTATCTTGTAGCCTTCGCTTTTTACATTTCTTACTTTATTATGTCGGTGCCTTCGTCCTACCTGCTGAAAGCAGTGGGTTTTAAGAAAGGCATCATGATTGGGTTCTGGACGATGGCGCTGGGAGCGGCCATTTTTATCCCTGCGGCCTACACGCGCACGTATGAAGTATTTCTGCTGGGGCTGTTCACCATAGGACTGGGACTGGCAGTGCTGCAAACCGCCGCCAATCCATATATCACTATTTTAGGGCCAAAGGAAAGTGCTGCCCAACGTATCAGTATCATGGGCATCTGCAACAAGGGCGCTGGTATTATTGCTCCGTTGATTTTTGCGGCGGTGATCCTGAAACCGACCGACAGCACGCTGTTTGCGGAATTGCAGCATATGACCGGCGCCGTGAAGGAAGCCGCACTGGACGAATTGATCCGCCGCGTGATTACGCCCTACAGTATTGTGGCCGTCGTATTGTTTTTGTTAGGACTACTGGTGCGTTATTCCCCGCTGCCGGATATCGACACGGAGAAGGAGGAAGGTGACGTAGCGGTTGCCAATGCCGGTAAAAAGAATATCTTCGGTTTTCCGCACCTGATACTTGGCGCGGTGGCTATTTTTCTTCATGTGGGCACGCAGGTGGTAGCGATCGATACCATTATCGGATATGCGACTTCCATGCATATTCCGTTGATGGAAGCGAAGACGTTTCCGTCCTATACTTTGTTTGTGACCATCTGCGGCTATCTGCTGGGGATCGTTACTATTCCGAAGTTACTCAGCCAGGTGAATGCGTTGCGTATCTGTACCTTATTAGGCGCGTTGTTCACCATCGGTATTATTTATATGCGGGGCGAAGTGAGGCTGTTAGGCCATACCACTGACGTGTCTATCTGGTTTGTGGTGTTACTGGGATTTGCCAATTCGCTGGTATGGGCAGGTATCTGGCCGCTGGCGCTGGACGGGCTGGGACGGTTCACCAAACTGGGTGGTTCACTGATGATCATGGGACTGAGCGGTAACGCCATGCTGCCACCTTTATACGGTTATTTCGCTGACCACTATGATGTGCGTCATGCTTACTGGGTGTTATTCCCTTGTTACCTGTACCTGATATTTTACGCTTTCTACGGGCATAAGATCAGGCACTGGACGCCTGTTGCGCGTTCGTTGAAAGTACACCCTGAAAAAGAATTACATGGAACAGAAAAAGTATAAGATTGTCAACGGGCATATTATCACGCCTTACCGGGTTATCCGTAATGGCACCCTGATCACGGAAGGCGGGCGTATCCTCGCTGTCAGTGAACGGGACGTGGACATGCCCGATGCTGTTGTGATAGATGCCGGAGGTCAATATGTGTCACCGGGTTTTGTGGACCTGCACGTGCATGGCGGCGGTGGCCATGATTTTATGGATGGCACCGTGGAGGCTTTTCTGGCAGTGGCCAGCAAACACCGTGAGTTTGGCACTACTTCCATGGTGCCGACCACGCTGAGCAGCGACAAGGCCAGTCTGTTGAGAGCAATAGCAGTATATGAAGCGGCGGACAAACAGAATGCCACAGGCGCGCGTTTCGCTGGGCTTCACCTGGAAGGGCCGTATGTGGCCATGAACCAGCGGGGCGCACAGGACCCGAAGTACATCCGTAACCCGGACGCAGCGGAGTATATGGAAGTACTGGCATCGTCCAATGTGGTGACACGCTGGAGCGCGGCGCCGGAACTGCCCGGGGCATTGCCTTTCGGCCGTTACCTGCGATCTAAGGGAATTCTTGCTGCCGCCGCACATACCGACGCGATTTACGAAGAAATGCTGGAAGCATACGAGAACGGCTATACGCATATTACGCATATGTATTCCGCCATGTCGGGCGTCACACGGCGCAATGCTTTCCGTTACGCCGGCGCTGTTGAAGCGGCCTACCTGATCGATGAAATGACCGTGGAGATTATTGCCGACGGCGTACATCTGCCGGCGCCTTTGTTGAAGCTGGTGTATAAAATCAAAGGGCCGGGCAAAACCGCCCTCATCACCGATGCTATGCGCGCCGCCGGCATGGGGCCTGGAGAAAGCATCCTCGGAGGGCTGGACAACGGTATTCCGGTGATTGTGGAAGATGGGGTAGCCAAACTGCCCGACCGCAGCTCTTTTGCCGGCAGCGTGGCCACGGCCGACCAACTGGTGCGCACCATGGTCAATATGGCGGAGGTGCCGCTGGTAGAGGCGGTACGCATGGCCACCGCCACACCTGCTGCTATCGCCGGCATCGCAAGCCATACCGGCTCGCTGGTAGAAGGAAAAGATGCTGACATCATTTTCTTCGACGAACAAATCAGGGTAAGCACGGTTTTCCTCAAAGGGACGCAGGCAGCGAAGGAGCAATGAACCAACAATAATCACATCTTAAAAAATACAGGGCTTAGTAGCAAATGACTTTGCTGCTTAGCGCCTTTGCGTGAACATGATTCAATTTTTTGCAGATAAGTTACAAGTGCAGGTACACCCCACGCGCGTGATCATGGGTGCGGCCGCGGCTGAACAAGCCGCAGCGGCCATTGTCCGCTTGCTGGCAGTGCAGCCTGTGGTCAACATTATTTTTGCCGCAGCGCCTTCGCAGCAGGAGTTCCTGGAAACGCTGGCGGTACAACCGGGCATCGACTGGCAACGGGTAAATGCTTTCCATATGGACGAATATGCAGGCCTGCCGGCCGATGCCCCACAGGGTTTTGGTAATTTTCTGCGGGACCGTATTTTTTCGAAAGTCCCGTTCCGGGAAGTGTTTTATCTTAACGGACAAGCGGCAGACCCGGTGGCCGAATGCCGCCGCTACGCCGCCTTGCTGGAGCAATATCCGACAGACATAGTGAACATGGGCATCGGCGAAAACGCCCATATCGCCTTCAATGACCCGCATGTGGCTGATTTTAATGATCCGGTGCTGGTCAAGATGGTGGACCTGGATGAGGCCTGCCGCCGGCAACAGGTCAATGACGGCTGTTTTGCGACGATAGCCGAGGTACCGCGTTTTGCCCTCACGCTCACCGTTCCTGCGTTGATGCGTGGCCGTTATCTCTTCTGCATGGTGCCCGGTGAAAAGAAAGCTACGGCCGTGCAACACACCCTGCAAGGCGCTGTCCGGGAAGCATGCCCTTCTTCTGTTTTGCGGACACATCCCGCGGCCGTCCTCTATCTCGACAGGGACAGTGCCGCGCACACCGATCTATCATCTTTCAACATAAAACCAACCATATGACAGGTAACATACAGGAAACAGTAGCAGCGTTACTGCAGCCATCAGACGAACTGGTAGCGGCCATGGCGGCCCTGGAAGGCGATATCCTCCTGCTGGGCGTTGGCGGCAAAATCGGTCCCAGCCTGGCGAAACTGGCCAAACAGGCCATCGACAAGTCCGGCGTGCCCCGCAGGGTCATCGGCGTGTCGCGTCTGACGGAACCGGGTTTAAAAGAACAGCTGGAACAGGACGGTATCGAAACCATTGCCGCCGATCTGTTGAATGAAGACGACCTCGCCGCACTGCCGGACGTAAAAAACGTGTTGTACCTCGCCGGTACCAAATTCGGCACCACCGGGAAAGAAGCCTTTACCTGGGCCATGAATGCCTACCTGCCCGGAAGAGTGGCGGAGAAATACCGTCACTCCCGTATCGTGGTGTATTCTACCGGTAACGTATACCCGCTGACACCGGTGCTGGACGGTGGTGCGGATGAATCCATGGCGCCCGCGCCGGTAGGGGAGTACGGCCAGTCGTGCCTCGGCAGGGAACGGGTGTTCCAGCATTTCTCCAACAAATACAATACGCCTGTGCTGGTGTACCGGCTCAACTATGCCAACGACCTGCAATACGGCGTCCTGCTGGAAATAGCCAAATCGGTACGCGACGAAAAACCGATCGATCTGCGCATGGGCCATGTGAACGTGATCTGGCAGGGCGATGCCAATGAAATGGCTTTACGCGCGTTCGCGTATTGCGCCGCGCCCGCGAAACTGCTGAACATCACCGGCCCGGAAACAGCGCCGGTACGCTGGATAGCCAAAGAGTTCGGTAAACTGCTCGGCAAAGAACCCATCCTGGTGAATGAAGAGCAACCTACCGCTTTGCTGAGCAACGCCGCAGAGAGCTTCCGGCTGTTCGGCTATCCGAAAGTATCGCTGAAAGAAATGATCGGCCTCACCGCGGCATGGCTGCAACAGGGCGGCCGCACCATCTCCAAGGCTACACACTTCCAGGAAAGGGAAGGCCAGTTTTAATCTTCATCATCTTTTACAATCAATCCATCATGATACCGGATTTATTATACAGCGGTACTGTTATCCCGGCGCACCCGCTGGCGCTGGACCCGCACAGGCAGCTCGACGAACGCCGTCAGCGCCGGCTTACCCGTTATTATATCGCCAGTGGTGTTGGCGGTGTGGCGGTGGGCGTACATACGACCCAGTTTGCCATCCGCGATCCCAAAATAGGTTTGTATGAGACCGTGCTGCGACTGGCGGCAGAAGAAATAGACGCCGCGCAGCTGGCACGCCCTTTTATCAAAGTGGCCGGTCTTTGCGGCCCTACGGCACAAGCGGCCGATGAAGCCCGTACGGCACTGAAATATGGTTACCATCTGGGTTTATTAAGTTTGGGCGGTTTAAACCATCTGTCGGAAGGAGAGCTGATAGCCCATGTGCGGACGGTATCGGAAATCATCCCGGTTTTTGGCTTCTACCTGCAGCCCTCTGTGGGCGGCCGTATCCTGAGTTATCGTTTCTGGGAGCAGCTGGTGGAGATCCCCGGCGTGAAGGCCATTAAAACGGCGCCGTTCAACCGGTATCAAACCCTCGACGTGGTGAGGGCGGTCTGTCATTCCTCCCGTTGCGATGATATTGCGCTGTATACCGGCAACGATGATAATATTGTGGCAGACCTGTTGACGGCCTATCGCTTTACAGTCAACGGCCGCGAGGTGACTAAACGTTTTGCGGGCGGACTGCTGGGCCACTGGTCGGTTTGGACCAGCCAGGTAGTACCGCTCTTCGATCGCATAAAAAAGTGTATCATTGAGGATTATTCGGGCGCAGGAAAACTGTTGACAGAAGGGATAGCAGTCACCGACATGAATGCGGCGCTGTTTGACCCATCCAACGCTTTCCACGGTTCCATCGCCGGTATCCACGAGGTATTGCGGCGACAGGGCCTGCTGGAAGGCATCTGGTGCCTGGATGAAAGGGAGACTTTATCCCCGGGACAGCTGGAAGAAATTGACCGTGTGGCGGCCGCTTATCCGCAGCTGACAGACGACGGTTTCGTGAAAGCTTTCCTTGAAAAGGAAAAAAATATCGTCAATGCTTAAAGAAAAAATCCGGCAGCTGGCCGGCCATATCCAGGAAGAAACGATCGCCAACCGGCGCTATCTGCATGCGCACCCGGAACTGTCCTACAGGGAGGTGAACACGGCTGCCTTTATTGCCGGCAAACTGAAGGAGCTGGACATTTCCTTTGAACCAATGGCCAATACCGGTCTGGTGGCCCTGTTACAAGGCAATAAGCCCGGAAATGGCCAGGTGGTGGCGCTGCGGGCGGATATCGACGCCCTGCCCATCCGGGAACTGAACGATGTGCCCTATAAGTCCAAACATGACGGTGTAATGCATGCCTGCGGGCACGACGTACATACGTCATCGTTACTGGGCACCGCCACTATCCTCAGCAGGATGAAAGACGATTTTGCGGGCACCGTGAAACTCATCTTCCAGCCGGCGGAAGAGCTGATCCCCGGCGGCGCCAGCATGATGATCAAAGAAGGCGTATTGGAAAACCCGCGCCCGCATCATGTACTGGGGCAACATACCATGCCTGAACTGCCTGCCGGCAAAGTGGGCTTCAGAGGCGGCCGTTATATGGCCAGCAATGACGAGATTTTTATTACAGTGAAAGGCAAAGGCGGTCATGGCGCGATGCCGCACCTGGGGATAGACCCGGTGGTGGTGGCCTGTCATATCGTGATAGCCCTGCAGCAGATCGTGAGCCGCCGTGTGAACCCGTTGCTGCCGTCTGTGCTTTCTTTTGGCAAGATGCTGGCCAACGGGGCCACCAATGTGATCCCGGACGAAGTGCGGCTGGAAGGTACTTTCCGTTCTCTTGATGAGAAGTGGAGAAGGGAAGCGCATGCCAAAATAAAAAAGATGGCCGTCTCTATCGCCGAAGGCATGGAGGCAGCCTGCGATATTGAAATACATCAGGGATACCCGGTGCTGATCAACAATGAAAAATTAACCGACATTACCCGCACCTATGCGGAAGAGTTCCTCGGCGCGGATAATGTGGTGGACCTTGATATCTGGATGGCGGCGGAAGATTTTGCCTATTACTCCCAGCAGGCGGATGCCTGTTTCTACCGCCTCGGCGTGCGCAACGAGGCCCGCGGCATTGTGTCCGGCCTGCACACCGCCACTTTTGATGCCGATGAGCAGGCGCTGGAAACCGGCGCGGGCCTGATGGCTTACCTCGCCCTGAAAACACTGGGCAATTAAGAAATTATAACTGCAATGTTTCCGTGACGCCCGTTTCTTCCAGGAAGCGGGCGTCGTGCGATACCACGACCAGCGTGCCCTGGTACGCGGCGAATATCTGTGTCAGCATCTGGATGTTGGTCAGGTCCAGGTTGTTGGTCGGTTCGTCCAGGATGATCATGTCGGGCGACTGGCTCCGGAGCGTCATACAGCACAGCGCCAGCCTGAGTGTTTCCCCGCCGCTTAGCGCGCTGCAGGGTTTGTCCCAGTCATCGGGGCCAAAGAGAAACCGTACCAGCATGGTATTGAGTTTACCTTCGTCCACTTTGATGTCATTGTTGGCGGCGGCTTGCTGCCGTACGGTTTTACTGCGGTCTATACTGCTGTAGTCCTGGTCCAGCACCAGGCTGCTGAACGGTGCTACGTATAGGCGTCCCTGTTGGGGCGGCAGCTGGCCGGTAATGAGTTTGATGAGCGTAGATTTACCGCTGCCGTTGTTGCCTGAAATGGACAGCCGGTCGCCGCTTTTGATGATGAAATCGAGTGGTTGCGGCCATAGTGGCGCGCCATCGGCCCAGGCATAATTAAGTGCTTCCGCCTGCACCAGTATTTTGCCTTTATGGCCGGGAGGCGTGGCAAAATGCCCTTTCATGATACGTGCCACCTGGTCGTTGGCAGAAGCCGCGTCCAGCGTGGCTTGCAGGCCTGCTACTTTTTCTGCGTGCACCTCCTGGGTGCGGGCAGTGGTTTTGGCAGCCTGGTCCCTGCGGCCGTTCATCAGGATTTTGGGAATATTCCCTTCGGCGCGGCTTTTCTGCCCGCGCGCATTTTCGCGCTGCTGCCTTTCAGCAGCCTGCTGTTGTGCTGCCCGCGCCTCTTTCAGGGATTTCTCCGCATGGGCGATTTGTTGTTGCAGGGCGGCTGTTTCTTCCGCTTTTTTCTTTTCATAAAAAGCGTAGTTGCCGCCATACACCTGCAGGCGTGCATTGGACAGCTCCCAGATAGGGTTGCACAGTTCCAGCAGTTGCCGGTCGTGACTTACCACGAGCAGGGATTTGCTGCTGCGGGCCACCCATTCGTATAGCTGTGACCGTGCGGTTTTGTCAAGGTGATTGGTGGGCTCGTCCAGCAGGATGGCCGCAGGTGCGGTCAGATCGCTGCCGGCGAGGAAGGCCCTTGTTTTTTCTCCACCACTGAGCTGCGAGAAGGGCGCTGTCAGCGGAATATGGGCGATGTCCCAGCGGGCGAACAATTGTTCGCAACGTTCCATGATGTCCCAGTCGTCGCCCAGGGCGTCGAAATGGGCTTCCTGCGTATCACCGGCCAGGATGGCCTGGAGCGCGTGAATTTTGGCGTCAATGCCCAGTACCTGGGCCACGGTGCGGTCGTTGAACTGTCCGAAATGCTGCGGCACATAATACAGGGGCGCGCTCCGCACAATCGTTCCGCTTTGCGGCGCCAGCTGGCCTGCCAGTATTTTCAGCAGGGTGGATTTACCGGCGCCGTTGTCGCCGGTGATGGCGGCATGTTCGTTTTTGTCCAGTGTGAAATGCAGGTCGTCAAATAATACCCTGTTGGGCGGCAGTTGAAAATGGAGGTGTTGTGCGGTGAGTAGCATGCGTTTTGTTTGTCGTGTAAACATTAAGGTTCCGGGCGGCTGTGTGTGCTACTTGTTTCATGGGTTTAAATTTAGATGTACGAATAATCACCGGGCATGCCGTGCGATTTGTTTAAGCCAGAAAATAAAAAAATATGATGAAATGCTCGCTAGGCGCAAGGTTCCGGAGCGGAACAGAAGATTATATGTGCGTGGGTAATTCTCACATGATGGGGCAAAGATACAATTTTCCCGGATCAGGCCAAAGGAAATGACAGAAAAAACGAACAGCCCTTGTCCGGATTGTTCTGGAACCATATGCGGCCATGTTGGGCCGCGGTGTATTCGCTGCAGAGATAAAGGCCCAGCCCGATGCCTTTTTCGTTGCCGGTGCCGAAGGTGGAGCGGGCTTTCAGCGAAAAGATTTCCGGTACCCGCTTAGGGTCTATGCCGGTGCCGGTGTCACGGATGGTGATCAGGCAATGCTGGTTTTCCTGACGGGCGTCCAGCGTGATCTGTCCACCGGGCGCAGTGAATTTGATGGCGTTGCCCACGAGGTTGCGGACGATGAGCTGCAGCATATTGAGGTCGGCCATGGCCATGATATTTTTATCAATATCAGTGGTGAGGTGCAGCCGCTTGTTGGTGATAAATGTGGCGTGTATGTCCAGCACCGGCATCACGGCTTTGTGAACGTTCACCGGCGCCAGGTGCACAGTGAGTCCCTGCAACTGGCTCTTGGACCACAATAGCATGTTGTACAGCATGTCCTGCGTATTATTGACCATCATCAGCAGCTCTGCTTCCAGCTGCAACTTCTGCTCAGGTGGCAGCTGTATGTCTTTCATCAGTTCAAGATAAGATTGTATGGAGGCCATCGGGCTGCGCAGGTCGTGGGAGATGATGGAAAACAGTTTGTTCTTCTCTGTGTTCAGCACTTCCAGCACCCTTGTTTTTTCTTCTCTTTGTTGTTTTTCGCTGTTATACGCATTTTTCAGGTAGATGGTACCGAAAAATATCACCAGCACACTGGTGATATAAGTAGCAGAGAGGTCCACTATCTTCGATTCCCGGTCCGGGTACATATTAGGCACCAGTTCAGGATGGTAGTACTCGATAAGAATAACGGCCGTCACCAGCAACAGGTTGAAGGTCAGCCATAGCACGTATTGCCCGCGGGGCGCTACGATCATCACCAGAAAGAAGGTGAGCGTGAAGGTCATCAGGCTGGCCCCGGAGATGCCGGAGCTCACAAAATAAATCCAGGCAAACAACAAATTGACCAGTACAACGGAAATGGCTATACTGAGCGCGGAACGGTCTTTAAAACGCGAGAGGTAATACAGGCCTGCCAATGCCACTAACAGCAGTCCGAAAATATATCCGGTCATTTTGAGGCCGGTGAAATAATTGAACGGCATCTGTACAACGCTTACTGCCATTGCGATCAGGCACATAGAGTTGAAAATGCGATTTTCCAGGGTTACTTGTTCCGGTGGGCCAACAAGGTATAATAGTTTCTCTTGCAGTTGCTTTTTAAAGTCAATTCTCATAGATGGTGGCATGTGGCAAAGCTAAAAATAAATAGCAGGAAAGAATTGGTCTACCTCAAATCTCCAAACTGGACTAATTAAAAATAGCAGCTTAATGTGAAATTTACTTACTAAAAAGCGTACCATATTTTAAAAAAGGGTTCAGCGAATCATTTAAAGAAACCAAGAAAGGAGAATGTTAGCAAAGATTACGCAGACCTACCGGTCTTCATTTAGTGGACTGAGCAGGGAAACCTGGCTACTGAGCCTGGTGATATTGATTAACCGTACGGGTACCATGGTGGCGCCGTTTCTGAGCATCTATCTGACGAAGAACCTGCACCGCGACATTGCCGACGCGGGCCTTATTATAACCTTATTTGGGGTCGGTGCTGTACTGGGATCGCTGGCAAGCGGCTACTTTATTGATAAACTGGGTTTCCGGGCCGTTCAGATTTTTACCTCCATTGCCGGTGGCCTGTTGTTCATCACCTTTGGTTATATCACCCATTTTTCTGTCCTCTGTGTGATGACGGTCGTACTGAGCTTTGTGGCGGAAGCCTTCAGACCTGCCAATGGGGCAGCCATTGCCGCCTATTCCAAACCGGAGAACCTGACCCGTTCCTATTCGCTCAACCGCTTTGCGATGAACCTTGGCTGGGCGTTGGGCAGCTCTATCGGTGGTATCCTGGCGGCCATCAACTATCACCTGTTGTTCTGGGTAGAAGGGGGCGTATATATTTTAGTGGGACTGTTGATCACCTTTTTATTGCCGGCCTACAAAGGAGCGCCGCGCACCGCCACTGTCAGTCATGTTACCGGCGAGCTTCCCATCTGGAAAGATCCTTTCCTGTTCCGTTTTCTGATCTGGGTCACCATCTATACCGCCTCTTTCGGGCTTATTTTCCGGCTTGTGCCGATCTACTGGAAAAACGACTGGCATATGAACGAATCGTTGATAGGGCTGTTGCTGGGGGTGAACGGCGTGATCATCGCGTTGTTTGAAATGGTGCTGGTAAGACGCTGGGAGAGCCGTAAATCATCGCTGTACTATATTGTGGGCGGTGTGGTGGTAACAGCGGTTGGTTACCTGTTTTTCCTGGTGCCGCCCGTGGTGCCGGTCATATTTGCTTTTCTGGGGGTAGTGTTTTTTACTGTCGGGGAGATGATGGCGTTTCCTTTTATCAACGCGGTGATCATGGGCCGCTCCAATGACACGAACAGAGGGCGTTATGCAGCGGCATATGCGCTGACCTGGTCAGTGGCCCAGGTGATAGGACCGGGTGGCGGCGCGCTGGTAGCGGAACGTTGGGGCTTTGTTATGTTGTGGTCCATACTGATCGTTGTTTGTATCATCTGTGCGGTAGGACTATGGCGCCTGTCCCTGAAAAAGGCCGTGGCGGCTTGATCCGTAACCATTTCGTGTTAGCCGGAACGTTTAAATCCTTATATTTATAGCGGATTTAAATGAAAATATCGCTGATGGCCATTGTTGATACAGTTAATGCAGACAGGTATCCCTTTCTTGCCGGTGGTGGTGAAACCGGCGCCCTCATCAGAAACTATCCCTGGGAGCAAACTTCGATAGGCGCGGTAGACGGATGGCCTCAAAGCTTGAAAACCTGTTTAAGGATCATCCTCACTTCCAGTCAACCCATGTTTGTATGGTGGGGACCTGAACTGCTCAATTTTTATAATGATGCTTACCGTGCTATTGTCGGCGGCAAACATCCGGCCAGCCTCGGCCAGCCGGCCCGTATGGTATGGTCGGAGATCTGGGACCAGATCAAACCCCGTGTGGAACAGTGCATGCGCGACAATGAAGGCACCTACGATGAAGCCCTGCTGCTGATCATGGAGCGCAACGGCTATCCGGAAGAGACCTATTATACGTTTTCATACAGCCCGATTCCCGGCGACGATGGCGAGCCCGGAGGTATCCTGTGCGCCAACACCGACGATACAGAGCGTATCATATCTGCCCGTCAGATGCGCACGCTGAAGGACCTCGCACGGTTCAATCTGAACAATAAACAGGTACGGGACGTATATACCAACAGCCTCCTGGCTTTAAAGGAAAATGAATACGATTTCCCTTTTGCTTGTTTTTATGTGCTCGATAATGAGCCGGAGTATCTCAATCGTTATACAGCCAATGACCTGCCGGAAAATTTTTTCCCGGCAGAAACGGGCGTACACAACCACACATTGGTCTGGCCGCTGGCCGAGGTGCTGCAAAGCCATAAGCCGGTGTTGACAGACCAGCTCCGGAGTAAAACAGGGCCACTGCCGTCCGGCGCCTGGAAATTATCGCCCGACAAAGCACTGGTAATACCCGTGCTGGACAGCAATTCGGGTGCGCCTTATGGTGTATTGATCATTGGTCTGAACCCACACCGGCAACCTGATGAAAAATACCTGGCATTTTTCCGGATGGTGGCCGATCAGATCGGGAGCGCCATTGCAGCCACCAGGGCGTATGAAGAAGAACAGCAGCGGGTCAATGCCTTGCTGGAGATAGACCGGGCCAAAACTATTTTCTTCAGTAATATCAGCCATGAATTCAGAACGCCGTTGTCCCTGATGTTAGGCCCGCTGGAAGATATGCTGAACCGGGGAGACCAGTTGCCTGACGGTATGGTGGAAGAACTGCAACTGGCGCAACGCAACACAAGGCGCCTGTTGAAACTGGTGAATTCCCTGCTGGATTTTTCCAGTATCGAAGCCGGCAAAATACACGCAAATTATTGCCCTGTTGACATGGCCTCGTTTGTCCGTGACCTGGTGAGCAATTTCGAGCCGGCCATCCGTAAAGCCGGTGTCACGCTGGTGACAGACTACGACCACTTTTCACAACCAGTGTATGTGGACAGGGACATGTGGGAGAAAATAGTACTGAACCTTGTTTCCAATGCATTTAAATATACGCTGGAAGGACAGATTACCATCAGCCTCCGGGAGCATACCGATTGTATGGTGCTGACGGTGGAAGATACCGGCGTAGGTATCCCGTTTGCTGAACTGCCCAATCTTTTCCAACGTTTCCACCGCGTATATAACAAAAATGGCCGAAGCCAGGAAGGGACCGGCATTGGCCTGTCACTGGTGAATGAGCTGGTGCGGCTGCACGGAGGCCATATCACCGTCAGCAGCCAGGAAGGCACAGGGTCCATCTTCTCCGTCAGTATACCGCTGGGGTATGCCCATCTTCCGGCAGACAAGGTAAAACATGACGCAACGGGCCATGGAGGTTTTGACAGCCGGCATGCCTTTGTGGAAGAAGCTTCCCGGTGGGATGGCACCACCTCCTTTAAGCCGGCAGGTAACGAAGAAGGCAAGCCATATATCCTGCTGGCCGATGACAATGCGGATATGCGGGAGTATATTAAAAAACTGCTGGGCGACCGTTATGAAGTAGTAGCCGTAGGCGACGGAGCCGCCGCGCTGGAAGCCATTGCCCGCCGTCCTGCCGACCTGGTGATCAGCGATGTGATGATGCCGCTGATAGATGGTTTTGCACTGGTGAAACTACTGAAACAAAACCCGGCCACCATGCACCTGCCGGTACTGCTGTTGTCTGCCAGGGCCGGCGAAGAAGCGACGGTGGAAGGCCTGGACGCCGGTGCCGACGATTACCTGGCCAAACCCTTTTCTTCCCGTGAACTGATGTCGAGGGTAGATGCGAATATCAATACGGCAAAAGCCCGCAACTATGTGGCCCGCCAATTGCGCGACCTGTTCCGGCAGGCGCCCGTAGCCATTCTGCTGTTGCAGGGGCCGGACCATATCGTGGAACTGGCCAACAACCGTTATCTTGAAACAGTAGGCATGGAAGAAACTGAATTGGTGGGCAGGTCATTGCTGGACATCGTGCCAGCGCTGAACACCAACGGGTACCGTGAAATACTGGACAAAGTGCTGCATACCGCTGAACCCTATGAAGGCAAAGCACAGGAATTAACGTTTATCCGTCAGCGTAGTCGCGTCAAACAATATTTTAATTATGTGCTGCACCCCGTGCAGGATTATAACGGAGGCATTACCGGCATCATGATGGTGGCGGTAGACGTGACGGAAACAGTAGACGCCCTGCGGCGGGTGGAAAGCAGCGAACGGTACTACCGTCATCTGCTGCAAGGCTTGCCGGCAGCGATATATACCTGCGATGCGGACGGCCGCATACTATGGTACAATGAAGCCGCCGTGGTATTATGGGGCCGTGCACCTTTTGTCGGAAAAGACATGTGGTGCGGTTCCTGGAAAATTTTTGATATCGATGGCATTACGCCGGTGCCACTGGACACTTGTCCGATGGCCCGGGTATTGCAGACAGGAGAGGCTATCCGCGGGGCAGAAATCATCGTGGAAAGACCTGACGGCACCCGCAGACATGTGCAGCCCTATCCTGATCCCGTTTTCGATGAGCAGGGATGTATAACCGGCGCCGTTAATATGCTGATCGATATCACCGACCTGAGGGCCGCAGAAATACATATGGCCCGCCTGGCCGCCATCGTGGAAGGCTCCGACGACGCCATCGTCAGTAAAACGCTTGATGGCATCATTACCAGCTGGAACCCCGGCGCAGAAAAACTTTTTGGTTATACCAGCCGGGAGGCCATCGGACAATCGATCATGATCCTGATACCGGAAGACCGTGCGCAGGAAGAAACAGAAATTATTAACCGGCTCAGGAGAGGACTGGTTGTTGACCACTTCGAAACCAAACGCAAAACAAAAGATGGCCGCCTGCTGGACATCTCCCTGACGGTATCTCCCCTGAAAGACGCACAGGGACGTATTGTAGGGGCATCTAAAATAGCGCGGGATATCACCGAACAGCGAAAACTTTTCTCCGCCCTCCGGGAAAGCGAAGCGCGTTACATGCAGGTGGCGCAGGAAATGGAGGCGATCGTGGCCCAGCGTACGCTCGAACTCACAGAAGCCAACTATTATCTTGAAAAATCCAATAAGGAGCTGGAGCAGTTTGCGTTTGTGACCAGTCATGATCTGCAGGAGCCGCTGCGGAAAATTCATACGTTCGCCGGTCTGCTCAGTGATTCCACACAGGGCATGTTAAGCGATGCCGGCAAATTGTACGTGGAAAAGATGATGATCAGCGCCCGGCGTATGTCACAGCTGATACATGACCTGCTGAATTTCTCCCGTCTCAACCGCACGGATGATCCTTTTGTGCTCACCGACCTTCATGAGGTGATGACACATGTGATCAATGATTTTGAAGTGACGATAGGGCAGAAAAACGCTACAGTGACGATTGACCCGCTGCCCGTTATAACCGCGGTGCCGTTACAGATGAACCAGCTGCTGTACAACCTGCTCGGTAATGCATTAAAGTTCACCGCAGAAGACCGTGCCCCGGAAATACGCGTCAGCGCACGATTGCTGACGCCGGAGGACTTTGCCGTTTATCCTGAACTGGACAGCAGCCGCAGTTATTATGAGATCTCTGTAAAAGACAATGGTATTGGTTTTAACCAGGTGTATGAAGACAAGATCTTTCAGATTTTCCAGCGCCTGAACAACCGTGCCGCTTATGAAGGCACCGGTATCGGGCTGGCGTTGTGCAACAAGATCGCCCTTAACCACAAGGGGTGTATCCGCGCATTTGGCATTCCGGCCGAGGGCGCCGTTTTTAACGTTGTTTTGCCTGCCATGTAAATATTAACCCGGCCTCCTTCGATTGGTACTTTTTTTGATCGATGCAGCTGTCCGCCTATTTATCTCTTTTATCGTTGACCAGGTTAATTGCGAATACATGATTATAAAAGAGCTGCATGTGGTGATTGAAACACCCAAAGGGAGCAGTGAAAAATATGATTTTGATCCGGTGTCACGCTTCTTTGTTTTAAGCGAGGCATTGCCCGCCGGCATGATGTTCCCGTTTGACATGGGCTTCATCCCCGGCACCAGGGCAGAAGATGGAAACCCGCTGAACGTGATGGTATTGTCCGAATTCAAAACTTTTACCGGATGTATGATTAAATGCCGGTTAATCGGCGCCATTAAGGCCGTTGTATATGAGCCTGACGGGGCACAGGTACGGATGGACCGGTATATTGCCGTGCCGTTTTTGTCAAGGGTCTACAAGGAAGTGGACGTGGTGCCGGATAAACTGGTGCGGGAATTGGAGAGCTTTTTTGTGGCCTACCACGGACTGGAAGGCAGGCTGTTTAAACCGGCCGGCTATCTGGACGCGGCCCCGGCCTATGAGCAAATAAAATTCGTTTGATATGGATATCGCTGTTGTCTTATGGGGCGACGGAGAGAAACTGGACCTTTTGCAGATGTCTGTCCGTGCCGTCTGTATGTTTTTCATCGCCTTCCTCCTGATCCGGCTGGGAGGCATGCGGATCTTTGGCAAACGTTCTCCGTTTGATACGATCATTATCATTATGATGGGCGCTATTCTCGCCAGGGGAGTCATTGGGGCATCACCTTTCTGGTCCACGGTGGCGGCATCCACCACCATGGTCATCATCAATCGTATCATGGCATGGTCATGCGCCGCCAATGACGCCGTTAACGATGTAATAAAAGGAAAACGCCTGCTGCTGTATGAGAATGGCCAGATGCACTGGGACAATATGAAAGTAGCAGCGTTAAGTAAATCGGACCTGATGGAAAGTCTCAGACTGGAGACGAAACAAGACTCACTGGAAAAGATAGAGAAGGCGTATATGGAAACGAACGGAAGAATCAGTTTCCTGCTGAAGAAGTTTACTTAAAACACTTGTGCCATTTTTCTTCCAGCACATCTTTTAAAATACGACAGAGGGCATCAAAAGAATCCGGCTTGGTGACGAACAGGCGGGCGCCCAGCGCCATGGATTCCTGTACGTCTTCTACCATATCGGAAGTACTAAGGACCACTACTTTGGTAATGCTTCGGTGAATGAGTTTCCCCAGTTCCCGCAAACACTCCTTGCCGTTCATCATCGGCATGTTCATGTCCAGGAATATATAATCCGGATCAACGATTTTTCTTGTAAAGAGCATGTCAATGGCCTGGATACCGCTTTCGCAGTAGTGGGTCTCCACATCGGGCGAGACTTTTTTGATGGCTTCACTGAAGAAAATCCTGTCATCAGCGTCATCATCGATGACCAGGAGGGTGTGTGGCTTCATGTTATATGGTTAAATCAGGTTTACAAATGAAAAATTCCAATCTAAATTTCTCAGTTTGATATTTTCATAGGGTTATAAATATCGGTCATTAAATAGATAAAATCAAATAATAATATACGTAATATATTGTTGTGACAGCTAAAGCCGATTGGAGTTTTATTTGCATGGATAATCAGGAATCCTGTAAATAGTTACCTTATGAAGGTCACTCACCGTTTGTTGTTGTGGTCGTTGTTATGGACGGCCTGTCACGCGTCAAAGCTTAATCCGGGTTCTTATGGCGGCTCAGCGACTACCAAAGGTTATCGGGCCGATTCACTCCCGGCGCCCTATGCCACGCCTTCTGCGATGAACTACAGCAGGGTGATCGGGTGGACCAACGGCCAAACACCCGTGGCCCCGGCCGGTTTCACGGTAACCCGTTTCGCTGACGGCCTCGACCATCCCCGATGGCTATACGTAGCAGACAATGGTGATGTGTTCGTAGCGGAGTCCAACAAAATACTCAAAGGGATCAAAAAAGCAGGCGCTAAAATCTCCCGTAAAATTAAAACACAGCATTACGGTGAAAGCGCCAATCGCATCACCCTGTTGCGTGACACGAATAAAGACGGTTACGCAGAACAACATTACCTGCTCAGGAAAGACCTCAATCAGCCTTTTGGCATGTTGGTGTCCGGGGACCATTTTTACGTGGGAAATACGGACGCTTTAATGCGTTTTTCTTATCACACCGGCGATACCATTATCCGTGACACCGGCGTAAAGCTGTTGTCCCTGCCGGCAGGTGAGCACAACCAGCACTGGACACGGTCGTTGTTACAGGACCCGTCCGGAAGGAAATTATATATCGGCGTGGGGGCGGGCACCAATGTCGCGGAAAAGGGGCTGGACAATGAGGTCGGCAGGGCCTGCATACTGGAAGTGAATATGGACGGCAGCGGGGAACATGTATATGCATCGGGACTGCGCAACCCTGTGGGGATGGACTGGGCGCCGGGCACACACCAGCTGTGGGCGGCCGTCAACGAGCGCGACGAGCTGGGCGATGAACTGGTACCGGATTACCTTACGGCCGTGCAGCCTGGCGGATTTTACGGCTGGCCTTTTTATTACTACGGGTCGCACCCGGAACCGCGCATGGAAAAGGAAATGGCGATGGCGCCCAGGCAGCCGGTGATAACGCCGGATGTGCCGCTGGGCTCTCATACCGCCTCGCTGGGTCTGCTGTTTTACCGGGGCAAATCATTTCCGTCAAAATACCATCATGGCGCGTTTATTACGCAGCATGGTTCCTGGAACCGCTCTGTTATCTCCGGTTATAAAGTAGTCTTTGTTCCTTTCCAAAACGGCCGTCCTGCGGGGCCCCCGGAAGATTTTCTGACCGGTTTTGTGGCAAATCAGACCCAAAGTGAGGTACACGGCCGCCCGGTAGGGATTGCCATGCTGCCCGATGGCGATTTACTGATTACGGATGATGTCAGCAATGTGATCTGGCGGATACACCACCATTGATATTTAGGGTTTTTTGATTTGCGATTTTTTGAATTTGCGAATAAAAGCGAAGACCAAAGCAAGTAATTACTTGCTTTGGTCTTCGCTTTTTTTATCATCCGGAAAATCAAAAAATCCTTAAATGGACTTATTGTTCTTTCACAATCCTTTTAACCGCTATATTATTGTCCTGTACCAGTTTGATAATATACACACCACCGGGTTGACGGCCGCCATGGAAAACGGCCTGGTGGGTGCCGGCGGACTGCTGCCCGTTGACCAGTACCGCTACCGGCTGACCGGCGAGGTTGTATACAATCAGGCTGGCGATGCCGGCTTTATCGAGCGTATAGGTAACATGCAGGTCTTCCCGGAAAGGAACAGGGTAGGCGTCCACGTTAAGTTTGCCGGCTTTTGACGGCGCATCGTTCACGGGGTTGAAGATAGCCGCAGAAGTGGCTGCCAGTGCGGCCTGCGTTTTAACTTTCACTTCGGTGTAACTGTTCCATGCGTTGACATCATTGCCATGTCCTGTAATTCGTACATACTTGGCCGTTACTGCGGTGAAATTAAAGGATTCGAAGGCAGTGGAGGTGCCGCTGCTGACTTTGTTGGCCGCTACGGTGGTCCAGCTGGTGCCGTTGCTGCTGACGAGGATATCGAATTTCGCTTTTCGGCTGTCGCCTTTATAGAAGGCGATGTCTACGCCGGTAACGGTTTGTGCGGTGCCGAGGCAGAATTGTATATATTGTTCACCACTGGCAGACCAGCGGGTGTTAAAATCATTGTCTAGTACATTGGCGGCCACGTTGCCATCGTCGCCGCTGGCTTCTACCGGGTTGCAACCGGGCGTGGCGGCCACGGTGATGTTAACGGTGGAAGAGGTGGTGCTGTTGTTGCCGTTATCGGTGGCTTTGGCGGTAAGGGCATAGCTACCGGCGGCCACATTGTTCCAGGTGTAAGAGTAGGGGCTGGTGGTGTCTTCGCCCAGTTTGGTGCTGCCGTTGAAGAACTCCACTTTTTTCACGGTGCCGTCGCTGTCGGCAGCATCAGCGTTGATGGTTACACTGGCCGGCGCCGTATAGGCGGTATTGTTAGCCGGTGCGGTGATGCTCACGGTAGGCGGTTGGTTAACAGGGCCGGAGTTGCCGGGTATCCACCAGTTGCCGGAGATGAAGAGCTGGCAAAGCAGTCCGTAAGAGTCACTGTAATAGCCGCTTTTGGCGGATTTTAACCAGTTCCAGCCGGCGTTGAGGAAAGCCTGGTTGTTGCTGCTCACCACGGAAGCGGCCACAAAAGGCCCGATGAATACGGCTTCCTGGCCGGAACCACGGTTGCTGCCGTTCAGTTTATAACCGTCTACGATAGCAGTGGGATTGTTGTTGGTTTTTGTTTTCACCCAGTTCACCATTTTGTTGGTGATGGTCAGTGCGTTGCTGTTGCCGTACATGGCGTAGTCCATCACAATGCGGAGGGGTACGCGGCAGGCGTTGTAGTTGTATTCGTTGGTTTCCGG
The DNA here is from genome assembly GCF_012641275.1 of Chitinophaga varians. NCBI lineage: Bacteria > Pseudomonadati > Bacteroidota > Chitinophagia > Chitinophagales > Chitinophagaceae > Chitinophaga > Chitinophaga varians. Next base: position 130,665 of record NZ_JABAIA010000001.1, on the reverse strand, counting down.
GTACTCGTCCAGGAAATTCTGAGGGGCCGGTTCCGGTGGATTTTTTACCACGAAGTCAGAGATAAGGCCGGTGGTGGAGGAATAAGTGGCGGAGAATTGGGAGTATACGCTATAGAGGTTGTTGATCACGGAAGTCCAGGTGGCGTCGCCTGTTTCCTGGTAGAAGGCCCGCATGTGGTCCATCATCCAGTCAGACGGACGGGTGTCGTACGTGGATTTGGAATCGGAATCGCTGAGACTGAGGCGTTTGTTGGTCGTCACATAACTTACTTTCAGTCCGTTGTTGATCATGTCTTTGGCTTCTGCGAGGTAGTTAATGGCGCCGTTGGAGCCCCACTGGTAGTGTGCCAGGATCAGTGCGTAGGCAATATCGATGTCGCCATCGGTGGCGGAGCCGAAATGTCCCTGCGCGCTGGCGGCATCGGCCACCACCCAGCCCATCAGCTTAGGGTTTTCCGAGCTGTGAAATGCCCGTGCGGTCTTGAACAGGCCATTAAAAATCGTTTGTGCGTTGGGGTCATGGCCGGCCATCAGGGCCACGATCACCATGCCATAGCCTTGTCCTTCTGAGGAGCCCAGTGCTTTGTAGCCGTCCGGGTTACCGGTGATTTCGCCTTTTACATAGTAGCCACCCGGCAATGAAGTAAGATTGTTCTTCAGATAGGTGGCTTTCCAGTAATCGTAATAGCTGGCCACGCTGGCGTTCATGGCAGCCTGGGTAACGTTGTTGGGCTTGATACAGTTAGGATAGCTGATGGCTTGCGGGAAAGGCTTGTTTTGTGCCTGCGCGCAAAAACCGGCTACGTTCAACAGACCGGCCAACAAAAACAATAAATGTTTGGTCATAAGGGTTTGTTTTAGGGGTGAGTGATTAAAGAAAAGATTTTGGTATGCTACATAGTTTGTTTCCGTTAAAAGTGTCCGGGCACAGTGGTTTCCGTCCGGCTACAGGTTTCCATTACATCATCTCCGTTTCGGTACAGTGGGGCATCGCCTGGTTGCAGGCGTTGTCTCCGTTTTCATTATTGTATATTTTTCAGGTGATTACAGGCGATATCTCAGTACTGTGTTTCCGTCTTGTCATAGTTTCCGCGCTGGTACAGTGTTTTATATCGTTGTAGGTGGCTGTATTACCTGATATTTTTGTTTGAGTTTCGTTGTTGCTACAAGAGGGTCTTCGTCGGGTTTTGCCGGGCTGCTGCTGTGTTCTCCTTTTTGTGCTTACAGTGCTGCTATAATGCAATCGTTTTCATAAATGGTTATCTTTTTCCGTATAATAGTCCCGCCTATAGTCAGTTTACTTCAATCAATCGATTGCACTATAATGTTAAGATAAATGATTTTTTTTGAATTTGTCAAGTGAGAGACTGAAATAATAAGCCCTCCGGATGGATGGGATTGATAATGACAGGGTTAGGGAGAAAAAAAATTACGTGGCCTGCCGGCATAAAACAGGGCTGACCAAAAATAGTCAGCCCGTATCCTCAAGACAATTGTAAACAGGGCATCAGGGCGTATAGGTTACGCTGCTGCCATAAAGGATGTTGGACACACCGGAGAAATACACATGTTTATCGGTACTGGTGAGATTGTACCACAGGTACACGCCATAACCATTGTTTTTGGTTTGTGTGGCCAGCGAATTAGCTGTACTTTGACTGGTAGCCTGAATATCTACCGCAGCAGGACCGAGGTTGGACTTGGGCAGTCCGGCCACATTAGGCACGGAATACGAGCCATAGATGGCGTTCCAGCTGTAGTTAACAAAATCACCTGCCTTTTTCCCGCCCCAGGAAAGACGGGAAGCTGCCGGGCCATAGTAATAAAACGAGATGATCTTGGTCGGCATCAGTTTCCGCAGCTCATCGAGGAGCATTACAAAAGAACTGTCATTGGGTTGCGGCAGGCCATTGTTGCCATAGTCGGCATATTCATCGTCGAAATCAATACCATCCAGGCCGTAGTAGTTGGCGGTATCGGCCAACTGCTGGGCGAATGCTTTGGCAGCTGCACGGCTGGTGAAGTTACAGAAGCCGGCGCCCTGATGGTTTCCAAGGATAGATAATAATACTTTCATGCCTTTGTTTTGCAGCGGAACGATCTGTGTGGCTTTGTTGACCAGTACATTGGTCACGTTCGGGTTGTTGTACAGTACGGCCTTGCCGGTGGTGGTGTTGTAATTGATGTTCGCTGCAAAAATGATGGCAATGTCAAACAGTTGCTGTCCGCCGGTGGTAAGGGTATACTTACCGGTATTGAGCAGGCTGTTGCTGTTGACTTCTACATAGCAGACAGATTTACCACCTGCTTTAGTGACGGTTTCCACCGTGGGTCCAGTTTTGGTTTGCTGATTGTCGGGTACGGCCCCGTCTTTTTTACAGGATGCCATGAACAGAAGGGTTGAACAGGAGGTCAGCATCAGCATGGATGACCATACGCGGAATTGTTTTTTCATACGTAAATTTTAACGGTGATTGATATGATGATAACTGATGCTCCTGATGAGCAGTGAGCTGCGCGGATCATTTACGGGGATGGCGCGGAACAAGCCGGGCGCTAAGCAGAAAATGCTTTTTTGTATGACTGCGCTTTGCTCATCAGGAGCATCAAATTTTTAGAGTGTACGATGATGATTACATCATGACCAAACTACACTGTTATCCTGCGATATCATTACCACGTCGCTATCACGTCATCGTTTGTCCCACCAGAGCGGGGTGCCGCCGTTATCTTCCGGCTTGCTGAGTAAACCGATGGCTTTGGTGACAGCTGCATTGTTGGTGTTATATTCATTCTGCGGGAAGGGGAGTCTTCTCACCTGCAGGGTGGAGCTGATGGTGCCACCGCTGTTGTTGTTGGCTACCGGGAACAGTTTGGGATACCCTGTACGGCGGAACTCTGTCCACGCTTCCTGGCCTTCAGGGAACATGGCCAGCCATTTCTGGGTGCTGATACGTTCCTGCTTTTCTGCCGGGGTAGCGGTTTCCACCCACTTCACGGTAATGTGCGTAGGCGTGTCGATGTTGTTCAGCGCATTTTTCGGGTCTATGTATTTGTCCGGTGTGTTCACGCTGTTGTTGATGTAATTGGCATCGGCTGCATGCCACTGATCGAGGGAGGTGTTGATGCCCTGTTCATACAGCGTTTGCACGGTACCGCCGGCATTGGCGAAATTGTTCAGCGCTGCCTCTGCCCGGAGGAAATACACTTCCGCAGCGGTCATCAGCTGTACCGGGGTATTGAGGGTAAACGCATCGTCGCCCGTATAGTTGATGGCTGAGTAGCCCACATAATCACTCTTGGCGTTAGCGCTGGTGACGCTGCCCAGGCGGATACCGATGTATTGTGTAGGGATAGCGGCGTCGGTAGACTTCGACATGTACTTGCTGAGGCGCGGGTCTTTGTAGCCAGTCAGGTAACATTGTAAAGACGCGTTGATCTGGATATCGTTCCAGTTCTTGGCAATAAATATCAGCGGGTTCGTATAGCCGGCACCGGGAATCCTTACTGTCATGTTACCGTCGTTGCTGGTGATAACGCCGCCTTTGGCAGGGTCCAGGGCTTTCTCTGCTTCAGCTTTGGCGAGCGCCGGGTCAGCCTTGATAACATGCATGGCTAAACGTAAGCGAAGCGAATTGCTGAACTGCAGCCATTTGGTAAAGTTGGCATTGTATACCAGGTCAAAGTCACCGAATTTAAAGGGCAGCGTTTTACCGCTGGCAATAAAATCGCGGAGCGTGGTATTGGCAGTGTCCAGCTCTTTGAAGAAGCGGGCGTATACGTCCTGCTGGCTGTCATACTCAATGCTGGTTTTACTGGTGCCGGCCTTGCTGTAGGGAATAGGGCCATACACGTCAGTTACGCGGCTCATGGCGGTCACCTGCACGATCTGTGCCACGGCCCATACAGCCGGGAAATCTTTCGGGATATTAGACTGGCGCAGTTTGGCCAGTTGCCCCATCACGCTCAGGTATCCGGCTTTAAAGGTTTCACCGTTCCAGCCGGTCATCATAAAATAACTCAGGTTGTTCCTGCCGCCATTGAAAGGCGTGGCAGAGGCCATGTAGCCGGAGAAGCAGTCGGCGTTCAGGTTTTGTTGTAACTGGAAAGAGTTGGGATCGCCACCGCCGGAGAAGTTGTAGATAGCCATGGTGGCAGTCTTCAGGTAACTGAGGTTATAGAAGTCTGCTTCCAGCATACCGTTAGGAATGCCGGTGTTGTCCGTATTGTACAGTTCAAAGTTTTTGGTGCAGGCGCTCATCGCCAGCAGCAGTCCTGCTGCGATGGCCGGGAGGCGGTATTTGCCGGAAAATATATTGATACGTTTCATGTTTTCAGTTTTACGGTGGAAGCATAGATTAGAAAGTGGCGTTCAGCGTCAGGCCGTAGTTGCGGGTGGCCGGTGGCATGAAGATGTCTACACCGGACAGGCCGTTGGCGGTAGACATGGTCATTTCCGGATCGTATGGTGCTTTTTTGTAGAAGTAGATCAGGTTACGGCCGGTGAGGGAGAAACGCAGCGCTTTCATCCAGCTGTTTTTTACGGGAACGGTGTAGCCGAGCGACAGCTCACGCAGGCGTACCACGGTGGCGCTGTACATGTATTCGCCGGACACGGCTTCGCGGCCGCCGATGGTGCTGTACCATTTCTGGGGATCTACGCTGGTAACGGCTTTCTGGTCAGGGCCAACGCCATTCACCGCTACGCCTCCTGCATCGCGTGCATCGCCGGTGGCTTTGGACACGCCGTACTGGTCCATCACTGACTGTGTCACAGACATGACCTGGCCGCCGAATTTACCATCTATCAGGAAAGACAGGGTGAAATCGCCGTAAGAGAGATTGTTGTTCCAGCCCAGCTGCCATTTCGGATTGGCATTGCCCAGGTATACAAAATCGCCGCCTTGTTTGATCGGCGAACCTTTATCATCGATTTTGATACGTCCTTGTTCATCGCGTTGTAACACGGTGCCATAAATATCGCCGAAGGAACCACCTACTTTGAACTTGGACACGAAGTTGGCGCCGGAAGCGCCGCTCAGCACAAACTCCGGATTGGTTTCTGCCAGTTCCACAATGCGGTTGTCATTGACAGAGTAGTTGATACCGGTATTCCACTGGAATTTACCACCACGGAACACATCATAGCGGAATACTGCCTCGATGCCTTTGTTCTGGATATTGCCGGCATTGAAGTAAAAGGTCTGGTTGCCTGAAGCCCATGGCGCCTCGATGCTTAATGTCTGGTTATGGCTGTTGGTTTTGTAATAGGTAACATCTGCAGTCAGCCTGTTATCGAAGAACCGCCATTCCATACCAAATTCCAGCGATTTGGTTTTCTCCGGTCTCAGGTCTGTGAAAGGTGTTTGTACATTGGCGGAAGCACTACCCACGCCAAAGATGTTATCAGCAGGATGGCTTTTGTAGGGGTCGGGTGAGCTGCCTACTTCTGCATAAGAACCCCTTACTTTCAGGAAGCTGATCGCTTTAGGCATCTCCATCATCTGGCTCAGGATCAGGTTGAGGCCAACGGAAGGATAGAAGTAGTTGTTGCTGGGGGTATAAGACAGATTGGAGGCCCAGTCGTTACGGGCGGTGAAATCCAGGTAGGCCATTTCTTTAAAGGAGAGGTTTGCGCTACCGAAGAGAGACTGATATTGTCCGTGGTTTTCCGGCAGTGTTCCGGAATTGAGCGGATTCAGTGTGTTGAAGTTTTGTATGACGAATACATTGGCGATTTTCAGGCCGTCTTGGGCGGAGTTAAATTTCACGCCGGAAGTTTTCAGGTCCCGTAGCGCACCCCCTACCAAACCGGTAAGGCGGAAGTCTTTATTGATCGGAACATTAAAATTCAGTAACAGGTCTCCATATTGCTGGGTAGTAGTGGCGTTATTGTAGTTGTACACGCCATTGGCGGGAGACAACACTTTGTAAGTGCCGGCGTACATTTTCTGTTCATATACGTCGTTGATACGATCAATGCTACCGCGGGCCTGCACGCTGAGCCAGGAATTGATTTCATATTTCACATTGGCATTGAGCAGCAGGCGGTTCCTGTTCAGTGAGTTGGGGTTGCGGTTGGTGATCCACCAGGGGTTCTGCTGGATATCTTCCAGGTAGGTCCAATTCTGTACAGGGAGGAAGTTGCGGGAGGGGTCGGGTATCGCAAACTGGTCTTTGAAAGGCCGGATGTCCTGACCGCGGGGAAAGAGATATAAACCGGTCAGCGGATTTAAGTAAAAGCCTGAGAGTGGTGTGTTGTCAATCTTTTGAGTGACATAATTCACGTCCGCTTCAACAGTGAGTTTATTGTTCAGGAAGTGACCTGTTTCTTTGAAGTTGATGTTATTGCGGCCCAGTTTATTGCCGGGCTCAATACCGGTGGCGGCTGTATTGGCAAAAGAGAAATAAGTCTGAAGTTGTTCCGTGCCGGCAGACAGGCTGATGGAATTGGTGTAGGTCTGACCTGTTTGGAAGAAGGATGACATATTGTTGGCTGCGGGACTGTTGAGTTTGGCGCCCCAGCTTTGCGGAGAGGCGGCATTAGCAGGTCCATAGTTGTTCTGGAATTCCGGTTTGTAGGCCGCCTGTGCGAGGTTTACGCCGGAAGAGAAATTGATCTGCACCTTACCGGATTTACCGCTTTTGGTGGTGATCATGATTACGCCGTTGGCGCCCTGGCTACCGTAAAGTGCAGCTGCTGAAGCGCCTTTCAGCACGGAGATGCTTTCGATGTCTTCCGGGTTCATATTAGAGATCGGGTCGCCGCCATCGTAGGCATTGCTGCCGCCATAAACGCTGGTAGGCTGATTGGTGAGGCTGTTGTTCATGGGCACCCCGTCAATCACATACAGTGCCTGATTGCTGCCGATACCGGATTTGCTGCCGCGCAGCACCACTTTAGCGGAACCACCTACGCCGGAGGCGCTTGGGGAGATGGAAAGACCGGCCACTTTACCGTTGAGGGTATTGATGAGGTTAGGGTCTTTGGCTTTGGTGAGCTCTCCGCCGCTTATCTGCTGCATGGCATAGGTAATGGCTTTCTCGGAGCGTTTGATGCCGAGGGCCGTTACCATGACGCCGGTCAGCTGGGTATTGGAGGCGCTGAGCACTACTGACAGGCTGGTGTTGCTGCCTACGGTGATTTCTTTTGTTTCATAGCCGATGGAACTGAATACCAGCACATCTTTCGGTCCTGCCTGGATGGAGAACCCGCCCTGTTCATTGGTGATGGCGCCGCGGGTGGTGCCTTTCACCTGTATGCTGATGTTGAACAGCGGTTTACCGTCAGCGCCGGTAACAGTGCCTTTGATGGGCGCTGTCTGCAACACTGTTTCAGGTGCGGGTTTGGGGCTGATGACGATGATCTTGTTTACTATCGCGTATTCCAGCGGTTTGCCTTTCAGGCATTTGTCGAGCACGTCTGTGAGCGGGGCGTTGCTGACGTTCATATTGACAGGGCCGGAGCCTTGCAGTAGCTTTTCATCATAGACAAACTCGTAGCCGGTTTGTTTGCTGATGTTATTGAACACGTCGTACAGGGCAAGTCTTTTACCTTTCAGGGTGACCGTTTGGGAAAACGATTTAGCACTGAGGTGAAGGGTGACAGCCAATAGAAGGGTGGCAGTTAATTTCATAACCAACAGAAATTTTCGGAGCAAAGGCCGGGCTGACCGGCAGGCTTTGCCAGTAGTTAGTTGTTGCATACTTTTGTGTTCGTGGCTTTTAAATAATCAGTTTCTAATTGTCTCGTGAAATTGGTAGCCATTTTTGCCGGGCCCTGACTGCAATCGGGGTCCGGTTTTTTTCTACCATGATGGTTGATAGTTAATTAAGTGTCCATAACATGAAAATCTTTTAAACGTTACATAATTGTTACAGGTATAAGTGCTAGTGTGGCGTCACCGGTTTGGCGGTGATGGTACGCCCGTCCACTGTAAATTTTATGCGTTGGGTGGTTTCGAGGGCTTTGAGCAGGGCATCGGCATCTTCCCGGCGGGAGATCACGCCCGTGAGGTCAATGTCAGACACGTTGCCGTCATAAGCTACCTCTATATCGTACCAGCGGGCAAGCTGCCGCATGATGGTGCGGATGTTGGTGTTACGGAAGCGGAATTTACCTTCTTTCCAGGCGAGGGCCTGTTCAACATCAGCGGTACTGGTGGTAAAAGTGCCGCCATCAGGTTCAATACTGGCCTGATAGCCGGGTTTGAGCAGGCTTTGTTGGGTGCCGCGGGCCACCTTCACTGCGCCGTCCACGAGAGTGGTGCGGACCGCTTGTTCATCGGCGTAGGCCATTACGTTAAAACTGGTGCCCAGTACGGTGATGCTCATTTCTTCCATGCCGGGCGTGGTGACTTTTACCCGGAACGGTTTGTCAGCCTGTTGGGCCACTTCAAAATACACTTCTCCCGTAATCTCTACCAGTCGCTCGTTTCCGGTGAATGCCGCCGGGAAACGGATACTGCTGGCGGCGTTGAGCCATATTTTGCTGCCATCGGCCAGCGTAAGCTGGTATTGGCCGCCGCGTGGCGTGGCCACGGTATTGTACAAGGGCTGTTTATTGTCACCGTTGCCTTTATAGGTCAGCGCGCCGTTGGTGTTGCTGATCTGTGTATTGCCCTGTACGGCCAACGCGCCGGTGTTATTGCTGTCCAGCGTAATAGTGCTGTTGTCGGCCAGTATGAGCATGGCTTTGTTGCTGCCCGGCGCCAGTGGATTGGATTTCACCGCCGCGGCCATGGGCGCTTTCGTGGCAGGGCGGCGCATGAGGAACGCCACGCTGGTAATAATGCCGGCTGCCAGTACCGCTGCTGCGGCATAGGTCCAGCGTTTCCGGGCATAGGGGCCACGTACAGGCTGCAAGGGTGAAGTTTGCAGTACCTGTTGCAATAAAGCGGCCTTTTCTGCTTCCGGCCATTCCACTTCAGGGGCTGACTGCGCATGCAGGGTATGCAGGATATCAGCCTTGATTTCCTCCTCAAAAGCACCGCTGGCCACTGCCTGTTGCAGTTGTGCCAGCTCATCCGGGCTCAGCGGCTGATGCTTGTATTTTTCCAGTAATTGCCTGATTTCAGCGACGGTCATTATTGCGACTTTAGAAATGGTGACAGGGATAAAGACGAACGATGGAAACAAAAGGAGTATCCATCGTTAAAAAAAAATTAAATTTTTTGATTTACGATTCTGGATTTGGAGGATGCCTGGCAGCAACTTCCCCAAATCAAAAAATCCGAAAATCAAAAAATCCAGAAATGATTGAGCTGCTGTTTGATAATAGACCGTAAAGACCGCAGGGCCAGTTGTAATTGTTTTTTAACGGTGTGTACGGAGATATTAAGCTGATGGGAGATTTCTTCGTTGCTCAGCCCCTGTTTGCGGGCGAGATATATCTTTTTGCGCGCCGGCGGCAGCGAGTCGATGGCGTTATGCAGTATTTGCTGGTATTGGTGTTCCTGCACCACATGGTCCGTATCATTGGCATAGCCCGGGTCCTGCATCCCGAGATAGGCCATGGCCTTCTCTTTTACCAGCTGCCTGCGAAAGCTGTCATAGATATGGTTACGGGTCAGTATAAACAGATAGTCGGAAAAATCATCGACAGTGTCCAGCATCTCCCGTTTTAACCATACCCTCATAAAGATCTCCTGCACTACTTCGCTGGCGGCGGTGTGGTCTTTCAGATATAGCATAGCAGCGTTGAACACCTGTTGGCTGTAGGCGTTAAACATGCGCGTGTAGGCGGCCTCGTTACCTGCTGCTATCGCTGTCAGTTGCTCTCTTTCATCCGGGATAGATGACCTTGACAATATGTATCAGATTTTTTCTTCCGCCTAAATATAGGAAACAATTCGGAATCGGGGCCTTCCGGCCAAAAGCGGCCGCTAAACTATTTACCACTGCCGGCTGTTCTTAAAACAGTCACTGTATTCATCACATTTTAAATGATTTTGTATGAAGACACTGAAGGCATTCCGGCTCCTTTTGCTGCTGTTTGCACTTCCTGCACTATATGTGGCGGCACAGGACGAAGAGACCATCCTGAAAGCGGAAAGGGTGAAAAAGGAGAACCTGCCCCCGGAAATACTGGCAGATTTCCAGAAACGTTTTCCTAATGTCAGTCTGAACCAGATCATGAAGATACCGACAGGGTTATATAAGCGGGACTGGCAGGTGGACGAGGAGAATAAACCCAGTCTCCAGGACGAATATTACACCCTCAGCATGACCGGCGACAAGCTGGACATTGAAGCGTTGTATGATCGCAGCGGGCACCTGATCAGGGCCCGGGAAAGAGCGATAGACGCGAAACTGCCGGAAAGCATCGGCATGTACCTGGCCGATCACTATCCCGGCTACAAGGTGGTAAAAGATAAAGTCCACCAGTTGATCTCCCCCAAAAAAATAAAAGCGGAATGGGAAGTGATGGTGGTAAAAGACAATGATTTCAGACGCCTCTTTTTCGATAAAGACGGCAAATTCGTTAAAGAAAGAAAATGAGCGCTTTATTCAGAATTCTCATCAGGGACAGCAGCTGGCTGCTGATCATAGTCATCCAACTGCTGCCCCTCAGGGCCCAGGCACAAGGAGACCCGCTGCCTTCCTGGAACAGCGGCGCGGTAAAACAATCCATTATCCGGTTTGTATCAACCATCACCAATGAACAATCTACTCAATATGTCCCGCCGGAAGACCGTATTGCCACTTTCGACAATGACGGCACCCTCTGGGCGGAAAAACCGGTCATACAGGAACAGTTCGTAGTATACCGCATTATCCAGCTGATAAAACAAACTCCGGCGCTGCGCAACAAACAACCCTATAAAGCCGTGCTCGAGAAAAACAGGGCGTATTTTAAGACCATTGGCCGTAAAGGGCTGCTGGACCTGATGGACCTTACACATACAGGCATGACGGAAACCGATTTCCACGATGCCGTGGTGAAATTCTTCGCTGTGGTAAAACACCCCGTATTAGGCGTGCCGGTAGCGCAACTGGTGTATCAGCCGCAACTGGAGCTGCTGAACTACCTGCGCGATAACCAGTTTAAGGTCTATATCTGTTCCGGAGGAACGGTAGAGTTTATCCGGGCCATCTCCCAAAAATATTATGGTATCCCGCCGGAGCAGGTGATCGGCACCACGTTTCATTACACCTATGTGGACAGTGCCGGTGTGAATGACATCATGCGGCTGAAAGGCCTCAATCCATTAAACGATAAAAAGGAAAAGCCGGTCAATATACAGTATTACATCGGCAAACGCCCTATCCTGGCCTGCGGCAATGTGGGCGGCGGTGGGGATGTCAGCATGCTCCGTTTCTGCCAGGGCAACAAATACCCGTCCCTGCAACTGCTGGTGCATCATGATGATATAGAAAGGGAATTTGCCTATGAAGAAGATGACAACGAATCGTTGAACAATGCGCACCGCTATGGTTGGGGAGTTATCAGCATGAAGAACGACTGGCAGCATATATTTGTTGGTCCCACGCCCTGAAATGCCGCACCATACCTGATTCTGAAAAAAATGAGCTAATTTGGGCCGTCCTTACAACAGGATGGAAACAGTTATGTCAGGTATAAACAATCATCAATATTCACTCAGGACCGTACAGGTAACCCGCTACGTGACCCCTCTGCGGGAAGGCGGTTCCCTGCCTGCACTTACAGAAGCCGATGACGGTTTCCTGTATGTGCTGAAGTTCAGAGGCGCCGGTCAGGGCGTAAAAGCACTCATCGCAGAGCTGATAGGCGGGGAAGTGGCCCGGGCGCTGGGCCTTAAAGTGCCGGAAATCGTATTTGCCTCGCTGGACCAGGACTATGGCCGCAACGAAGGTGACGAGGAAATACAGGACCTGTTAAAGTCCAGCGTAGGACTGAACCTTGCGCTGCACTACCTCTCCGGCGCTATTACTTTCGATCCGGTGGTGACTACCATCGACGAAACCCTCGCCTCTAAAATAGTATGGCTCGACTGTCTGCTCACCAATGTGGACCGCACCGTCCGCAATACCAATATGCTGATGTGGAACCGGGAACTGTGGCTGATAGACCACGGCGCTTCGCTGTATTTCCATCATTCCTGGGACAACTGGGAAGAGCAGGCCACCCGGCCTTTCGCTAAAGTGAAAGACCATGTGTTGCTGCCACAGGCCACCCGGATCGCCGAGGTGGACAGCGCTTTCCGGGCCATTCTTACACCGGAGCGTATCCGTACCATTGTAGACCTGGTGCCGGAAGAGTGGCTGACCGGTCAGGAAGGTGTTTCCGCAGCGGAAAGACGCGAAGTATATGCACAGTTTTTAACCAGGAGGGTAGCCTCTTCCGAAATTTTTGTAAAAGAAGCAGTATATGCAAGATCAACACTTATATGAGTACGCCGTTATACGCGTAGTGCCACGGGTAGAGCGGGAAGAGTTTCTCAATGTAGGTGTCATGCTCTACTGTAAAAAACAGAAATTCCTGCAGATGCGTTATACGCTGGATGAATCCAGGCTGCGTGCCTTATGTCCGGCTATTGACATTGCCGAACTGGCGGGATATCTGTGCGCCATCGAAAAAATATGTGCCGGCGGCCCGCAGGGCGGCCCTATCGGTATGCTGGACCTGGCCTCCCGTTTCCGCTGGCTGACTGCCACCCGTAGCACTATTGTGCAAACGTCAAGGACCCATGGCGGCTTGTGCACAGATGCGGCCGCTACGTTACAGCGCCTGTATGAACAACTGGTGCTGTTATAATAATTACGAATTACGAATTACGAATTACGAATTACGAATTTGGGGCTTACTTACAGAGCGGTTATTTAACAACCTTTCCAAAAGCGGACTCTCAATTCGTAATTCGTAATTCGCAATTCGTAATTGGATTAATTATTGATGCCGTCTTGTTAAACCCAGTACGATGGCAGCAACCAGAACGGTTACAGCGCCTTCCCGTAAAAAGGCCGTCAAACCCACTGCGATAAAGAAAAAACCGGCCGCGAAAAAGGCGGCCGCGAAAAAGAAAGTGCCTGTTGCCGGCAGTTACAACGCATGGAAACAGTTTGAAGGACAGCAATATACCGGCATGAAAATCGGCCGGAGCCATAAATGGAACTACGATGCCGGAGTATGGCGTGAAACCAAGATCACGCCCGATTTATGGGAAATCTCCTACGATGTTGTCAAACGCCGCGCCGGCCATGCCCCGGAAGGGTCCGGGGTACCGGTGGGGACTGGTTATCACTGGTACATCGTCGCCAACCAGCAAGTAGACAAAATTAACGCCGACGACTATACGACAAAAATGTCCGGTTTTAAATTCAAGTTAGCTCATAAGCGCGCTTCCAAAAATAAGTGGAGCGCTTCTCTCGCCAACCAGCGTAAACGCATGATCAGTTTTCTGCAAGATATGATCACCCAGCTGAAAGCCGCTTCCACAAGACTGGAATTTTCCTATAAGGGCACTGACTATGAAGGAGAGGCCATCCCGGTGATGGAAACCTGTAAGGAAGGGGATTGTGTGGAGTGGGACATCTACCTGAACGAGGAAAGCAAGGGTATTATCCGGAAGATGAAAAGCGGCTGGAAAATGAATGGGGTAACAGACAAGGGACTGATCAAAGCTATTGCCGGCATATTGGAATCAGAAGGAGGCTGATTCCACCAGTTCCAGTTGCAGCTTCAGTTTAGCGGCAATTTCAGGACCTTCAAAACCGATGTTGCTGAAACGGATATTGCCTTTGGCATCTATGATGTAGGTAGCCGGGATAATATTGAAACGGAATTTCTCTCCCACATCGGGATCGGTGTTGTAATATACCGGGAAGGTATATTTTTTATGGCCGTACCAGCCCTGTGCATCAGCGAGGGTATTGCGTGCGCCGCTGTTGACCACCATAAACACCACTTTGGGATTGTCTTTGTAAGCCTCGTACAACTGTTGCAGGTAGGGCATTTCCTGCATACAGGGGCCGCACCAGGTGGCCCAGAAATCAATCAGTATAATTTTATCTTTCAGCGCGGCGGGTGATACCGGCTGGCCTTTCATGTCCACGAAAGCCTGCAGGGAAGGGGCCGGGCGGCTGATCAGCTGGCGCCGTGCTTTATCGAGCAGTATTTTCTCCCGCAGCTGTTGCACGGTTTTCAGCTTTTCCTGGTTGCCGGTTTGGGTGTAGAAAAGCGTGGCGTTGTTGAGCGTTTCATTGTCCGGAGAGATGATCAGGGCGCTGTCTGTCAGCTGTGCGCCTTCGTGCAGGCGTGCCTGTTGGAGGTCTATTAAGCCCTGCAGGGAAAGGAGATTGGCTTGTGCCTTCCGGGTTACGGCCTGGCGGGTGCTGTCATCGACAAACGGGTAGATGTAGCCTGTTTCCGGGAAGTACCGGATGATGCCGGCCGGAAAACTGTCGGCCTGTGCCAGCGCCAGCTTTGCATAGTAACGGGCGGTATCGGGCGCCAGCCGGTTGCTTTGCAGCGTGGTGGCCAGTTCTTTCAGCGTTTGTGCTGTCCAGGGATTGCGGCGTTGACTGGCTACCTTACGGGCATGGTACAACGTTTTTTCGGTCTGTCGTTGTGCGGCATACAGTTGGAACAGTTGTTCATGAATGCCCGTATAGGCGTTGGCGTTTTGCGGTGTTTCTTTTTGCAGGGCCTGTTCCAGCAGTTTTATCCGGGTGGCGGTATCTTTCTCTTTGCGGATATTGGAGGCCAGTTGTTCTATGCCGGGTTCGCTGCCGGGGAAGCGTTTCATCACTACCTGGCGGATGGAGTCTACCCGGGTGTTTTCACCGATAATGAGATAGCCCATGGTCACCTTGTTGAGGTTACCGGGGTTGGAGGGGGCGTTGTTAAATTTTTGTGCGATCACCTGTAATGCCTGCTGGCGGAATATTTCCCTGGTTTTGGCATCAGGGGCGTGCTGCATGTTGTATTGCAGCAGGCGTACTTTCGCTTCGTAGTTACCGGGGTACAGGTCCAGCTCCTGTTGATACAGGGAGGCCTGTGCGGCGGCGAGCCCGGGTGACTTGCCTTTCTGTGCAGACAGACTATAGGCTTTGTACAGCAGCCCGTTTTCCACCGGCTGATGGCCGGCGTATACGGTGACTGCGTAGTGGCTATCTGCTGCGGGCTTGTCGATGAGCTCACCGCTTTCCAGGTAAAAGGTAGCATAGGTGGCAAAACCTGCCAGGCGGAAGGAGGTCGTCCACTTGTGGCCCTGTCGGTGCATGGGTATTCTGGTGGCTACATCATAAAAATTAGAGTAGGAGAATACCAGCGTGACACCGGATACGCTGTCAGGGATAACAGCTGTCGGTGACTGTGGGTCGTATGTGACCGTGACAACATCACCGCGCTGCGGGTATTGCGGCGCGATGGCGACCCGTTGCTGTGACCGGGCGCTGTTAGCAGCGCCGGTCATCAACAGCAGGAACAATATGGCAAATGAAAAAATACGCATCATTAGTATCCCGGGTTTTGAGTGAGGTTGGGATTGGTGCTGGTGGCGTCTACAGGGATGGGATACAGGGTGTCTGTATCCTGCCAGTTGGCGCCTTTAATGGGTTTCAGCACAACGGAAGATTGTTTGGTCCGTTTCAGGTCAAACCAGCGGTGGCCCCATTCGGTGAACAGTTCCAGGTGTCTTTCTTTGGCCACGGCTTTCAGCAGGTCGTCTTTGCTGAGCGTATTGGACAATACGGGAATGCCTGCACGAACACGGATGGCGTTCAGGTCGGCGCGGCCTTCGTCCAGTTTCCCTTGCTGGATGCGGGCTTCGGCGCGGATGAGGTATTGTTCGGCGAGGCGCATCACCATGGAGTATTCGGTCACTACGCCCAGGGTGCCTACTCTGATTTTATACTTATAGGGAAAATAGTAGGTAGCGCCGGTAGACGTTTTGCGGAAGCCGGTCCAGTTGGCCAGTCGTTGATCGTTGGGTTCGAAGCGGCGGATAAAATTTAAGGTGTCCAGCCGGAACACCGCGGTGGCTGTGGCATTGGCGGGAGCGGCGGTGAAGCCTTCCCAGGTATTGCGGCCACTTGCCACGTTCACAGGTTGCAACTGAAAAATAGCTTCTCCGCTGTTGGCGAGAAATACTTTGTTCAGGTCTGTCAGCAGGGAATATTTGTTGTCTGCTATCACCTGGCCCGCGGTAGCTTCTGCCAGGGCCCATTGTTGGTTGTACAGATATACCCTTGCCAGCAGGGCGTTGGCGGCAGCTTTATTGGGGCGTACCCGTGTGCCTGTCGGATAATCGTTGCCCATCAGGGACACGGCATCAGTCAGGTCTTTGATGATGTTATCATAAACGGCGGCCCTTGTTGCACGTGGTTTGAGGCCGTTCTCTTCGTAGTTGGTAGTGGTGATCAACGGTACATCACCATACATATTGACCAGGTGAAAATAGAAGAAGGCACGCATAAAGTAAGACTCGCCCAACAATTGGTTTTTAATATTGGGAGAGAGGGCGGTGGCTTTCTGTAATCCTTCCAGGCAGGCGTTAGTATGATAAATAAAACCATACTGGTCGGCAAACATGCTCTTTACATACTGGCTGCTGGGCACCAGTCTGTTGTCCTTAAAAACGTCGTAGTTCTCGAATGCTGAGAAATAATACATTTCATCGGCCTGCATGGCTGATAAAAAGCTGAGCAGCACATTGGCAAACTGATAATTGAAGCCGTTCATATCGGTGTACAGGCCTGTTACCGCCGCAGTAGCAGTTTTATCGTCAGTGAACACCAGTTCGGACACCAGCTCGTTTTTCGGCAGGGGAGTGTCTACATACTTATTACAAGCCATAGTGGCGGTGATGGCGAGTAAGGTGATATATATATAAATGCGTTTCATGTCAGTTTATTTTATCAGAGTGACAATTGTAATCCTATGGTATATGTTTTCAACGGAGGCATCATTCTGCCTTGTGTTTCAGGATCATAACCTTCATATCCGGTAATGGTGAACAGGTTCTGTGCGAGGCCATAAACGCTGGCGCCGGCCAGTTTCCATTTTTGTACATATTTGGAAAGGTCATAACGCAGGGAGAGGTTTTTCAACCGGATAAACGAAGCATCGCCCCACTGTTCGGTAGAGATGGCGTAGCTGCGGAAGTTGGCGGCGCCGGAGCCTACTGTGGCTTTGGGTACGCCGGCATTGTTTCCTGCTGCCGTCCACCGGTCAAGCGCGTACAAGCTCTGGTTGCTGGCGGAACCGATATATGGAATGCCATAACCATAGTTGAAAGAAGTGCCTTCCTGTTTCACGAACTGGAAGAGGAACTGCAGGCTGATGCCTTTATAGGAAAAACTGTTTTGCAGGCCACCGAAGAACTTCGGCAACTTGTTGCCCAGGATTACAAAATCATCCGGTTCAGATGGGGTGGTGGTAGTGCCGCCTTTGGCGCTCTGGAAGAGGGCGAGACCGGTTTGCGGGTCAATGCCGGCAAACTGGAACCCTTTCTGAATGGTCAGTGGTTTACCGATCACCATTAGATCTTTATAGGAAGAAGCTTCGATATTGGGAAATTCCTTCAGTTCATTTTTGTTGATGGACATATTGAAGGACGTACGCCAGGTGAAATCTTTTTGTTGGATATTGATGGTGTTTACTTCAAATTCCCATCCGCTGTTGAGCACTTTCGCCGGGAAGTTGCGGGTGACGGAAGGAAAGCCTGTCTGTGGAGACAGTTTATAGTCCAGTAACTGGTTCTCAGAGACATTATGGTAATAGTTGGTATTGATCAGCAGCCGGTCATTGAAGAAGCCCAGTTCCAGGGCCGCTTCTTTTTTATGGCTTAGTTCCCAGCGGTAGTTGGGATTGGCCAGCCTGGAAGGGGTGAGCCCTGTAATGCCATCGTAGGGGAAAGAGGTGGATGTCCAGCTGTCGAGGTATTTATAGTCGCCGATATTATCATTGCCGGAAGTACCGATGCTGGCGCGCAGTTTACCGAAGCTAAGCACAGACCCTTTGGGCATGAAGGATTCTTTACTGAAAATCCACGCGGCGCCTACTGCTCCGAAGTTGCCGAAGCGGTTGCCCGGGCCGAAGCGGGTGGAGCCATCGCGACGGAACGTAGCGTTGACCAGGTATTTTTCGTCCCAGTTATAGTTCACTTTACCAAATACCGCGTTATAACGGTAAAGGGCGTACGTATTGGATTTGGAAGTCAGTTTGGCGGCGGCGTTCATATTTTCCAGCATGGCGTCGCTGGAATAACCTTCGCCCACCACCCAGTTGCCTTTGCGGAGCGCTTCCTGCCAGCTGCCGCCAACGAGCACCTGCAGGTCGCCTTTACCAATATGGGTGGTATAGTCGATCTGCGGTTCAATGATATAGGTATTGGCCTGCGTATTGCCGTAATTAGCCATACTGGTAGTGGTGGTATTGGGGTTGTTGCTTTTCAGCGGTACCAGCTGCGTTTGTTGCATATCGCTGCGGGTATAGCCTACGTTGGCTTTCAGGTTAAGGCCCGGCAACAGGGTGTAACGGATGTCCGTTTGTGCCACCAGGTTATTGGTGCGCGTGTCGGAGCTACGCAGCAGGAAAGCCATCGGGTTAAGGCCGTCGGGTCTCCAGTAGTAGTTGCCGGTGGAGTCATAGACCGGATAGTTAGGGATCATGTCGGTGAAACCGGCCAGGCTGGCGGCGATGGAATTATCGCGCAGCGTGGAGTAGTTGGCGACAGCGCCTATATGAAACCGGCCGTCTTTATTGCTATGGTCTATGCTGAAGCTGCCCGCGCCTTTGGTGAAGCCGAGGTTATTGGGCATGACGGTGGTCTCTTTGCGGAAGGTGCCGCCCAGCCTGAACTGCGTTTGGGTATTGCCACCGGACACACTGCCTTGCGCTTCCGTGAGGTGACCGGTATTGCCGATCATCAGCTTTTGCCAGTCGGTGGTTTTCTGTTGGTCCCAGATCGTCAGATCGGGTGCTGTTTCCGCATCGTAGGTTTTGTTATCATTTTTAAAGGCTTCCTTACGCATCTGTACGTACTGCGGGGTGGAGAGCATGTCTACCATGTTCACTACCTTGCTGGCGCCGGTATAAACATTGAACTCCGTCTTTGTTTTACCGGCTTTCCCGCGTTTGGTAGTAATGAGCACCACGCCGTTGGCGCCCCTGGAGCCATAGATGGAGGTAGCGTCTGCATCTTTCAATACATCGATCCGTTCTATGTCGGCGGGGTTAATGGATGCCAGCGGGCTTTGATTGCCGTTGGCGGAGGTGAACTCATTGAGGGGGTCTGTGATGAAAGGCACGCCATCGATGATGAACAGCGGCTGGTTGGCTTGTAATACTGAATTCTGGCCTCTGATGCTGATGTTAAAAGCCGAGCCGGGCAGCCCGTTGCTGGAAGTGACAAGCAGGCCGGGCACATTGGCCTGTAAAGCAGACAGCGGGTCCATTACCGGGTTAGCGGCAATATCACCGGCTTTTACACTGCTGACAGAACCGGTATTAAATCTTTTGCTGGTGGTGCCATAGGCAATGACCACCGTTTCGTTCAGTGCGTTCACAGCGGGCTGTAGTTCAACCGGTATAGTGCTGCTGTTGCCAACGGTAATTTCTTTCGGTTCAAATCCTACATAGGTGATCACCAGCACATCGCCCGCATGGGCTTTGATGCTGAATTTGCCATCCGCATCGGTGATGGTACCGGTGCTGGTACCTTTTACCTTGACCGTTACGCCTGGCAGGGACACGCCGGCGGCGTCTTTCACGGTGCCGGTCACGGGCGCCTGTACGGCAGGTGCGTTGACAGGCAGGTCGCGCCGTTTAATGAAAACGGTTTTGTCTTTGATCGTGTAGTCCAGTGGCTGGTCTTTAAACACTTCGGTCAGGAAATCCTGCAGCGGCTGTTGTTGGGCCTGGATGCTGACCGGCCGGGTGCTGCGTAGCAGCGTCCGGTCGTAAAAAAAGAGGTAGCCGGTCTGTTTTTTAACAGCCGTAAACACATTTTCCATGGAGATGTTGCGCGCAGAAAGCGACACCGTCTGCGCAGAAGCGCCGGCAGAAACCTTTAGTGTGGCCGCAATCAGTAACATCACTGTTAATCTCATTGTTAGTGCAATTTTGGTTGGTAAAGACCCCGGTATAGAAAGAGTCTTTGCATAAAGATTCAATTGCATAGATTTGCATTGTTTGGATGTAAAAAATCAGTATTTAAGTCGTCAAGCTTAATAATGACAGTCTTCGTCCGGACATTCGCCGGGGGTGGGTCCAATCACCTCCGGTTTTTTTATGGACGGACTGCCGGTTTTAGGTCAGTGTAAGCGCATATAGCTGATAGATGGCTGGTTTCGTTCGTTGTGAATCATGACAATTTATGGTTGTACAATAATGTTTCTTCCTTTCATATGAAAACGGATGCCTGTTGACTGAAGGCCTTCCAGTATGTCTTCCAGTGGCAGGTTGCGTTGTATTTCGCCCTGGAAGGTGCGGACGGGGATACTGCCCTCGTATACCGCATGTACGTCGTACCATCTTTCCAGTTGCCGCATGATGGCGGGTATATCTGCATTGTTGAAATAGAACTCCCCGTTCTTCCAGGCGATGGCGGCGGCGGTGTCCGTTGGGCTGACTACTATGTTGCCATTGGTGATCTGTGCCTGTTGCCCGGGGGCAAGGGTGCGGGAAGTGTTACCGGTGTTGACTTTTACCGCGCCGCTCACCAGGGTGGTGCGGATGGTGTTTTCGTTGGCATAGGCGCTGATGCAGAAGCTGGTGCCCAGTACGTCTACGGTGGTGTGGTCATTGATTTTGACCTGGAATGGATGGTTGGCTTTTGATGTTACTTCCAGGTAAGCTTCACCGGTGATGCTTACCTGTCTGTTGCCTTCGCGGAAGGCGGTGGGGTAGGTGATGGAAGAAGCGGCGTTGAGCCATACGGCGGTGCCATCGGGGAGTATTACCCTGAACTGGCCGCCACGGGGAGTAGTCAGTGTATTCAGTGCCGGCGCTGCGTCCGGGTTTTGTATATCATAGCGGAGTTGCCCGTTCTGTTGGTGGATGCTGGCTGCGCCCTGTGCAATCACCTGCCTGCCGGCGCTGTCCAGCTGTATGGTGGAGCCGTCGGCCAATGTGAGCACGGCTTTGCTGGTGCCGGGCAGCACGGGCGTTTGTTGCTGTTGCTGTTGGGCAACCGGTGCAGCAGGACGGGAACGCTGGACATACCAGGCGGTGCCTGCCAGCAAAACCACCGCTGCGGCGGCGCTCCAGTGGCGCCATGTCAGCCGGAAGGTTTTGCGTGGTGCACGTTCAAAGTTGGCATCGGTCAGGTGTTTGGCCCGAAAGGCCTCCCACGCGGTATTGACATCAGGTTGGGAATAACTTTGCAGTTTGCTGGCCAGCCATTGGGTGTCGTTCCATTGTTCCATAAAACGACGGTTCTCCGGTGTGGCATCCAGCCATGCGCGCAGCTCTTCGGCTTCACTGGCGGTGAGCTGGTCCTGCTGGTGCCGGCTGATCAGGTAGGCGACCCGTTGTAAAAAGGTAGTTGGTTGTTGGCTGTCAGGTACTCCCAAAGTTGATGTTTTACTATAGAAACAACAACTTGATAGTTTCGATGAAAGGAAAAGATAAAAATTTTGGAATTTTTTTTAAATAAATGGATAACTGTTTGAACATAAGCGTTTAAAACTCCACGGTTACGTCCAACGCCTCTGCCCATTGTTGCAGCTGCGGGACGTTGGCCACCGGCATGCAGGCCAGCAGGTAGTTGCCCATGCCGGCGTTTACCCTAACCAGTATGGCGCCATGCGGCTGCAGCTCGGCGTTCACAAAATGCAGGTACTCGTCGCTGACCGGATTTTCTGCATAAGGTGGCGGCGTTGCAAAGCTGGTATTCCAGTAAAGCTGCCCTATTTCGTTCAGTTTGTGTATCTCCGCTGAGACAGGCTTTTTGTAAGAAAGTTCCGCGATCAGCCCATGCTCCAGCAGGCTGTCCAGCAGGGAAACAGGCAGGGTGGCGTCGGGGGCCTCGTCCAGCCCGCGCAGCTCACTGTCTTCGGAATAACGGCTATGGATATACGTGTAAGGATATTCCGCCGCCAGCATCACCCGTTGGAAGATAGCGGTAGCTACCGGCGTAAAATTATCGGTGTCATTGGCAGGATTAAACAGCCAGATGAGCCGCCACAGTTGTTCTTTGTCAATCTCTTTTTTGTAATACCCGTTCCAGGTGGTTTTAGCGCTAACGACGGAGCGGGCTTTGTTGAAGTAACGGAATAACTGCTGCCCTGCTTCAGTGGTGACATCGGTGATCTCTTTAAACTCGTTTTCGGCCACTTCTTCATAAAAAGACAAGGGCTTCCCCGGTGCAGTGGAAATAAAAAAAGCACGTCCTTCTTCTTCATTGCTCATATAGAGCGTGTCCAGTTTCCAGTCTTCCGGCCTGTCGCCGTACCGGCTAAAACGCAGTGCCCATGCCTTTTGCGTGACCGTCAGGAAGTCAAGCCCCGGTGCAAACAGCGGGTTATGCAGCAGCTGGTAAAAATCATCTGAAGAAATGCTGGTGCGTACCAGGTCCAGTTTGAAGACAGGTGTCCCTTCTTCAATCAGCCGTATCAGTTCCGCATTGCCCGCAAAAAGGTAGCCGTCTTCCAGCAGCTGAGCGGCCATTTCCGGCAGCAGCACATCGTGCCAGCTGGTATAGTCCGGTGTGGTGATCTGCTCATCCGGCCCAAAGGTGATGGCATTTACCCTGCCCTGTACAATGGTCTGGTGGTCGTCTTCTATCCACAGGCGGGCATGCAGGTCGCCGCCGATGGTCACCTCGCCGTGATTGTAATACCCGATGAAAGTTTGCTGCACGGTGACGTTGCCTTCTACATGTATGGGAACGCAGCCGGCAATGAGGTTGCGGCAGGTGAGGTCACCATCTACCCAAAGAAAGCAGGCGTAGGTGTCCGGTTCATAATCGATGATGGAATTGTCCACCTGTAAGTTGCCCCGGAAAATCATTCCGGCGATATCCTGTTCCACATAAATATTGTACAGGTCCAGTAGTTGGGCGGAGTGTACATCTTCTTCAAAAATCAGCACTTTCAGCCCGGGAACTTCTTCGGAAAGGAATTCAAAATCGTAGGAGAGGCTGGCTGTCAGCCCTTGCCGGATAGCGTCATCCAGCGTCAGTGTAATGGGTTTAACGTTCTCGAACATTGGTTTTATCCTTTATAGTCATAGTATCTCAACAGCGTGAGGTAAAGTGGCAACAACGGCAGCACCTGTTTTTTCAGCACGCTGCTGCGCAGCAGTTTGATGGCGCGTAGTTTTTGGGTCCGTACGGTATTATAGGAGATATTAAGCGCGGTGGCAATCTCTTCATTTTTGCGGCCTTCCAGGTAACCCATTTTAAAGACCCGCTTGCATTGGGCGGGTAGTTGCTCAATGGCGGCATACAGGTGCTGCAGCAGCTCTGTTTCAGCCAGCAGCGGATCGAAGCCGGCAGGAAGGGGAGTGGTCTGGCCATCCTGATGGTACAGGAATTCCTGTTCCCGTTCTGTCAGCCTGTTTTGTTGTTTCAGGTAATTCAGGCAGGCATTTCGCGTGGAGATGAACAGAAATGCTTTGATACTGGCGGTGCTTTGAAAATCGCCGCGCTTGTCCCATAGTTTGGAAAAAGCCTCCTGTACCAGGTCTTCTGCTGCATGTGTGTGAGAAATGATGGAACCGGCAAAATAACACAGGGCTTTATAGTGCCAGTCGAACAGCTGACGGAACACCTGATGGTCTCCTGCCGCCAGTTGCGCTATAAATGCATCCTCTGTATAATTGTTATGCTGTTCGCTCATCCCTGTGCCGCTGAAATAATTGAACCATAAAAATACCAAATCAATTACGAATTACGAATTACGAATTACGAATTACGAAGGCGGCACTATATCTTTATCCTATTCAATCCATCCAATTCAATCCAATTCGTAATTCGTAATTCGTAATTCGTAATTGATCATGCGTTTTTGGCTCTTATGCTGTCTGATGGCCTGTGTGGCCTGCACTTCCCGTCCGTATACCGTCATCAACAAAGGTATCGGCGGCAACAGTACTTCCGACCTGCTGGCGAGGGTGGAGAAAGATGTAGTGGCGCTCAGACCTGATCTGGTGATCATGATGGCAGGGACCAATGATATGGTCAATTCGCAGAAACTGGTGCCGTTTGTGCAGTATGCAGCACAATACCGGCAATTGGTGCGGCGTGTCCGCCAAAGCGGTGCTGCTGTGGTGCTGGTAACTCCTCTGCCTGTAGATACCGGATACCTTTTTATGCGCCACCAGCGCGGGTTGTACGATATGGACCCTAACCGCCGGATAGACAGTGCCCGGGCGGTGGTACAGGGAATAGCCGCTACGGAGCGGGTGTACTGTCTCGATCTGCACCAGGTTTTTGTGGACCGTGGTGAGCCAGGCAGAACGGCCGCTTCCCTGATTGTCAATGCGGCCAATATGGGCCGGGAAGACGGGGTACATCCTACTGCTGCCGGCTATCAGCTCATCGCGGCTGAACTGTATGCCTATTTGAAGGCGCATCGCCTGTTGCGCCGCAATCACCGCATCCTCTGTTTTGGTGATAGTATTACCTACGGCGCGTTTATGGACGGCGCAGGTACTGACAGCGGAGATACTTATCCCGCGGTCTTAAAGCGGTTGTTAGACCATTCTTTAAAATGATTTTGGGAGAGACCTTAGCGCGTCCGTGACCCTTGTTAGCCATGGTGGCTGGTGATTATGTGCCGGTCTTCTATACTTTTTATATCCTGCAATGTTTGCTTGATAAATTTAAAGTCCCTTCCAGTCTGTGTTTCAATATTGTTTTTAAAAAAATTAATTAATTATAGGTTGATTATTTAAAAGAATTACTATTTTAGTCTCCGCCAGGGCATTTATTATAAAGTAGGCTTTTTACAGCCATATATTTTATAAACGCAACCAAACTCTATACACGTTCTGATGAAACTAAAACAACCAGTCACCAGCCATGGGCTGTTGCTATGCTTTGCGTATGCCGGTCATGGCCAGGGTAACAGCTATCAACTATATGCGCGAACACTAAACCATCAACAACACCTGTAGTTACTGTCTCCGGCTGCATGCAGGCCGGCTATGTCAACCATTCATCTTTAATCAAGCTTTTTATCAATCAAAATTCGTTTTGTATGGGAAAATTTACCCGTCACTGGCGACTGAGCAGCTTTCTGCTCCTGCTCCTCGTCATCCTGCAACAGCCGAATGCTTTCGGGCAAAAAAGCTACCTGTTCAAAGGCAGCGTAAAAGATAAAGACGGTACGCCGCTTATTGGTGTCAACGTGGTCCTGAAAGGCACCACCAAAGGAGGCACTACCAACGCCAACGGCGATTTCCAGTTTGCCGGTACAACGGAAACGGCTACACTTGTTTTTTCGTTTGTGGGTTATAAATCACAGGAGCTGGAAGTCAACAGCCAGCAGGTGATCAACATCCTCCTGGAACCGGCCAACAAACAAATCGGAGAAGTGGTGGTGGTAGGATATGGCACCCAGAAAAAGGTAAACCTTACCGGCGCCGTTTCGGTGATTGAAGGTAAAACAATGACGACGCGCTCCGTGGCCTCTGCATCGCTGGCCTTACAGGGTGCGGCTCCCGGCGTGACCGTCACCCAGCAGTCGGGCGTACCCGGCGGCGACGCCGGCACCATCCGCATCCGCGGCATCGGCTCCATCAACGCCGGCCAGAACCCGCTGGTGCTCATCGACAACATTGAAATGAGCCTCGACGCGATAGACCCTAATAACATCGCCAGCATCTCCGTACTCAAAGATGCGGCGGCAGCGGCCATCTATGGCTCCCGTGCAGCCAACGGCGTTATCCTCGTCACCACCAAACGTGGCATCAATGGCGTCAGCCTGAGCTATAACGGCTACGTGGCCAAACAATCACCTACCAATCTGCCTAAAAAAGTAGATGGACTGGAACATATGAAACTGTGGGACATCGCACAGGTGAACGCCGGACTGCCACCAGCTTTCACCCAGCAGATCGCAGACTATGAAAAACTGGGACCGGATAATTTCGCCCGTTTTAACACCGACTGGAAAGACCTGATACTGGTGAACAACGGCATCATGCACAACCACAACCTGAGCCTGTCTGCCGGCAGCGAAAAAATAAAAGTGTTCGGTTCCGGCGGATACCTGGACCAGAACGGCCTAACCGCCAATACTAATTTCAAACGCCTGGACCTGCGCTTTAACACAGATATCGCCATCACCAGCAAACTGTCTGCTGCCGCGGATATCGTGGTGAACAGAACAGAACGCAACTGGCCCGGCCAATCATCGCCACAGGGCATCATCCGCGCCATGATAGGCCTGCCGGCCATTGCGCCCGGACAATTCAATACCGGCGAATGGGGCGAAGGCTGGTCCAATATGAACCCCGCCGCACAGGCCAAAGACGGCGGCTGGGACAAACGCGTCACCGATTCCCGCATACTCACCGGTACACTCACCTACAAACCTGTCAAAGGCATGGAGCTGCTGGCCAGCTACAGCTCCAATACCGCCAACGGGCGCGCCAGGCAGCTGACCAATCAATATAAAATTTATACGCCGGACATCGCCAACAACAAACTGCTGTTTGCACGCAACTGGCCGGCCAACAACTCGCTGATCGACAACAACGCACAAACCACGCGCAACGTGTTCCGCACCCAGGCAAGCTATAACCGGAACATGGGACAGCACGGCTTCACAGTACTGGGCGGCTTCACCACCGAACTGTTTAAAACCAGCTACGTCAACACACAGCGTCAAAACCTGATCTCTCCTTCACTGCCATACCTGGATGCGGCAGATCCATTGGGACAAACCATGTCAGGCGCACAAAGTGAATATGCGATGGCATCTGCCTATTCCAGGATCAACTACAATTACAAAGAGAAATACCTGCTGGAGCTCAACGGCCGCTTCGATGCATCGTCCCGCTTCCGGAAAGAAAACTGGTGGAAGCTGTTCCCCTCCGTATCCGCCGGCTGGCGCATCTCTGAAGAGAGCTTCTGGAAATCCATCAGCCACGTGATCAACAGCGCCAAGATCAGAGGTTCTTATGGTTCCCTTGGCAACCAGGACCTGGTGGTGAACGGTGTGGCCAACTATTACCCCACCTACGCTATGTACAGCACCGGCGGCTCGTTTGACTACTATTTCAACAACGTGGTGAATGGTGGCTACGGGCTGACAACCGCCGCCAACCCGCTTATCCGCTGGGAGACTTCCAAAATACTGGATGCCGGTATCGACTTTACCGCCATCAACGACCACCTCACCGTAACAGCCGATTACTTCAAACGCAACATCACAGACATGCTGCAGCTGGATGGCGTACCCACCTATGTAGGACTGGGCGCTCCTTTTGTCAACATCGGCTCCATGCGCAACACCGGCTGGGAACTCGGTATCGGCTGGAAAGACCGCGCCGGTGAATTCACGTATTCCGTACAGGCCAATCTCTCTGATGTAAAAAACGAAGTGGTAAGCCTGGGTGGTAAAGAATATATCAATGGCGCCCTCATCATGCGCGAAGGAAATCCGCTGAATTCCTATTACGGCTATAGAGCGGAAGGCTTCTTCCAATCACAGGATGAAATCGACAAAGCGCCTTTCCATTTTGCCAACACCAAACCGGGAGATATCCGTTATGCCGACATGAGCGGCCCCAATGGTAAGCCCGACGGCAAAATCGACGCCTATGACCGTGTGGTGCTGGGCAATTCATTCCCACGCTATGAATACAGCCTGTCTCTCAACGGCCAGTACAAAGGATTTGACCTGAACATCTTTTTCCAGGGCGTAGGCAAACGGAACAACTATATGTCCGGCACCGGCGCGCAGCCTTTCTATTCCGCCAACTTCCAGGGCACCATCTTCGAACATCAGAAAGACGCATGGTCGCCGGATAATCCGAACGCCGCCTATCCGCGGCTGACGCCCAACAGCATCGCCAATAACTACGTCACTTCTTCTTTCTGGATGCGTTCCGGCGCTTACCTGCGCCTGAAGAACGTGGTGCTCGGCTATACGCTGCCCAAAACCGTGACAAGCAATGCCAGGCTGCGCTCCGTAAGAATTTACGCCAGTGGCCAGAACCTGCTGACCTGGGATAAATTCTTCCCCGGTTTCGATGTGGAACAGACAAATACCGCGGGCGAATTTTACCCGATCATGAGAACCTTCACTATCGGCCTTAACGCAAACTTCTAAGCCATGAGAAAACTTTTTTATAGCATCATCGGTTGCACTTTTTTCCTGACAGGTATGTCAGGGTGTAATAAATTCCTGGACAGGGCGCCGCTCAGCGCGCCGGCCACCGGCACTTTCCTCAACAACGAAAATGAAATCAACGTATCTCTGACGGCCGTATATGGTTCCATCAAATGGGAATTCGGGCTGGTGCCTTACCAGTCGGGCAGCGAGGGCTGGACAGACCTCGCCATCCTGCGCGCCAACGAACTGGGAGAAGGCACTTTTGATACATACAACGCACATCCGGCAGCCATCTGGTCGTTTGCCTATACTACCATCCAGCGGGCCAACACCATGCTGGACGGTATGGTGAAAGCCAAATCCAGTGTGGCGCCGGCCACCTATAACCGCATGGAAGCGGAAGCGCGCGTGTTGCGTGCATGGGCTTATTTTTATCTCACCGCCATGTTCGGTGATGCGCCGCTGATCACCAAACCGTTGCAGCCTGCGGAGTTTTACAATCAGAAACGCGCTCCCAAACAAGAAGTGGTAAAATTCATTTATGACGAGCTGGATGCCGCGTCGCAGTCGCTCGACTGGATGCCCACTGTAAGAGGACGGGTCAGCAAATCCGTGGCCCTCGGCCTGAAAGCCCGGACGGCACTGTATAACAAAGACTACGCCGTTGCCGCAGATGCTGCCAGGCAGGTCATAGACAAATCCGGCTTGTCGCTCAATCCGCGTTACCAGGACCTGTTTACCCGCAGCGGCCAGAAACCCAATGCCGGTAACGAGATCATGCTGGAAATACTGTATACCGATGCCCTTGCGGGTTCTATCACTTACCTGCCGCTGGGCAATTGCTCCCGCGCCGCAGGCGGGCAATCGGGCCGTTTCCCGACCCAACGCCTGGTGGACCAGTTTGAATGCACCGATGGTAAAAGGATTGATGAATCCCCCTTATATGATCCGCAAAAGCCCTCCAAAAACAGGGACCTGCGCCTGAAATACACCGTAGCGCTGCCGGGAGACACGCTTAGCATGAACAACACCACGTTTGTGTACGACATCTATAAATCGTCTACCTCCTTTAAAAATGCGGATGGCAGCTGGTCAGTGAAAGGCAATGCTGACTATGACAATGCTTTCGGTCCGGCGAAGAGCGGTGTCGGTTACCTGTGGACCAAATACACCATGACCGATGAGAACGTGTTTCTCGCCAAAGTGAGCTTTATCCTGATGCGTTATGCGGAAGTACTGCTCACCTACGCCGAAGCCAAAATAGAGCAGGGACAGCTGGACGCCACTGTTACTGCCGCTATCAACAAGGTAAGGCAACGGGCCGGACAGCCGCCGGTGCCGGCAGCCATCGAAACAGATCAGAACGAAATGCGGAAACTTATCCGCCGGGAACGTACCGTGGAATTTGCCGTAGAAGGTTTCCGCTGGCTGGATATCCGTCGCTGGGGCATAGCAGACCTGGTGATGCCGGGCAAGGTAGTGGGCATTGCTAAAAGTCCTGCTGCCACGCCGCCCGTGCCCAATTTCAAAAAGACGGCCGCGCATGACCTGAACAGCATTCCAGATTACACCGGGCAACTGGACCTGCGTTATACCCGTGAAACCCGCTTCTGGACGCCGAAGCTGATGCTGCTGCCCGTACCGCAGGCGGAAAGGGACATTAATCCGGGGCTGACGCAGAACGAAGGCTGGTAAGTGTGATAGCCCTGATGGATGAAGAGCGTTGTTTGGTTGATGATATTTTAGAGAGATGAATGACAGGTGACAGCCCAACAAAATATCAACATGAAAAAATATTAACATAATGAAACGGAGGAATTTTTTAGAGATGCTGGCGCTGAGTAGCGGCGCCGTTATCGCACAGCCTGCGCTGGGACTGGCACAGGAGAAGAAGCAGCAGGGGAGCGCCAAAGGAAAGGGAAACACTAAACGGGAAACTATCACCGCCGACCTGGTGATTGCCGGCGGCGGACTGGGAGGCGTGTCAGCAGCTCTCGCTGCGTTGCATAACCAGCAAACAGTGGTGCTCACCGAGGAGACAGACTGGATAGGCGGCCAGCTTACCCAGCAGGGCGTACCGCCGGACGAGCATCCGTGGATTGAAACGCATGGAGCGCCTGCCCGTTACCGTGAATTGAGAAACCGTATCCGTGAATACTATGTCCGCAACTATCCACTCACGGCCGATGCCCGGCAACGGACGCACCTCAACCCGGGCGACGGCTCCGTGTCCAGGCTCTGTCACGAGCCCAAAGTGGCATTGGCCGTGATGCTGGATATGCTGGCGCCTTTTATCAGCAGCGGTAAACTGGTGCTGCTGACAGACACTAAAGTCGTACGGGCGAACGTGTCTGGCAACAAAGTGCTGTCGCTCACCGCACAGGACCTGCGTCATCAGCGGGAACTGACCCTGCAGGGCAGCTACTTTGCGGACGCCACAGAAATGGGCGACCTGCTGCCTTTGACCGGCACCGAATTCGTGACCGGCACCGAGTCCGGAAAGGAAACGGGCGAACTGCATGCGCCGGAAAAAGGCAATCCGCAAAACAACCAGGCTTTCACCGTTTGTTTTGCGCTGGACTATGTGCCTGGCGGCAACTTCGTCATTGAGAAGCCGGCGGAGTATGATTTCTGGAAGAACCATGTGCCGGCGCTTACGCCCGCATGGTCCGGCAGGCAGCTGGACCTGCACTATTCCGATCCGCGTACGCTGAAGCCTAAATTGCTGGGCTTCCATCCTGAAGGCATCGCCATCGGCGATAAGCTGAACCTGTGGAACTACCGCCGTATTATCAACAAGGACAACTTTGAGGCGGGAACCTACAGCGGTGATGTGACCATCGTTAACTGGCCGCAGAATGATTATATGCTGGGCAACCTGATCGGCGCCAGTCCGGAGAAATTCCATTATCACGTGGAGCGGGCCAAGCAGCTCAATTTATCGCTTATCTACTGGCTGCAGACCGAAGCGCCCCGTCCCGACGGCGGCAAGGGATGGCCGGGCATCCGTTTCCGTAAAGATATCATGGGCACCGCCGATGGCATGGCCAAATATCCGTACATCCGGGAGTCACGGCGTATCAAAGCGGTATTCACCGTGCTGGAAGAACATGTAGGCGCCCAGCAACGGGCGCAGAAAAGCGGCCAGACAGAGAAAACAACTGCAGCCAGTTTCCACGACAGCGTTGGCATAGGCTATTACCATATAGACCTGCACCCGAGTTGCGCCGGCGTTAACTATGTAGACTTCGGTTCGCTGCCTTACCAGATCCCGCTGGGCGCCTTGTTGCCACAACGGATGGAGAACCTGTTGCCCGCCAATAAGAACATCGGCACCACTCATATCACCAATGGCTGTTACCGTCTTCACCCAACAGAATGGAGCATCGGTGAGGCCGTGGGCAACCTGGTGGCTTTTGCCCGCAGTAAAAACGTGACGCCGCGGCAGGTGAGGGAACAGGCGCCGTTACTGCAGGAGTTCCAGGATTATATCCGTGCCCGTGGTGTGGAGACAGCCTGGCCGTGATATTTTTTTATCTTTTTATTTGAGTATTTTGATATTGACCTTTTCGTGTGCAAGGCTGCTTCCTGATAAGAAGCAGCCTTGCTTTTCAGATGGCTGCTCCTAAGACACCCAATATCAAAATATCAAAATACCCAAATGATCAAATTGTTTTATCTTGTTTCCGGAAAGAAAATCTGGAAGCACTGTGAAAATACACGAGGACAGGATACTTTTTTCGCGGATTGCAGGTGGGGATGAAGCAGCGTTTCGTATACTGTATCATCGTTATAATGCAGTGCTGTCCGTGTCTGTACGGAAAATGCTCCGTTCCGAAGAAGCCGCCACAGAAGTGCTCCAGGAGGTATTCCTGAAGGTATGGCAGCTGCGGCATACGCTGGATGGTATCGACAATCCGGCCGGCTGGATGTACACCATCGCCTCTAATTATTCCCTCTCCGCTCTCAGAAAAATTGCCCGGGAGAAGTACCGGGTAGAAGCCATTACGCATGATGATATAGAAGATAATGAAGATGTGACCTCGGGGTTCCGGGTCAAAGAGTTACAGTTGCATATACGGAATGCCATTGATCAGCTGCCGGCTTCGCGCCGCGAGGTGTTCATCCTGAACACGCAGGAGGGCAAGTCCCGCCGGGAAATTGCCGAAGCGCTGGCCATCTCCGAGCATACCGTCAAAAACCAGCTTGTCACCGCCCGGAAGTTTATCCGGGAATATCTGGAGAAACATACCGGTGATTGTCTCCCTGTCTTCCTGATAGGGATGTTGTTAAGAATTTTTTAATTTTTTTTCAGGCGGCGTAGTACACCTTTATTTTTTTAGCGTCTGATGATGTAAAAGCGGGAGACCTACAGTGGAAGCAAAAGAGTATTACAGGTTTTTGTTGCAGCGGTATTGCGCTGGCATGGCCACACCGGCAGAGGAGGAAGAGTTGTTTGCCGAACTGGGGAAACAGTCTGATGATGCGGAATGGGTGGCGATGCTCAATGAGCTGCATGCCCATACCGAAGCAGACCCGCAATACGATCCGGCGGAGTATGAGCCTGTGTTGCAAAGTATTTTGCAGCAGGGGAATACAGGCCGTGTACGTCCGATACGCCGCATGCGCCGCTGGGCGGCCGCTGCCGCCGTGGTATTGTTGCTCACCGCTGCCGGCAGTTACTGGCTGCTGCATAAACGGCATGCATCGCCGGCGGCACCCATAGCAGCTGTGGATGTGCTGCCCGGTAAAAACGGCGCCGTGCTTACGCTGGCCAACGGTCAGCAGGTAGTGCTGGACAATCGCGATGATGGCCTGATCACCACCGCACAAGGCACACAGGTGGTATTAAAAAACGGGCAGGTGGAATACCAGCCGTCCGGAACAGGGGTACCTGTCAACAACACGCTGCATACGCCAAGAGGCCGCAAATTCAGAATGCAGTTGCCCGATGGTACGCTGGTATGGCTCAACGCCGCCAGCGCCCTCACTTTCCCCACTGCCTTCACCGGTACGGAAAGGAAAGTGGAACTTACGGGAGAAGCCTATTTTGAAGTAACGAAAGGCAAAACGCCTTTTGTGGTGGCGCTGAGCAATAAAACATCCGTCACCGTGCTGGGAACACATTTCAATGTGAGCGCCTATGCGGACGACCCGGGCATCAGCACCACGCTGCTGCAGGGCGCTGTCCGTGTGAATTTGCCGGAACATCCCAGTGTGCTGAAACCCGGCCAGCAGTTGTTGTTTGACAAAAAAGCCGGCACCATTGCGCTGAACAACCATGTGGACACCGCCGCTGTGATGGCCTGGAGAAACGGCGTAATGAATTTTCAGGATAAAAAACTAACCGCCGTTATCGCTATGATAGCGCGCTGGTACGACATAGAAGTAACTTATGCTTCCACACCGCCTGACATTACTTTTGTGGGCGAGATAGGCAGTGATGTGAATCTGTCAAGCGTATTAACTTTTTTAAGGGAATCGGGCGTAGCCTTCCATTTAGAGAACAGAACATTGATTATAGGGAAACAGTAAACAATCAAAATACATCTAAATCTGAATCAACCGGTAATAGTGCCCGCTGGCGGGCCGTTATGGAAAAAACAGTGAACAACAATTTCAAATATCAATCAGATGTCTGCCTGTAATAGAAAACCGAAAGTGCTTCGACCCACTTCCGGCTGGATGGTTACAGCCATGCAAAAACGTTGAGTGTTCCAGAACACCATTTTTTACAAGCCAAACCGCTGCAAAGTTATGCAAAAAACTGCTCTTTGCAACCAGGCGAGCTATGCCCCTGTACCAACGGGAAGCCGTGTCCGTCAATGGTTGCCAACCAAAATGCTGTTAGTCATGAAGCTGACTTTTTTCTTTCTTACCGCTGTGATGTTGCAAGCCAGTGCCGCCGGGTATGCCCAGCTGATCACCTGGTCCGGCCGGAATGTGCCGGTGGAAAAAATCTTCGGTGTCATCCGTCAACAATCGGGTTACACCATCGTTGCCAGCAGGGACGTGCTGCAGAAGGCACGCCCGGTCACTATCTCGGCAGAGAATATGCCGGTAGCGGAATTTCTTGACCTGGTATTAAGAGACCAGCCGCTGAAGTATGTGATTGAAAACAAATCCATTTTTATTTCTCCTAAAACAACGAGCCATGCTACGGCTTCCATCACGATGGAAGCGGCGGCGCCGCTGGACATCAAAGGCAAGGTTACCGACGAAAGCGGTAACCCCCTGCCCGGCGTGTCTGTCAGGGTGAAAGGCACTGCACAGGGCGTCTCTACCGGCACCGACGGCAGCTTCGCCCTGCGCGTGCCTGCCGATGGCCCGGTGGTATTGCAGTTCTCCTACCTGGGCATGATACCACAGGAAGTAACAGTTTCCGCCAGCGCTACGCTTAACATCACCATGAAAATGGCGGTGGAACAACAGAACGAAGTAGTGGTAGTAGGATATGGCACCAAAAAAAGAAGTGATGTCACCGGTTCTATTTCTTCCGTACCTACCGAACGTCTTAAAAACCTGCCTGTGACCAACGTACTGCAGGCTGTACAGGGCTCTGCCGCCGGTATCAACATTGTGAACAATACCAGCAAACCAGGCAGCTCACCTGCATTTTATCTCCGTGGCATGAAATCCATCAACGCCAGCAACGCGCCGCTGATCGTGCTGGACGGCGTGCCTTTCGGCGGTACCTACAACGACATCAACCCGAACGATATCGCTGCCATCGATGTGCTGAAAGATGTTTCCGCTACGGCCATCTACGGCGCCCGCGGCGCTAACGGCGTGATCATGATCACTACCAAAAGAGGAAAGTCCGGTAAACCTGTGATCTCCTATAACGCTTATGCCGGCCCCGAATTTCAATCGAATGTAATGAAGAACATGAACGGGGAACAATACCGTACCAAGAACCACTGGTACAATATTCAGGCTGGCCGTCCTACTGCGCCTGACCTGCCTTACCTCTCCGAACAAACGAACTACGCCAACGGAGTGCCGGAAGTAAACTGGCAAAAGGAAATCGGCCAGCAGGGCTATATCCAGAGCCATGAGCTGAGCCTCTCCGGTGGTACCGACAACGTAAAATACTATGTGTCCGGCACCTACCTCAAACAGGAAGGCACTATTAAAGGGTTCCAGTTCAACCGCAGCAGCATCCGCGCCAATATAGACGCGAATGTTACTTCCTGGCTGAAAACAGGCCTGAACATGTTCCTCGTCAATAACAACAGCGACGGCGGCAAAGCCACACTTTTCGATGCCAACTCCCTGAGCCCTTATGGTACGCTCTACAATGCCAAAGGCGATTATGAAGTATACCCGATAGCGCCGCAGACGCTGTACCAAAGCCCGTTGGTGAACACCTACAACCCTGGCCTGAACCGCAACAAAAACATGGCGGTCAGCGGTTACGCGGAAGTAGCACCTGATTTCGTGAAAGGCCTCAAATACCGCGTCAACGGCTCTTACGGCTACCGGCCGTCCCGCACGGCGGATTACTTTGGCCGCAAAGCCGGCGACCAGCTGGGCTCCGCAGAGGTGTACAACGAAGAGAACAAACAGTGGATCGTGGAAAACCTGCTGTCCTACGCTACCAGTTTCAATAAACACGGCCTGGACTTCACCGCCCTGTACAGTGCGCAACGCGATGAACTGTTCTCCACCCGGCTCAAAGCCAATTCGTTCATCAACGATAACCTCGATTTCAACAATCTCGCTGCCGGCCAGGTACAGAAAACAGAATCCCGCTATTCCAGCGGCAGCCTGCTGTCACAGATGTTCCGCGCCAACTATACCTACGACAGCCGCTACCTCGTGACTGCCACTATCCGTCGCGATGGGTTCTCCGGCTTTGGCAAAAACAACAAATACGGCGTATTCCCTTCCGTAGCGGTAGGGTGGAACGTACACAACGAAAAATTCATGGCGGCCACCGCACCGGTGATCTCTCAGCTGAAACTGCGTGCTTCCTACGGCAAATCCGGTAACCAGGCCATCGGCGCCTATCAGACGCTGACAAGAATGAATACCGCGCAATACATCTATGACGGTGTAACTACCATCGGCGTAGTGCCCGACACCCTTGGCAACCCTAACCTCAAATGGGAAACCACCAAAGGCTTCAACGTGGGCATCGACTTCTCCCTGTGGAACAGCCGCTTAAGCGGTACCATCGAGGCATACAGCACCAATACCTACGATCTGCTGCTGAGCCGGAAGATACCAGCTGTCAGCGGTTATACTTCCGTGTTCGACAACATCGGCAAAACAGCCAACAAAGGCATTGAAATATTACTCAACAGCCGTAACGTCCAATCGGATAATTTCACATGGCAGACATCTTTCAATATCTCCTTCAACAAAAACAAAGTGGTATCACTTTATGGAGATAATAAAGATGACATCGGCAACAACCTGTTCATTGGTAAATCACTGTTAGGCATATACGATTATACCATGATTGGTATCTGGCAGGAAGGCGAGGATATGAAGATAGACCCGGGCGCAAAAGCCGGCTATATCAAGTTCAAAGACCTGGACGGTAATGGTAAAATAGATGCGGCCGACCGCTCTTACCTGGGCTCTCAATTACCCAAATACATCGCCGGCCTCACCAATACGTTTACCTATAAAAACTTCTCGCTGAATATTTTTATCCAGGACGTACATGGCGTGCTCCGTTCCAATTATATCCTGGATAACCGCGACCAGGGCGGGACGGTAAACCTGCCCGCTGAAATACCCTACTGGACGTCAGAAAACAAGATCAACACCAACCCGTCACTGATCTATAACAACCCTAAAGGGTATAAGTATGCCAACGATGCTTCCTTTATCCGCATTAAAGACGTCACCTTCAGCTATACATTCGATAAGAAAAAGCTGGAACGCTATAAAATCGGTAACCTGATGATGTACCTCAGTGGCCGGAACCTGGGCACTTTTACCAAATGGGTTGGCTGGGACCCGGAAACAGCGCCTACATCAGCCACCTCCAGCGCTACCCGCCTGAACAACGGCCAGGGAGGCGGATCTCAGAGCTCCGACTTTTATCCGCTGACAGCCACTATCGTATTTGGCGTTAACATCAGTCTGTAATTTTAAACAGGTAAGACAATGAAGAAATCATCTTATATATATGGCATTTTGCTGGCAGGCCTGGTGATCACCGGCGTAACATCCTGCAGCAAACACTTTCTCGATGAAGAGCTAAAATCCAAGTACGCGCCAGACAACACACTGGTGGATGAACTGGGATTTGAAGCCGCCAGTACCGGCTTACAAAGTATTGTTCGTAACGATTACGGCAACACGCAGGGCCTGCTGGCCACTTTTTACGTAGGCACAGACATGGCCATTACCGGTCAGCCCAACGCGGTGCAGGCGCCTTACGAAGATTACCGCAACCTTAATCCACAAACCGGCTCCCTGTCTACCGTCTGGAACTGGAACTACCGCGTGATCAACGCAGCGAACAATATCATCATTAATGCCGGCAATCCGAAGGCTACGCTTACCGACCAGCAGCGCGCCTTTTACAAAGCAGAGGCCAGCTTCTTCCGGGCATATGCCTATAACCAGCTGTCTATTCTCTTTGGCGGCGTGCCCATTATCAAAGAGCCGGTAACGGTGCCACGTACGGATTATACCCGGGCTTCCGAAGCGGAGGTGATAGATTTCATTATCAGCGACCTCACTTTTGCAGAAGCTAATCTGCCAGATCCGGCCAGCGTAAAGAAACAGGGGCGTATCAATAAATTCGCCGCGTCACAGCTGTTGGCAGAAGCGCTGCTGCGTGCCAACAAACCTGTTGAAGCGGAAGCTGCCGCCAAAAGGATCATTGACAGCAAATTTTTCAGTCTCATCACCAACCGTTACGGTGTAAAAGCATCGCTGCCCGGTGATCCTTTCGCGGACATGTTCACCTACGGCAATATGCGCCGCAGCCAGGGCAATACTGAAGCGATCTGGGTGATCGAGCAGCAATACAATATCCCTGGTGGCGCGTCAGATTTTGACCAGCGCCGTCGCGAATGGGGACCTTTCTATGTGAACGTGCAGGGCATGAAAGTATGTGATTCCCTCGGGGGCCGCGGTATCGGCAGAATCAGGCCTACTAACTGGTGGACGTACGAACTGTACGAGAAAACCGATATGCGTAATTCACCTTACAATATCCGTCGTACGTACTATTACAACGATCCGGCTTTTGCGAAATACGGTCAACAGGTGTTCCCTACAGGCTTTGACACTATTCAGAACATGTACGCACATACGACAAAATGGTACGAGTTCCAGCCGCAGGACATCCAGGGGGCGCAATCCTACAAAGACCGCATACAGATGCGCCTGGGTGAAACATACCTGCTGATGGCAGAAGCACAGCTGCTGCAAGGCCGGAATGCCGATGCAGCGGCCAGCATCAACGTGATCCGCGGCCGTGCCAAAGCTACGCCGGTACAACCTGCGGAAGCGACCATGGACTACCTGCTCGATGAAAGGGCCCGTGAACTGACAGCAGAAGAGCTGAGAAGGCTCACGCTGATACGCACTAAAAAACTGGTGGACCGCGTCCGCAAGTACAATCCGAAAGTGGCGCCTACCATCGCCGATTTTAATATACACCTGCCCATCCCGCAGTCAGAGATCGATGTGAACAAAGATGCGGTGCTGACGCAGAACGACGGCTATCAGAAATAATTTTTTATGAAGAAATTTTCACTGGCCGGTATGCTGTGTGTATCCCTGTTTTTACGGGGATACGCACAGGAAGGCCGCAGCATACTGCCTTTCAATGATGGCTGGTCTTTTCGCAAAGGAGCGCTGACCGCCGACAAAAACCAGCCGGACACCGGCTGGACGAATATAACGGTGCCGCATACGTGGAATAACAAGGACATGCAGGAAGGCAAAAACTTCTATGCCGGCGAAGCCTGCTACCGCAAAACATTTACGGTAAGCCCGCAATGGAAAGGCAAGCGGCTGTTCCTGCGTTTTGAAGGCGTTGGGTCTGTTGCCAGCCTGTATGTCAACAACCGGTTGATCGGAGAGCATAAAGGTTCCTATTCCGCTTTCTGTTATGAGATCACCCACTCGGTGAAATACGGCGAAGAGAATACTTTCGTCGTGAAAGCCAACAACAGCGCGCGTGAGGACGTACTGCCCATCAATCATTTCCTGTTCGGCATCTTCGGCGGCATCTACAGGCCGGTAAGTCTCATCGTTACCAACGATATCAATATTACCACAACAGACTATGCGTCGCCAGGCATTTATATCCGTCAAAGCGATGTAAACGCGCAAAAGGCCGCCATCAGCGTAACGGCCAAGATCGAAAACAAACAGTTGCACCACAAAGACATTACCGTGGAGACGGTGATCAAAGACCGCCAGGGCAAGCAGGTGGCCGTCAACAGTAAAAAGGTGAATGTCAGCCCGCAGGGGACCAATATCATCCGCCAGGACCTGCAGGTGGACCAGCCGCATTTGTGGAACGGACAGAAAGATCCTTACCTGTACTCGCTTACCACCACGGTGATGGCTGATGGAAAAATACTGGATGCCGTTACCCAGCCACTGGGCATTCGTCGTTTTGAGGTAGTCCCTGGCAAGGGATTTTTCCTGAACGGCCAGCCATATGTGATGCATGGCGTTACCCGTCACCAGGAATGGCAGGATTACGGTAACGCCCTTTCCAATGCACAACATAAAGCAGACCTCGACCTGATCAAAGAAATAGGCGCTACCACCATCCGTTTCGCGCATTACCAGCAGGCAGAATACCTGTATTCCCAGTGCGACAGCATGGGCTTTGTCATATGGGCGGAAATACCTTTTGTCAATAATTCCTCCGGTAAAGAAGGGGATAATGCCAAACAGCAGCTGACGGAGTTGATCCGCCAGAACTTCAACCATCCGGCTATTTATGTATGGGGACTGCATAACGAAGTATACGCCAAAACACCTGATGAACATGTGGCCGTACTCACGCGTCAGTTGAACGATCTGGCCAAAACAGAAGACCCGGACCGGTATACGACCGCTGTCAGCGGTTATGGTGAAATGGACCGTCCGGCCAACCTGGCCGCGGATATACAGGGCATGAACCGCTACTACGGCTGGTACGAAGGCAGGATAGAAGATATTGAAGGCTGGGTGAAAGGTCTGGAGCAAAAGTATCCCGATTATAAACTGATGCTGACAGAATATGGTGCAGACGGAAACATTCATCAACATACTGATAGCCTGTCCACCGACTTTAACCCGGTAAACGGGCAGTTTTTCCCTGAAACCTATCAGACGGCCACACACGTCAAACAATGGGCCGTTATTGAGCAGCATCCCTACATTGCCGCTTCCTATTTGTGGAACACGTTTGAGTTTGCCGTTCCCATGTGGAACAGGGGAGGCGTGAATGCCCGTAACCTGAAAGGTTTGATCACCTATGACCGTAAGCAGAAAAAGGATGCTTTCTTTTGGTACAAGGCCAACTGGAACCCTGAGCCGATGATTTATATTGCAGAACGCCGCAACAATATCCGCAAGCAGGCAAAGGTACAGGTGGAGGTGTTCAGCAATATGGAAAAAATCACGCTTTCCGTGAATAACGGAAAACCGTTGACCGGCAGGCAGGGTGCTAATAAGAGAGATGTTCTCTTTGATGACGTTGTCCTGCAACCCGGCGCCAATACTATCATTGCCACGGGTGTGCAGCACGGGAAGATATTGACAGACACGATCACCTGGCAACTACAGGCATCGGAATAAAATAGTCTCATCATGAAGAAGAAAATGATTACCGGCATACTGACGGCCGCCTGCTGCACTTTCCTGCTACAGGCCATCGCGCAGGTCCAGCTGCCGAAGAAAGATACCATTGCGCTGCAACATGGCGCGCATCGCACCGGCAACCGTACCGATGCTGACATGGCCCGCTGGCGGTCGCTCCGCTTTGGGCAGTTTATTCACTGGGGGCTGTACGCTATCCCGGGAGGAGAATGGAACGGTAAGACCTACAACGGCGCCGCCGAATGGATACGCTCCTGGAAAGAGATGCCGCATGAGGAATATGATAAATTATACCGTCAGTTCAACCCGGTGAATTTTAATCCGCAGCAGTGGGCCGCACAGGCCAAAAGCATGGGCGCCAAATACATGATCATCACCACGAAGCACCATGATGGTTTTTGTCTATGGCCCAGCAAGTATTCCAAATACACCATCGCTGCCACGCCCTGGAAAAAGGACCTGCTGGGACCGATGATCGACGCGTATAACAAGGCAGGCATTGATGTACACCTATATTTTTCCATCATCGACTGGAACCATCCGGACTATCGCG
This sequence comes from Chitinophaga varians, assembly GCF_012641275.1. NCBI lineage: Bacteria > Pseudomonadati > Bacteroidota > Chitinophagia > Chitinophagales > Chitinophagaceae > Chitinophaga > Chitinophaga varians. Next base: position 89,102 of record NZ_JABAIA010000001.1, on the reverse strand, counting down.
CTTCGCTGAAGAATGCCGCCGATTCTGCTGCCGGTAAGCGTTTTCAGCTGTTCGTTAAAAACCAGCTGGCGGAACTGTTGCAGCGGTATCCTACCATCAAAGGCTTTTGGTTTGACGGTACCTGGGACGATTCGTGGAAAAACGATGGCGCTTTCAGCGATGAGCTGGAACAGTACCTGCAATCGCTGCATCCCGGGTTGGTGATGGGCAGCCGCCTGCGCGCCGATGAAAAAGGCGCCCGCCATTTTGATTCAAACGGCCGCCTGATGGGCGACTACGAACAGGGATGGGAAAGAAAACTGCCGGCTACCATCGAAGATGTGCATGGTAACGACTGGGAAGCAGTGATGACGGTACCGGAAAACCAATGGGGCTATCACGCCAAATGGACGGGCCATGTGAAAACCGTCAATGAAATACTGGAGATGCTGGTGAAGAGCGTGTCGCTTAACGGCAATTTTGTGCTCAACTTCGGCCCTAAAGCAGACGGCACTTTCCGTACCGAGGAGCAGCAGCTGGCCGCCGGTATCGGGCAGTGGATGAAAGTAAACGGAGAGGCCGTTTACAACGGCACTTACGCTGGTTTTGAGAAACAGGACTGGGGATATTATATCCGTAAGGCAGGAACAGACAGCGTATACATGGTAGTATTTAATATACCCGTTTCCGGTAGTCTGCGGGTGAAACTGCCGGCACGCACCGAACTCACAGGAGCGTCTATGCTGCTGGGCAATACCACGCTTACACCGGAGTGGATTGGCCGGAACGAATATTTCCTGCATCTTCCCGGCAAAACAACAGATTCGCCGGTGGTCATCTTACTGAAAACAGTTACAGGAGAGAATAAAGACAAGGGCAATTTTGAGAAAGCCAAAACCTAGACATTCAGGGGTTTTTGATTTTGTGGATCAAAATCGCGAATGATAAAAAGGGAGACCTAAGCGAATGTAACCGCTTAGGTCTCCCTTTTTTATCAGATTATGAAATCAAAAAATCGTAAATCAAAGAATCCCTAAATGTCATTAGGTCCCGGTGTAACCGTAATCGTTACCTTATGTCCTCCGCGGAGCACGTCCAGCGGTACTTTACGGCCGATTTGTTTTTCGGTGAGCAGCTGGTGCATATCATCAACGCTGGCCACGGGAACATTATCGAAGGCCACGATGATATCGCCGGCGTGAAGCTGGCTGTTGTCATAGTTGCCGTCGGGGACTGTTTCAACGATATAAACGCCGCTTTGCGTGGTGAGTTTATTGGCCGCGATCATACGGGCCGTAAGTTTCACCGGCTGGGCGGCGATGCCGAGCAGGGCGCGTCTTACTCTTCCATGCAGGATAAGCTGGCCGGCTATCTGTGCTGCGAGGTTGGAGGAGATAGCGAAACACAGTCCCTGTGCCGCAGGGATCATGGCGGTGTTAACACCGATGATCTGTCCGAGGGAGTTGACCAGCGGTCCGCCGCTGTTGCCCGGGTTGAGTGCCGCATCGGTTTGAATGACGTTGTCGATAAGCCTGCCGTTGCTGGCGCGGAGCGTGCGGCCCAACGCACTCACCACGCCGGCGGTAACGGTGTATTGCAGGCCCATGGGATTACCGATGGCGATAGCGATCTGGCCTACCTGTAACGCAGCTGAATCCGCGAAAGACAATGCTTTCAGCCCGGTTTCATCGATCTTGAGCACGGCGATATCCGTAGAGGGATCGGCGCCCTTTATTTCTGCATTGACTTTCCTGCCGTCAACGAAAGAAACGCGGATGCTTTCTGCCTTTTCTATCACGTGGTTATTGGTGATAATAAAGCCGTCAGAAGAAATGATGAAGCCCGATCCCGAGCCGCCCTGCGTTTTTCTTTCCGGATGGCGCCTGTCGTTAACAGGGCGCTGTACTTCAATATGTACAACGGATTCGGCGACCGTGCCTACTACACCGGTAACCGTTTGAGAATATGCATCCAGTAAACCGGCATCGTTTACCGGATGATATGTTAAGAAATTGAGTGCATTTTCCATAATGGAACAAGCGCTCAAATATGTATCCAGAATATAATTCCGCCTTTTTGGCAAAGCGTGGCCGGTGTTGCTGCCAGAATAGGCAGGACTACTGTCAACTTTACTGCTGGCCGTTATGGGAATAGAGGATCCAGTAGAAGCCGTATTTGTCTTTCAATGCCGCAATTTTACCCGCGAAAAAGTCATGCACCGGCCGGGTCCGTTCTCCGCCGGCAGACAACTTTTCAAAAGCTTCTTCCAGTTGCTCGCCCGTGTCGCAGGTAAGACTGATACTGATATTGTTGCCCGCCGGATTTTCACCCATATCGGAAGCCAGTAACAGCAGCGGTCCTTTGGTAATGCTCGCATGCAGTACGTGGTCCTGCTTAAAGGCAGGCCAGTCGTTGGCCATAGGAGAGTCTTTTACGGTCTGCAACGTCAGTTCGCCACCCAGACAGGACTGGTAAAACTTCATGGCTTCCGCGCATTTGCCATCAAAATTTAGGTACACGTTGATCTGTGACATACACTGGTTTTTTACAAAACTACAGCATGCGGCAGGATTGCGCCGGGGGGCGTTGCGACAATTTTGGGGGATAATACGTCCCAGGGCGTGAGCCCCGGGAATTTCATATCATCAAATCAGGGAAAAAATATATCTTCCGTTTATGGCTGTCTCGATTTATTATTCCGTTTTTGACACACCGCTGCCAGAGCATCGTTTTGAGCGGTTGCTGGCCGTATTGCCGGAACAGGCACGGCGCAAGGTGCTGCGTTTTCATCGCTGGGAGGACGCGCATGCCTCTCTTTTAGGCAAACACCTGCTGTTGCATGCATTCTCCCAGGCAGGCCGGCAGCCGGACCTGGAGGAGGTGCTGTATACATCGGCCGGCAGGCCGTACTGGAGCGACGGGCCGGATTTCAATATCTCCCATTCCGGTAATATGGTGGTATGCGCGGTGGATACCGGCGGGCGGGTAGGCATCGATATAGAACAAAACGGGGGGATCGATTTCAGTGATTTCCGGGAACAGTTTGCGGAAAACGAGTGGCGGCAGGTAGTGACTGCGCCCGATCCGGTTTGGCAGTTTTACCGGTACTGGACCATGAAGGAAGCGGTGGCCAAAGCCAATGGGATAGGCATTGTGGAGCTGCCTGCCATACATATTCTCTCCGACAGTGCGGTGGAGTTGCAGGGCTTCACCTGGACGCTGACGCCACTGACCCTGCAGGAGAGCTATGCCGGCCATCTGGCAACAGAAACAACCCCTGCATTTATTTCCATTGAAAAAATTACTTTCTGAAGATAAAAAAGTTGCGTTACTACCCGTAACGCAACTTTGAATGATTAGCAGTCAAACGTCCGAATCACTGTTGTGGTGGGACGGGTAACGCCAAAAGCGTTCTTTTCGTGTGTAGCAGTCAGCCTGGCCACTTTGATAGTGGTCAGTTTCATTTTTTTCTCATTTTTCTTTTTCATACTGTATCGATTTTATGTGATGAATAGAGCCGGTGGTAGTTTGTTGCTTCCGGATGGCGGACTGGGAAGCGTAATACTTGCTCAGGAAGTGATAGAGCACCAGTTCCTGTTTACGTTGATTGGCGAGGAACAGGCGGTTGAGGAACATATGTATGTAGCTGGGCAGCAGCGCTGCTTTTTCGGGGAGTGGTCCATGCTGATGCAGTAGTTGCCGTATTTTTTCTGAGCGCTGCCGGAAAAGGGCCACGGCCTCCTCTACGCCGTTGCGCTCATCATCATGTGGGTTCAGTATACTTTGTATTTTCCGCATCTCCTTGCGGTACTTATCGTTGAGTTGATGTAACAGTGCTTTTTCCCCGCCAAACTCCCGGAAGAAAGCTTGTTGTATTCTTTCCATGAAAGCGGTTTTTTCATCCGGTGAATACCCGAAATCCTGTATCAGCATGTCTGTGCCCCGGAGGGCCAGCTGCCAGCGGTAGTCTTCTCCCTGTTCTTCGTCCAGCAGCCCGGTCATTTGCACGACTGCTTCACTGTCATAACAGAAGATGCTTTCACTGAGCGCCATGGTGGTTTCGCCGTAGCGTTCCATTTCCCGTTCATACGTGTCCGTTTGTATGCGGTATACCAGTGCTTTGCCGGAAAAATCCTGTACGGCGGCGTAGAACCGCTCCAGTACTGTCTTCCAGAAGTCAGGCCGTGTGCCGTGGTGAAACCGGATACGCAGGTGATGGTCCGGATCAGTGTAACGGATAAAGAACCATTTATCGATGAGCGATGCGTCCGTGAGTTGTTGCGCCAGCGGATGCAGCGCTTCTTTCAGGAAATCTTCCGCGGTGCGGGTGCCGCAGTATACTTTCAGGTACAGCCATTCGCTGCCCGGCATAAACTGCCGCTGCGGGGAGGATGCAGCCACCGGACGTGTGTCCGTTGCCGTTGTATCTTTTGGAATAGCGGCAGCGTCATGCACAGGGATGATAAACTGGTTGGTATGCCGGCCATCGGGACCTTCTATCCAGCAGTTTTCGGATGTGCCGAGAAATTCCTGGATGGTAAGGGTGCCGCTTTTGCGCAGCTGTCGTAAAAGCAGCTGCAGTGCGGCTTCCTGGGCAGTGTCTATCAGCAGTTCATTGTCACCTTCCACGATCACCACATGGGAGGGTAGTTGCCACCGTGTTTTGAAAGGATGGAAAATAGCGAGGGACGACTTGCTGCTGTCGAGATCGGGAAAGTCTTTTTTATCCAGCGTCCAGGTGCATTTGCTGAGGAGGATGTTACGATAGCGCACGCGTGGAAGGAAAGTCTCACCCCCCGGCAGTTGCCAGTCCCAGCCGATATTGCCGGAAAAGTCCTGTAGTGGCAGTTCACAGAGGAATTTATACACCGGCAGGCCGTTGCGGTAGTTATGGGCGGTGCTCATGCGGGGCACGATGATCTTGTTCAGTTTGCGGGAGCGCAGCACCACGCGGCCTTGTTGCACGCTGATCATCAGGTCTGACAACGGCAGCTGATGGTCTTCGGCCACCTGTGAGTTGGCGAGATATACGATTTCATAATCGCGCAGCTGAGGGCGCATTAAAATATTGCCGGTGCGGGCTTCCGGCAGATGTACCACTTCCGCAAAAATTTTATCCGGTTCCTGTGCCGCTTCGCGGTCGAGGCAGGCTTTTAGCTGTGTGGCGAGGTGTTCATCACCATGACAGAAACGTCCCAGCAGATTGGCGGCGGAAGGGCCGGCGCATCCGTTCATCTCAAAGAGGTAATCGCCGGCATCTATAGCTGCGGCGCTGGCGCCCAGCAGGCTGCCCATCAGGTACATGCTGTAAGGCATCGGGGATGGCTCTTTTTCCTGTATAGCGTCAAGGTCTGCATCGGTGAGCAGTATTTCGGTGCTGTTGTTTCGCAGGCACTGATAGAGTTGTTGTTGCTGAAACTGTTGCAGCTTGTTTACGGGCCTTGTGGCCGGTGTACTGGCTGCTGCCACAGCGATGTCATCGGCCAGCGGCGTATGGTCTGTATGATGCCCGAGGTGGTGGCCGTAGCCGATGCCCGCTTCGGGGTCGAGGGCGAGGCTGAGCGGTATTTCCTGTTCCTCATACCGCCGGCTGAAAGCCTGGCAGAAATTTTCCAGGTCGGTATGGGGCCGGTGGCGTATCAGTTTGCGCAGTTGTTCCACCTGGGCCGTGATATCGTCGATGACGCGTTGACTGAGCGTGTTTTGCACTGTTGCGACAAAGAGGTCGGTCTGAATGAGGTCTTTGACGCTGGTATCGGGCACCAGCGATTTTACCAGCGAATGTACGTGGCGGTATGCATCGATGCTGCTTTGCTGGTCTTGCAACAGTGATTGTATCTGATGGAGCACGGCAGGCCAGTCGCCGGTATGTTGCAAGGTGGCTGCCCGTTCGAGGAAACGTTTGAAAAACTGTTCGCCGGTGACGGTTGGTTCCAGTTCACTGACCAGCAGCTGGCTTTGCAGCAGCTCTTCCGTAAAATCGTCGGCGTCCGCTTCGGTGATACCGGCTGCTTCATCAACGAGGCTGTTGCGTATATCCTTCAGCGTAGCGCCCTGGGCGGCCCTGTGCAGTACTGCGTCGAGGTAGTCGCTGGCATTAACAGCAGTCAGGAAATAGTGACGGAATTTATTGGTGAGCTGGTAGGCCGCATAACGGTAACGGCTACCTGATTTATATAAAGAGTTGTTGGGATAGAAGAGAAGCTGTTCCCTGACTTCGGGGATGGCGGTAAAGGCTTTGACCAGTTCTGCCACATAGTTCATGTCGAGCCGGCTTTGTTTAATATGTTGCCGGTAATGATGAAGCCGTATGCCAGATTGTTCGCTTACTGCACCTGTAGCGCAGCCGGCAAACAGCCCATAGGGTGTGCAGCGGCTGCTCATGCGCAGGAAGTAACGATAGAGCGCATATAATAATTTATCATCCTCGTGTCCCTGTTCCCATTTCTCCAGTTCCTGGAACAGCTCCGGTGAGGCGATGTAGATAGCTTCGCGGAAAAAAGGTATTTGCAGTAGTTGCCGGATATGTTGGGCCAGATGTGGGTGGGCCAGATTGCTGGTGGTGTCTACCGGTAACAGCGGTGTTCTGACAACGTAAAAATTTTCAGCCTTGATCATGGTTTTCGGTACGCGCTTAGGCCACTGAAGGTAACAGAAACAGGTACGTAAGGCTATCCCGTAAAACCGGTAAATTTCATGTTTAAACAAATAAAATTTTAAAAATCACGTTTTTCCGTGAGCTATGGTTTCATGGTTTCTGCTTACATTTATCAGTATCCTGTAATCCGTAGAAAACCTGATTTAATCACCCTCAAAGTAGAGACTCTGTCCAAAATCCGTTATCTGTTTATCAATCACTCTTCTTTTATTTAAACCTATAAAAATTGTTTTATGAGAAAAACATTTGAAAAAAAGCTGGCGCTCAACAAGATTAAAGTAGCAAAACTGAATGCTTCCCAAGCGGGTAATAACGATATCAAAGCGCCTACTTACACAGGATGCAGCCTGATGGCCAAATGTACTCCTCCGTCAACTAAAAGTTGTTAATCACTAAATAGATAGCAGATGAAAAAACAAGCTGAAAAAAAGCTTAGCCTGGGTAAGATCAAAGTATCTGACCTGAGCCGGAACATGCAGACCAACGAAGCCGATAACCGCTCTGCTGCCTGCGTTTCCCACCCGCTCTCCTGTCTGAGCCAGGGTGCGCCTGTATGCAGTGTTGATTCCTGCCGGTTCTAAACAAAAACATTTGTATTTAAAAACGATACTAATGAAAAAGCAAACTGAAAAAAAACTCAGCTTAGGCAAGATCAGGGTATCTGACCTTAGCAAAAACGTGCAGACTGCCGGTGCAGAAAACCTGGCTGGCTCCCGCAAGTGCATAAGCACCGGTGCGCCGATCTGCAGTGTAGACTCCTGCTTGTATTAAACGGAATTCACGGATTACAGTTGCCCCGGGTTAAAGCCCGGGGCTATTATGTTTTAGGGTATGCATACAATCGCTGTTCACAACATTCTCAGCCCGGAGCTATAGGCCCGGGAACATTATATCTCAGGAACGATGGATTACATGGATTACAAAGACGACATGACTGCCGTGCTGGAAAATATCAGCAGGGAACTGGATGACTTTACTGCCAACGACAACAATGCCGGGCTTTTGGGAGGATATACCGGCTGTGCTTTATTTTATGCCTATTATTATCAGCATACCTCCCGCGATGAGCATCTGGAAAAGGCTTTGTTTGTTGTACAAAAAAGTATAGAGGCTTTATCGGAACTGCCGCTGAACGGATCTTTCTGTGGTGGCGTGGCCGGTGTGGCCTGGTGTATTCAGCATCTGGCACAGATGGGATATATAGAAGACGATGAGGTGGAGGATGCTTTCGGGGAAATAGACCTGATGGTAGCTGCTTTTATGGAAGAATCTTTGTCCGCTGGCAAAAACGATTTTCTACACGAAGGCGTGGGTACGGCATTGTATTTTCTGGAGCGGCCGGCTGCGGTGGCCACGCCGGTGCTGGAACGCCTGGTGGATTATCTCGAGCAATCGGCGCACCGGTTCCCGACAGGCATCACCTGGAAAGACGTTTTCTCTTCACAGAGTGAACAGTACCAGCACCGCGATCTGTACAACCTGGGCCTCGCCCATGGAGTGCCCGCTATTATCGCTATACTCGGACGGCTATACGAAAAAGGCATTGCCCGTGAGAAAGTGCGCCGTTTGATGGAAGGAAGCATCAGCTGGCTGATGTCCCACAAAAAAAGCCATGGTGGGGGAGGGGAATCACTCTACCCGGTATTGGCAGATGCCTCCGGTGAAGCGGTGGGCGATAAACACAGCCGCCTTGGGTGGTGTTATGGTGACCTCGGCATTGCTGTTGCTCTATTGGGGGCCGGAAAACGCCTGCAACGGGCAGATTACAACGAAGCTGCGCTGACCATCCTGCATGATATCGCCCGGCATCGGGATACCCGGAACGGCGCCGTGCATGATGCCTGCATCTGTCACGGCAGCGCGGGCATTGCACATATACTGCAACAGGCCGCTATCGCCACCGGAGATCCCGTCCTGGAAAAAGCCGCTGAAAAGTGGTTGCAAACAACACTCAGTATGAACACCTGGAAGGATGGGCCTGCCGGGTATAAGTTTTATCATCATCCCGATTACCATAACAGTTACAACGTACTCGAAGGTATTGCCGGCGTGGGATTGTCTGTATTAGGCTTTCTCCAGCCGGACATAACACCCGGATGGAATAACAGCCTGCTGATCCCGTAAACTTTTCATGATAGCTTTCTTTTTCTTTTTTTTATATATTACGGGTAGTAAATGAAATCTAAACAGAACGGTTCTCCCGGGAGATGCCATGCCTAAGCATGCCAACGTTACAGCAAATATGAAAAACCATGATCAGATTATATTTTGTGGATGATCATCCATTGATATTAGAGGGACTTCGCGCTTTACTCAGTTATGAAAAGGATATAGAACTGACAGGGGAAACAAGAACAGGGGAGTCTTGCCTCAATTTCCTGCTGCACCACCAGACAGACGTGGTATTACTCGACACCATGCTGCCCGACATTGCCGGGGCGGAATTATGCCACCTGATCAAAAAGAACCATCCTGATACGATGGTGCTCGGACTGAGCTATCATAAAGACGGCCGCGGCATCCAGGATATGATGGACAGCGGCGCGAGCGGCTGCCTGATGAAAAATGCCGATAAAGAGGAGCTGCTAAAAGCCATTCACGATGTCTATAGCGGTCATACCTACCTCTCCGCCGTACTGGCCGCCGAACTGGAAACCACTGCCGGCGCTGCCCGTACCCGGGAACTACATATCACCAAAAGGGAAAAAGAAGTGCTGTGGCTCATCGCCAACGGGCATACGAACCATGAAATAGCGGAAAAACTGTTTATCAGCAGCGATACGGTAGACAGCCATCGCCGCAACCTGCTGGGCAAACTGAAGGCCCGCAATACCGCTATGCTCATTAAATGCGCGATCGACCATAAGCTCCTGACAACTTTTTGAAGAAATAAATTAAAGCACTACCTTCGCACCGCAATGGTTTACCCCCCTCCATTGCGGTGTGGGGTAATTAAAAGGGAACACCGGTGTAAATCCGGGACAGTCCCGCTGCTGTAAGTCTCCATAAACGCCCGGGCAACCATCCGGCCACTGTTGAACATTCAATGGGAAGGCCGCCCGGAGCAGAGATAAGTCAGAATACCTGCCATGCATCAGTTTTTTTAAGCCTTCGTGGAATGAGGCTTGGAAATGAGTCATGATGCAGGACTGATACCCTGCTGTTATCCACCTTGATTTTATTTCCTGTTACGAAGGCCGTTGGATGAATTATCAAAACGGTGAATTAACATGCGTATCCCATTACTGAGGACCACCTTGTACATGGTGCTCGCAGGATGCCCTGTTGTGTCCCTGATGGCGCAACAGCAAACTGACAGCACCCGGACCAAAGACCTGCGGGAAATATCTGTCATTGCCCCCAGGGGCGGTAAAGAAATCGCCCCCGGGCAACAACTGAAAGGGGCGGAGCTGCAAAGACTGAACTCCCAGTCTGTCGCGGATGCGCTGCGCTTTTTTTCGGGTATCCAGATAAAAGACTACGGTGGCATCGGCGGCCTGAAAACAGTGGACATACGCAGCATGGGCACCAACCACACCGGCGTGTTCTATGACGGCATCGAACTGGGCAACGCACAAAACGGCGTGGTGGACCTGGGCAAATTCTCCCTGGACAACATGGAGGAAATAGCGCTCTACAACGGACAGAAAAGCAGCATCTTCCAACCGGCAAAAGACTATGGCTCCTCAGGGTCCATCTATCTCACCACCCTTAAGCCCCGTTTCGAAGAAGGCGAAAGAAGACACCTGAGAGGAACGTTTAAGACCGGCTCCTTTGGCCTCGTCAACCCTTCCGTGCTATGGCAGGAGAAAATCAGCAGCCGCGTATCGGCCACTTTCAGCGGTGAGTGGACCAACGCCAACGGCCAGTATAAATTCCGCTACCGGAAAACCGACAAACAAAACCCTGCCGCGGGATATGATACCACGGCCATCCGTAAAAACGGCGATATCAACGCTTTCCGCCTCGAAGGCAGCCTGCACGGCGTCATGAACGGCGGTGAATGGAACTCCAAAATCTACTTTTACGATTCAGAACGCGGCCTGCCCGGCTATATGGCCAACAACCTGTTTGTACATGTGGACCGCCAATGGGACCGGAACTTCTTTGCACAGTCATCCTGGCGCAAAGACATCTCGCCCAGGTACAGCCTGATGTTCAACGGTAAATACGCCTACGACTATACGCATTACCTGGCCCCGGATACTGCCTACTTTGCGGAGAACCGCTACTATCAGCAGGAAGTATACCTGTCGGTCGCCAATCAGTTTGCCGTGACCAACTGGTGGAACGTAGGACTGTCAGGGGATTTTCAATGGAACAAACTGGACGCGGACCTGAAAGGCTTCTCCTATCCGCAGCGCTTCACCACCCTGGTGGCATTGGCCACGTCCGTTAACTTCCAGCGTTTCAGCGCGCAGGCCAGTCTGCTGAACACCAACATGAACGAACAGGTAAAACGCAATGCAGCCTCGCCTTTCCGGCAGGAGCTGACACCGGCGGTTTTTGTATCGTGGCAGCCGGTAGCGAAAATACCCGTCACCTGGAGGAGCTTCTACAAGCGCATTTTCAGAATGCCCACATTTAATGATCTCTATTACACGGAAATAGGCAACTCCAACCTGAAACCGGAATTCACCACACAATACAATACAGGCCTTACCTGGAACCAGTCCTTCCACGGAAGCATATTGCAGGAACTGGGCATAGAAGCGGACGCCTACTACAATGAAGTGACCGACAAAATCGTGGCGGTGCCCGGCTCCAGCCAGTTCCGCTGGACCATGATGAACCTCGGCTTTGTGAAGATCAAAGGCGTGGACGTTAAGGCAAAAGCAGCATGGCAGTTGCTGCATGACCTGCAAGTGACTACCAGGGCCACTTATACCTTCCAGGAAGCGCGTGATTATACTGATAAGTCAGACTCGTTCTACGGAGATCAGATAGCCTACGTTCCCCGGCACAGCGGTTCGCTGATCATAGGCGGCCTGTACAAGGCCTGGGACCTGAACTACAGCTTTATCTACACCGGCGAACGGTACAATGCGAAAGCCAATATACCGGCCAACTACACGCTGCCCTGGTATACCAGCGACCTCGCGCTGGCGTATACACGTACTGTCAATAAAACCCGCTTCCGGCTTACCGCACAGGTGAATAACCTGATGAACCAATACTATGACGTGGTGATCAACTACCCGATGCCGGGAAGAAACTACAAATTTATTCTCTCTGTAAATATTTAAAAGATGATTAAACAACTACGTTTTATCAGAATAGTTGTAGTAATGACCATGCTGGCCATGGCCGGTTGCCGTAACGGCGACTATATCGTGCCTCCGGTAGTAACACCTGTGGACACACCGGTAACGCACGCCACCTACAAAGGGTTTTATCTTCTCAACGAAGGAAACATGGGCAGCAACAAATGTACCCTCGATTTCTACGACTTCACGACGGGAACGTACAATAAAAACATCTACGCCACTGTGAACCCTAACGTGGTGAAAGAACTGGGCGATGTAGGCAACGATATCAAAATATACGGCAGTAAGTTGTACGCTGTCATCAACGTGTCCAACAAGGTAGAGGTGCTGGAAGCTGCTACTGCAAAGCGTATAAAGCAGGTAGACCTGCTTAACTGCCGTTACATGGCGTTTGCTAACGGGAAAGCCTATATCAGTTCATATGCAGGCCCCGTAGTAATAGACCCGCGTTCGCCGCTGGGTATTGTGGCCGAAGTGGATACCGCCACCCTGGAAATTACCCGCAAGGTGGAAGTCGGCTACCAGCCTGAGGAAATGGCCGTGATAGGCAACAAGCTGTATGTGGCCAATTCCGGTGGCTACCGTCCGCCGGACTATGACAGCACCATATCCGTGATAGATCTGGCCACATTTAAAGAGATTAAAAAAATCCATGTGGATATTAACCTGCACCGGCTGAAAGCTGACAGCGATGGTGATTTGTATGTGACCAGCAGAGGAGACTACTATAACCGGCCCTCTGCGCTGTATGTGGTGGACACCAAAACCGACGAGGTAAAAAAGCGTATCGCCATTGCGGCCAGCAATCTTTGCATCGCGGGGGATACCGCTTACCTGTATGGCTCCGAGTACAGCTATAATACCGCTTCCTGGAAAATCAACTATGCCATGGTGAATGTGAAAACGGAAACATTGCTGCCGGGCAATTTTATTACTGACGGCACAGAGAAGAACATCAAAATGCCTTATGGCATCATGGTAGATCCTGAAACCCGGGATATTTATGTAACTGATGCCCGTGATTATGTGTCTCCCGGCACATTGTATTGTTTCGATAAAACAGGTAAAAAGCGATGGTCAGTGATTACCGGTGATATCCCTGCACACTTTGTCTTCCTTCCTAAAAAACTATAAAACTATAAAACTCAACCATTATGAAATACAAACTTTTACCTGTCACCCTACTGGCGGTACTCCTGGCCGGAAGCTGTTCCAAATCTGACGATACGCCTTCCACGAAGCCGGACGTGTCTGTCAACGTTCCGCCGGGCGGCGTAACGACCGCCAACATGAAACTGGTGCGTGTATCCGCCACCGTAAAGAATGAAAGCGCCTCCACTTCCTTCCTGTGGAAACTGGGCAATGACACGATCGCTACCACAAAAGAGCTGGTGTATGCCTTCCCCAAAGAAGGCGATTACACCCTCACTTTCGTTGCCAAAAACAGCGTTGGTGAACAAAGTGTAAACGTTCCCGTTAAGGTGACTGCCGGCAAGTATGTGAATGGAGTTGCCCGTGTGTTCGACTACTTCCCGGCGCCCGGCCAGTTTGTGCATGACCTGCCGAAATGGGAGGCCGGTGACGACCAGGCGAAGATGACGGCTAAGGCAGAAGAGTCGCTGAAGAACGGTACCATGATCCACCTTGGTGGCTTCGGCGGTTATGTGGTAATGGGATTTGACCATACTATTGTGAATGTTCCGGACTCTTTCAGTTTTACCGTGCTGGGCAATGCTTTTGCCAACTGGTCTGAAGCGGGTATCATCGAAGTGGCTTATGATGCCAATGGCAACGGTTTGCCGGATGATCCCTGGTATGAAATCGCCGGTTCTGAATACAAGAGCCCTAAAACCATCCACAACTATAGCATCACTTATTTCAAACCGGATGAGAATAAAACGAAGACCCCTAATAAGGACTACGCTTATCTCACTGATACCACTTATATCCGCTGGAAAGACAACCAGGGCAAATCCGGTTATCTCTCCCGTAACCAGTTCCACGCGCAGCCTTATTACCCGCAGTGGAAAGGTGACAGTATAACGTTTACGGGCACACGCCTTACTGATGAAGGTGTGAAAGACCAGTCCGGAAAAGGCAGCTTCTATGTAAGCATGGCGTTCCCTTTCGGTTATGCAGACAACTGGGCCAACAGTAATCCGGACGCACGGATCAAAATCAGCTGGGCGGTGGACAAGAATGGCAATACTGTTCGGCTGCCGGGCGTGGACTTTATCCGGGTGTATACCGGTGTGCGTGCAGAAGGTGGCTGGCTCGGTGAAATTTCCACTGAGGTCACCGGTGTGACGGACCTTAATTTGTAATCGACTTTTCCGATACATAAAAAGGGCGTCTCAAATATTTTTGAGACGCCCTTCTGTTTAGAATATGGTTGAATTACTACCATAGTTTCCATTTCACTACGTCGGTATCCATGAACCAGCCTCCGTTAGCAGAGGTTGTCCGGTACCGCCCGGTGCCGTAAGCGGTAAGCAGCGAACCGTCTGGCAGCTGTACGGTGGACGTAGACTGACAGGAACGGAAGAAATAGTTGGGGTTGGTTAAAGGGAGATTGCCTTTCCATCTTGAAATAACATATCTTTTATCAATATTCCAGGTTGCTCCATTGTCTGTACTTACGACAGCTTCGATGCCATAATAAGGATAACCATCAGGCGAGTTACAGAAATTATCATCTGTTCCGCACCGTGCGCCACCAACGCGGACCGCATACGTCATCAGTAAAGTGTGCTGATCGTTCAACAATATGACTGAGGCATGGTGCCTGCCATACGAAAACAGTACCTGAGGATTGGACCAGGTAGCCCCCTGGTCTTTTGAAATTGAAACAGCCAACCCACTATAGTTATCGTAGTTTACCTGGTGATCGTTATAATTAAACTGTGACGGGTCCGTATCTTTCCTTAACGCAGCTACCCAGTCGCCATTGCCGGCAACCACGAGGCTGACTTCATTATAGCCTTTCCAGTTAGTGACAGCCCTGGGTATGCTCCAGGTAGCACCCTGGTCGGTGGAAGACCGGATAAAGGGCTGTGAAAAATAATTAACATTCTGCCCAAAAGGGAGATTGTTCTGACTATATCCGGTTTCGGTTATTTGCTGCGTGCCGCCACTGTTGGTTACCAATACCGGGTTCCAGGCATAGATGGACGTGGTTGATGTCGGAGGAGTACCGGTGGAGGCCCAGGAGACACCGTAATTAGTGCTTTTATAGAACAGGTGGTTAAAATCTTCTTCAAAAGAATATAATACCCCATTACCAGCATAGGTCAAACCTATCGGCTTGCCTATCGGGAACTGTGACCTGCCGCTCCAGCTTGCACCCTGGTCTGTACTGGACACCAGCACCCGCTGACTGCTGTTAACACCGTTGGGCACAGCAGGGAAGGAGAGCAGTTGCATTAATAGTTTATTTTGCTCCGGCATGTATACGAGGTAAGGTTGCTGGATGTCATCATTGTTCCACGCATTACCACCGAGATGCTGCAACTCCGCGGGTTTAATGGCAGTAGAATCGACTTTCCATACCGCATGGTTGTAGGACCATAAGGTGGCCTGGCCGGTGGTATCTTTTACAGCCAGCAGGTCATATCGTCTATCACCGGAGAAATCAGTGCCGTTGAACTCTCCCAGGCAAAAGGTGTGGCCGGAGTAATCACCCTGCCCTTCCATCATGGCGGCGGCAACTCCGAAGCTACTGCCAGTGCTGTTCCACATTACGGCGCGACCATATTGTGGTGTAACGGCCACCAGGTCGCTCCGGCCATCGCCGGTCATATCGGCCGCCATAAAATTATAGCCGGTGTAGTTGCCCTGGTTCTCCATCCACGAAGCGGCCGTCCCCAAACTGCTGCCGGTGCTGTTCCATATTACTGCCCGGCCAGGTTGGGGTATGACTGCTACCAGATCGCTCTTTCCGTCTCCGGTCATATCAGCCGCCAAAAACGTATAACCGGTATAGTTACCCTGGTTGTCTGTCCATACCGCGGCGGCTCCCATCCCGTTACCTGTACTGGGCCAGATAATGGTGCGGCCGGTGGCCGGCGTAACGGCCAGCAGATCGGCTTTTCCATCACCGGTCATATCGGCCGTCAGGAATGTATAGCTGCTAAGATTGCCCTGGTTCTGCATTAGGGGAGCCATCAATGGAAAACCACTGCCACTGCTTCTCCAGATCACCGCTTTCCCAAGCTGTGGCTCAACAGCTATCAGATCGGCTTTTCCGTCACCAGACATATCAGACACCATAAAATTATATCCGCTATAATTGCCCTGGTTCTCCATCCAGGCTACAGGAGCACCGAAAACATAACCTTTATTTTCCCATACGACAGCACGGCCAAATTGTGGCGTAACAGCGATGAGATCGGCCCGCCCGTCGCCCGTCACATCACCAGTAAGAAAATTGTACCCGGTAAAGTTACCCTGTCTCTCCTGCATGATTTTGCTTTCAAATAACAGGTTGTTGATGGGCGTACCCTGTAACAGTAAAGCCCCCATTGTTTTTTCGCCTGCATCGAGGGGGGATAGTTTTTTTTCGGGTTTAGTGCAGGAAAAGAGGAGGAAGGCCATCAGCAACCAGATGGCGGGACAGGTTTTTTCAAATAGTTTTTTCATAAAATAAGGGTTTGAAGAACAACAATTAATTCGGTTAAGATATGCTTGCCAAAATATAGTTATTCCCTAAAATATTGTAGGTTTTTTAAGGCTTGACTAATTCAGTGGCGGATAAAGACGGGAATCCGGGAACCTGCCACGGGCTGGGGCTCCAGCGTGGTTTTCAGCCACTTTATTTTTTGCGCTTTATTTTATTGGATATAAGCGGAAGTTAACGTACGTTTGTAAGGCAACTGGTTGTTCTGTTCATGCAGAACATTAAAAGGGAATCCGGTGTAAAACCGGAGCTATCCCCGTAGCTGTAATCCTGCCTGCCGGCTTATAACCGGCAATGTTTTTCCGGAGTTTGCTCCATACCACTGTCTGCGATTGCGGATGGGAAGGTTTCCGGAAAAGCAGGAGAGCCAGAAGACCTGCCAGCTGTGATCACCATTCGTCGCTTTCGGGTGAAAGGCTGTAGAATGTAGGCCTGCCGGCTTTATATTCGCGTATTTGTTTTTTTGTTTCACCTGCGTGCGGGTACGGGAAAGAAAACCTGTACTGTTTTTTCAGGCTGTGAAAAGCAGCTATTGTAGCAAATTGTTTTTGAGTGAAAAACAAAATGGATAACCCTTGCCTCCTATGAACGACCGGATGTCCTATGATGCTCATTTTTTATTTAGCATAACCACAATTTGTAAACTATGAAATCAATCAAGTGTTTGGCCCTGGCGGCCTCGCTGTTAATCCTGTTCGCCGCCTGTAAAAAAGAAAACACCGATTCCGGGTTAGGACTGATAACCAAAGAAAACGCCAATGCGGTACATGCCGGTGCAACCCTCCTCGGCAAATATCAAAACGGCTTCCTGATGGTACATGAAGGACAGTACGGTGTCAACAATGGTGATCTGTGGTACTATAGCTATGACAGCAACAAAGTAGCGAAAGACATCTACAAAGCGGAGAACCCCGGTAAAAACCTGGGCCCAACTACCTCCACACTGCAGTTTGCCACTATCTACAATGGCAAGGTGTATATGGTCGCAAAAGTGGGAGGCCCGCTGGTGGCCACTGATGCCAATTCCCTGGTGGAAACCGGCAGGATTGCCAATCTGCCTCAAAGTGAAGGTTATGCCTTCGTAGGCGTAGATGCCAGCAGAGGGCTGCTGAGCGCGGTGGACGGTGTTTATCGCATCAGCCTCTCCGGGCCATCGCTGGGCGCCAAAGTAGCAGGCATTAGCGGCCCTGCGGGCGATATGCTGCTGGCTGGCAACTATGTGTTTGTGATGACCAAAGACGATGGGGTAGTGGCACTGAACGTATCCGACTACAGCATCGCGAAAAAATTTGGTATCGGCGACGCAGGCTTTGCCCGTACCAATGACGGCACTGTCTGGGTAGCCGGTAAAGATTCACTGGTGGCCATTAACCCGGCTTCGTTGGCGGTGTCCCGTGTGAAACTGCCTTTTGCCACTACTAACCCTTGGGCTTATCTGTCCTGGCGCTCCGGTTCCCTGACATCTGACGGATCATCCGTGTTTATTGCCGCCCGTCAGTCCACTGCCGGTATTGGCGGCAACATCGAATATGGTGGTACGCAGTTGTACCGTTATGTTCCGGGTAATCCCGCGTCGCTGTCAGCGCCTTTCCTGACAGTGCCTTCCGGTCAATATTTCTACGGTTCTGCCGTACGCTATAACGCCACGCGCAATGAACTGCTGGTGATCACGCTCACAGACCAGTTCGGCGCCAGCAACGATAACCGTTGGCTGATGTATGACGCCAATACCGCCGCGTTGAAAGAAACAGTGCGGTATACCGGTTATTATTTCCCGGCCCTGCCAGTATTTTATTGATCATGTTCCTTCTTTCCCTCCAACCTTAAATAAATAATATGAAGATTTCCTATTTGCCAGCTATCGCACTGGCCACCCTTTTTTTCTCGTC
Organism: Chitinophaga varians; assembly: GCF_012641275.1. Taxonomy (NCBI): domain Bacteria; kingdom Pseudomonadati; phylum Bacteroidota; class Chitinophagia; order Chitinophagales; family Chitinophagaceae; genus Chitinophaga; species Chitinophaga varians. Next base: position 70,634 of record NZ_JABAIA010000001.1, on the reverse strand, counting down.
TTCCTGCCGTAAAGAGGCTTTAACGGGTACGCTGAACAGCCCTGAAACAGCACGTGCCGGGATTGTCAGCAATGTGGCTGTCAGGCAGGCCACGCTGACCAGTAGCCCGCTTATCAGTACCGTATATACGTACATGCCGGCGCCGGGTCAGTACATCAATGAGTCTGGCCTGGGTTCTGCCGCTGCTGCGCAGGCATTGGTGGGTAGCACCACTAACATGGTATCGCTGGGCGGCTATGGTGGTTACATTGTTTTTGGGTTTGATCATTCCGTAGTGAACGGGACCGGGGCAGACCTCGGCATATATGGCAATCCGTCCGGCCCTGCCTATCAATGGTCTGAGCCGGGGATTGTGATGGTAAGCCAGGACGTTAATGCCAACGGTATTCCTGATGATCCCTGGTATGAACTGGCCGGCAGCGAATACACTGCGTCCGGTACTGTCAAAAATTACCGGATCACCTATTACAATCCACATGCTGCCGGAACAAATGTAAACTGGACCGATAACCTGGGCAACAGCGGATATGTACAGGCCAATGCCTTTCATACGGCCAACAACTACTATCCGGCCATGGCGCCCAACCAGGACTCTGTTACCTTTACGGGCACCAGACTGGTGAATACGCTGGTATCGGGAGGAATACTCACCAATCTTGCTTTTGCATGGGGATACACCGACAGCTATTCCAGTGAGTATCCCACTTTGGGATACAACACTGTGGATATTGCCAATGCAGTCAATGCGAGTGGTCAACCGGTAACGCTCAATGCCATTGATTTTGTGAAAGTGTATACGGGCCAGAACTGCAATGCAGGCGCCATGTTAGGGGAGATCTCCACCGAAGTGAGAGGAGCGCGCGACCTTCATCTGTAAAAAACAAACCTCCGCTTTTGTCATAAACGGTAAAACCTTCGCTTTTATCACAACGATAAAACCTTCGCTTTTATCGCAGCGGTAAAATCACCGCTTTGATCTAAACGTAGCCCAGGGCTTCAGCCCTGGGACCTTAATAATTCATCGATGAATGCCGCTTGTTGCGGATTGATCATTTTTTTAGCCGTACCGGCGTCAAACCAGCCGGCTTTGTCAATTTCCGGGAACTGTTTCTTTTTGCCGGAATGCGGCGGCCATTCTATTTCGAATAAATTGCTCACGATGGCCTGGTGGTCCAGGTCGCCTTCGGTGGCCCAGCAAAGCACTTGTTTGCCTCCTTTCTGGGTGACAGGTTGCAGTGGGATAAATGTTCCTCCCGGCCGGTAGCCGGTTTCTTCTTCAAACTCACGGATAGCTGCTTGCAATGGGGCTTCTCCCGGTGCTATTTCTCCTTTGGGTATGCTCCACCATCCGGCGTCTTTTTTGGCAAAGAAGGGGCCGCCGGGATGTACCAGGAAGTAGTTTGTGATGCCTTTGTGCTTTCGGTAGAGCAGGATGCCCGCACTTTGTTTCATATCATGGTGGTATGCATGAGTAGAAAGTCGTCGATGGTAGCCCTACTGTCGGGAAGTCTCGTGACATTTGATGCCGGCGATTTTCTCCTGCATCCGTTGCAGTCTTTCTGCCAGTGGGAAGTCGCCGCTGATTTCCAGTACCGGTATTTTCAGTTGCGCGATCCATTCTTTATGGAGGGTGAGGCTTCTGCTGGGGAAACCGGGCTCGTCGTACCGGGACGCCCAGGCAATGAATTCGGCGTTGTGTTTTTTGAGCCAGGGATCGGAGTCCAGCAGGGAGCCATAGCGTTGTTTTTCCCGCAGTATAAGCCGCTGCATCCTGATTTCAGGGGGCAGCCACAGGAAAACGGCCAGGTCAAACAGTCCGGCCATGGCCGGGTCCCATTTGAAAATAGAGCCTGCCACCACCACTTTATGATGACTGTTAAGGTCTTCGAGGAACAGTTTGTTCCTTTCTGCGGGGTCGCGCCTGGATTCGTATGGCCGTTCGGTTTTGAGCCAGTAATAGTTGTCCGCTTCGAGATGCAGGTAGCCGTTTTCTCTGGCAAAAGCTTTGGCCAGGGTGCTGGTGCCGGCACCGGAAGCTCCGAAAATAATGATCTTCATTTTTGCTGGATATTCTTTGGGTGTTACAATCGGGTATAACAAATATACTCATATCTTTTTTTTATTCATGGCGGGTATCATGATAAGCTGGCGAAAAATAAAATGGCGAGGCAGTAGCCTCGCCAGGTTGCTTCATTACTGAAGCGAGTAGGATTAACAATTCGGGGGGTAATTCAACAGTCAAAAAAATTCATGACAATCTTAACACAAAATCAATATCTTTTGAGGGTCAACAGTCAGGGCCAGTACAGGCATGGACCTGGATAATCCGGTCCATGCGCCGTAGCTGTATCCCCGGGGGACATTGCATCAATGAGGATGGGGCTTTTTCTAACAAACTTTTCCTCGGTTTTTAACACATTCCTTTATCTCAACTTTTGGGCTGTAACCACTCCTGGTCAAGGTCTCCGGTTCTTGCCTCCTTGCCGGACCATTAACCGGGTGAATTCGCTGGACAAAAGGCCTCTTCAGCGGTTTTTCCTGCAGATCCATTTCGTATGGTTTACGGACGCAAAATTACCAGTACGTTCATAATCAGTCAACTGCGTAATTACGCAGGTTGTGATATTATTTTTACATTTATGACAAAAAACGAATGGATCCGGATAAGTTGGGGCATTATTCCAAAACATTTATTACAGACGTACCGGCTGACCTGAACAGCCCGGAAGCACGGCATTTTAAGACGATCATCCGGCGGTTTCCGGATGAAGCGGTATATATCTATTCGTTCAAAGAAAACCGCATGTTATACGCCGATGGCTGGGAACCGCTGCTCGGATACCGGGATGATGAAATGACCATGATGACGTTCGTTAACATTACGGCGCCGGAGTATGCTCCCTTTTCCAATGAGCTGAACGATAAGGCGCTGATGTTCCTGCATAACAAAACAAAGGACCTCGAACAATATAGTTTTACCATTGAGCTGAAAAAGATCCATAAAGACGGCACCCATGTGCCACTGATCACCAAAGTGGGGGTATTTGCTTCGGAAGAAGGAAGGGTGACGGCCATCATCGGTCATTCCCAGAAGAATGAAAGCATACAGCTGGGCAATGTAATGCGCTATGCGGCCTATGGCCCGGAAAAATCGACTTTCGAGGAAGACCTCAACAAACAACTGTTCCGGCACTACGCTATTTCAGAAAAGGAAAAAGAAGCCTTGTCGCTGGTGGCGGAAGGGTTTTCCTTTAAAGAGATCGCGGCGCGGTTTGGGGTGTCACAGTCGGCCATTGAAAAAAGGATCATCCCGATGTACAAGCGCTTTGAGGTGAAGAGCCTCACCCATCTGATCAGCTTTGCATACGCAAATCATATTCTGCCTTAACAGGCGCCTGGCTATATAACTGGAGATTGAGAGACAGCAGTTTCTCTTTCTCCACGCCGATACCTGTCAGCATATCCTGCCATCTCTCCGACAGTTTCCTGGAAGCATCATCATCTCCCAAAACCCAGATCACATTGGTCTGGCGCAGCACTGTGCGGTTAATATCGTTGGTGGAGAAGGTATCAACAAAGCTGAGGAATCTTTCAGGCGTAATAATATCTTCCTTGATAGGGTCTCCCGGATTAATATCATCAATAACAAGAATGGAGGCTTTGCGCCAGGTCCATAATACGTTGGCCGCGCTGTCATCGTCATGTTCAAAGAACATGCAGTACAGCTTCATGGCAGAGGTATATACCGCAGACTGGTGGCGGATGGACAGCTCCGTGGCGATAGCCACGCTCAGGCTCGTTTTACCGCTGCGTTTAGGGCCGAAGAGGAACAGGTGCATGCCCTGCTCTTCGTTGTCGAGGAAACGGCGCACCAGCGCGATGTCTTCATCGGGAATATGTTCTGTGCTCCACTGGCTCAGCCTGAACTGGAAAGGATAGGAGGGCGCCTGCAGGTACATTTTGGTGAGATACCAGTAGTAAGCCGGGTAGAGCACCAGTACAGTCAGTATCAACAGGGCAACGAACGCCATTGTCGTATAGGCGCAAAGGATAGAAGCCATTAATGCGCCGCACCAGAAATATATCAGGTCGGTGATAGTGTCGAAAGCGATGTTGCCCCATGCCGGCTGAAAGACGTAGGTGCTCCTGGATTTGCGGGACAGCAGCGGTCCGAGGAAATTAAAAATTTCGAACGTCAGCCAGAAGAGGCTTACGGCCAGTGCAGCGTACAGGGATGCCCGTTGTTCGCTGAAATGCCGCTTCAGGATAAGATAACCCACAAAAGTAGGGATGAAGCCGAGGGAGAAATGGCCAAACTGATTGGCCAGCCAGGTATAGGTCAGCGTAACTCCGCGGTAGGAGTCCTTGCCGATCAGGTCTGCTTTGAGTTGGCGCACGATGTCTTTGCCGGTGATCACTTTTTTCATGAGTAGCCTTGGGTATTAGGGGACCGCATTGGAAGGGCAAATATAATATGTTCCGGGAAAATGAATCTTTGAAAGAATACTGTAGCTTTGGTTCCCTATGGCAAAAAAATATAGTCAGCTCAGGGCCGGTCTGGTGATGGCCCGTGCCAGCCTGATTGCTACCCTGCGTAGCCCTACTTCGGTTGTATTCGCCCTATTGTTTCCCATCATTTTTGTGACGGTGTTCGGTGCAATGGTTGATAACACAGCGGTGAAAATCCCGGTGGCCATCGCTCCCGGCAGTGATACCAGCAGCCCGGTATACCGGGCTGTAAAAGATATCAGCATCTTCAGCCTGTCAAAAGAAACAGATTCGCTGGCACAGCTCAACGCCCTGAAAAAGGGTCGGATAGCCGGCATCATCCGCATACCTGCGCCGGTGATGACCGCCCCGGTGCCGCAATATGGCCTTACCCTGCTCAGCTCCGGTGCGGTGGCCGATAAAAGACCGCTGGTACAGGCGGCGTTGCAGGAGGTGACCAGCCGTATCAACCAACAGGTGCTGCAGGGGCAACCGGTGGCTGCAAAGCTGGACGTGGTCACTATTCCCGGCCGTGTATACCGGCAGATCGATTTTATCCTTCCCGGCCAGCTGGGCTTTTCTTTGCTGATGGCGGGCGTGTTCGGCTCTGCTTTCCTGTTGTTCAACCTGCGGCATACGCTGGTGCTGAAACGTATTTTTGTGACGCCCGTTAGCCGCGCTTCGCTGCTGTTCGGTGAAATGATGAGCCGCCTGGTGTTCCAGATCATCTGCTTTATCATCATCACGGCGCTGGGTTACTTCGCATTCGATTTCACCCTGGTCAACGGTATCCTTACTTTCCTGGAAATGTTGCTGCTCTCTGTATTCGGCCTGGTGATCTTTACCGGCATCGGCTTTATGATCAGCGGCGTTATCCGCAACGAAAGTTCTATTGCGCCGGTGGCCAATACCATCACGGTGCCGCAGATATTGTTGTGCGGCCTCTTTTTCCCGGTAGAGAACTATCCCGTATGGCTGCGCACCTTCTGTGAATACCTGCCGCTCACTTTCTTCGTGGACGGCCTGCGGAAGATCGCCTTTGAAGGCGCACATATCTGGCAGGTGCCGGTGCAACTGGGCGGACTGACCGTATGGGCCGCTATTGTTGCAGTGCTGTCTGTGAAGATGTTTAAATGGGAATAAAGCTGTTAATTGACTTCCAGCTCATTCATGGACGGTAATTTTGGGAACGGCGCATGTGGCTCCCGCTGATACCAGAACACCACGCTGCTGATATCAGATTGTTGTGGCAGGTAACGGCCGCCGCTGCGCCAGCCAAGGTCCTGTATGGTCACCTTCAGTTCTTTTTCAAAACGGACAGGGTCCATAATATGCCAGCGGTACAACCCGAAACGTTGCTGCGATTTATACAGTCCGTCCGGACGGATGACCTGTGGCAGCCCGGCATAGGGCGTTGAGAACTCCTGGTATTTCCCTTTGAGGTCAAAGTTGTAGGAGCCGCAGAAATAGTCTTCTGTGCCGGTACCGCAGATGGTGGGATATTTGCCGTCGCCGTCCATAAAAAACTTGATTTCCCCTTCGCCCCACCAGCCGTTGTTGTTCACACCCCAGGCAAGATAAGTACCTACATATTGCCCTTTGCCACGGATGCCGTCTACCAGGGTGTAGCTGGCGTCTTTTACCGGATTGCTGCGCCGGAACTGTGCATGGAAATAACCGGCATCTTCAGGAACGGTGGTCAGCGTATAGTCGATCTGGTAATACAGCGTCATTTTTTCAGTATTGATATTTTCCATGGTGATCCGGCATTTTTTGCGGAAGGGCATAGACCAGTAGCAGTTGAAAGCGCTGCCGGGATTGACGCATACCGCGAGGGAATTGAGATGGGCGTATTCGCCCCATCCCATGCCAAAAAAGTCACCTACCGGCACTTCCACGGAAGGGGTGGTTTCATCGTCCCAATAGAAGCGGAGAATGGAATAGCGCCAGTTGCCGGTGGGTGTCATCCAGATGTGCTGGATGGCGCCGGGGCCGTTGATTTCAGCCAGCGTGACGGTTTTGCCGGGCTCTATGAAGATATAGGGATTTACCTTCCAGCCTTGTCCCAGTTCCCGGGCAGCATGACGTGCATTGCCCTGCTCCAGGGTGGCCATGCCGCCTTTGCCGGCTTCTCCGGTGAAGTTCTCCGGGCTGATGGACCGTGTTTTGGCATCTGACAGGCGGGAGAGATTGCCCATGTTCATGTCCAGGCCGTTGAAGGGTTGTTGGGCGTAGGCCGACAGCTGTATACAGGCTGCAGCCAGCAGAAAGAAGAATTTTTTCATGTCGTGGAATTTAGGATTTTGCAGCAGTCTGATTAAAAGTAAGGTTAAACGTTTTAGTATGCAAGCACTGCCCGGATTTTTTTATGGATGGTATGCAATACCTTTGCCGCCTTGCCGTTAACATGACGAAACTGAACGACCGTATGTACCGTATTGCTTTACACAGCATGCTGTGGTTGCTGTTGGTGATGACCACTGCCTGTAATATAAAAACAGACCTTTATCAGCATTACTGGACCATGGATGTGAACAGTTATATGAACTACAGGGACCATGTGGTCAGCCGTGAGCCGTTTACATCACTGCCCAGTAAAATGATTGACAAGGTGCGTGATTTCCGTTATGGAGACCTGCTGTTTACGGGAGATGCACATGACACGTTGCGTTCGCCCAACGGCTGGGGCAAAAGCATTTCTTTTTTGTATGATGATGAAGCCCGTACCAGTAAAGCAGGTGTGGAAATGGAGGAAACGAACCTCGTCGCCAGTCCGCGCAACGTAGCTATAGTGAAGCAACTGACAGTACTACTGGGCACTAACGTTGACCGATATACGGACGGGAAAGACAGTGTATACATCTGGACCGGCAAACCGGCTGACGGGCAGGCGGTCGTACTCTCTCAAAGCCATGGTGGCAGCCCCTTCGCCGGTTTTGTTACTACACGCCTGTTTATGATCAGGCAATCGGCCGTTATCCCGGCCACTCATACCACTGCATTTGATAAGATGGTCAATGCCCTGAAAGGAAACAAATATGCTGTCAACGGTGCGCGATAAACACCGGCACCTGATGTGCGCGCAGCGTATCTTCCACAAAGCTGCGCCGGAATATTCTCGATAACAGGGAACGGCCGTAGGCGCCACTCACCACGATAGGGTTGGGAATATCATTCAGCCAGGTGCTGAAATATTTTTCCGGGATGGTATTGATGGCTGTTGTGGTCACATTGGGAAAATGCTGCTGCACCAGTTCCTGTATGCCCGATGCATCCGGAAGCGGGGCATCGTGGGCATTGCCATACAGTAACATGGTTTTCAGCTCGCACAATTTTGGGAACAGCGCTGCAAAACTCTTAATGGCAAACACGGAAGAGGCGCTGCCGTCGTAGGTAAGGATCACGCTTTCCGGAAAGGCGGCATTTTCAGGTACTGCTATCAGCGGGCATGCCGACTGGTGCAAGGCGCTGCCCAGGAAACCACCGGGGCCATATAACAGATCGGCATAAAATTTTTCACTGCTGAGCAGCAGCAGGTCAGCAAAAAGAGATTCTTTCCGCAGCACTTTCAACGCATCCTCCTTCATGTCATGATGCTCGATATGATGGATATTATATTGATCGCACAAGTCCTGGAAAGTCTGCAGGCTTTGCTGGATGGAGCTGGCTGCATAATTTTCAATCAGTGGTATGAACACCGACGTGTAATTGATATCTTCCGAGAAGTCGAGTTCCGGTAAAAAGACCCCGCATAAAGTGATAGCTTCCATTTCGTTGATTGTACGGGCAAACCGGAATGCCCCTTCGGGGAAATGGCCATCATCGATGGCCAGCAGTATCTTTTTCATCTGGCATCATTTATAATACACTGAAAAATAACCTGTATCAAAGGTCGTATGCCTGTCGGCCGAAGGCAATGACGGATATCATTGAGGGGGCTGATTCCAGTCATAAATCAGGAGATGCCGCTGTTCTAATTTGTGCCGGATTACTATAAATAACGGACGATGAAGGACAAGTTGGAGGAACTGCGGACACAGCATGATTCACGTAAATACCTGCTAAAGGTCCTGGAAGATGAGAATATTCATTTTAAGCTCAAGCTGGCCCGGATTTTATCGACAGATTTTGACCACAGGGAGTTGGGCCGGCTGGAGTATTTCCAGAGCCGGTTTCTGAAAATGGACGAGCAGATTGCCCTGCTGCGGCATGAAATCAGTGAGCAGCAGGACAAGCTGGCATTGGTGCATACCCCGGCAGCCCTCAAAGAAGCCACCATCTCGGAACTGATGATGGAGAGGCGGTATACCATGGTGCAACAGCATTTTGATATGCTGAATGCTGACTTCAGCCATTATGTGAGGCAGGCTTTCCCGTTGGTTTAAGCCAGGATGCCGGCCAGTTTTTTTTCATTCAGGATCACCACGGCCCCTTCTTTAATTTCGATCAGTTGTTCATCCCGGAAATCGCTCAGCGTGCGGATCAGCGACTCGGTGGCGGTACCGGCAATGTTGGCCAGATTCTCCCGGCTGATATTGATCACCAGGGGCGTGCCTTTGGGCGGATTATATTTTTTGAGCAGGTTCAATAATGCCTCCGCCACTTTTTTACGCAGGGAGTTATATGCCAGTCCCAACAGCTGCTGTTCTTTGTCGCTGATATTTTTAGCCAGCATTTTGATAAGTTGGGAAGCTACTTCATGGTTGTTGTTCAACAATTCCTGAAAATCGCTGGCCGGGATAACAGCGATCTCACTTTCTTCCATGGCCACTGCTGTGTCTTTATACAACGAGCCTTCCAGCAAGGCGTTATAACCGAGGAAATCACCTTCTGTATAGATATCCAGTACCAGTTCTTTGCCCTGGTCGTTGGTCTTGCAGGTTTTTACCTTTCCTTTCTGTACATAGAAGAGGCGGGTGGGGTGGTTACCTTCCGTATAGATCACTTGTTTTTTGCGGTATTTGTCGATGTTGCGGCCTTCGGCCAGTGCTACCATCGAGCCTTTTCCGGTAGCCTCCAGCATCAGCTGGTTCATACCTTCCAGGTTGGGCGGGAATTCTTTTTGACGGATGGCAGCTTTACGAAGCCTGTTTTCCACGGTTTCCCACAATTCTGTGCCACTGAAGGGTTTGGTCAGATAGTCGTCTGCGCCCATGCCCATGCCTTTGCGGAAATCGGCCCGCTCGGTTTTGGCGGTAAGGAAGATGAACGGCGTATCTTTAACGGCTTCATGCTGCTGCATGAGGTGCAGTACGCCAAAGCCGTCCAGCACAGGCATCATAATATCACAGATAACGAGGTCGGGCTTATGTTCCAGCAGTTTCTCAAAGCCTGTCATGCCATTCTCTGCGGTCAATACATGATAACCGGCAATAGCCAGGATATCTGAGGTATTTTCCCTCAATTCTTCATTGTCTTCTATCAACAAAATCGTTTTCATATTAAGGAATATTTATAGGATCAGCAGGGAAGGTGATAGTGAATACGGTGCCTTTGCCCAGCTCGCTGGCACAGGAGATGGCGCCGTTCATCAGCTCACTGTATTTCTGTACGATGTGCAGTCCAAGGCCGGTGCCCTGTATGTTGCTTACGTTGGTGCCCCGGTAAAAACGCTCATAGAGATGTTGCTGGTCGTCCTGCGACATACCGATGCCATAATCCTTGACCATCAGGGTGAACAGGTTGTCTTCCATGCGGGTAAATAGTTCTATGGTACTGTCGGCAGCGGAGAATTTAATGGCGTTGCCGAGCAGGTTCATCGCAATATGCCGGAGCAGCGAAGTGTCCAGCCAGCAGGTTTCTTCACCGGTATGTTCATAAAGGATGTTTTGTTTTTCCTTGATGATGCCCTGCATTTCCTGTATGATGGTCTGGAAATAATCTTTGATCTGGAACATGGAATAACGTGCCTGCATCTTGCCTTCTTCGATTTTACCGACAGACAGGAAATCGTTGAGCGTATCTGTCAGAAAACTGACAGCGTTCACGATGCGCTGAATGTGTTTGTTGCGTACCGGCTGTTCGCTTTCCGCAGCATAGTGTTTTACCAGGAAAGCAGACGAGAGGATGGTGCTCAGCGGCGTTCGGAATTCATGAGAGGCCATAGACACAAAGCGCGATTTGAGGTCGCCCAGTTCCTTTTCCTTGCTGAGCGCTATAGTCAGGTCTTCCTTGGACGCTTCCAGGTCGGCCAGTGCTTTCACCAGTTGCTGGGTGCGTTCCTCTACCATGCTTTCCAGCTCATTATTGAGTCTTTCGATGCGTTCCTCCGCTTTTTTTCTTTCCGTGATGTTGCTGATATAGGCGATCACAAAATGTCCTTCTTCGTTGGAATAGTGGCTCAGGCTTATTTCCACCGGGAACTCGGAGCCATCGCGGCGGACGGCGAAAAGGTCCAGCCCGATGCCCATCGGCCGGCTTTGCGGGGAGGCGTTGTATCTGTCACGGTGGCCAATATGTTTGTCGTGCAGGCGCCGCGGGATAAGTTTTTCTACTTTCTGCCCTGTCAGCTCTTCCCGGCGGTAATCGAACTGGGAGAGGGCGAAGTCATTGATCAGTGTGATATCGCCGTCCTGGTTGGCCACAATAATGCCGATGCTGGCGTAGTTGAACAAAGCGCCAAACCGCTGTAATTCCTTGCTGAGCTGCAGTTTATAGCGGCGGTCTGACTGGCTGTCAGTGATTCTGAAGAAACAGTACTGTTCTTTTTTGTGTTTGAGCACCATTTCTTCATAAAGGCCGGTATAGGTTTCGCCTTGCATGTTTTTCCACTGTATTTCCTGCAACAGCGGTTCTTCGGAGGAAAAGGCGGCGCCTTGTACGGCTTTGCCGGTGCCCAGTTTGTTTTGTTCCATTAACAATTCCAGCGAAGGGAAATCTTCGGTGCCCAACATCCGGATACCAGTATCATTGATGTATTTCAACCGTCCGGAGGCTATTTCCCTGACGGCCACCAGGCCGGGGGTGCGCTCCATAACGGCGGTAAAAATGCTGAGCTGCAAGTCGATGTCCAAATCGCTGACATGTAGGTTCATGGCCATGTGTCTTATGAATAACCGGGTGAATCGCCGGAAAGTTAAGGATTTATGCGGTGGTGGCAAAGTATATGACCACTATCATCCTCCCCCCTGACTGATCTCATTTCAGAAGGAACGATGGCGGCGTAATATTGTATCAGCATTTAAAGCTATGGTTATGCAGATCTATATTAGTGAAGAAGCCATTATTTCCGATATACAGGAGCGGTTTCACCAACTGTATCCCCGGCTGAAACTGGAGTTTTTCCGTAAATCAGCCTTACCGGGAGAATGCTGTGATATGAAAGATAAGTTCGCCTCCAATACCCCGATCGAAAAAATCAGGATACTACACAGCTTCGGCTGGCTGGATATCAGCCATTACCGCACTGCACTGGCGGTGGAACATGACCTTAGATGCCTCTTCGGCCTGCATGGACACATATTTCATAAAGCCGGCGGGCTTTGGTTGCAAACCACTACTACCGGCCATCTTACACTGGAAGAATTAAATGCCGGAGATGCGGAGGAAGCTACTGCTTTCCACATGCCGGAAGAACCTGAAAACGAATAATACACTTGTTTATGGAAAAGATATTATTTGTAACAGATGCCGTTTGTATGAGCAAAAGTTGTCTTGACTTTGCCTGCTATCTGGGTAACCTTACCCATTCGCGGCTGACCGGCGTATTCCTGGAAAACCAGGCCATGGAGCTGCGCTCGGTGGAAGATATCCGTGAAAAAGGTGTGATTGCGCCTGTACCGGGCGCCCGCATCGAGCAGCAGAAAGAACTGTACCGCGATGAAAACATCAAACGTTTTCAGCGTCACTGTGAAAACAGCGGGGTAAACTGCTCCATTCATCAGCATACAGGTATTCCTGTTAAAGCGGTACTGAAGGAAAGCAGATACGCTGACCTCCTGGTGGTGGACGCGTCCACCTCTTTCTCCTGGCGTCCTGAATCGGCGCCTTCCGCATTTGTGAAAGAAATCCTGGAACAGTCTGAATGCCCGGTGATCATCGCGCCGGAAAATTTCGACGGAATAGATGAGATTATATTTACCTACAACGGCAGCCCTGCTGCTATGTATGCCATCAAACAATTCACCTACCTGCTGCCGCAATTGTTCGGGCATAAGGCCACCGTGCTCAGTGTTACGCCTAAAGGTCAACCTGTAAAGGGAGACACGGAAAAACTGGAAGAATGGTTGCATATGCACTACCCCGACAGCTCCCTGCTGGTATTGGAAGATGATAATGTGCAGGCAAGGTTGCTGGAGCATCTTTTTATGAAAGAAAAAGTGATGATCGTCATGGGTGCATTCGGAAGGAACCAGCTGTCCAACCTGTTCGTGCCCAATCCCATGAAGCCGGTCGTGAAGCTGGTCAGCCAGCCTGTTTTCGTCGCCCACCATTAACATTATAAAAAGTTATCACCATGAAAAAGATGATTGCTGCGGTAGATGCCCTGCATTTTTCACCGTCCCAGCTGGCCACCTTCCGCTATTTTGCCCGGGAACAGGACGCGCGGCTTACGATCATATGCCTGGATAATTTCTCCGCGGAAATGGCCCCTATGACCAGCATGTACCCTGAATGTTATGCGATCAATTACGCTCAGATCACCGCTGAAGGCAGGGCCGCCCTGGAATGGCAGCGTACCACCAATATCCGCAAGCTGGAAGACGCCTGCGCGGAAGGTGCTATCGGTCTCAGGATTGTGGAAACCAACGGGTACCCGGTACAGGAAATCGTAAAGGAAAGCCGGTTTGCAGACCTGTTGCTGCTTAGTGCGGACACCTCCTTTGGCAGTTTGCCCGACACGGTCCCCACCCGCTTTGTAACAGAAACACTGGCCGGTGCGGAATGCCCTGTGATGGTGATGCCCGGTGAATTGTCTGTCATCAGGGAGATTGTATTTTCTTACAACGGCACTTTTTCTTCTACCTATGCTATCCGGACGTTTACAACGCTGTTTCCGGAATGCAGCAACATCCCGGTTAAACTGCTGTATGTGGAAGAAAAGGGACATCATCACATCCCTCATGAAGAGAAAATCATTAACTATCTGTCCCTGCACTATGACCAGGTGACCACGGAAGTGCTGACCGGTGATCCGGCCACAGCTTTTCTGGCCTACCTGATCCGCCGGAACGACTGTATTGTTACCTATGGCGCCTATGGCCGCAGCGGCGTGTCCCGCTTTTTTCACCGCAGCGATGCTGAAAATGTGTTGCGCACAGTGAATATTCCCATTTTTATTACACATCCCTAGCTACCATAACAGAACAGACGGGCGGTATCCGCTGTTATTATTGCAATCATTACCTGATGAGCAACCATAAGACCGGAGGCCTGATGGAGCTTCCACTGGACGACATAAAAAAGGCGATCGGATTTCTGCCTGAAGGGTTATCTGAAGAAGAGGCGGAACGGCGGCGGAACAGGTTTGGATTGAATGAAGTAAAGGAAGAAAAACCACTATCGCCCTGGCGGCGGCTGTGGCGAAGCCTGCAAAACCCGCTGGTGATCCTGTTGACCATACTGGGACTTATTTCCCTGCTGACCGCCGATGTCCGTTCTGCTATTGTCATCTTTTTGATGGTGATATTAGGCGTGGCTATCCGTTATGTTCAGGAGATGCGGGCAGACAAAGCCGCTGAAAAACTCAAGGCGTTGGTGAGCACGCACGCAACGGTATGCCGTAACGGAACTGACCAGGAAGTGCCGCTGAAAATGCTGGTGCCGGGCGATATCGTCCGCCTCGGCGCCGGAGACATGATACCGGCAGATGTAAGGCTGCTGAATGCCAAAGATCTTTTCCTCAACCAGGCGGTGCTCACCGGTGAATCCCTGCCGGTGGAAAAAACGGCGGTCCCGGGAACTATAGCGGGCGATACGGCCTTCAGTAACAACAACTGTTACCTCGGCACAAACGTGGAAAGCGGTTCTGCTACAGCGCTGGTAGTGCATACCGGGGAAGATACCGATTTTGGCGCCCTGGCGGCACATATCAACAGCCAGCAGGTAGTGACCAGTTTCGATAAAGGCATCAACAGTTTCACCTGGCTCATGATCCGTTTCATGATCGTGATGGTGCCTGCCGTATTCATCATCAATGGCCTGAGCCGGCATAACTGGCTGGAAGCATTTTTGTTTGCGTTGTCAGTGGCGGTAGGGCTTACGCCTGAAATGCTGCCCATGATCGTGACGGTGAACCTCTCTAAAGGCGCCATGGCCATGTCCCGTAAAAAAGTGATCGTAAAAAAGCTCAACGCCATCCAGAACTTCGGCGCCATGGATATCCTTTGCACCGATAAAACCGGCACGCTGACGGAAGGCCGCATCGTGCTGGAACAATACCTCAATCCGGAAGGCGATACCGACCAGAAGGTGCTGGACTACGCTTACCTGAACAGTTATCATCATACCGGCCTCAAAAACCTCATGGACGAAGCGATCCTTGATCATGAAGAGTTGGCGGCTGCCTTACAGATCCGGGAGTCATTTCATAAAATAGATGAAATCCCGTTCGATTTTGTGCGTAAACGCATGTCGGTGGTACTGGAAAATAAGGAAGGGAAGAATATACTCATCTGTAAAGGCGCGGTGGAAGGAGTGATGGAACAGTGTACGCAGATGGAGGTCAACGGCCAGGTAACCGCCATTGCGACGGAGCAACGGCAACATTGCATTGAACGGGTGTCTGCGCTGAACGCACAAGGGTTCCGGGTGGTGGCGCTGGCGTACAAATGGATGCCAGATGCGCCCGATGAACCGGTATATAGTACAAAGGATGAAACAGGCCTCGTCCTGTCCGGTTATCTCGCCTTCCTCGACCCGCCCAAGGCCACAGCTTCTGAAGCGCTGAAAAAGCTGGCCACCCTGAAAGTGGATGTCAGGATACTGACAGGGGACAATGAGACAATTACGACTTACATCTGCCGGAAAGTAGGCGTGAATGCCGACCGTATTTTGACCGGCCCGCAGATAGAAAAGATGACGGACGAACAGTTGGCGGCTGATGTGTTGAACTATCATGTATTTGCGCGGCTGGCGCCCCTGCATAAGCTGCGTATCATCAAAGCCATCCAGCAGAACGGCCATGTGACCGGTTTCATGGGCGACGGTATTAATGATGCGCCGGCGCTGAAGGCCGCTGACGTGGGCATATCCGTGAATACCGCCGTGGACATTGCCAAGGAAGCTTCAGATATCATCCTGCTGGAAAACAGTTTACTGATACTGGAGCAGGGGGTGGCAGAGGGCCGCCGTGTTTTTGGCAATATCATCAAATACATCCGCATGGCGGCCAGTTCCAACTTCGGCAATATGTTCAGTGTAGTGGGCGCCAGCGCTTTCCTGCCATTCCTGCCGATGTTGCCCATACAGGTACTGATCAATAACCTGCTGTACGATTTTTCACAAACAGCCATTCCGACTGATAATGTAGATGCCGGCTGGCTGGTGAAGCCCCGTAAGTGGACGGTAGGGGAGCTGCGGCGCTTTATCCTGGTGATAGGGCCTATCAGCTCCATTTTCGATTATGTTACATTTTTCCTGCTGCTTTACGGTTTCAATGCCTGGCATAATCCCGCGCTTTTTCATACCGGCTGGTTTGTCGAATCCCTGTTTACACAGACACTGATCATTCATGTGATCCGTACCAACCGTATCCCTTTTATCCAGAGCAGGGCCAGCTGGCCGCTCACGCTTACCTCTATAGCCATTGTGCTGGTGGGCGCCTGGCTCACGGTGTCCCCGCTGGCGGCAACGTTTGGTTTTGTGCCGCTGCCGGCAGCCTACTGGGGCTGGCTGGCGCTGATATTGGTGGCTTACGTGGCACTGACGCAACTGGTGAAGAACTGGTTTTACCGTCGTTATGAAAAGAAACCCGCCTGATTATTAATGTATGGCCATTTCCGTTATAGCCTGCTGCCCTTCGGGCAGGATGTACAGGAAGATGCTTACCAGGACGAGAAACCCGATATTGACGGCGGTGGCTACCTGGTAGGCGTTCATATAAACAGCAGGAGAAGGGGCATCGCCCAACAGGCTGAAAAAGATACCGCCGGTAACGCCAATACCCAATGCCACGGCTGTTTGCTGGAAAGTGGAGAAAGTACCGGAAGCCGCACCGGCAAAATGCACCGGGATGCTTTTCAGCGCCATGGTCAGCAGGGAAGGCAATACGGAGCCGCAACCGGTGCCATAAAAGAAAAGCGTGGCCAACAGCACGGCTTTCGGCATGGACGCAGTGCGGAAAAACACCAGGTGCATCAGCAGGGATACGATCATGATCAGCACACCGCCCTGTAACACTCTTTTACCATAACGTTTCACCAAAGGGATGGATAACAGTGACGCCACTACGTAGCCTACGCCCTGAAACACAAAGAGGATGCCCGTTTCAGAGGAACTATATCCCAATCCGGTTTGCATGAAGATGGCATTGATCAGGAAATAGGAGTCCTGTACCATAAAATAAAATAATACGGCACACAGCCCGATGTTAAAATCTTTATAGGAAAACAACCGGATGTTGATCAGCGGGTTTTGCTGCGCTGCCAGCTTACGCTGCTGGTCATAGCCGAAAAGCAGCAGTACGGCCACTGCCCCGGCGAGCGACAAAATGCTCCACAACGGCCATCCTAACTCACGGCCACGGATCAACGGATATACCAGGGCAAACAGCGCTACGGTGAGCAATGCTACGCCGCTGACATCAAATCGGCCTTCCCGGTGCTGCGTCGTATCTTGAAGATAACGGCCCGCCAATGCCGCTGCTGCCAGTCCCAGTGGCAGATTGATCAGGAACAACAACCGCCAGCCTTCCACCATCCAATGCACGTCCGGTAACAAGCCACCGAGGAACTGGCCGATCACGGAGGCGGCGCCGGCAATACTACCGTAAATGCCCAGCGCTTTAATGCGTTCTTTGTGTTCGGGAAACAGAATATGTATGTAACTGATGCCCTGTGGTATCATAAAGGCGGCGCTGGTGCCCTGGATGAACCGGGCCGCATTCAGCTGCCATGCCGTCTGTGCCATGCCGCACAACAGGGAGCTGAACGTAAACACCAGCATAGACACGATAAAAACCCTTTTCCTGCCATAGTGATCGCCCAGCCTTCCGCCCGTGATCAGGAACGCGGCATATCCCAGCAGGTACAGCGCAATGATCAGCTGCATATCGGATTCACTGCCCTGCACGCCCTGACGGATAGAAGGCAACGCAACGTTCACAATAAAGATGTCAATGACAGCCAGAAATACCGAGGTAGATACGATCAGGAGCGAGAGCCATTTCAATTGTAGTCTGTTCATAATGTCCAATTTGTTAACTTTATTGCTGCCAAAGTTGAGGCGGACAGTGAACTGTAACAAGTAGTTTAAAGAATAATACCTGGTATGAAAAAAAATACTATTGATGATAGTCAGTTAGATACACAGTCGGAGAAAGGCATATGGGAAGAAGAAAATAACTGTGCCATGACAAAAGCCATGAAGGTGATCGGTGGAAAATGGAAGCTGCTGCTGCTTAACGCCATCCGCAAGGGATGCCCCCTGCGCTTCGGTGAGCTGCGCAACAAAATGAAAGACATCACCCATGCCACACTGACGATGCAGCTGCGTGAACTGGAGCGCGACGGTATTATCGAAAGGAAAGTATACGCTGAAACACCACCGCGCGTGGAATATAAACTCACCGCCATCGGTATAAAACTGGTGCCCACTATTCAGGCGCTGTGTGACTGGGGCGATGAATACCATGCTTTACAGGGGCCTAAAAATTGTTAGATGACGGCATTCGACCAGTATAAGCCCACCCTGTTCGCTGTTGCTTATAAGATGACAAAAAACGCCATGGACGCAGAAGATATCCTGCAGGACGTATTCCTGGCGTATTCCCGGCAGGACGCGACAACTATTGCGAACCCGGAAAATTACCTCGTCAAGGCAGTGATGCATCGCTGCCTCTCCCTGCTGGAAGCCCGTAAGAAGACCGTTTACCCGGGCATCGATCTGCCTTCGCCTTTATTCCAGGAACGTTTTTCGTATATCCATGACCGGGATATTTCATTTGCGTTGCTGATTTTATTGCAGACACTGAACCCACTGGAGCGGGCCGTATTTATCCTGCGGGAAACACTGAGTTATGACTATGGCGAAATAGCAGCCATCCTCACGTTGGAGCAGGACCACTGCCGGCAGCTGTTTCACCGTGCCAAAGAAAGGATTGCAGCGGGCAGGCGGCGTTACGCGCCCGCGGACGAACAACGCACAGCCCTGTTCCACGCATTCCTGGAGGCATGCAGCAGCGGGGACACCGCCAGGCTCATGACATACCTGAAAGAAGATATTACCATCTATTCAGACGGTGGCGGAAAAGCTACAGCTGCGCAGGTGCCGCTGATAGGCCGTGCCACCGCTGCAGCTTTCCTCCTGGGGATATACGCCAAACAAAACGAAAAGCTCGCCTACAGCATGACCACCATCAACGGCGAGCCGGGCCTCATCTGCTACGATGCCGCCGGTGCCGTGGATACCGTCATACTCGTGTCTGTGGACGAAGAAGGCGTACAGACCGTTTATTTTGTGCGTAACCCCGATAAGCTCCGTTAACCACCAAAAGACTGCCGGATAAACTGCTCATTGGCCGGTGGCATGTGCCGCCACCGGAAACCATTGGTAAAGCCGGTTATGATCAGTGCCGCCGCCAGCAGCCCGGTAACGGCAATGGCCCGTGACCAGCGCAGGGAACCGGTTTTGATATAGTGTATGGCGGCCACGTGCAGCGAAATAGCGGATACCGCAAAAAAGTAATACGGTATAAAAAAGAAAGTGGCCGGATGAATGTTCAGCCCCGCTGCCGCGAAATAGAAATTAGTGTCCAGCCCCAGTGTGCGGCCATACAATACCGCGCCTACATGAAACAGCAAAAAGAAAGAAAGGTACAACCCTGAATAAACCTGTATTTTCTCTGCCGGGGTGCTTCGCCGCCGCGTAAAAATCAACAGCAGTCCGGTGATCACCTGGAAGGCTACCGCCGCCAGCAACAATGCCTCCACTGCCGGATGCCGGTATACGCTGCGGAAAGCCTGCATCACAGCGATATGCGCATGCTCTCCCACAAGAGATGCCAGCTGGTTAAAAAGATGAAAACTGATGTATACTGCCAGGGTAAGGCCTGACCAGTAATGTCCCGCTTTGGTGTAAACTGTAACTGTGCTTTTAGTCATAAAAAAATCCATTTCACCAGGGACAGACATCGTGGACTTTTTGTGACAGATCAGGTAAAATATTTTTTTATCATCCCCCGAAGGGGAAAAATAACAAACATGGTTATGACCGTAACAACTGTTGTTTAGCGGCTTTAAACGCTTCAATATCTTCCCAGCTGCCGGTGTTAAGAATATCCTTTTTGCTGCAGGCCCCGCGTCGCGCCATGGATACGCCCAGTTTCACAAAATCAAAATGGGAAAGCGTACGGGCGTCACTGTTAATGACCAGTTTTACGCCTTTGCGTACGGCCTTGCGTACCAGCTCATCATTCAGGTCTAACCGGTTGGGCCGCGAGTTGATTTCCAATGCGGTACCGGTGCGGGCGGCGGCGTCAAACACAGCGTTCCAGTCTGCCGGATAAGGAGGCCGCATACCGATCATTCTGCCGCTGGGGTGGCCTATGCAATGAACATACGGATTTTCACAGGCTTTGATGAGCCGGTCTGTATTGTCCCTGGTAAAATCGGTGTGGATGGACGCAATGACCCAGTCAAACTGCTGCAGCACTTCCGGGGCCAGTTCAGGTTCCCCGTTTTCCAGTATGTCTGTCTCCACGCCTTTTTTGATGTACCCAAACCCCATCTGGTCATTGATACGGTCTATTTCCGCCGCCTGCCTGAAAACGTCCGCAGGGGGCAGCACGTGGTTAGGCCGTTTTGCGGAGACATGGTCGGTAATAACGATATACTGGTAATGCGGAAAGGTATGTGACAGGTATCTGGCGATGCCGGCGATACTTTCTGTGCCATCGCTCCAGTTGGTGTGTATCTGCATGTCGCCTTTCAACTGGCTGAAGGACACCAGCGGCGGAATTGACTGAAGGGCCGCCATGGATTGGTGGTCTTCCCGCAGTTCCGGTTCCAGGTAACCAATACCCAGCTGATGGTAGATATCTGTTTCCTGTTCCCCGGCCACATATTCCCCGGTCTGCATGTCTACCAGTCCCAGTGGGCCCAGGCGGAAGCCTTTTTGGGCGGCCATGCTTTTCAGGCTGTCACCGTATTGCGTAGATCCGGTATAATAAAGCAGGCTGGCGCCAAAGTATTTGCGGGTGGCGAGCCGGATATCGGCCTGAAGCTGGTTGCGCAGTATAAGGCAAATATGATGGGGACCTGTAGCGATGATGCGCTCTGTTTGCGCCATCCGGGCAATTTTATAGAGCAGTTTCCGGTGATCGGCTTCGCTCAGTTGCAGTAATATATCGATATCACCGATGGTGTCTTTGCTCCTTCGCAGGCTGCCGGTGAGCGTGGCCTTTTCCACTTCCGGGAACTGGCAGAGCGCCCGCAGCAGTTCTTCTCCGGCCAGGCGTGCGTCCCACAGGGGCACACGGCTGTCGGCGGTTTTATTTAGTTTGAACGCCCTCCTGATATTTTTTATCTGCGCCGGTTTAAGTCCTTCCACTGTTTCCAGTCGCCCGTTGATAATGGCGGTTATCACGTCTTTTATACTGTTGACGCCCAATTGTTGCTGTATAGCCTGCACGTCCCGGGGAGTGATGTCCCGGATACGTCCCAGCGGGGCCAAAGGGGCCGGTATGGGTGGACTGTTTTTAAGATGAGATTTCATATTTAGTCCGGTTTTAATCACTACTAAATTAGGAGGATTCAGGCCGGCATTATATGACGGGTATTATCCGGCAGG
The DNA here is from genome assembly GCF_012641275.1 of Chitinophaga varians. Taxonomy (NCBI): domain Bacteria; kingdom Pseudomonadati; phylum Bacteroidota; class Chitinophagia; order Chitinophagales; family Chitinophagaceae; genus Chitinophaga; species Chitinophaga varians. Next base: position 49,199 of record NZ_JABAIA010000001.1, on the reverse strand, counting down.
CTGATTATGGTCAGGATAACGTACAACTGATTACGGTCAATATTTGTTATGAGTAGTGTCATTGTAGAGATGCCGGAAAGCAGGTAGTTTAGGACAATAAAACAGCGCGATGAAATACATAGGTAAACTCGCCGTGGAACTTGCAGTGGTGATATTGCTGCTATGGGTTTTGTGGACGCCGTCCCACCATTTTAAAGTGGAACGCCCGGAAACTTACGGAAAGGCTGCTTTTCCTGAAAAAGAGGTGATCATCAACAAGTCCGGTCCGGTAAGCGCAGCTGTTGATACACTGGCGTACCGGCAAAAGATGCTGCGGCTGCTGCACGACTCTGCCGCGGCAGGCTGGCCTTATCAACGGGATTATCCACTTGCAGGCGCGCTCTTGCCTTTTCACCGGATTGTGGCCTACTATGGAAATTTTTATACTCCTAAACTGGGCGTGCTGGGTACCGTTCCTGTAGATACTATGCTGGCGCAGCTGGCCGCCACAGCGGCGATGTGGCAGGCGGCAGATACGTCCACACCGGTGCTGCCGGCTTTTCACTACATCGCGGTGACTGCGCAACGAAACCCCGGCAAAGACGGCAAATACCGGATGCGTATGCCGGCATCAGCTATCAGCAATGCACTGGAGACCGCTGCCCGCGCACATGCGCTCGTTTTCCTGGATATACAGCCGGGCCACAGTACCCTGCAGGAGGAACTGCCGGTGCTGGAAAAATACCTGCTACGGCCGGAAGTGCATCTGGGCATAGACCCGGAGTATTCCATGAAGTATGGCCAGCCTCCCTGTTCGGTCATCGGCACTATGGACGCGGATGATATCAACTATGCCAGCTCCTGGCTGGCAGACCTGGTGAAGCAACATCAGCTGCCACCTAAAATACTGGTGGTACACCGCTTCACACAGGGTATGGTGACCAACTACCGCAACATCCGCCTGCAACCCGAAGTACAGATCGTGATGGACATGGACGGCTTCGGCGGAGTGGCTAAAAAAAAGGACACTTACCGGTGCTGGATCGCCCACCAACCAGTGCAGTTCACCGGATTTAAACTGTTTTACCAGGTAGATATCGCTACCGGCGGCCACCTGATGGGGCCCGATGAAGTGCTGGGCCTTTTCCCCCGACCGATTTACATTCAATATCAATAACCATGAAACGGCTCATTGTCATTTGGTGCTGTTGCCTGTCACTGACAACCACCGCTCAGCAGTTGCCCGTATTGTGCTACCACAATATCACCACCGCGGGACAGCATAAGAACGATTTGTTGCATATTGACCGCGATCAGTTTGACCGGCAGCTGAAAACGCTTTCAGACAGCGGTTACCACACTATCCTGCCCGATGAGATGGTGGCCCTGATGGCGCAGCATAAACCATTTCCCCCGCGCGCCTGTATCATCACCTTCGATGATTCCCATGATGTGCATTATTCGGTAGCGGCGCCCTTATTGCAACACTATCATTTTAAAGGCGTGTTTTTTGTGATGACAGTTACGCTGAACAAACCACATTACCTGTCGGTCGCAAACGTAAAGGCACTGTCAGACGAAGGGCATGTGGTGGCCAGTCACACCTGGGACCATCCCTTTCCTGCCGGATATAAAGACTGGAACAAAGAACTGGTAACGCCGCGGCAGCAGCTGGAGAAAATCACGGGCCGGCCGGTATGGTATTTTGCTTATCCTTTCGGCGCGTACAACGACAGTATCATCATGCATGTGAAGCAGGCGGGCTATAAAGCGGCCTTCCAGCTCAATCGCCTGCCGGTAGCGGGGAAGGAGCTGTACACCCTGCGGCGCCTGATGGTAGACGGCCGCTGGTCCGGAGCGCAGCTGCTGCATGAAATGGCCTTGTATGGAACACAATAAATGTTTGGTATGACACACAACATCCCTTCCACCATGCGTGCCATGGTCATGGAAAACAAAGGGCAGCCGCTGAGGTTGCAAATGTTGCCGGTACCTGCGCCCGCAGCCGGACAGGTATTGATCAAAGTAATAGCCTGCGGGGTATGCAGAACAGACCTGCATATCATCGACGGGGAATTGCCGGCGCCGGTTTTACCGCTCATACCCGGACATGAAATAGTGGGCGAGGTGGTGGCCCTGGGCGAGGGAGTGACGACCTTGTCGCCCGGAGAAAAAGTGGGCGTGCCATGGTTGGCGTATACCTGCGGACACTGCAAATATTGTTCGATGGACCAGGAGAACCTGTGTGAGCATGCGCTCTTTACCGGGTACAGCGTGAATGGCGGTTATGCGGAATATGTGCTGGCGCTGGCCGATTATTGTTTGCATGTCCCGGAAAACTATGTGCATCCCGGCGGAGCGCCGCTTATGTGCGCCGGCCTGATCGGTTACCGCTCCTGGCGGATGGTGCCGGAACATGCGCAGCATATCGGGTTGTACGGTTTTGGCGCAGCGGCGCATATCCTGGTGCAGATAGCGCAGTACCATTACAAGTCCATTTATGCTTTCACCCGGCCGGACGATAAAGCAGGAGAGAGCTTTGCCCTGAAGATGGGCGCTGCCTGGGCCGGCAGTTCACTCGATGCGCCGCCGGTACTGCTGGATGCCGCCATCATTTTTGCCCCGGACGGCTCACTGGTGCCACAGGCGCTTTCGCAGGTGGACAGAGGCGGTGTGGTGGTATGTGGCGGTATCCACATGAGTGATATTCCGGGATTTCCGTACCGGTTGTTGTGGGAGGAACGTGTCATTCGTTCTGTGGCCAATCTCACGCGTAAAGACGGCGAATTGCTGATGGAGGTCATTCAGCATGTACCGGTGGCCACCATTGTACAAACCTATCCGCTGGAGCAGGCCAATGAGGCATTACAGGCATTGCGGCACGGTAAGATAAAAGGCGCTGCCGTGCTGGTGATGTAACAGGCTTTATGTCAACAGGGTAGTGGGAGGCGTGTTGTTTTCGGTAGGTGGCTCGTCCTGCAGGTTATGGTTGTCTCCCGGAAGTTGTTTTTTTATTTTTTCCTTGAGATGATGTACGCGTTGTTGTAGTTCGTTAAACTCCTTTTCCACGGATGTTTTGAAAGATTCCCATTTTTCATCGGCCACTTTAGTGTCTTCTTTTACTTTTTGCCGTAGTTTGGCTTCATGTTTTTGGATGGAAGCTTTTTCTTTTTTATAGTCCGCCACAGCGTCTTTTTTCAGGCGGGCGGCATCACTTTCCATTTTTTCCTGTTCCCTGTCCAATGAGTCCAGGCTTGCCCTGGTGCTTTCTTTGATATGCCGGATGGCTTCGGCGGCTTTGCTTCCCTGCGCCTGCAGGTTGGCATGCATCCATATAAACGGGACAAATAGCAACAGCTTTGAGAGTGTCATGGGGTTATTATTTTGCGGGGTGATGAAAAATCGTTGTAAAGTAATAACAGGTATGGCGGGCTGAATGTTATAATTGCAGAGACAGGTTTAGATTGATTTTAATCAGGTTGAATGCTGACGGAACTCATTTTTCCCGTGTTGCGAACGCCGTAGGTTTGTTTAAAAAAGGAGGTACTTATGGCTACACAAACATTAACCAAACGTGGAGGTCTACCGTCTGTATTTGACGATTTTTTCCGTCCCTGGAAAGATTGGGCAACTGACTTATACGGTGTGCATGCATTGACTGTGCCGGCTGTCAATGTCACAGAAGACAAAGACAGTTACAAGCTGGCCATGGCAGCACCGGGATTAAAGAAATCAGATTTTAAAATCGAGCTGGAAGGCGGCATGCTCATCATCAGTGCAGAGTCTGAAAGCCAAAAAGAAGAAAAGAACGAAAAGTTCAGCAGGCAGGAATACAATTACAGCAGCTTTTCCCGTAGTTTCCATCTGCCGGAAGGGGTTAGCAAAGACAAGATAGAAGCACATTATGATGATGGTGTATTACGTATCCGGTTACCCAAAAGCGAAGACGCTAAAAAGAATGGTAAAAATACAGAGATCCCTGTGAAGTGACCGACCTTACTATAACGGATATACGAAAAAATACCTGCGTGCCGCCCTTTCAACGAGGGTGGCACTTTTTATTTTACTTTGAGCTGTTGTTGTTGTCCACATGCTGAAAGTAACTGTTGAGATATTCGCTGGGGGACTTACCGGTAACGGATTTAAACACCCGGTTGAAATTGGTGATGCTGTTGAATCCGCTGGTATAGGCTACAGTAGCAATATTATCATAATTTCCGTCCGTCAGTTTTTTACAGGCTTCATTGATGCGTACTTCATTCAGGAAGGAGACGAAAGTATGCAGGGTATGTTTTTTAAAGAAGCGGCAGAAAGCGTGGGGTGTCATATGTACCTGACTGGCAGCGTCTTCCAGCGTGATAGGGTGCTCATAGTTGTGCATGATGTAGTTGTAGATATTGCCGATGCGGATACCATCATGATCGCTGACAGTGACCTTTTTATTCACTGCGGCCAATGGGCTAATATCCGGGCATCCGGAGAGCAGGCGCAGCAGTTCCACGAAATGCATCAGTTGCTCGGGGCCGTTGCTGTTGGCGATGCGCAGCATCTGCGCGGAGATGTCCGGCGTTTGTAGCGAAGGTACCTTAAACCCGCATTGCTGTTGCTGGATGAAGTTTTTCAGCGGTTTCATCTCTGGAAGGTTGAACAGTGCGGACAGATTGCCGTCAGGATTAAAGAAGATCACCAGTGCCATGATCTTCTTGCGGCTCCTGGGCGCAAAGTAGGAGGGGTCGCTTTTGAAGATATGGGGTTGATTGGCCCCCAGCCAGAAAATATCATTGGGCCGGAACGCATGCATATTATTGTCTGCCACGAGCGTGCCTTCCCCCTGTTGTACCCACGTAAGCTGTACTTCCTGGTGCCGGTGCAGATGCGGATAGAAGTAGGGCAACACATCTCTTTGCACGATAATGGTTTTATCCAGGGGTACAGGTACGGTAAACTGTAAGACTTTCATAATTGGTGCCGTTATGCTTGGATGAGCCAATATTACGAATATTAACCGTATTGTAACATCCTGATAGTAGAACTGGTTAAAAAACGGTAATGTATCCCTGTTTTTTTCAAAACTGGTTAATATCGGGTTATAATTGATTACAATCGGGAAAGCCAACTGCGGGTGTCCTGAATACTTTTGGAAAAAAAAAGAATATCATGTCTATCGAATGGAAAGGCGTATTTCCCGCCATCACTACCAAATTCACTGCAGCCGATGAACTGGACCTGCCTTTGTTTGAGAAAAACCTCCAGGCCCAGCTGGCAGCTGGTATCGATGGTATCATTCTGGGTGGATCGCTCGGCGAGGCCAGTACACTGACAACCGCGGAAAAAGAAACCCTGACGAAGTTCACCGTTGAGAAAGTGGCCGGTAAAATACCTGTAGTGGTCAATATCGCTGAAGGCGCTACCCGCGACGCCGTGCAACAGGCCGCGCTGGTAAAGAAATGGGGCGCTTCCGGCATCATGCTGCTGCCACCGATGCGTTATAAAAGCGATGAACGTGAAACAGCCACCTGGTTCAAAACAGTGGCCGCCTCCACCGACCTGCCGGTGATGGTATATAACAATCCGGTGGACTATAAGATAGAAGTCACCCTCGATATCTTCGACCAGTTACAGGAACTGCCTAACATCCAGGCTGTTAAAGAATCCACCCGCGACGTGTCCAACGTTACCCGTATGATCAACCGTTTTGGTGACCGTTTTAAAATATTATGCGGTCTCGATACGTTAGCACTTGAAGAGATGGTACTGGGCGCTCATGGCTGGGTAGGCGGACTGGTAGATGCTTTCCCTGCGGAGACAGTGGCCATATACCGCCTGATTAAAGCGGGCCGCGTGCAGGAAGCCGTGGAAATTTACCGTTGGTTCCTGCCACTGCTGGAGCTGGACCTCTATCCTAAACTGGTACAGTTTATCAAACTGGCTGAAGCCGAAGTAGGACTGGGCAGCGAATATGTACGGGCGCCACGCCTGGTGCTCGAAGGTGCGGAAAGGGAAAGGATACTGCAGGTGATCCGCACTGCCGTAGCCAAACGTCCGGTTTTACCTGATTATCTCTCTTTATAATTTCCGTGTATGCAGATAGATCAGATTATGCAGCAGGCTGCCACAGCCTACGAGCAATACAAAAACATCCCACCGTTGCAGCGTGCCGCTTTCCTCGAGACAATCGGCGTTGAGATCACGGCACGGCGGGAAGCGCTGGTGAAAACGGCGGGCGAGGAAACCAACCTGCCCATGGCCCGGCTGAACGGAGAAATAGTGCGCACCACCACACAGTTGCAGAAGTTTGCCGACCTTATAAAAGAAGGCAGCTGGGTGGAAGCGGTGATAGATACTACGCCTAACATCCGGCGGATGTTGCTGCCGGTAGGGCCGGTAGTGGTTTTCGGCGCCAGCAATTTTCCTTTTGCCTTTTCTACTGCCGGTGGTGATACCGCCAGCGCATTGGCTGCCGGCGCTACGGTGGTGGTAAAAGGCCACCCTGCGCACCCGCGCACGTCACAACTGATGTTTGAAGCCATACAGGCGGCTATTGTACAAAGCGGTATGCCCGCGTACACCGTGCAGCATGTCACCGGCGACTATCATACCGGCAAGGAGCTGGTCGTTCACCCCAATACCACCGGCGTTGGCTTTACCGGCTCTCAACAAGGTGGTAAAGCGCTCTGCGCCTATGCAGCGGAGCGGGAAACTCCGATCCCTGTTTTTGCGGAGATGGGAAGCGTGAACCCGGTGGTGTTCCTGCCGCAGGCGCTGGAAACACGCAGTGCTGAACTGGCCGATATGTTTGCCACTTCCATCACGCTCGGGGCCGGACAGTTCTGTACCAATCCCGGATTGCTGATAGGGCTGGAAAGCCCTGCTTTTACAGCGTTCCAGCAACAACTGGGCATCGCGCTGGAGAAAACGTCGCCGCAGAAAATGCTGCATCCCGGCATTCACAGCGCTTTCCTGGAAGGACGCAGCCGTATGCTGGCCAGCCAGGACGTAACGCTGTCTCCCGCGCCGGTACTGGACTTTGATGCCAGCGCCGTACGCCCTTCGCTGGCCCTGACTTCCGGCGCCGCCATACTGGCCAATCCGGCGCTGAAAGAGGAAGTGTTTGGCCCACATGCGCTGCTGGTGGCATGTAAGGACAAAGCCGAGCTGCTGGCCGTGCTCAGAAGCCTGAAAGGGCAGCTGACCACCAGTGTAATGGCCACGGAAGAAGACCTCGCGCAATGGCAGGAGGTGATTGATGTGCAGGTGACGCTCGCCGGCCGCATCATCCTGAATGCGGCCCCTACCGGGGTGGAAGTTTGTGCGGCCATGATACATGGTGGCCCGTACCCTGCCACTACCGACGCCCGTTTCACGTCTGTAGGTACCGCTGCCATCCGGCGCTGGGTAAGGCCTGTATGTTTCCAGCAGTTCCCTGAGGCGCTGTTGCCCGATGAACTGAAAACCGCTAATCCGCGTGGTATCTGGCGGTTGGTAGATAATCAGTTTACCCGTTAACGTTAGGCTCCGCCATTTTATTAACCAATAAATACAGCTTCTTGAAACATACATTTTTCTGCATCGATGCACATACCTGCGGCAATCCGGTAAGACTGGTGGCCGGCGGCGGCCCCGTCCTGAAAGGCAGCAATATGAGCGAAAAAAGAGACCACTTCCTGCGGGAATTTGACTGGATACGGAAAGGCCTGATGTTTGAACCCCGCGGGCATGATATGATGAGCGGCAGTATCCTCTATCCGCCGCATGACCCGGCCAACGATGTGGCGGTGCTTTTCATCGAAACCAGCGGCTGCCTGCCCATGTGCGGCCATGGCACCATCGGCACCATCACCATCGCTATCGAAGAAGGACTGATCAACCCGAAGACGCCTGGCAGGGTGAGAATGGAAACACCCGCCGGACTGGTCGAAGTAAAATACCAGCAACAGGGCAACAAGGTGAAAAGCGTAAAGCTCACCAACGTACCGTCTTACCTGGCGGCTACCGGCATTGTGGTGGACTGCCCCGACCTGGGCCCGCTCACCGTAGATGTGGCCTATGGCGGCAATTTCTATGCGATCGTAGATGTACAGGAGCGTTTTCCCGGGCTGGAGCATTTCACGGCCTCGCAGTTGATCGGATGGGCGAGGGAATTACGCAAACGGATAAACGAAAACCGCAGCTTCGTGCATCCCGACAATCCGAATATCAATGGCTGCTCTCACGTATTGTGGACCGGTGCCGTACTGGACGCCACTTCTACCGCACGTAACGCTGTGTTCTACGGCGACAAGGCCATCGACCGCTCTCCCTGCGGCACCGGCACTTCCGCCCGTATGGCGCAATGGTATGCCAAAGGCAAACTGAAAACCGGCGATGCCTTCGTGCATGAGAGCATTATCGGCTCCCGCTTCACCGGCAGGATAGAAGAGGAAACGAGCATCGGCAATATGCCGGCCATCCGTCCCAGTATAGAAGGATGGGCGAGGGTGTACGGGTACAATACTATTTCTATCGATCCGGAAGACGATCCATATGCTTACGGACTACAGGTAATCTGATACAGACTATGAAAGTAATTATCATCGGCGGCGGTATTATCGGACTGGCCAGTGCCTATTACCTGCAACAGGCGGGCTACAGCGTCACCGTGACAGACCGCTCGGACATGTCGCAGGGCTGCTCTTACGGCAATGCCGGCTACATCTGTCCCAGCCACTTTGTGCCGCTGGCCACGCCCGGCATTGTGCGGCAGGGGCTTAAATGGATGCTGAACGCTTCCAGCCCTTTTTATATTCAGCCGTCGCTCAACCGGGACCTGGTCAACTGGGGCCTGAAATTCATGAAAAGCGCTACGCGGCAACATGTGGAGCGTTCGGCCGCTCCGCTGCGCGATATCGCGCTGCTCAGCAAGCAGTTGTATGAATCATGGACATCCGTGCCAGGCCTTGATTTTGCCTATGCGCCTGTCGGCATGATGGAACTGTTCCAGACGGAACAGAACGCCCATCACGCGCATGAAACGGTGAAAGATGCCGCAGCACTGGGTATTGAAGCGCGTGTGCTCAGTAGAGGGGAACTGTCGCAAATGGAGCCGGGCATGAAACTGGATGCATTGGGGGCGGTGTTTTTCCCTGGTGACTCCCAGATCAATCCGAATCTGCTGATGCGTAGCCTGCAAACATACCTGGAAAAACAGGGCGTACAATTTATCCATCACCAGGAGGTGACAGGGTTTGCGGCCACGGGCAACCGGATAACCGGCGTCCGCACAGCCACCGCCACACTGGAGGCAGATCATGTAGTACTGGCCGCCGGTGTGTGGAGCGCGGCCCTCGCCAGGGAAATCGGGCTCAGTATCCCCATGGTAGGGGGCAGAGGGTATTCCGTAACATTTGAAAATACGCCTTTCAAAGTACATCATTCCATCATCCTCAGCGAAGCAAGGGTGGCTATCTCCCCGCTTGATGGCCATAAAATCCGCTTCGGTGGCACCATGGAAATCACGCCGTTGCACACCCCTCCGCGGATGCGGCGCGTACAGGGCATCTTCGACTCAGTGAAAAGGTATTTCCCTGACTTTGACATGGCTGTTCCTCCGGCAGACCAGGTCTGGTATGGTTACCGGCCCTGCAGCGCCGATGGCCTGCCTTATATCGGCAACTTAACACGCTACCCTAATATGACAATCGCCACAGGTCACTCCATGCTGGGCATCAGCCTGGGCGCGGCCACCGGAAAACTGGTGGCTGAACTCGTTGCCGGCCGGCCAACATCGATGGACCTGCAACCTTTCCACCCTGAAAGGTTTAAGCGGTGAAAGCCCGCGTAAAATGAAACAACAACAGGAAAGAGAGCCTTTAAACTACCCCGTTTAAAGGCTTTTTCCTTTTTACATCCTCTTATAAATCTCCCTTTCTTATAAGGAATCCTCATTAAAAGAAAATGAAACAAAACGTAGCCCAGGGCTTCAGCCCTGGGGACCCGAATGAACAAAATGAATGAAAATTTGTCGTTATTAACGACGTATCTTCATGATGTATTGATGGCTATATCCTTTACCCTTTAATACCGGAAACATATGCACAGAATAGGTCGTGCCTGTAAACAGTTGTTTGTTTTTCTATTTGTTAGAAAATTGTTTTATCCCCTACACCTCATCGTTTATAAAACCAGCATGTTGGGATTGGGAATTAAGAACCACGAAAACGAACGCGTTTCGGGGGAGCGGGCTTTTATCCGCTACCTGAAACGGCGGCGCATGCTCTCTTCCGGTGTCGTTTTCGATATTGGCGCCAATGTGGGCAACTACTCCGAAATGCTGCGCAGGTATGGTGTACAGCTGTCCATCTACGCGTTTGAGCCACATCCTGTCGCTTATCAGAAACTGAAGGCCACGGCGTTAAAAAATAATTTTATACCGGTGTGGATGGCCGCCGGCGATCATGAAGCTGAAACAGTGATGTATGATTACTCCGGCGCCGGTGGTTCCGAACATGCCAGTATGTACCGGGAAGTGATTGAAACGCTGCACGATGGCGTGGCAGAAGCGGTGGCCATTACCCAGACAACACTGGATGAATATGTTCAGTCCCATCAGATCGATGAAATAGCACTGCTGAAGATAGATACGGAAGGACATGAGCTGCCCGTGCTGAAAGGCGCCCGCCAGTGTATTGCTGCCGGTATGGTGAACGTGATACAAATAGAATTTAATGAGATGAATGTCATCTCCCGTACATTTTTTAAAGATATTATCGATCTCTTACCAGGATATCATTTTTACCGGTTGTTGCCAGACGGGCTACAGCCGCTTGGTAAATATAACCCCGCCCACTATGAAATTTTCTCCTTCCAGAATATCGTTGCTATAAGGGCTACGGCGCTTGTAGAATCTCCCGCTCAAAACGTTCCATGATATGATCGATGGCCAGTTGCTCCTGCGCGTATCTGCGGGCATTGGCTGCAATGTGACTGGTTTCTCCCGCTAAGGCGTCTGCTATGGCGCGACTTAAAGCAGCTGCATCGTCCGCTATAACGGAGATGCCTATACGGTGTTGGCTGATCAGCTGGTGCAGTCCCGAGCCTTCATTGGCCGTAACAACAGGCACACCGCCTACGGCCAGTATGGTGGTAAGTTTGGAGGGCATCACCAGGTCGCTTGCCTGCCCGCGCTGTATCACCAGGTGCAGGTCGGCCATGTTAAGGAACAGGTTGAAATGTGATGCCGGTTGCAGCGGCAGGAAGGTAACGTGTTCTACCTGCCATTCGGCCGCCAGGGCTTCCAGCCGCTGGCGGTAAGGGCCGTCGCCGCAAATCACAAAGCGGATATCGCGGCGATGCTGTAGCTGCCGTGCGGCAAGCAGTACATTCTCCAGTCCCTGTTTTTCTCCCAGTGCGCCGGAATACAATATCACTTTGTTATCGGCGGAAAAGCCGAATTTTTCCTTCAGGGCCGCACGGTTATCGAGTGGAAAGTAGCGGTCCACATCTACCCAGTTGGGGAAGAGCTGTACTTCCCGGGAGGCTTTTACGGCTATGCTGTTTACCATCTGCGGGGAGATGGAGGAAACCACGTCTGCCCGCCGCAGGATGTACTTTTCCAGCCGGAACAGCTGTTGCAGCAGCCACGGGGAGCGCAGCATGCCAAGACTGCCGGCGGCTTCTATCTGCATATCCTGGATATGGTAAATAAAGCGCGTATTCCGCAGGGATTTATAAGCGGTGGCCAGCAGTCCCAGATGGAAAGAGGGGGCTATCGTGATCACCGCGTCAAAGCGTCGTTGCAGTAACAGGTGCAACATTTTCCCGAAAGCCGCCAGGCTGAAAGTGAAATCCTGCAATACTCTTTTGCCGCCTGACGGCAAAGCGGGCACGTAATGCGGGCAGCGGTACACTTTCACCGGTTTGCTTCCGGCGATGATGATTTCCCGGGAGAAGAAGTACTTCTTAGAACGATAAGATGCATTGATCTTCCATTCAGGATAGTAGGGATATGTAGTAAGCACGGTGCAATGGTAACCTTTGGTCGCCAGCCAGTTGATCAGCTCTCCGTTGTACTTGCCGATGCCATTGGGCTCCGGTGCATAATTACAACTGATCAACAGTACACGTTTGCCGGCCGCATTATTTTTAGAAAGCATTTTTATCTCCTTTAATCAGGTTTACGATTGTCTGGAATATGATCTGAAAATCGAGCCAGCAGCTGTAGTTTTCAATATACCAGATATCCAGGTTGATACGTTGCTGTTGCCAGTCAACCCGTTCATTTTCTCCGCGGCAGCCGTTTACCTGTGCCCAGCCGGTGATGCCGGGCTTCACCAGGTGGCGCAGCATATAGTGCTGCACGGTTTTCTGCAGCTCCAGGTGCATGGGCGTTACATGCGGCCGGGGGCCAACAAACGACATCTCTCCTTTCAGTACGTTAAAGAACTGCGGCAGTTCATCCAGGCTGGTGTGCCGTAGGAACTTACCGATCCGGGTCACCCGTGGGTCATTGCGGGTGGTCAGCCGGTAGCTGCCGTCGCTGTTCCATTCACTGTTCACCCTCATGGTCCTGAATTTGTAAATGGTCAGCTTTTTGTTTTTGAGCCCCCATCTTTCCTGTTTGTAGATGACCGGTCCGGGCGAGGAAATTTTTACAAGGATAGCGATCAGTATAAACAACCAGGAAAAGGTGATGAGCAGAAACAGCGTAAAGCAGATGTCGAACAACCGTTTGAACTGCTGGTTACCGGAATTGTCCAGCGGGGAAGACCGGATAGTGATCACCGGGAAGGAGCCGAAAAGGCTCATGCTCACGGTAGACGTGCAGTGCTGATAGCAGCTGGCGATGATCTTTACCCGTTTGGCGGCTTTCTCGCTGGCCACAATGATGCTTTCCGTTTCTTCCCGGCTGCTTTCCGGAATGGCCAGCACCACATCGTCGATCTCATGGTTTTCCAGAATATGTCCGAGGGAAGAGAGCGGCCCCAGGTATTTCCCGTTAATTGCCTGGTTAGGCGTATTATCGACAAAGCCCACGCACTGATACCCAAAGTGATCGTTGGTGGCGATGGTGTTGTGAAAATTCATGGCTGTTTCCCCTGCTCCGACGATCAGTATATTTTTCATATTGTAGCCTCTCATCCTGATGCGCAGGAAGAGTTTTTTGATCATTATCTTGGACAACATCATGCCAATGAACACATAGGCGCTGTATACGCCTATGAAGGCCCTGGGGGAATAGAAAAACTTGAAGAAATAAAAGAGGGTGAAGGTAAGGATACAAATGTGCAATAACAGCGTTTTGATGATCGCCATAAACTCATAGGAAAAGGGGCGGGAACGAAAATCATCATACAGGTGCAGGTAAAGCCCTGTAGCAAGCCAGGTGATCAGGCTGATGCACCATACGGGTATGTTCGACGGGCTGTGAGCGGGATGCTGGAAGGTGCCTACTGTCTCCAGCGCCGCCACGTAGGCCATGGTGAGTACCAGGCAGTCAATAAATTGCCTGAGCAGTAGCGGTACATTGAGCGCGGTTTTCATAATCACAAGTTCATTCGGTTAGGTAATCACATACGGGAGTTTTACCGGTCATTTTGTTTCTGGTACAACAGGTCCATTTGCAGGATCTGCAGGTTGTCTGACTGCAGGAATCCCACCGGTGCGATAAAGTCAAAGCCGAGCGATTTTACAAAATGATGCATTTCATCAAAAAGGGGTTCTCCGTTGTACATGGGGATGAAAGACGTTTCAAACAACAGATAGTCTATTTGCCGGAGGGTGGCAGTAGCGCCGCGCAGCACTTCCTGTTCAAAGCCCTGCACGTCGAGTTTCAGGAGGGTAGGGCTTTTCAGCAGGAGGTCCGGCAGCTGGTCGAGTTGTTTTACCGGGACCATCATCCTGCGGGTATGTGCTGTCTGTGGTTGCAGCTGTATTTGTTTGTCGGACACCTGCAAGGCTGAGCTGGCGTGGGAATACGCGTTGCTGAAGAATTCAAGGCTTCCGTTGCTGCTGCCCAGCGCAAAGTTAAACGTGCGGATAGCAGGGGTTTTCCGGGTATGTTGCTGCAACTGGCTGAAGGTGTCCGGCACCGGTTCAAAAGAATAGATGCGGGCCTGGGGATAACGGTGGGCAACGGCCAGGGCAAACTGCCCTTTATTGGCGCCTACGTCCAGTATGGTGTGCAGCGAGCGGATATAGTGGCCGCAGTTATGGACCAGCTGTGTGGAGGCAATGGACGCGCCTCCCTGAAGGAAGGCTCCGGGCCCCCTTCCCGAGCGGATCATGACTCTGGCGGCATCCGCCATTCTAAACAGGATATTCATGTTCTGAAAATTTATGGTTCCAGCAATGATGATAAAAACCGATTGTTGCTGCGATGGTCTTTTTCCATGAAAACAGGCTGGCCCGCTGATAGCCTTTCTGAACGATCTGTTGCCGGAACGGGTCCGACTCCAGCAGGCGAATGCTCGCGGCGAATGTTTCGGCATGTGGCGTGGCGCTCAGTAGTCCTGCGTCGCCTACTACTTCGGGCACGGAAGTCCGGCTACAGCCTACTACCGGGCATCCCGCTTTCATGGCTTCTCCCGGTGGAAATCCAAATCCTTCGTACACGGAAGGGTACAACAAACACACAGCCCTGTTGTACAGGTAGTTCAGCTCCCGGTTGCTGGCCACGACTATCTGCTGGTACCGGCCAGGTATCCGTTGTTGCAGCAGTGCCGCCTCAGTTTTGTTGAACGGCCCTCCGCCGATGGTCACCAGCTGGTACTCCTGCGGCAGCAGTGCCAGCGTGTCTATGGCGGCGCCGAAATTTTTATAGTGATTGCGGCCTCCCACATACAGCACAAAGGGCCGCTGCGTGAGCCGCGCCGGCAGCCCGGGAGGGGCGGACAGCACATGCGGAAAAAAATCGTCGCTGATGCCATGATATATGACGGTGATTTTAGCGGGATCTGTCTGCGGATAAAAATGCAGCAGCTCCTGCCGCGTGCTGTCGGAAATACAAATGATGCCGTCTGCCTTGTTGATGCCGTATGCTTTCTGCCGTATGTTGACAAGCCCGCGGGGGAAAGGACTGGCCAACTTCCGTTCATGTGCGAAATCATGCACGGTGAGTATGTTCAGCACATCTTTTTGCGGCGACACCCGCAGGTAGCCGCCATGGAAAACGGCGCCGGCGGGAAGGCGGTACCGGAGCGGCAGATAACGCAACAAGCCCCGCGGCAGGATACTTTCCCGGATGCAGGGCCAGTGCTGGTACGCTATCTGCCGCTCAAAAACATTGGCAGACGCTTTATTGGCATTCAGCATATACACCGGCAGCCCGCTGTGACAAACGCCTTTCAACAGCTCATGCCAGTATGCGGAAACGCCACCGGCCTGCTGAATGGAAAAAACGATATTGTCCAGGTATATCTTCATTGTCTTCACGTTAATAAAGGCTGACGGACCTGTTCCTCTTCCGGCATGGGCTGGCTTAACATGGCCATGATCAGGAGGAACAAATCTATCTGGCTGAAAAAAAAGCAAACCACTACATACACCAGGTAGTTACGCTGAAAAGGCGGCAACTGCCCGTCGGCCCTCGTCAGCAACCAAAAGAAAAACAACAGGCCGATCATGCCGAACTCCGCGAGGATATAAAACCACCGCATGTTCAGGTTATGGCCGCCCACGCCTTCCAGCTGTTGCATGTACCGCATCAATCCGGAAAAATAATGGCCGGGTATAAACGTACTGTTGCCCGGGCCGTAGCCGGTCCACAGCAAATAAGGATGGTCCCTGAGAAAATCCACTACGGGCAGCTCCATGTCCCGTTGCAGGGGAATACCCAGTATCTGGTTGTCCCGCTGCCAGTACTGGGTGTCATACCTGCTGACAGACCGCTCCAGCAACATGCGGGAGATAGGCTCGTTCCTGTTTTTCAGGTAGTATTGCATCAGCACATCTTTGGCGCTGGCAATGCTGAGGAAAATGCAGATGATCACGCCCATGCTGGCCAGTGACTTGAAACGTACTGACCGTATGGGTTTTAGTAATAAGAACACAATAGCGCCTGACACCATGTTGATCCAGAATGTCTGGGACGAGGTTTGTACGGCCATCAGGAAAACCCAGAAAGCGGATTTGTATTGGCGGTCACGTAAAAAGAATGGAATAGTCAGGGATATAAAAGCGCAAAAAACTTTCGGTTCGGCAAAGAAGGCCTGTATCCTTACGCCCATAGGGCCGTTGATCTGTTCCAGCATATACCGCTGCTGTAAGCCCAGCAGTTCCCCTAAAGTATCATTGTGCAGCACTACCTGCACAAATAGCTGTAAGATCCCCACGCCAGAGGAATACAGCGCGATCTTTTTCATGGTGCGCCCCAGTCCTTCAAAAGAAATGGTGTCCCGCTCCTGTAAAATCCGGGAACCGATGGCGAACAACGGGAGATAATTCTTCAGATAGAAATAGATCGGCCTGAAATAAAAACCGCTGGTGTTGCCTTCAACAGAGAAGGGGTTTTCATAAACCTGGCTCAGCATCATCACCATCATCTGGGAAATCAGGGGCAGTAAAAGCAACAGCAGGTATTCCCGGCGGATATGCACCCTGCCTGTAAATACCTGGTGGACCTGGCTGATGGTGAGGTATAGGCCAACAAAAAATGATGCATTGAAAGTAGGTCCTATCATCATCAGGGTGTAGGCCTCAGTGGCAAAAGCATATAAGAGCAGGTCCAGGATGTTGATCCGCTTGCGGTGATAGGCAATAAGCAACCAGGTAGCGATCAGCAAGGGCATACATTCCTTGAAGATTTCCACAAAGAGGTTACTGCTGCGTAGGTCCAGGTAAGCGGTGTCCATTGTTATTTGTTCATTTATTTAGTTTGATAATTTCAGGTTTTTTGTTGCTGATCATCAGTCGCTGGTAAAGCCGGAAGAGAGCAGGGTTGCCTTTGATCACATTGCGCACCGTGGTGTACAGTCGACTTGGCGAATACATCATCGAAGCGGCATACTGATCGGCTGCTTCGTCAATGCGGCGCTCTTCCGGATGTATGATGACAGGCATTTGTCCGTAATTTATTTTCTTAAACCAGCCGGGCTCGCGCAGCGTATGCGTAGAACCGTTACCGTAACCGGTGTTCCGGACTAGGCTTACGTTGGGCGTGATGGTCCAGCCCTGGTTGAACCACACGCTGAGGAACCATTGTACGTCCCAGGTGTCCAGTTGCTGATTGCATACGGCTTTCCTGTCGTTTTTGAGCATGGTGCTCAATCCATCGGAAGGAAATTCCTGGTAACGTTGCAAGGTGAAGTCATACTGTTGCCATGCCCTTCTCCAGGATGCCCAGCCCCATACATGCGCAAAGCGGGAGTAGTAATAGGAGGCATGTCCGCGGCGGCGGCCAAACTGAAAGTTGCTGCCGTTGATATGCATCACCGATGTATCGTTACGGTAGTGCTGCAACATGGCAGTGCAGAAGGAAAAAAAAGTAGGATCTGGCAGGCAGTCATCTTCCAGGATAATACCCTCGGCGTTGTGTTCAAAAAACCAGTCGATGGCGCTGCTGACAGCCTTGCCACAGCCCAGGTTATGGGAACGGAAGAGCGTTTTTACATCACAGGGCCAGTTGATGGCGGATATGGCGGCCTGCCGTGTTGCCTGACATTGAAGGGTTTCTCCCGGCCTGTCTGCACGGGGACCATCTGCCGCGATGTACAGGTGCGCCGGCCGTTGCCTGCGCAGATGGTCCATCAGCTGTTGCACCTTGTCGGGCCGGTTAAATATCAATATCAAAACAGGAGTGTGCATCATAACCATTCATTGCCTTTCAGCCGGTTGTTTTTGAAAAAATAGGTATAGCAGGTTTTGGCGAAGATGCTGTAGCCCATTTCCCGCATAAAGCCGAGCAGTTCATCATCTTCTTTTTCCATGTTGTAAGGCTCCGACTCCACCAGCACATAAGACGGCCGGTACTTGTCCCAGTTGTTGGAGCGAAGCACTTCGAGGTCCATCCCTTCCACATCGATGGTAATAAAGTCGATGGGGGTGCTGGCAGGGAGGTGTGTGTCCAGTATATCGGCCAGTGGGGCGGTTTTTACCGTTTTCCGGTCAATAACCTGGTAGTCGGGTTTCTGGGTATATTCCAGTACTCTTTCTGCGGAAAAGGTATTGAGCGCCGGTTCATTAAAAATGGCGTAAGTCAGTTCCTGTGGTACGCCTGAAACACCCATCTCCAGGTTGGTGTCGCCGGGGCGGTATTTGTTGAACAACGTCTGCATACCGGGTTGCGGATCGACGTTGATGCCCCGCCAGCCTTTGCGGTAAAACAGGTAGGTGTTGGAAAACCGGAACGGGTGGTGTGCGCCAATGTCTACATATACGCCCTTCCTCTTCCTGTTGAAGATGCGCCGGAGGATAAGGTCTTCTCCTTCAGAACTATAAGCCACAACCTGGTATGGGAAGCGCGGGAAGAGCGCTGCCAGGACCTTTTTGATGATATGTTTTAATCTATTCATGTGGAATTGATTTGTGGGAACCGCTAAACAAATAGGTGTTCCACGATTTGCGCAGGATTTGACTGATATCTGCTACATCCGTATATATCTTTACGGGATGTAGCAGATCGCGGGCGAGCAGCCATGCTTGTCCGCTTTTGTCTTGTACTACCATCATGATGTATACACTGGCATATGCCGCCACGGTAGCGATAGCAGCGCCTTTGCCACCTGTGTGCGGTATCAGCAGCAGATTGATGACAACATTCAGCACCAGGCCTACTACGTTGCCATACAGGTATAATTTGTATTTCCCTTCTACAAAAAGATATTGCACGATGACCAACATCAGGAAAACCGGTATGGCGGACCATATGTGGATGCGTAGTATACCTGCTGCGGTGGCGTATGCGGAACCGTACAACAGTTGCATGAGCATACCGGCAGACAGGCTGATGACCACGGCCAGCGACAGGCTGATAAAGCAGGAAATACGCAGCCACCTGCCCAGTGTTTGCAGATAGGCAGCGTGGCTTTGTTCCTTTTTGCGGAACAGCATCGGCAGCATCGCCGTAGACACTACGGTAGGGAGGGCATACCACAACTCGGAAATGCGTACGGCCACTACATAATTGCCCAGTTCTTCCGGGGTGGCCAGCATATTCAGCAGTATGTTGTCCACCTTCATGAACAGCACCACTACGAGATTGGCCATGATGAGCACCCAGCTGTCGCCCAGCAGGCGCCGGGCCATGCGCAGGCTCACCTGCCGCAACGATGGCGGCGTAAACTGCAGGCTGTATTTTCCCAGTATCCATACATAGGTCGTGACCAGTTCCAGCAGCGTGATCCAGAGGAAGGTGAGCAGCGGTGCGTTGTAAAAGATAGCGATGCATTTGATGGCGCAGAAAACCAGGAATACTGTCACTTTGGGTACGATCACGGTTTTCAGGCTGTTGCTGACCTGGTAAAATCCGTCCATCACGTCAAACGACTGCAGCAGCATGGTAAAGGACGAGAAGATGATACATAACAGGTATACCGGTCCGGGGTTCATCAGGTGTACCAGGAAAATGCTGAGCAGCATACAGGCCAGCGCTGCTGTCAGCCGCATAAAGGCGATGGTGCTGACAATGCGGGGTGAATCTTCTTCGGAGGCCATTAGTTCCTTGATGACCAGTTTGTCCATGCCCAGTACGGCGATGCTGGCCATGATAGCGCTGAAGGCGATCGTATAGTTCCATATGCCAAATACACGGGGCCCCAGGTGCCTGGCCATCAGGGCCAGCACCAGTATGCCCGGGAAGAGCTTACTTATTTTGTCGATCAGCAGCCAGCTGCTGTTTTCAAATACTTTACGCAATTCGTTTAGCTGTTTTTTTGAAGATGGTCGTCCAGCTGCTCTTACGGTTTTTTCTTTCGTCATACGAATACTTGCCGTAATAGTAGTATGGATAAAAAGTGTCTTGTATGATACCGTTGAATATGAGCCCTTTCTTTTTGAAGAAGGTTTCCTTCATGCTTTCTTCCATGGCTATCAGCCTGGCTTTGTGGGTATAGTTGTATCGGACGGTAAACAGGGTGCAGTCCACATACGTGGCGATGCTTTTAGCGTCTGATACGATGCCTACCGGCGAGGTGTCGATAATGATATAGTCGAACCGGGTTTTCAGCTCCGCCAGCAGACCGGCCATTCGCGGACTTTCTATCAGTTCAATCGGATTGGGCGGTATGGGTCCGGCGGAAACGATGTACAGGTTGTGAGTGCCTGGTACTTCCCGGATGATATCATCGATGGACCTGTTGCCGACCAGATAGTTGGTGATACCGTTTTTATGGTCAAGGCCAAAGAAGTTGGACAGCTTGGGTTTGCGCAGGTCCATTTCCAGCAGCACCACCTTTTTGTTGTTCACCGTGAGGGAATTGGCAAGGTGGGCCGACAGGAAGGTTTTGCCTTCTCCCGATATACTGGAGGTGAGCATCACAGTGGCAGGTCCTTTATGGTCTGCCAGCAGGAAGCGCAGATTGGTGCGGAGGTTAAAAATCTGTTCCGTGAGCACCGCATGGTTGTTGAGGGAGAAATCGCGCACACCTTCCGTTTGCTGGAAGACCTCGGCGATCACCGGCAGATTAAATACCTGTTCGATTTCTTTGCGGCTGAGGATGCGCGGATTGAGGAAGTATTTTATATATACATAAACGCTGACGGCAACTACCGCCAGTACCGCGAAGCTGATGAAGATCATCGGCTTTTTGGGGCTTACGGGTTTTTCAGGTACGAAGGCCGGCGCAATGACTTTATTGTCTATCACGTTACTGGCGTAGGTGACGGAGGCTTCTTCTTTTTTCTTAAGGAGGTAGAGATAGAGGTTTTCCTTCACGCTTTGTTGCCGTTTAATATTGACATATTCCCGCGCGTAGGAAGGTATACTGGCTATTTTGCCTTGTATGGCGTTCACTTTCTGTTGTGTGGTATGTTGTGCCACGCCGGCGTTGCGGCGGTAGCCGCTGATGTAATCGCGGATGGTGCTGCGGGCGGCATTTACCTGTGCGTCCACGTTTTGCATCAGGAAGCTGGACGGCTGTACGGCAAGCGATAGTTTCCGCTGGTCGCGAAGGGCTTCCTCATAACGATTGATCATGCCCGTCAGCGTTTGGTCTACGGTGCCGGTGAGCGGTGTAAAAGGCGTGTTGTTATCGGGGGTATTGATATATTGTTCCACTTCGTCCATGACGGCCATTTGCAGGTTGGCTTCGTTGAGTTTGATGTCGGCGTCTTTTACCTGTTCCAGTGCCAGTTTGGAACTGGCGTCGATATCGGTGATGCCGCGTTGCACCTTAAATTGTTCTTCTGTGCGTTCCAGCAGTCCGAGTTCTTCTTTCAGCGAATCGATGCGGGTATTGAGGAAGTGGATGGTTTTTACGCCTGCTTTGTTTTTATCACTGAGCGTATAGTCGTTGTATTCGTCCAGCAGTGCGTTGAGAAAGTCGGCGCTTCGGCGGGCCACGGGGTCCTTATAGGTGATCACGATCACCGTGGCGTCGCGGTTGACGAGCGCGGTGGTGATATCGTCGACTGATTTGTAAGCCAGTTCAATGGCGGAATCCACTTCAATGCGGCAGGTGCTTGCTTCGGAAAGTGACATCGGGCCGGATTGCAGGGAGAAGGTATCTTTCCCGATGGCAAAAGGAACATTGGGCGCCACGGTGAAATGTAGGGTACGTTTGTCTTTGCCCGAGCGTGCTTTCACGTCAAAGTCCTGCCGGATGCGGGACACATCGAACGTATAGTTGCCGGTGCGGGAGCTGTCGCTCAAAACTTGAATGACGATGGGGGATGTGGGGTACCATTCTTTATCCTGCAGATGTTGCGGCGTGAAATACCGGACGTTGAAATGATTGCTGCTGATGACCCGTTGTAGCAGGATGGGGGAGTGCAGCACTTCCATTTCGTTTTCCATGTTTTTACCGCTTCCCAGCAGGGAGAGGGATTTGAGCACGTCTGTTTCCTCGCCGTTGCCTTTTTTTTCATCTTTCAGGTACAGGCGGGCCGACGACATATAGGACGGCGGTGTATACCGCAGATAGGCCCATCCCGCTGCTATGGCGAGCAGAATGGCCAGCAGGTAAAGGGGCCAGTGAAAGAGCATTTTCCTGAACAGGTCGCCAATGTCGATGGCGGCCGGCCGGTTGTGGATTGCTTTGAGCGGTGCCATGGTACCTTTTTTTTCATTTACTGAGAAGAATGATCGTAGTCGCCAGTGAAATAGCACTGAGTATGACAGGCAGCAGCTGTACCAGTTTCGACGTAGGGAACTGTTTGCCCGGTCCGGGTTTGATGTACACTACGTCATTATTGGCCAGATAGAAATACGGTGAGCTCATTGTTTTACTGTCGTTCAGGTTGAGCGAGGTGTAATATCTCACGCCGTCTGTTTCGCGGATGACCATTACATCTTTCCTGTCAGCGGAGGTGTTCATGTCGCCTGCCATGCTGAGCGCATCGAGGATGGTGGTCCTTTCGTTGCCCACTCTGAAGGAGCCGGGATGTGCCACGTCCCCGAGCACCGAAATCCTGAAGCTGACCATGCGTGTGGAGACATACACGTTTTTCAGGGTTTTCGACAGTTCTGTTGTCACCATCTCATCGATCGTTGCGGTGGTTTTGTTTCTGACGAACAACCTGCCGGCGATGGGCATCCGGATATATCCGGCGCTGTCTACGAGGTATCCCTGATCGACGCCTGTGCCTGAAGGGCCGGGCGCACCCGGGGGGTTGGGATTGAGGAGTTGTGTGACGTCCTTGTCCGGGGTGCTGACGATGATCTGTAAGACATCTCCTGACTGGATTCTCAGCTGTGGATACCGTGCAACGGAGGTGTGTCCGGTAGCGTCAGCGATGTCGTTGAAGTAAGTTATCTTCTTGCTGCCGGTGCATCCTGCCATCAACATGGCCAGGATCAGCAAGGTCATGCGAAATGACTGCATACGGGTACCTGATGCTTTTAAGTGTGAACTACGGATTAATATATCGGGGCCGTCCAGTGCTTTTCACTGTGGCACGTATAAACTTCAGGATGCCAATATGCCTTTCCGCCGGGAAAGCGTGGCTTGCCGGATTTTGTCCTGCGCCGGCTGTTCAAAATAATAGTAAACGGCCAGGCTTAGGAGAATGACCATGCTGATAAAAGCGATCATCACCCAGGGAGTAAGCAGCAGGCGGCGGTCCAGGTGCAGCTGTTGCATGGCGAGGACCGTTGCTATCTGCAAGGGAAAATGCAGCAGGTAAATTGCATAGCTGCAATTGCCGAGAATAGACCAGCGGCGGTGAAAGGGACGTACGGTGGTTTCCAGCAGCACCAGCGATAAGATGGTGCAGGGGGCTACCGTGACCCTGAACAACAGGTTTCTGACAACACCATATGCTTCGGCGGACTGCTCTGCGCTGAGACCAGGGCGTAGCCTGCCGATGTTGTTTGTCCATGCCTGTTGCAGGAAAGGATAATAATAGTAAGATATAATGACCACCGCCCAGAGAACGATAGTAACTATACTGATAACCCGGAAATAGGTGCGAATGTTTTTATGTTGTACCAGATAGTTGTAAACATAATATAAAAGGGCCCCCAGGAAAAAGGAAAAAACACCTTTCCCGATAAGCAGGGTGTAATGTTGCATGAGCGCGCCTGCAGGGATGAGCAGCAACAGTAACGCTTTATTGGTATGCCATCTCAGTTTGCAGATCAGAAAAAATAACAGGTAGAGAAATATTTCTACCGACACAGACCAGGAAGGTGCATTAAAAGACGGCCCGACTTCAAATCCCCAATTCTGAATAAAGAGAATGTTCAGCAAAAAGTGATACGCGTCATTATACTGGATCACAAAATAATGCCCCGTCGTTTGCCATACCAGTGGCTGCAAAACGGCTACTATCAACAGTGTTGCGAAGTGAAGCGGATATAGTCTTGAAAACCGGTATATCCAGAACTTTCTGAAATCTATCTTGCCGCTTGCAATAGCATTGGCATATAACCAAAAGAAAATGAAACCCGAGAGCTGAAAAAAGATATCTACCGACACCATGCCATGTGTGTAGAAAAGAGATAATGCAGAATAGAAGGGCAGGGACTTGTTTAGTTCACCGCCGGTCGTAAATACGTCGTTAGGGTAAAAAAACATTTGCCAATGAAAGAGGACGACAATCACGGCCGCGATGCCCCTGAAAGCATCCAGACTATGAAAATAGGTCGGGACAACAGGGGAGCGGTTCTTCTCCATAGAAAGAATGGTTAGAGGTTAATCAAATCGGGTTTCCTGTGATATGGAAGTTAACAAGAAAACGAACGCAATAGCAGTGCGTGGAACTAATGAATAAAATAATCAGGGTGGGAGACAAGTGAACAAAATGAATAAGCAGCGTGTGCCGTAAGGAAAGATTCGTTACCTTTAGAGCAGCAATCTGTGCAATTTAAAAAAAATTACAGATCTGAAAACTATAGGTCTGAACTTCCAATAGGCGAACATGAAATACAGGATCGACTTCAGAGGGCCCGAAAAAACAATACGCTATACCGCTGTTTGCAACTCCACACTGGAAGTGGAAACATTACTCCGGCAAGTACTGCAGTATGACTGGTCAGACGAGAACGGCGCTTATGCCATGACGTTGTACGATCTCTCGTCAGGTGAAGAGCAGGTGGTGCATGTGTACCGTTTTAAAATGGAACCGCCTTATACCCAAGCAGCTTTTGAAGCAATGAACAACAGGTCGTAAAAAAAGCCCCGGCGACGTTGCCGGGGCGGTACTTCATTAACCCAATATTTCCACTTCTTCCGGGATAACAAAAAACAGGGTGCATCCGATAGGACTGCTAACTGAGTGTTTGAATCCTGGCGGCGTATACAGGTAGTCGCCGGCTGTCAGGGTAGCGTGTTCTAGTACGGCCTCTCCGCTTAATACAAAAATTTCTTCGCCGGCAGGGTGGTTATGATAAGGATAGGTGGCCCCTGGTTCAAACTTCAGTAAGATGGTTTTGGAGCGCTGACTCTCTTCGTCGTATCGCAGGGATTTTACAAAGATGCCTTTATAGTGTATGCCATTTTCAACAAGTGGTTGCCAGTCCTGCTGGGTGCTGCGGGTAATGTAGTGGTTAATGTCTGTATGCATAATTAAGAATTTAAAAGTTGATCAATGCTCCAGCGGTAGCCGGGGAGGGTGGCCAGCATAAAAGCGCCGGCGCTGAAAGCGAATACGGAATAATCCAAGGGCTCTTTCAGGCCGAAGGACCAGGCCATAGCTATTCCGAAGCATAATGTCAGCATCATGGCGCTGATGGCTGCCAGCTGGGTTTTAAATCCAGCCAGCAGTAATATGCCGAGTGATGTTTCCAGTATGGTGGCGATGACCGCTATCGCGGGTATGATACGGGCAGGCGCAAAGGAATTGACCTGAGCGGTGTATTGCAGAAAGTTCTGCCAGCCGGAAGAACGGCTGCCCCAGAGCCCCAGCCTGCTGGCTACGGCCGAAAGGAAACCGGTCCCCAGTGAAAGCCTTAACAGTAAGGCGGCGATGTCCTGATATGATTTCATGTACTGTTTGTTTTTGACAGTACAAAGTTGGCATTTCAGGGGTGGTTAGAAAATAGAGAATCCTGCAAAAAACATGTAATATTTACAGGGCATGCTGCTCTTTATATTGTTTGGGAGATAATTGGGCCTGTTTTTTAAAGAAATTGGAGAAATAAAAAGGATCATTGAACCCCAGTTTGTAAGCCACCTCCTTGACGGAAAGATCACCGTAGGTCAGCAGCCGCTTGGCTTCCGAGGTGATGAGGCCATATATCACGTTCTGGGCTGTTTTGCCGGCATGCAGGCGGGCCAGTTCATTGAGTTTGGCTTCTGTGGTGCCCAGCAGGGAGGCCAGTTCCTTCGGCGCGTAGTTGTGTTCAAAGTTGTTGCGTACGGCCTCCAGGAATTTGAGGAAGAGGGCGTCCGGTTTCCATATTTCATCGCCGCGCTGCACTTTGGCCCTGTTGATGGCCACCAGTATGAGCGTAATACGGCTATGGACAGAAATCAGGTACTGATAGGGCTGTTGCGCTATTTCTTCCTGTATGAGCGCCAGCTGCGCGTCCGCCACGCCGTGGCCGACGGGTATCACTTCATTCATCGCGAAATGACAGAAAAGGCCGTTGTGGAAAATCAGTTCTATATCATTATCGTCCTTACAGAAGAAGTCAAGCGTAAACTCCAGCAGGTAGCCGGTAGCCTGATGATTTTCGCGGATATGGTGTATCTGGCCCGAGGTGATGGTGATCACGTCGCCGGCGCCCAGCTTAAAGTCGCGGTGGTCAACGGAAATGACCAGGGAACCGGTATGGCAATATAACAGCACGTACCGCATTACGCGGCGTGGCTTGTCCGGAAGAAGAGATGGTTCAAGTGTGGTGATGGTGATCAACGACATAAATGGAAGATACTATTTTACCTGTATGGAAGCAGCCAGTTGTTTAAAATATTGAAGGTCGCGCGTAGCGTCTTTTTTGCTGATGGCCTGCAGCACGATGGCCTGATCGCCTTTCACGACCACGCAACAGTAGGCGGTCACCGGTTTGTCTTTCAGCTGTCCCTGTATTTCCAGCTGATAAGCTTCGTTGTTATTGATGCGGTCATTGATTTCCGCTTTGGTTTCCGGTGCAGTAAGGCCATATTCCCGGAATTTGCCGACCATAAGCGCGGCAATTTCCTTTGGCCTGGCGGTATTGTCATTGGGAAACTGGGCCACCATCACGAACGGTCCGTCCGGATCATCTTTGGTGTCCATGCCATTGATGGTGTAGATGTACAGGCTGGCGGCATATTTAAAGAACCGGAAAGGCGTATTGCTGGTATCGATGGTGAAATTGGCCGTTTCAAAAGGGTCGATCTTCTGCTGCGGGTCGTACCAGATGGTGCGGAGGCTGGCCAGCATCTCTTTACCGGCGGCCTCGTTGCCGGTAGGGTATACTGCCATTACAGAGGTGGAGAAGGTAGTGTCCCCGAAAACAAGTCCAAGCGTAATATGCGTAGGAGCGCCCTGGGCGGCCACAAACTTCGCCGGATAGCCATCGATCTTCAACTCCTGGTAGTTATACACTGTAGCGCCTTTTTCAATAAAAGCCTCTTTGCTGAAAGACGCTGCATTGGTATAGAAGTTCCCTCCCGGCAGGTCGTACACGTTGATCATACCTCTCTCCTTGTGATGCAGCCCGATGAAATTTTTAGCGATGTCATAGTGTGCCGGCGGAATGATGTAGAGATGAGTACCGGGGATACGGACATGCCGGGCTGTTTTGGTATTGCGGATAACGCTGTCCAGTTTGTACTGGGAACGGGCGCCGACGGCAATGCACAAGAACAGGCAAAGAGTCAGGAGAGGTTTCATGTGTGATCGTTTACTATCGGAAATCATGACAGGGCGGGAGAAAAAGGAACCCAACCAGTTGGCAGGGAATGTTTCATAAAACTCCGGCGGCATAAATGTCGGATTTTATTTTCATTTTCTGATGCCCGTGTTGTAGCAGGCTGACGGACGGGGGGAGTGGTAACTAAAAAGCCCTGCAACCTCTGCTGCAGGGCTTTTTAATTTTGTTGTTACGCTGCACCAGGCACGCTACTGTGATTTTAAGGACCGGCATAATCCGGTCCGTGAATGGGAATGGAAATAAGCTGTCGCCATTACTCCCGGAAGTAGTGCATGATAATCTTACTGATCGTATCAGCCCTGTTGAATACCATGAGATGCCCGCCGCCTTTAATACGGTAATCAGGATGTACCAGCCTGCTGGCAATCACCCTGTCGGCTGTCCCATGTACCTGAATGGTGTGTTCGGGTGGTTGTTTGTTTTCCCAGTGAGAAATACTTTTCAGCGCCCAACGGAAAAAATAAATATCTGTGCCCTGTAGTAACTCCTTTAGCGCGTCCTTGTCCATTTTGGTACGGGCGCCAAAGTAGCTATAGGTTAAAAAATTCATGCGCTTTAACAGGAAGCGGGGGACTAACCTGTATAAGCCCAGTCTCATGAAAAAAAACTGGAACTTGCTCAGCTCATCTTTTGTTCTGGCGGAGGAGATCAACACCATTTTTTTTGTGTTCACCAGTTTGGACACTTCCACTGCCACGATGCCACCAAAGGAAACCCCGATGATATACGGATTTTCAACGGTAATCTGGTCTTTTATCCTGGCGGCGTATTCAGTGATGGTTTCGTCTGGCGACGAGGGTACCCAGTTGATATATACTTTATGGTAGCCGGGAAGCTCCAGGTTCCTGAATAAACTGGAGTCGGCCCCAAGCCCGCTAAAAAGGTAGATGGTTTTTTGTTCGTCTTTGGCGGTAGCTGCAGAAGGTTGAGAAAATCCCCGGAGACTGCAGCATATCAATAAAACATAAAAAATCACTTTCACACGTTGCGACATAAAATTCTTCACTTCTTGCCCGATAGACATGGTTATTAACGAATGCAATTAAAAAGTTGAACTATTAAAATATGGATTTTATTTAATCCGTATCGGCAGAGTTAGCATAAAATAGTATGGGTGCTTAGGCGTGAGCAGTATTAACAGGGATATTGCCGGGTATCACCAGCAACTGATAGAACCGGCGCAAAACTATAAAATATCTGTTTGAATACAAAGTTAATCTGTCTGCATGTATTCAAGGAATTATGTGAGTATTTATATGTTTCTGATTATCAATTGTGTTGGTGTAAGAAACGCTTTAGAAGCGCTGCGGCCGGAAGCGTACCGGTCCCGGGGCCGGGTGTTAGCGCGCGGCCCAACAAAATCCGGTTGTCCGGTGTTATTTTTTCTCTATCAGTATCTGACAAACCCTATTACTGTTAAAATATCAAAGCGTGATTATGGAACGAGGAAAATTATATGTCCAATACGGCAGCGGCCCTTTTTCGGCGCCGCCGGGCTGGAAAAATTTTGACGCTTCCCCGACACTCAGGCTGCAGCAGTTGCCGCTGATCGGGTCTTTGCTGAAAAAGCGGATGCATGTGGCTTTTCATCCCGACGTGATCCAGGGCGATATTATTACAGGATTGCCCGGTATTGAGGAGAACTCCTGTGATGGTGTCTATTGCTCGCACGTGTTGGAGCATCTGTCGTACGAGGACTGTATCACCGCTATCCGTAATACCTACCGCATACTAAAGCCCGGTGGCTATTTCCGCTGCGTATTGCCCGACCTGGAAACGGCGGCAAGGAAGTATATAGACAACCTGCATGGGGAAGACCAGGAGGCAAATGTGAAATTTATGGAAGAAACCCTGCTGGGGCGGCAACAGCGGCAGCGTGGCATCCGTCAGCTGGTGCAGTCGGCTTTCGGTAACAAGGAGCACCTCTATATGTGGGACCACATCTCGCTGGCCCACCAGTTGCAAAAAGCGGGTTTCAGAAAAGTTCGCCGCTGTTCGTTCAACGACGCTACCGACGGCATGTTCCGGCTGGTGGAGGAGAAGACGCGTTTTGACAACGCAGTGGCATTGGAGGCTGCGAAATAATTCTGCAGGCGTCGATGGTGCTCCGGTATATTTTTATGATCAATTTGTGAGTGGATGTTGTTTGCCTCATATATGATATGGAGAATATAACGGTACCGGATGCACGTATAATAGCGGTGTTTGTTTGCATGTTAAGATACCCTTAATTAGATGCTACTGATGATTTATTTCAGTAGTGTTTTGTAGCACCGGATCTTATATACCCAATGTTGGGTATTTTTTAATGTTATGAATCCTATGTATGTTGCAGTACTGCGAAATATAGCAGTGGTAGTGGGTTCGATGCAAGAATAGTTTAAAATTTTATCAGCGATAATCTTTGTCGTTACAATTTTTTTTCTATAGATTTGTGAAGTACGATTGCAGGATCAGCGTTGATGAAATATAAATTCAGTCGAGAGATTTTTGTAAGCCCGAAGGGAACCCCTACGTCTTTTGATCGTTAACCTTCCATCCTGGAATTGATCGTAAAAATTCAAAATAGCCAAAAAGTTTCTTTTTCTTTTTTTTGTTTTCGAGGCTGTGTAGAGCGCCAACGTTTCCTTCTTTTGTCTATTAGTGCCTTATGGGGCAATCGTTCCATGAAGGTCCTATGCCGGAAAATATCGTGTAAGTTTTTTGCTAAGATTTGCAGATTGCCTCTGTCACTATTTAATTTTTAGAATAAAGACCACTGTTCGTTATGAATACGTTGTCAATGGACATCGCTGTCCCTGGTGGAAGGGGCGGCAGTGTGTAGCGTGGCAATGTATTGGTGATGAAAAGTATATAACGTTGTTTTCCAGAGACGATTAACTGTTCGTTTAGCATTGTCTGCTTGAGTGGAGAGTGTGTGTTGATTTCTGGTAGTCACATTGGATTAAGAAAAAACGGATATATGAGGAATTATATGAAACGCTGTTATGCGCATACAGACCGGCATGCGCACACAAGACCGAGCGCGCATGTAAGCCAACAACGCGCAGTCCCGATCCCGACGAATGCTCACAGGTGTCTAAACCCCTTATTGTTTGCATAACGTAGGTTGATATTGGATATCATCCATGTCAATGTAATACATCTTTTTTATAGACAGTGCAATAAAAGCGTTGTTTGTGATGCCAACACAATCAGCGTGAAGGATTGCATGTCTTACTATTGCCGTCCATGAAATAATTGGGTGGAATTAATACGAAAAAAATCGTCTTAATGAGGAAATGTATTTTTTTAATGGCTGCATTCACAGCACTGTTTGCGACAGGCTGGGGACAGGGAAAAGTTCAGCTGAAAGGATTTGTAAAGGATACCGCCAGCCATCCGCTTGAGTTTGCGGTTGTATGCCTGGTAGATGCAGGAGATACCGCGAAAAAAAAATGTGTGTTTTCCGGGACCGATGGTACTATTGCCTTTTCCGGTGTTTCAGCAGGACGTTACTTTCTTAAAACAAGTTATACAGGTTATATGCTGTCCAGAACGGACGTTTTTGCGGTCAGCGCCGGAACAGGAGATACTATCGTTTTGCCGGATATCGTGTTAAAACAGGATGCCGCGAAAATGCTGAAGGAAGTATCTGTTACAGCACAAAAACCATTGATTGAGAAAAAGATTGACCGCGTGGTGGTGAACGTGGAAAACAGTGTTATCGCAAAAGGGAATACCGCGCTGGAAATTCTCCAAAGCGCGCCAGGAGTAGCGGAGTCCAAAGATGGCAATTTATCGCTCAGGGGAAAAGAAGGAACAATGGTGCTGATCAATGATAAACCAACCTATCTTTCTGCCGCTGATCTTGCCGAGCTTTTACGTAATACACCGGGAACAAATGTACACGCCATCGAACTGATCACAAACCCACCTGCCAAATATGAAGCACAGGGCACCGGAGGTATCATCAACATAAAAATGAAGACCAACAAGACCCTTGGCTTTAATGGCACGGTAAATGCCATGGGCGGATATGGAAAGTATTATAAGTGGAATACTGGTGTGACTGTCAATTTCAGGACAAAGAAAACCAATCTGTCTGTTAACTATATTACCTCCGGTAACCAGCGGTTTAATGATCAAACAGTAGAACGGACCAATATCAACAAAGACCTGATAACACGGTTCGATCAGGAGGCAGACAGGGTGCGGCGCATCGGCTACAACCACTTCAACGTGTCTATGGAATATTTTCCGAATGACAGAAGCACCTTCCGCATCTTTGCCGATGGCTCTTTCATTAACGCCACACAGACACTGTACAACAATACACGTATCAGCAGGGAAACCGGAAAACCGGATTCCTCTTATGAGTCGGTAGCCCCTCTTAAAAGCGACTATGGAGATTACAGGTATGGCGCTTCCTATGAATACAAGCTGGACACCACCGGCAGCACACTGGGACTTGATTTTAACGCAGGCCGTTTTGATTCCCGGGAGGTAACCCAATATAACAACGCCTATTATCTGCCCGACAGAAAACCATTACGGCAGGCAGATACCTTGAGGATTAGTTCACCTGTCAAGATAGATATCTACTCTTTTAATACAGATTACTCGCGCCCGTGGCTTGATCGAAAACATGTGCTGGATGCAGGTATGAAGGTCACCTATATTAAAACCAATAATAACTTCGGATATGATTCGCTCAGAAACGGCACCTTCTTCCCGACAGTATTCAGCAACCATTTTATCTATAGGGAAAATGTCAATGCAGGTTATGTAAATTATAATTTCAAAGGCGACAAAACAGCAATACAAGCCGGTCTTCGCGTAGAGCAGACAAATTCGGAAGGCATTTCCCCCGACGCCGGCGAAGGTGTAAAACGACATTATATAGATTTCTTCCCATCCGCTTTTATAGACCGGAAGCTGTCTGCGGTAAGCACACTTAACCTGGCTTATAGCAGAAGGATTGACCGTCCGAGTTATGAGGACCTTAATCCGTTTGTCTATTTTCTTGACCAGTTCACATTCAGCCAGGGGAATCCTTATCTGAAGCCGCAGTATAGCAATTCCTTTGAATTAAACTATACGTTGCTGGACACGTATAACGCCAGTGTAAGTTATGTAAGGGTGGGCCAGGTAATGAGCGAGGTAGTAAAGACAGACCCTGTATCTAAAACGCTTGTTTTTTCTTTTGATAACCTGGCCAGAGAAGACATATTTTCCTTTGCATTGACTTTGCCCGTCAGCATTACGCCATGGTGGTCAGGCCTTGTTTTCTTTAATGCCAACCTTAACCACATCGCTACACCGGACTTTGACGGCGTGCCACTCGACGCCCGCCGGGCATCCTACAATTTTAATGTCAACCAGACAATAAACATTGATAAAGCAACGAAATGTGAAGTGACTTTTGGGTATCAGTCACCCTATATAACAGGGACGGTTTTTTATAATAAACCCCAGTATGGTCTTGATTTCGGAGTGTCAAGGACCATCAACCGGCACTTTAGTGCAAGCCTTTCGGTGAAAGATATTTTATATACCCGCGCCCGGTATTTTACCAGTTTATTGCCAAATCAACAATATCAATACCACCAAAGACTTGAAACAAGGATCGCTCGTCTGACGCTGACTTACAAGTTCGGGAACAGCAAGATTCCCAAAGCAAAAAACAATTCCAGTGCCTCAGAAAAGGAGATGAACCGCATCAAAGGAGCCAACTAACAGTCAGAATTTGTTAATAATACATTATGTCCAACAAACTTATTCACGTTGAGATAGAGAGAACGGTCGCACAATTCCCCGATTTGGTGGCCGTAGAAGGTTACGGCATGGACCTTACCTATCAGGAATTAAACAATTATGCCAACCAGCTCGCCCATGCGTTGCTGGAAGCTGATCTCCATCCGGAGGCATCTGTCGGGGTATATGCCGCCGGAGGACCGTTGCAGGTGATCAGCCTCCTGGCAGTCTTTAAAGCTGGCGGCAGATATGTGCCACTGTCGCCTGATCAGGCGATACTCCATGTGGAGCAGGTGCTCGAAGAAACGGAAACCACCATTGTAGTCACTACCTCGGAACACTATCCCGCACTGCATAAGATCCTGTTCCCCAAAGAAACACCGATTCATACGGTGATCGTGCTGGACCAGCGATCAGACAAGGAGGTGCTGCTGGACGTGATTAAACAGGATGCGGCAGGATTTACAGTGACAGTGAGGGAAAATCCGTTCAGTGCCGAAAATCCGGGGTTAAGCTACGACGACCGTAATGACGCGTACGTGTTTTATACCTCTGGTTCTACCGGGAAAAGCAAAGGGATCGTAGGGTCGCATATAGCGCTGAGCCACTATATTCACTGGCACAGGAAGGAATGGGGCGTTGATACCGGTTTTCGTATCAGCCAGCTGGCGACCATGACCTTCGACGCTTCTCTGAAAGACATATTAACGGCATTGACATCAGGCGCCACCTTGTGCCTGCCGGAAAGCAGCATTAAAAACAATCCGGTGAAGCTGGTGGAATGGCTGCGGGCCGGCAATATCACCCTGCTGCAAACGGTGCCTTCGTTATTCCGCCTGATCACGGCCGCGCTGCTGGAAACAAAACATCCGTTGTCCGCTCTCCGTTATGTAGTACTTGCCGGTGAAAGGCTGTTAGGACGGGATGTATTGAACTGGAAAGCGGCCAATGGCACCACCGCAAGATTGTCGAATCTGTACGGCCTGACAGAAACGACTATATTAAAAACCTGTTTTCATATTGAGCACTGGGACTGGCAGCCGGGAGAAGTGCTGCCAGTGGGATTTCCGATCAGTAACACGCTGGTGGCGGTGATTAATGGCAGTAACAACATCTGCGAAGATGGTGAAATTGGAGAGGTGTACATCAAAAGCCCCTATATCAGCAAAGGTTATCTCGATAAAAGTCTCAATACAAACAGCCTGGTGCAAAATCCGCTGGCCGGCGACGGCCGCGGGGACCTGGTCTGGCGGACAGGTGACCTGGGCAGGTACCGCGCAGACGGTTGCCTGGAGATACTGGGGCGCCGCGATGAGCAAATCAAGATCAACGGTGTCCGGATAGAACCGGAACAGGTGCGAATGGCTGTATTGAAGCAGGACGGGATTACCCGTGTGGAACTGTTGGTGCATAGCTCCGAAGCGGCAGGACAGGAACTGATCTGCTACTATACCGGCCACCGCTATGTGGCAGATGAGCTACGGCAGCTCCTGTCGCATGACCTTAATCCGGCCATGCTACCCAGCTATTACGTATGGATGGAGACCTTCCCGCTCAATATGAACGGAAAAGTAGACCGGAAGGCACTCCCTAGGCCGGAGGAAGTAACCTTGCGGACAAGCTATCAGCCACCGGAGCCTGGTCTCGAACAGCAACTGGCCCTGTTGTGGCAGCAGGTGCTGGGACTTGAGCGTATTGGCCGAGATGACAGTTTCTTTAATGTTGGCGGCTCATCGCTGAAAGCGATCCAGCTGATAGCGAAAATATATAAGGAGCTGGACGTACAACTGACCATTGCTGAACTCTTTGCCAACCCGGTGCTGTCGAAGCTGGCCGCATTGGTAGGACAGGCAAAACGGCAGGCTTATCATCCGATACCTAAGGTACCCGAAGCCGACAGCTATGTGCTTTCCAATTCACAAAAGCGGTTATGGATAGCCAGCCAGCTGAAAGAGCAGTCAGTTGCTTACGACATACCAGTCCTTTACAGAATTGAAGGACCATTGGATATTTCCGCGCTGGCAGGAGCATTCAGGCTTGTTGTGGAAAGACACGAAAGCCTGCGCACTACCTTTTTCCTGGAGGATGGAGAGCCGCGCCAACGGATCCTGTCTGCTGCTCAATCGGGCGTGTCTATGCTTGTCCGTGATTTCCGGGACCAGCCCGATCCTGAGGCGGCAGCCCGGGAACGTGCACGACAGATCGGAACACATCACTTTGACCTGGAAAATGGCCCACTGTTCCTGATAGAGCTGCTCAGGATAACAGACAATATGTTCCTGCTGGCATGCTGTATTCATCATATTATTTCTGATGAATGGTCTATGCAGATAATGGGCCGTGAGGTAATAGCCATATACAATGCCCGCTCAAGGGACGTGTTGCCGGAGCTGCGGCCGCTCAATATACAATACAAAGATTATGCGTCCTGGCAGCAGCGGGAATTATCAGGGGAAGGGCTTGCTGCCACCCGGGAATATTGGCTGTCACGCTTTACCGGGGATCTGCCGGCACTGGAACTGCCAACCGACCGAAGCCGCCCTGCTATGCAAAGTTTCCGTGGCTCGCAGGTGAAGTTCGTGTTCGATGCCGAACAAAGCGCCGCGTTCGGGCAGCTGATCAAAAAACAGGAAGCGACCCTATTCATCGGGTTACTGACATTGGTAAATGTATTGCTGTTCCGCTATAGTGACCAGAACGACCTCATTGTCGGCACACCGGTCGCAGGCCGTATACATCCTGACCTGGAAGACCAGATCGGCTATTATCTCAATACGCTCGCCCTAAGGAACACCATTTCCGGAGATGCTTCTTTTACACAAGTGCTGGACAGCGTAAGGCAAACCACCATAGATGCCTTCTCCCATCAGGCATATCCGTTCGATCTGTTGGTTGACGAGTTGAAATTAGGAAGTGATTTAAGCCGGTCTCCTTTGTTTGATGTTGTTGTGATCCTGCAAAACATCGAACTGAATAATGAAGCAGACCTGGAAATGAACGGTGTGAACATCGACCTGGAAGTTGCCCGGATCGAAATCAGCAAATGCGACCTCCGTTTTCAGTTTAGCGAAGGAGGTGGTGTGCTCTACGGAAGCATAGAGTACAGCACAGATCTTTTCGACCGTAAGCGAATAGAGCGGATGACGCAGCACCTTCGCCAGCTGATGAGTTTTGTCAGCGACCACCCGCAGGCGCCCGTCAGCACGGCAGAATACCTGTCACCGGAAGAAAAGAGACAGGAGCTGCTGGCACAGCGGCTGTTCAATTCCAGCATAGAAGGAAATTTTTAAAATTAACCATTGAATCTATTACCATGTGTGGTATTACCGGTATAGTCTATAAAGACAAGCAACGGCCTGTTGATGAAGGAATTATTCAAAGAATGGCTGATAAGATCATTCATCGCGGCCCGGATGACTACAAGACTTTTATAAAAGGCCATGTCGGCTTCGGATTTAGAAGATTGAGCATCATCGATCTTGAAATGGGCGCACAGCCTTTTGTTAGCCAGGATGGGCAAATAGTGCTCATCTGCAATGGAGAGATCTATAATTACAAAGAATTGAGAGCGGAAATGAAGGGCAGAGGATATCAGTTCCGGACCAATTCCGATATTGAGGTGCTCGTTCCCCTATATGAAACCTTTGGTGCCGATTTCCTGAAGAAACTGAATGGACAGTTCGCGCTGGCGATAGACGACAGGAAAAACGACCTGGTTCTGCTGGCCAGGGACCATTTCGGCATATGCCCGCTTTACTATACCGAACAGGATGAAGCACTGATATTCGGATCTGAAATAAAAGCCATCTTCGGAAATCCCGCCGTCAGGCGGCAAATAGATTTGAACGGGTTGGACCAGATATTGACCTATCCGTCCAATGTTAGTCCCACTACCATTTTCGCCAATATCTGTAGTGTAAAGCCGGGACATTACAACGTTTATAAAGACGGACAGATTAAAAGCCATGAATATTGGGACCTGGACTACCCTGACCTCCAGAATTCTTCGCAGGCCAGTAAAGACGAGGCCTATTATTTGGAAGGGATAGAGGCGCTGTTGAAAAAATCCGTGTCTTACCGCCTGAATGCAGATGTGCCTGTTGGGTTTTACCTGAGTGGCGGGTTAGACTCTTCCCTGATTGGCGCCCTGATGGCCCATGCGGCACCATCCAAAAAATTCCAGTCTTTTTCTGCAAGCTTCGGCGGCTCTATGGAAGATAAGACCATCAATGAGCAGAAGTATCAGCAGCTGATGAGCAATTTTCTGAAGACAGAACACAATGATATCGCCTTCAGCTGGGCCGATGCGGAAAGTAAACTAAAGGAAGTGGTCTATTATGCCGAAACGCCCCTGAAAGAGACCTATAACCTCTGCTCAATCGCTTTGTCAGAAGCCGCCCGGCAAAAAGATATCAAAGTCGTGTTGTCCGGCGAAGGGGCAGATGAGTTGTTTGGAGGCTACGCCGGTTATAAGTTTGACACCATGAAGGGAGACAGTGACGATTCCGGGGACCTGAACGAGCTGCTCGACAAAGAGATCAGAAAAACCATATGGGGCGACCGGGAATTTATTTATGAGAAAAATGAGTACGACTTCAGGGAAACCAAACAATATCTTTATTCACCTGCACTCAATAAGACCTACGACAAGTTTGACTGTCTCAAAAGCGCCGTCGTGGACAAACGGCGGATGGTGGGAAAACACCGTTTCCATCAGCGTTCCTATGCCGACTTCCGTTTGCGGCTTTCCGGCCACCTGATTGCGGACCATGGTGACAGGATGACCCTGGCCAACAGTGTAGAGGGAAGATATCCCTTCCTGGATATTGAACTGGTGGAATTTGTGAAAACGATACCGCCCGGAATGATGCTGAACAATTTCAATGAAAAATACCTGTTGAAAAAGGTGGCTCATAACTTCATACCACAGGATATTATCTGGCGGGAAAAATTCGGTTTTGTTGCCCCCGGAAGCCCGGCTTTGCTGAAAACCAATAAGGAATGGGTAAACGACCTGCTTTCCTATGACAGGATCAAAGCCCAGGGATTTTTTAACCCGGATGCCATTGAACAACTGAAGAAACTATATCTGTCAGATTCTTTTGTGTTCAATCCGCCCTATGATATCGACTTATTGATCATTGTCCTGACATTCAATATCATGCTTGATTTGTTTGGCGTTAACAACAACTAGAATTAT
This sequence comes from Chitinophaga varians, assembly GCF_012641275.1. Classification (NCBI taxonomy): domain Bacteria; kingdom Pseudomonadati; phylum Bacteroidota; class Chitinophagia; order Chitinophagales; family Chitinophagaceae; genus Chitinophaga; species Chitinophaga varians. The sequence goes on along the minus strand of NZ_JABAIA010000001.1, from coordinate 10,854 downwards.
GAAAATCAGTCAGATTCTTTCCGGTAAAATCAGGAGTACCATTTTATTCATCGTGCTTTTCGGATTACTCAACAGCCTGTTGAATGGAATGCTGCTTTTCTTTATCAATGCTACCGTGACGGGGAAAAAACTTTCGTTCCCGGATGCATATAAATTACCGTTGTTTGTGGGCATTGTGTTGGTGGCGCTTGTCTGCTCCAGGTTTTTCCAGGTTTATATGATCCGGCTTACCAGCAACATCACTTTCGAATTTGAGAAAAACATTCTTGAAAAGATCCGTTGCTCCACACTCACGGAGTTTGATGCACTGGGAAAGGAAAATATTTATACCGCTGTCAATGATACCAGGTCGCTGGCACATATCCCCGAAATTTTTATGAATGCATTCAATGCCATGGTGGTAGTGCTTTGTTGTTTTGGTTATATGTTCTGGGCGGCGCCGCTGGGAGGGCTGGTGATATTGATGACCATGACGGTCCTGCTGGTAGTATATCTTATCAGAAACAAGGGTATTCAGAAAGACCTGAATCGTCAGCGTGACCTGCAGAATAACTACTATCGCTATTTAAACGACGCTATACATGGTTTTAGGGAACTGAAGCTGAATGTGCTCAGAAGCAATAATGTGTACTATAACTGGATATTTCCCAACAGGGAACAGAACAGGCAGCTGACCAACAAAACATCCATTAAGTACCTGGATAATGAGATATCCGGTACTTACAGCTGGTACGTGATTTTCGGCGTGATTATGTTTGTTTTGCCTCTGGTGATGAAAACCAGCATTTCTACGCAGGCGGCGTTTCTTGTTACCATCATGTACCTGATTGGCCCTGTCGCTATTCTGGTGACCATTATTCCCACCTACAATTCCTTAAAGATCGCCTATGAAAGGCTGGTCATCTTTAACCACAGGCTTAGTATCAATGAGGGGGAGTTTACTGCCAGGGATTTACAGCGTGCATCGGGTGGTTTTTCCGACCTGGAGTTTGTGGATGTAAAATATCAGTATGTAAGCAGTAACAACAAAACCACCACTTTCCTCATGTCTCCCATCAATATGCGTATTGAGCAGGGAGAAGTCATCTTCGTCATAGGTGGCAACGGTAGCGGGAAAAGCACGTTTGGCCTGCTGCTTACCGGGCTTGTCAGGCCCAGGTCAGGCAAGATATTGCTAAACGGAAATGACCTGTTGTCTGAAGATATTGGACACTACCGAAGCTATTTTTCAGCTGTTTTTACGGACGGGCATCTGTTTAATGAGAACTATGACAAGGTCGATATGACGACCACGAATACAGAGTTGTACGAGTTGATCTCTCTGCTTAAGTTGAACGATAAAATAGAATTGGAGAATGACGGTGACAGGTTCAATCATAATCTGTCAAAGGGTCAAAGAAAGCGCCTCGCGCTGATCTATGCGTTGCTTGAAAGCAAGCCGATAATAGTGCTGGATGAATGGGCCGCAGAGCAGGACCCGAATTTCAGGCGGTACTTTTATACAGAGCTTGTACCGCTGTTGCAGAAGAATGGTAAAACGGTAATTGTCATTACCCATGATGACGAATACTACCGGTATGCCAGCAGGATCATAAAATTCAATTTTGGAGAAATTACCTATGACAGCAGCAAACAGGAAATGGTGCAGGATGTGAGCTGATTTAAACCCAACGTAGTTATGGAAACGCTTTTAACCCGTCTTACGCTTGCTGAGAGCCTGAGGAAGACGGCGATGTCTGATAAACAAATAACACTGGTCAGAGGTGGAGAAGACTGCTACTCCATTTCCTATCGCGATTTTTATCAACAGGTGCTGCATATGGCGGCGGCCTTGCAGGCATTGGGATTGGAGGAAAGAAGTGAAATGGTGATCATTATCAGCGATAATGAGCTTTTCCTGAAATTGTTCTGGGCCTGTATCCTCGCCAAAATCATTGTGGTGCCCGTTGCACCGGGCAGCCAGGAACAACACAAGGAAAAAGTATGGAACATCCTGCATCAGCTTGGACAACCTTCCATTGTTGCGGAGGAAAGTTTTTACCGGGACTTTGACGCTTATATTAAAAATAATCATTCCGCAGATGCCGGCAGGATAAAACGGATTGACATAGCGGACCTTCATATAGCGGGGGATAGCGGGATACCTATGCTGCCACGGATATACGAAGAGGACGTGGCTTATATACAGTATTCATCCGGCTCCACCGGAGATCCTAAAGGAGTGGTGCTTACACACGCCAACCTTTTGTCCAATACCCGGGCTATCGCTTCACGTCTGGCCATTTCAGCACAAGATGTAGCCTTGTCCTGGTTGCCACTGACGCATGATATGGGCATGATTTGCTTTCATCTTACAAATGTTGTGGCGGCGTGTGACCAGGTGATTATGCCTACCACGCTTTTCATCAAGCGCCCGTTGCTCTGGATGGACCTAGCCACCCGGTTTAAGGCTTCCATATTGTATTCTCCCAATTTTGGGTTCCAGTATCTCATGAAATCCATGGAGTCCGGTGAACAGACGATAAGATGGCAGCTTGATCATGTAAGGGTGATCATAAATGGCGCAGAACCTATTTCAGAGACTATCACCAGGCGGTTCGTTCAGCTATTGCGCGGCCATGGACTGGGCGAACATACAATGTTTCCGGGTTACGGCCTTGCGGAAGCCTCTGTGGCGGTGACCTTGCCGGATGTAGGCCATCAGCTCACATTTGTTTATTGCAAGCGGCAGCAGCTGAAAACAGGTGAACGGATTATACCCGGAAGCGCGGACGACGGGGAAAGCCTGGGCTTTGCCGATTGTGGATATCCGGTACCGGATTGCCAGGTGAGAATTGCGGACGACGAAGATGTTGTCCTGCCCGCCATGTTCATTGGCAATATCCAGGTAAAAGGAAAGAACGTTACTGCCGGCTACTATCGTCAGCCGGACTATTCGGGCCTGTTTACTGCAGATGGTTGGCTCCGTACAGGAGATATAGGATTTCTTCATCACCAAAACCTGGTGATAACAGGAAGGAAGAAAAATATCATCATCGTCAACGGGCAAAATTATTATCCGCATGACATCGAACAACTGACAGAGCGGGAGCTGGATATCAGACCTGGCAGCGTGGTAGCTGTTGGCGTGGCAGCACCGCAAATAGCTGCGCAGATAGTACTGTTTGTTTTATTCAAGGGTAGTATAAATACATTTTTCCATCAGGCAATTCGTATCAGGGAACTCCTGGCAGCCAGGATGGACATCTATCCGGATTATATATTGCCGATACGCAGCATCCCTAAAACCACCAGCGGAAAAGTGATGCATTTCCGGTTGAAAGAAGCGCTCCTGAATGGTTCCTTCGACCAGGAAATAGCGACGATGCAACAAATGGAACGGGACCACGAAAACCTGGCAAACAATGAGGATGTCGCTACCGTACTGACAACCGTCTTAAAACAAGTGGGTATCCATGGTGATATCCACCCGGACGAAAGTTTGTTCAATGCCGGATTGAGCAGCCTGAAAGCTATGTCGTTGATCAACGCGCTTAGCCGGCATCAATATGATATATCCTTTTCCATGCTGTACGAAGCAGGCACCAAAAGAGGCCTGGAAGCGCTGCTGCAACAAAGGCAAGAAAGCAGTAGTACAGTGCAGCCCATACCTAAAGCTCCCGGTGAAACATCTTATCCGCTCAGCTGGGGCCAGAAGCAGATCTACGTGGCTCATATGATGGCACCGGATTCCGCCAACCTGAACATCTCCTTTTCGGTAGAGATGCAGGGCCAGCTGGACGAAAGCCTGCTGAAAGAAGCCTTCCACCTGTTAATACTGCGACATGACGTGCTCAGGACCGCCATTCAATGGAAAGACAATGAGCCGGTCCAGGTGTTGTGCCCGCCGGAGCAGGTACAACCGGTATGGTTAAACGAAGATTTGACAGTATTGGACTACCCGGAGACACGGTTGGAAGAGCAAAAACGTTTGCTGGCGCGCTTTCCGTTTAACCTGGAACAGGCACCCCTGTACCGTTGCTGTCTGTTGAAGACGGCGCTTGATAAATGGGTGCTTATTTTTTCCATACATCACATCATCAGCGATGGCTGGTCCATTCAACTGATAGGAAAGGAATGGGAAGAGCTGTACCGGATGCTTAAAGAAGGGGTAGCCGTACCGCAACCTGCACCGGAGAAAATACAGTATAAGGATTTTGTCTTCTGGCAACAACAATTACAGCTGACAGAAAAATACCGGAAGAATCGCCTGTTCTGGGAGCAATACCTTATGGGGTCTGCGACTGGCGTTCGTATTCCTCCGTCTGTTGACAGACAGACGACTGAAAAAGGCATTGCCAAAGGAGACGTATTTAAAAAATACTTTCCGGCAGAAATGACCGAGAGTGTCCACGGCGTCGCCCGTACGCAGGACGTATCTGTCTTTAGCGTGCTGATAGCTGCCATAGCATTACTGATCAACAAGTATAATTATACCGACAGGGAGGACATGCTGATTGGGATAGATACGGCAGGCCGCACTCATCCACAGCTGGAAGACCAGATAGGATATTTTCTGCACGCGCTGCCTGTTAATATACAACCGGATGCGACTGATAATTGTGCTGCATTCCTGAAGAAGCTCCATCATGATCTTTTGCTGATCTACGATCATCAGACATTCAATATGGAGGATATTAACAGCGCTCATCGGAAAGCGACTGACTTTACTACATATAACGTACTGGTCATATTCCAGAATTTTGAGGAGGTACTGGGCTTCGATACGGTTTTTGCGGACCTGAAAGCACACACTGAAGAAATCGAAAACGATACCTGCCTGAACGATATGCTCTTCGAATTCAGTATAGACAAAGGCGTCTTGTGCCTGAAAGTGAAGTACAGCACAGTCTTGTACGATGCGGCATATGTATCAGGGATATGTGACCATTTGGAAAATATATTGCAACAGGTGTGTCAACATCCGGCTGTTCCTGTTGATCAGGTGATGATGCTGTCGTCTGAAGAAAGGGAGCAGGTATTGTATGGATTTAACGATACCCATGTCGACTGGGCGCTGCCGGATACAGATCTGATGAAGATTTTTGAGCGCCAGGTGGCGCTCCGGCCGGACGCCACGGCACTTATTTGCGAAGGAAAGACTATTTCCTATGGAGAGTTAGACCGGCGCGCCAATCAGGTGGCCGGAATAATTGCCGGTTTGCCTGGGGATAGCCATAATAAGCTGGTTGGCATTAGTACGGGCCGGAATGAGTTCCTGGTAGTTGGTATCCTGGGAGTTCTTAAGGCTGGGGCAGCCTATGTTCCTATTGATCCTGAGTATCCTGCGGAGCGGATACGTTATGTCCTTGAGCATAGCCGGTTGACGCTGGTGCTGACAGACGGGTCATTGCATGGGTGTAATGATAGTATACAGACGTTGTCACTGATTGATATTGCAGCAACAGCGACAGCTACCGGGTACAGGGATGCCGTGTCGCCTGATCAGCTGGCATATGTGATCTATACTTCCGGATCAACTGGCCATCCCAAAGGTGTGATGGTGTCGCGGCGATCACTCACCAATTATATACATGCCTTTGGCGCTTATTTTAACATCGGTACAGCTGACAGGGTTGTATTACAGTCATCCATCGCTTTTGATACGATGGTGGAAGAGATGTTTCCGGTATTGTTTAAAGGGGGAGTATTGGTATTGTCAACAGCAGGAGGGCGGGATACAGATGCCCTGGCTGACCTGATTGAAAAACAGCAGATCACGGTGTTGAGCGTGACACCGCTGGTGTTGAATGAACTAAATAACCGCCTGACATTTCCTGGTCCGCTCAGAGCGATCATTAGCGGGGGAGATGAGTTGTTGCCTTCCCATATCAATCATTTGTTCGGCGAAGTGCCCTTATTCAATACATACGGGCCAACGGAAACAACGGTATGTGCTTCTTATTTTCCGGTAACAGACATTACAAAAACACATTTTATCGGGAAGCCGATTGCCAATACGCAGGTGTATATATTGGACCATGCGCTTCATCCGCAACCAGTCACTGTTCCCGGAGAGATATGTATAGCCGGTGAAGGAGTGGCGCTTGGCTACCTGAATAATTTGTCTTTAATGAATGAGCGGTTTGTCGCGAACCCTTACGGCCAGGGTCTTCTGTACCGCACCGGAGATATTGGCCGATGGGACCATGCCGGGAATGTGGAGTTTTTGGGCCGCAGGGACACCCAGGTAAAGGTGCGCGGGTATCGTATTGAATTGGGGGAGATAGAAAAGTGCCTGCTTGGCTCAGGGTTAGTGGACCAGGTGGTTGCAGATGTTTTCCTCAACAGCAATGAAAAAACGCTGGTAGCCTATTACACCGGCGATGATGATGCTGCGGTAGTATTAAGGGAATACCTGCATGCAAGATTACCCTATTATATGGTGCCTGCATTTTTTGTTCGGTTGACGCAGTTACCGTTAACCCCCAATGGTAAGATAAACAGGAAGTTATTACCGCCGCCGGAAGCCGGTCCCCGTGTATATCATCCTCCTCAGACAGAAACAGAAAAAGCCCTGGCCCATCTATGGGAAAATATTTTGCAACATCCCCGTATCAGCATGAATGATAATTTTTTTGAGATAGGTGGCCAGTCGCTGAAAGCGATACAGGTGATCTCCAAAGTGTTTAAGGATTTCTCCGTTAAACTGGAACTGCGGGACCTTTTTGCGAACCCTGTCCTGGCACAGTTTACCGAGCGGGTGGAGATTATGATGTGGCTGAATGCTCCTGCGAAACCAGATTTAGCTAATAACGTAGATGAAATTATTATATGAAGAACTTACAAATTTTACTGAATGAACTTCGGAAGCTGGGCGTACAAATTCAGCTTGTGGACTCCCAGCTTAAGATCAATGCGCCGACAGGGGTATTGACACCTGCTTACCTGGACCAGATCAGGGATAACAAAGCAGCTATTATTGCTTATCTCGGTGAGGTGAGGAAGGAGATTTACCAGCCTATACCCAGGGTGGCTCCAATGGAGAGTTATGAATTATCAAACTCTCAGAAGCGGGTTTGGGTGGTCAGTCAGTTTAATGAGCAGTCGGTAGCATATAATATATCGGCCATTTACAGAATGAAGGGCATATTGGATACAAATGCATTGTCTGTAGCCATTCACCGACTGGTGGAGCGCCATGAAAGCCTGCGTACAGTTTTTGTGCTTCGTGACGGGGAGCCAAGGCAGCGTATTCAATCGGTGCAGGAGGCGAATATAAAGCTGGTGTTACATGATTTTAGCGATAAGGCAGATGCGGAAAATATGGCGTTGGATACGGCGAGTCAGATAAGTATGCAGCAGTTTGACCTGGAAAACGGACCGCTTTTCCGGCTGGAGATATTTCGTATAACCGATACCGTATCTATACTGCTGTGTTCCATGCATCACATTATTTCCGATGAATGGTCTATGCAGGTCATGGTACGGGAGATCAACCTGTTGTATAACACTGTTGTGGAGGGGAAAGAAGTACACCTGCCCGAGCTGTCAATTCAATACAAGGACTATGCTGCCTGGCAACAACAGGAACTAGCCGGTGAGCAGTTTAAGGCACACCGTGCGTATTGGTTGTCTCATTTTGAAGGAGACCTGCCGGTGCTGGAGCTGCCCACAGACTATAACCGTCCTGCCATGTTGAAACACCAGGGCGCGTATCTGCGGCATCGGTTCACTGCCAGCCAGACTGCCGGTTTCCAACAGCTGCTGAAGGAAAAGCAGGCTACCTTGTTTATGGGCGTCATGGCGCTTGTGAATATCCTGTTATACCGCTACAGCGGACAGTCAGACCTGATCATAGGTACTCCTGTAGCGGGCCGCGAACATCCTGACCTGGAAGAACAGGTAGGGTTCTATGTCAACACCCTGGCTTTCAGAAATAACATTGTTGCGGAAGACAGTTTTGTGAAAGTGCTTGAACATACCAGACAAACAACCATGCAGGGCTTTACGCACCAGGGATATCCCTTTGATCTGCTGATAGATGAACTGGGGCTGAAACGTGACCTGAGCCGCTCTCCGATGTTCGATGTAATGGTGGTGTGGCATAGCGGCGGTCAGGACAGCAAGGCTGACCTGGCGCTGAAAGGGATGCAGGCCGAACGGCTGCAACTTGGTGATGTTGTCAGCAAATTTGATCTGACGTTCTATTTCGATAAAAATGATGACGGGCTGCAGCTTCACATCGAATATAATACAGTATTGTATCACCCGTCCCGGATAGAGCGGATGGCGGCTCATCTGCATTGCCTCCTGGACCAGATACTTCAGTCTCCGGAAATGAGCGTGGGCGAGCTTAATTATATTCCATCGGAAGAACAACATTTGTTGTTGCATGTATTCAATGCCACCGCTAAAGACCGGGGATTAAAAAAACAGCATCTGGTGAGCTGCTTTGAGCAGCAGGTATCGCTGCACCCGGACGAGACAGCGTTTGTCAGCGGAGAAAAAACATTTTCTTTCCGGGAGTTGGACCGTTTGTCCAATCAATTGGCAAACCGGCTGCAGCGCAGCCACGGTATCAACGGAAACCCGTTAATAGGAATCAGTACCGCACGCAATGAATATTTGGTTATTGGTATCCTGGGCATTCTGAAGGCGGGTGCCGGGTACGTTCCGCTGGACCCTGCATATCCGGCAGACAGGCTGGATTATATCATTGAAGACAGCGGGCTGCAGCTGATCCTGGCAGATGACACTACCAGCGGTTATGAAGGCAAAGTGCCGGTGTTGGACCTGAGTGACGAAGAAACGTTGAAAGGTTATGCAGACACCGCTGTGGCTGCGGCTTATCAACAGGAAGATATTGCGTATGTGATTTATACATCGGGCTCTACAGGGCGTCCCAAAGGGGTATTGGTCCGCCAGGCAGGTGTTGTCAACGTGCTTGGTTTTATAAAAGAGCAGCTGGGCATCAGTATGGCTGACAGGTGGGTGGCGATCACCACCTATACTTTTGATATGTCGGTGGTAGAGTTGCTGTTGCCGTTAACAATGGGATGCCGGCTCATAGTGGCCGGGAATAATGAATGCAACATGCCTGACTTGTTAGGCGCGTTGTTGGAAACCAGCGAAGCTACGGTACTACAGGCGACGCCCGGCATGTGGAACCTGTTGCTGGAAAGTGGCTGGAAAGGCCGCAAAGGCTTACAGGTAATTTCAGGAGGGGAAGCCATGAGCGAGGGGTTGGCCCGTCAGCTGCTGGAGCGCACAGGCCGCGTGTGGAATATGTACGGTCCAACTGAGACGACCATTTTCTCTACTGCACTGGAAATAACCCGTCCGGATCAGGCCCATCTGATAGGAAAGCCTGTCACCAATACACAGCTGTATATCCTTGATGCGCGGCAACAGCTGCAACCGGTAGGTATTCCGGGTGAGCTGTGTATAGCCGGCGATGGCCTTGCCCGGGGTTATCTGAACAACGATTTACTGACCAGTGACCGCTTTATTCCCAATCCATATGGTGAAGGGAAGTTATACCGCACAGGCGATATTGCCAGCTGGACGGCCACCGGAGAAGTAACATTTTACGGACGTAGAGACAACCAGGTAAAGATCCGTGGGTATCGTATTGAACTGGGCGAGATAGAAGAAAGTTTGCTTGCTTCCGGTCTGTTGCGCCAGGCGGTCGTCACTGTATATCAGAACGGAGCGGAGAAGGCGCTGGTGGCTTATTATACGGCAGATAATACCGTCGCTGTTACAGCGCTGCGTTCCTGGCTGCAAAACCGTTTGCCGCAGTATATGGTCCCAGCTTATTTCATGGAGCTGACTCAGTTCCCGTTGACCAGTAATGGGAAAGTAAACCGCAAAGCGCTGCCGGTGCCACAGGCCCAGCGGCAGGTTTTCCGCGCACCCGTTACTGATACGGAACAGGCGCTGGCCCGCATCTGGGAAGAAGTGCTGGGAAATGGCCGGGTAGGTCTGGATGATAACTTTTTCGAGATAGGAGGACATTCGCTGAAAGTGATACAGGTCAACTCCCGTATTCTGAGAGAGCTCTCCGTAAAACTGAACCTGGAAGATTTGTTTGTTAATCCGCTGCTCTCACAACTTTCGGATAAGATCGATATGCTGTTATGGATCAATAACCCCGTTGCTGCTGATTTATCAGGTAACACAGATGAAATATTTCTATGAAAATGGAATTGTTATTAAATGAACTCCGGAAAATGGGCGTCCAACTTCAGCTGGTTGATACGCAGCTGAAGTTGAATGCGCCGGCAGGTGCTTTGACACCGGATTTGATCGGGCAGATCAGAGAAAATAAGGACGCCATTATTGCCTATCTGAAAGCTGTTAAAAAGGAGATATATCATGCTATCCCTGTTGCGGCGGCGATGGCGCACTACCCGCTGTCGCACTCACAGCAACGGCTATGGGTACTGGAGCAGCTGCAGGGACATGCGGCTACGTATAACATCCCCGTGTTGTACCGTTTGCACGGACAGCTGGACCGTGTGGCGTTGTCGGCTTCTTTCCGTGAACTGATAGCCCGTCATGAGAGCCTTCGTACGGTCTTTGTACTGGCAGACGGCGTTCCCCGTCAATCTGTTTTATCGGCCGCTGAAGGCTTCTGGACGGAAGAGGATTTTAGCACTGCGCCCTCACCGGAAGACGCCGCGCGGGAATATATTCACACGTTTATCAATACCGGCTTTGATTTGACGGCCGGCCCGTTGTTACGGGTGGCGCTGCTGCAATTGTCTGCCACCGAATACCTGCTGGCCTGGTCAGTTCATCATATAATCTCCGACGAATGGTCTATGCAGGTGATGGTGCGTGAGCTGGTGAGCCTGTACAACAGCTATG